>NZ_LHVN01000019.1:0-580830 GCF_001269815.1 Pseudomonas sp. P1.31 | reverse complement strand
CCTACAGTAGAAGATGGGTTTTCTCTGTAGGAGCTGCCGAAGGCTGCGATCTTTTGATCTTAAAATAACGCATCCAAAAAAGGAGACAGCGTCTCTATTGGGAGACTAAGCAATCCCCAGCGCCACCATTTTCTTATACAACGTCGACCGCCCAAGCCCGAGCCGAGCCGCCGCCTCCGGCACTTTCCCCGCACATTGCGCAAGGGCGGCCTCAATCAATTGCCGATCAAACCGCTCCCGCGCTTGAGCGAATGTCTCCTCACTTGGCGCTTCAAGTGTGGGCGCCGACGCACGCTCAACCGGGCTCAGCGGCCCGATTGCTGCACGAATGTCACTCTCCGTCAGCATCAAGTCATCACTGAGCAACGCCGCGCGCTCGAGCACATTACGCAACTCGCGAATATTCCCCGGCCAGGCGTGCTGCCCGAGCAGTTCCAGCGCATCGCGGTGCAGCTCATGCTGACTGCGCAGTTCCTCCAGAATCGCCTCACTGAGCGCCGGCAAATCATCAAGACGCTCACGCAACGGCGGCACTTGAATCGGCAGCACATTGAGGCGGTAATACAAATCGGCACGGAACTCACCGCGTTTGATCGCCGCTTGCAAATCGGTCGAAGTGGCAGCTATCACCCGCACATCACTCTGAATCACCTCGTTCGAGCCTACCGGTTCAAATTCCTTTTCCTGCAAAACCCGCAGCAGTTTGCTTTGCAGCGGCAGCGGCATGTCGCCGATCTCGTCAAGAAACAACGTGCCGCCCTGGGCGATTTGCAATTTGCCGGTGCGGCCCTTGCGGTCGGCGCCGGTGAACGCGCCCGGCGCTGTGCCGAAGAATTCCGCTTCCAGCAGCGCTTCAGGAATCGCCGCGCTGTTGATGCTGACGAACGCCTTGTGCGCACGCGGCGAAGCACTGTGAATCGCCTGCGCCAACAGCTCTTTGCCGGTACCGGTTTCACCGAGCAGCAACACCGGCGACTCGGCACTGGCGCTGCGTCGGGCGCGGCGTTTGACTTCAAGGCTGGCGGCGCTGGTACCGATGAAGTGGGCGAAGTTGTATTTAGTCTGCCGTGCGCGCAGCAGTGAACGGGTCGAGGCCAATTCTTCCTGCATGCTCAGGTAGCGCTTGAGCATCGGCGATAGCGTGCGCAACTCGTCGAACAGGGCGAAACCGATGGCGCCAATGACGGTGCCGGCGTCGTCATGGATCGGTAGGCGCATGACGACTAGCGGTTCTTTTGGCGTGTCTTGCATGTCGAGCAGGATCGGCCGCCCGGTGCGCACCACTTCACGCAGCAGGCTGCCGGGGATCACGCTTTCGCAGGGCTTGCCGATGGCGCCTTCAGCGGAGTCGAGGCCAAATCGGCGCGCGTAACGCTCATTCATCCAGACGATATTGGCATCACGATCAACGATCACCGTGCCTTCGCTGGACTGCTCGATGATCTCGAACAACGAGCGGATCGCCAGCGTGCGCACGCGTTGGTAGTCCTTGAGGCTTTCGGTGGTATTCATGGGGTGGATCCTGGATGTTCTGGTTTTCTGTGCTGGCCTCTTCGCGGGCAAGCCTTGCTCCTACAGAATTCGCGTTATCTGTAGGAGCAAAGCTTGCTCGCGATGGCCGCGACGCGGTTTTTTAAGCTAAAACGCCTACCCCGGATGCGCCGCCGCCAACAGCTCTTTGGTATACGGATGCTGCGGCGAATCAAACACATCATGACTGGCGCCGCGCTCGACCACTTTGCCGTCCTTGATCACGATCATGTCGTGCGCCAAGGCGCGCACCACCGCCAGATCATGGCTGATGAACAGATAGGTCAAACCGTATTTTTCCTGCAAATCACGGAGGAGGGCGACCACTTGTTTCTGCACGGTACGATCCAGCGCCGATGTCGGTTCATCCAGCAAAATCAGCGCCGGTTTCAGCACCAGCGCCCGCGCGATGGCAATACGCTGACGCTGCCCGCCGGAAAACTCATGAGGGTAACGATGACGACTTTCCGGGTCGAGACCAACTTCCTTGAGCACACGGATCACTTGCGCATCGCATTCATCGGCGGTGGATTCGCAATGCACCTCCAGGCCTTCGCTGATGATCTGCGCCACCGACATGCGCGGGCTGAGGCTGCCGAACGGGTCCTGGAACACCACCTGCATCTGCCGCCGCCATGGCCGCAGTTGTTTCTGATTGAGCCCGTCGAGCGCTTCGCCCTGAAAACGGATGCTGCCTTCGGAGTCGAGCAAGCGCAGAATCGCCTGACCCAGCGTTGATTTGCCCGAACCGGACTCGCCGACGATGCCCAGGGTTTTGCCGCGCTGAATGGTCAGGCTGATGCCGTCCACTGCGCGCAAATACTGCTTGCGCTCAAACAGACCGCCGCCCAAGGCAAAATCGACCCGCAGATCCTCGACTTCCAGCACGTTCTCGCGCTCATCGCGGGGCAGCGCTTCGCCCTCGGGCTCGGCGTTGAGCAAGACGCAGCTGTACGGATGCTTCGGTTCGGTAAACAAAATCTCGCACGGCGCCTGCTCGACAATTTCCCCGGCCTTCATCACGCAAACCCGCTGGGCGATGCTGCGCACCAGATTCAGATCGTGGCTGATCAACAGCAGCGACATGCCGAGGCGTTGTTGCAGGGATTTGAGCAGCAGCAGGATCTTGCGCTGCACCGTCACGTCCAGCGCGGTCGTCGGCTCGTCGGCGATCAACAGTTCCGGTTCGCACGCCAGCGCCATGGCAATCATCACCCGCTGGCGTTGCCCGCCAGACAATTGATGCGGATAAGCCTTGAGGCGTTCTTCAGGCTTTTTGATGCCAACCAGTTGCAGCAATTCCAGAATGCGTGACTGCGCCGCTTTGCCGCCGAGGCCACGGTGCAGCAACAGGGTTTCGCCGATCTGTTTTTCGATGGTGTGAAGTGGATTGAGCGAAGTCATCGGCTCTTGGAAGATCATCGCAATCCGATTGCCGCGCAGTTCACGCAAGACTTTGGGGTCAGCGCCGACCAACTCCTGGCCGCGATAACGAATGCTGCCGGTAGTGCGGGCATCACACTCGGGCAGCAATTGCAGGATCGAATGCGCGGTCACCGATTTGCCCGAACCCGACTCGCCGACCAGCGCCAGGCACTCGCCGGGGCGGATGTCCAGACACAGGTTGCGCACCACGGTCTGGTCATTGAAGGCGACGTTGAGGTCGCGGATTTCGATCAGGTTGTCAGTCATCGTCAATCTCTGCTTCAAGAGCGTGGGTCGAAGGCGTCTCGCAACGCTTCGCCGATAAACACCAGCAACGACAGAATCAGTGCCAAGGTGAAAAACGCCGTCAAACCTAACCATGGCGCCTGCAGATTCTGTTTGCCCTGACCGATCAGTTCACCCAGTGAGGCGCTGCCGGCGGGCATGCCAAAACCGAGAAAATCCAGCGCGGTGAGGGTGGAGATTGCTCCGGTCAGAATAAACGGCAGATAACTCAACGTGGCGTTCATCGCGTTGGGCAGGATGTGCCGGACAATCACTTTGCGATCAGTCAGCCCCAAGGCCCGCGCGGCTTTGACGTATTCCAGATTGCGCCCACGCAGGAACTCGGCGCGCACCACATCGACCAACGCCAGCCACGAAAACAGCGCCATGATCCCCAGCAGCCACCAGAAATTCGGCTCAACGAAACCGGAAAGGATGATCAGCAGATACAACACCGGTAATCCCGACCAGACTTCCAGCAGGCGTTGCCCGATCAAGTCGACCCAGCCGCCGTAATAGCCTTGCAGCGCACCGGCCGCAATGCCGATCAGCGCACTGACAAACGTCAGCATCAACGCAAACAGAATCGACACCCGCGCACCGAAAATCACCCGCGCCAGCACGTCCCGCGCCTGATCGTCGGTGCCTAGCCAGTTCACGGTGGTGGGTGGACTCGGCGCCGGTTTGTTGAGGTCGTAATTGGGCGTGTCATCGCTGAACGGAATCGGCGGGAACAGCAGCCAGCCACCGTCCTTGCGGATCAGATTCTGCACGTACTCGCTACGATAATCGGCCTGAAACGGTAGTTGCCCGCCAAACTCCTGCTCGGTGTGACGCTTGAACACCGGGAAATACCATTCACCCTGATAGCTGACCATCAGCGGTTTGTCGTTGGCGATCAACTCGCCGCCCAACGTCAACGCAAACAGACCGATAAACAGCCACAACGACCACCAGCCCCGACGGTTTCTCTTGAAACGCTCGAAGCGGCGACGGCCCAACGGCGAAAACTTGAACATCAGGCGTTCCTCGCGGCGAAGTCGATGCGCGGATCCACCAGCGTGTAGCAGAGGTCGCCAATCAGTTTTATCAGGAGGCCAAACAGGGTGAAGATGAACAGCGAACCGAATACCACCGGATAGTCGCGGGAGACGGCCGCTTCGTAGCTCATGCGCCCGAGACCGTCGAGGGAGAAGATCACTTCGATCAACAACGAACCGGCGAAGAACACGCTGATGAACGCTTGAGGAATGCCTGACACCACCAGCAGCATCGCGTTACGAAATACATGCCCATAGAGCACGCGTCGCTCGCTCAAGCCTTTGGCCCGGGCAGTCACCACGTACTGGCGAGTGATTTCGTTGAGGAACGAGTTTTTGGTCAGAATCGTCAGCGTGGCGAATCCGCCGATCACCAGCGCCGTCACTGGCAGCACAAGATGCCAGAAGTAGTCAGTGATCTTGCCGAGTGTCGACAGCGATTCGAAGTTGTCCGAGACCAGACCGCGCACCGGGAACCAGTTCAGCGAAGTGCCGCCGGCAAACACCACGATCAGGAACATCGCAAAGAGGAACGCCGGCATCGCGTAACCAATGATGATTGCAGTGCTGCTCCAGATATCGAAATGACTGCCGTGGTGTACGGCTTTGCGGATGCCCAGCGGAATCGATACCAGATAGGTGATCAGCGTCGCCCAGAGCCCAAGGGAAATGGTCACCGGCATTTTTTCGAGGATGAGGTCGGTCACCGTGGCGCCGCGAAAGAAGCTCTTGCCGAAGTCCAGTTGCGCGTAATTCTTCAGCATCAGCCACAGCCGTTCATGCGCGGGTTTGTCGAAGCCGTACTGTTTTTCGATGTCCTTGATCAGTTGCGGGTCGAGGCCGCGACTGGCGCGCGATGTACTGCTAATGGCTTCACTGGCACCACCACCGACATTGCCGCCGCCGATGCCTTGCAAGTGAGCGATGGCCTGTTCCACCGGGCCACCGGGCGCCGCTTGAATGATCACGAAGTTGACCAGCAGAATGATCACCAGTGTCGGAATGATCAGCAGCAGACGCCGCAGTATGTAACCCCACATCAGTGCGGCCCTCCGGGTTTGCCACGTCCGATTTTCTCGGCCGTCATCTGTTGGTTGGTCAGCGGTGTGCTGCTGATTTCCCACCAACTCTCGATCGCTTCGTCATTGCTCGCTTGCACCGCCGGCATGCCGAAGCGGTTCCACCAGACCGTCGAGGTGCCAGGCGGGTAATAGTTGGGAATCCAGTAGTAATTCCATTGCAGCACCCGATCCAGTGCGTGGGCGTAATGCAGCATGTCGGATTGTGTCGAGGCGCGGATCAGGCCGTTGATCAGCGTATCGACGGCCGGATTTTTCAGCACCATGTAATTGTTGGCGCCGGGGTCGTTGGCCGAGGCCGAGCCGAAATAGTTGAGCAGCTCGCCGCCGGGGGAAGTGCTGACCGGGTAGCCGGTGACGATCATGTCGTAGTCGCGACTCATCAGGCGATTGACGTATTGCGAGGAATCGATGCGCCGGATGTTGAGGTCGATGCCGATTTGTTTCAGCGTGCGTTTATAAGGCAGCAGCAAGCGATCCATGCCGTTCTGGCTGACCAGAAACGTGAAGCTCAGCGGCTCGCCTTCGGCGTTGACCAACTGGTCGCCATCCGGTTTCCAGCCAGCCTGTTCCAACAGCTGCAAGGCTTGCAGCTGTTTATCGCGGATCATCCCGCTGCCGTCGGTTTTCGGCGCCTCGAACACTTGATTGAAGACTTCGTCAGGCACCTGGCCACGCAGCGGCTCAAGGATCTGCAGTTCTTGCGCATCGGGCAATTTTGACGCGGCGAGCTCAGTGTTGGAAAAGTAGCTTTGCTGGCGGATGTACAGGTTGCGCATCATCTGCCGGTTGCTCCACTCGAAATCCCAGAGCATGGCCAGTGCCTGACGCACGCGACGATCCTGGAACATCGGCTTCTGCAGGTTGAACACAAAACCTTGCGCCGATTGCGGCGCCTCAGTGGCCAAATGAGCCTTTTGCAGGCGCCCGTCACTCAATGCCGGGCTGTCGTAACCGATCGAGTAACCGGTGGCCGAGAACTCGCGGTTGTAGTCATACGCGCCACCGCGCAGCACCTGACGGGCGACGTCGGTGTCGCCGAAATACTCGATGCTGAAGTGATCGAAGTTGTACAAGCCGCGGCTAACCGGCAGATCCTTGCCCCACCAGTTGGCATTGCGTTCAAAAGTGATACTGCGTCCGGAGTCGACCTTGCCGACGCGATACGGGCCGCTGCCCAATGGCGCTTCATAGCCGCCACCGCCAGCGAAGTCACGGGTCTTCCACCAATGCTCGGGAAACACCGGCAGAGTGGCGATATCCAGTGGCAGAGTGCGGTTTTCATTGCTCTTGAAATCGAATCGCACCGTCAGCGGCGCTTCGATTTCGACGCCTTTGACGTCGGCGAATTGCGTGCGATAGCGCAGGCTGCCTTGGGTCATCAACAAATCGTAGGTGTAGCGCACGTCCTCGGCGGTGATCGGCGTACCGTCGGCGAAACGCGCTTTCGGATTGATGAAAAAGCGCAAGGACAACCCATCGTCAGCGCGCTCGATTTTTTGCGCGACGAGGCCGTAGACAGTGTAAGGCTCATCCATCGAGCGCTGCGCCAGCGGCGAATAGAGCATGCCGTCGATCTGGGTGACGCCGATGCCTTTGTCTATATAAGGAAGAACATGGTCGAAGTGGCCGATCTCGATCGCCGAGCGGCGCATCGTTCCGCCCTTGGGCGCCTGCGGATTGGCGTAGTCGAAGTGGCTGAAACCGGCGGGATACTTCGCCGGCTCGCCATAAACGGTCAATGCATGTTGCGGTGCCGCGCTCACACCTACGGCGCTCAACAGCAGCGTCACGGCAGTGAACATCAATGTGGGGAAAGCCAGTCGCATTGTCAGCCTTAGAGCCGGGTGATCGATAAGCGTAATTTGTACGCGAGCGGCGCGCGGCTCGCCAGCCGTATCGTGTAACTGAAACACAACGGCCCACCAAAAGGCGGGCCGTTATGTTTCATTCAATGCGAAGGATCAGTCCTGACGGCTGGTCACTTCCAGCAGGTGATAACCGAACTGGGTTTTCACCGGGCCTTGCACGGTGTTGACCGGTGCGCTGAATACTACGGTGTCGAATTCCTTGACCATCTGGCCAGGACCGAACGAACCGAGGTCGCCGCCCTGACGGCTGGAAGGGCAGGTGGAGTTGGCCTTGGCCACTTCGGCGAAATCAGCACCGGCTTCGATCTGGGCTTTGAGTTCGTTGCACTTGTCTTCGCTGGCAACAAGGATGTGACGGGCAGTGGCTTTAGCCATGGGGAAAATCTCCAATCAATATCAGTAAAGTGCGGAGCCTACCGGATTCAGTGGGCGATTTCTCGGCAAAGTTCCGTTTGCGTGACGCGGCAACTTCACAGGTTAGCTGCCTGCAGGCGGCGGGCATGCGCCACGTAGAGTTCGATCGGATCCGGTGATACTGCGCGCAAGGCACTTGCGCTACGCAGAATGGACAGATGGTCGAACGGGTAGTCCGAACGGATCACTTTCCCCAGGTGAGAACTGTAGCGGCCGACAAATCCGTCGTTTTGCCCAGCGTCTTTTTTGAAGTATCTGGCTAGGTTTCGGCAGATGTGCTCCACCGGATCGAGCGTTGGCTGACTGTGATCCGGCAACGTGCCGCTCCAGGAATAGTAACGAACATCATTGACCGATTCTTGCCCTTGGCCGCCCCAACTGTCGGGCAGGCCCTGAGGGTATTTTTCGTTGAAGCGGCCAATGCCTTGCGTCGTCAGGGCGCCAAGCGCAGCGATCGCATTCTGCGGCATGGCTATGCGGCCACTGAGCACCGACAAAAAATCGGCAAATAACGTGACGACTGTCTGCGCGATTTTTTCTGGCAGTTGTCCGGGAATCAGTGCTTCACGCAGCACATCGGCCAATTCCGAACCCTGGTTGGGGCCACTCACCGATGTCACGGAAGCGACGGCGTGTGGGGCAAGCGCCGCAGCGTATCGGGCGGCGAGTGCGCCCTGACTGTGCCCGATCAGATTGACTTTGCTCGAATCGGTACCCCTGAGCACCGTGTCGATTTGCTGCAACAATTGTTCACCGCGCATTTCGTTGTCATGGGTGGCTGAAAGATGCGGTACAAGCACTCGGCAGCCAACAGCCTGAAGTGCTTTCTTGACGTCGTGGAAGAGTTCGAAGGAGCCAATACGCTCGAATCCGAACAGGCCATGTACCAGCAGGATCGGGTACTGAGTTGTAGCATTCCGTTGCATGTTGACTACCTTTTCGCAGAGGTTCTGGGTGAAATCTGCGTGCCACTCTAAAACAGTCATTCCGTTAGCGAAGTACGAATAAGCCTCGGTTGTCGTTGGAATCTGGACTAGAAGCTGTACGAAACTTCGGAAAGTGCTGAAATCCAGCTCCTATTCTTTGGACGTCTATCGGACGGCGTGTTGGTTTTTTTTGCGGCTTGCCTACTTTGCGTGATGCCTTTGCCTCCGTGCTTAAAGGCAATCGGCTGATATCCATTGAATGATTGACCGCGTTAAATAGGGGCAGTCAACGCAGTCATTGACGACAGCGTTTAATCCAAGGAATGGAGGCACCCATGACTACGCATGAAGCACATCTGTCAGTCGCGTCATCGCAGAACCCCGGCACTTTTCAGCCGCGCTGGGTTGCACTGGATAAACAGGGCGCGCTGAGTTTCAAAGCGGATGAAACGTCGCTGGAGTTCTGCTTTCGAGCGGGCAATACCCTGGATGCCGAGGCAGTGCTTGCATTGCCCGCACCGAATCTTGATTCGATGACACAAGCCGTACTTGACCCGTCCCTGAAGAGGGCCATCGTCCGGATCCCGCCTTACCCGAACATGGCGTGCGGCGATAAAGTGCTGTTGCGCTGGGAAGGGCTCGATATCGATGGGTTCACCTATCAGCATGAAAGCGCTCGTTTCGTCAGCGAAGCACAGGTCGGCAAGGAAATCGTATTCGTCATCAAAGGCGTGCATGTCGCGGCGCTGGATGGTGGGTCGCTGGAAATCTACTGGACGCTTTTCAGTGCCAAACAAGCGCAACCGCTCACGTCGGCAAGGTTGCAACTGGACGTCGGCGATGTTCGCCCGAGGTTGCTTGCGCCCTATGTCGAAGAAGCGGTTGGCGCAATCCTTGATCCTGAGCGACTCAGCGAAGGCACCTGCATCAGCCTTCGACCGTATTCACGTATGGCCGAAGGCGACAGAGTGTTGTTGACCTGGCAAGGTGCTGTTCTGACGGAGGTGTTTAACGATGCATTGACCCTGCAGTCGTTGGCGGTAGGCAATACGCTGTCTTTCTGGATTGGTGCTGATCTTATTGCGGGACATCTTGGCGGCGAAGTGACAGTGCGTTATCGGGTTGAGCCGAAAACTGGCGAGGCGCGAGATTCCGACATCGCAACCTTTGTCATCGCACCTTTGATTCGTGGTTTGCTCGAGGCGCCGGATGTCCTCGAAGCTCAGGACGAAGTGCTTGATGTGGTGGACTCAACGGATGGCATCACCGTTGTGATCGGCAATGCCCAAGCTCAGGAGGGTGAGTTGGTCTATCTCAAGTGTGATGGTGATTACTTCAACCATCGTGACGAGCGTGAGATTACCCGCGAGTCAGCGGGGCAGCCGTTGGTGTTTATCGTGCCCCACCGGTTCTGGCGTGAGCATCAGGGCTCGACAGTGCGCATCGCCTATTCAGTGGAGCGCTCGGATGATGACAGTCAAGCCTCCGCGATAACGCTGCTACGAGTTGAGTAGCACGATTGCCCTCCGGTGCGAAAAGTACCGGAGGGCGTTGTCATCAGGTGCGCGGCTGAGCACTCAAACGCTTTGCGGCATCCAGAAGCAGGTGCTCCGTCGCGTTGAAACCCAGGCAACCATCGGTGATGGAAACGCCGTAGCGCATCGTAGGACTCAGCGGCTGGCAACCTTCGAAAAGATGCGACTCGATCATCATGCCGATCAGTGAGCGGTCACCTTGCAGGCGCTGTTCGAGTACGTCATTGAAAACAGCGGGCTGACGCGAAGGATCCTTGCCGCTGTTCGCGTGACTGCAATCGACCATGATCCGGCCGGGGATTTTCAGTCGGGTCAGTTCGGCATTGATGGCGGTTACGCTGTTGCGGTCGTAGTTTGGCCCCTTGTGGCCGCCGCGCAGTACCAAGTGGGTATCTGCATTGCCCGGCGTTTGAATGATTGCCGGATGCCCTTGGCTGTCGACACCGAAATGCCGATGCGGGTGTGCGGCTGAGCGCATGGCGTCAACGGCCACTGCGGCGCCACCGTCGGTGCCGTTTTTGAAGCCGACCGGCATGCCCAGACCGCTGGCCATTTCGCGATGAATCTGCGATTCGGTGGTGCGCGCGCCAATGGCGACCCAACTCAGCAGGTCATCGAAGTAACCGGCGGCCATGGGTTGCAGCAGTTCGGTAGCGACTGGCAAACCGAGGCGAATCATTTCCAGCATCAGTTCGCGCGACAGGCTCAGGCCTGCCGCCATGTCATCGCTGCCATCGAGGTGCGGATCATACGCGAGACCTTTCCAGCCCACCGTAGTGCGGGGTTTTTCCACGTAAGCGCGCATCACCAGGAGCATTTCGTTGCTGGCTTGATCGGCAAGACGGGCGAGTTTGTCGGCGTATTCGAGGGCAGACTGAGGATCATGGATTGAGCAAGGGCCGACGATGACCAGTAAACGTTGGTCTTCACCGTTGAGAATGGCGCGTACCGCCTGGCGGTGGGCGGCGACTTGCTGGCTCAAGGCAGTGCTCAGGGGCAATTGCTGCTTGAGTTGCAACGAGCTGGGCAGACGCAGGGTCAGCGCTTCATTGGCAGAGTTGAGGCTGGACAGTGGCAGAGCAGAAACGGACGAGTTCATATTCACAATTCCTGGGCTGGCGGCGGGTGCTTCCCGCTCGCTCGGCCCTACTGGGGTGTTCGACAATTGGCCGTATTGGCTACGTGTGTGCGTTTGCCACCGGTGGGTGACCGATCGGAGGCGGCAGGCTGTCCCGAGCGGAGGCTGATAAATCGCCAGGCGGTAAAAGTGTCGTAACGGTAATAAGTGGCGTAGTTCATGGGTAAATCCTCAAAAGTGTCTGGTGTGTTGCTGAAAAAGCAGGGGCCAGAAAAAACAAAACCCCCGGTCGGGAGGCCGACCGGGGGTTGAGAAATCTCTGGTAGGCGACCCGTTATACATGGGCGCCGTTTGGGTATCAGGCGCGCTAGTGGCTAAACCAATACCCAAAATAAAAGCTGACCGGAGCACAAACGTCTTTCGCCCACGCAGCCGCCATCGAGCGCAGGGCGCTGACGATACGAAGCTGTGGAAGGGCGTTGAACATGGTCTGTCTCCAATGAATGCGCCGAGCTTACTAGAGGCCGATGCGCCTCAGCAATCATAAAATGCTATGGCGTGAAGAACAATTTGCCTATCGCTTGAGCGTAGCAACAGTTGTGACAAACTCAGCGTTTCGCCTGAACCCAAGGATGAACCATGTCGACGCTGACCATTGCTGCCGCCCAATCCATCTCCATTGCGGGGGATCTTGCGGCGAATATCCAACGCCATTTGTGCTTTATCGAAGTGGCGGCGGAGCAGGGCGTCGAGTTGCTGGTCTTTCCGGAGTTGTCGCTGACCGGTTATGAAGGTGAGGCGGCAGCAGCGTTGGCCATTGATCCGCACGATGCGGTCATTGAACCGTTACGCGATCTGGCGCGAACGCTGGGCGTCACCGCTGTCGTCGGGATGCCGATCCGGGCAGATAAAGCGTCTGCGGTATGGATTGGCGCGTTGGTCTTGGGGGCTGATGGTTCGCTCGGTGTTTACAGCAAACAACATTTGCACACGGGCGAGGAGCGGATTTTCGCCCCCGGCATCGGCGGTGCAACACTGCGAATCGGTGACGATAAGGTTGCGCTGGCGGTCTGCGCTGATTTCAATCACGCCAGCCACGCGGCCGCTGCCGCTGACCAGGGTGCCAATCTGTACGCGGCGGGTGTATTGATCAGCGAGAAAGGCTACGAGCCAGATTCTGCGTTGCTGCACGGCTATGCTCGTCACCATTCGATGGCCGTATTGATGGCCAATCACGGAGGTCTCACCGGCGGCTGGCAGTCTGCGGGTCGCAGTGCGATCTGGTCAGAAACTGGCGATCTTTTGGTTTCGGCAGCAGGAGCGGGCGATTGTCTGGTAGTCGCACAGCGTCGTGATGGCGAATGGAGCGGGCGGGTCGTTGCAGTGGATGTGCCACGATGACGTTCCGGTTACGTCGTGCAACATCTGAGCACTTGGCGTTCGCCCGCGATCTCACCTGCAGGAACATGTTGCCGTACTACATTCAACATGAGCTGCTTTGGCAGGATGAAGCCTTTGACGTCGCCTGGACGGGCCGAGAAAACTGGCTGATCACCCGCAATGATATAGCGCTGGGGTTTCTCAGCCTGAGCCGCGATGCGCGGGCACTGTATATACGTGAATTGCAGCTGGCTGAAGCGTTTCAGGGGCAGGGCGCGGGATCCTGGGCAATTGATCAGGTTATCGAGATGGCTCGCCATGAGAAGCGTACGGCTTTGCGGCTGACGGTATTCGAAAACAATCCGGCAAAAAATTTGTATCAGCGAAAAGGACTACAGCTTCATGGAAAGGACGAGTGTTTCCTGCGCATGCAGCTCGATTTGAGCACGCCTGTGCTCTGAAAGCCACGGCTGGCAAGACCTCAAAGATGAATTGAAACTTTTTAAATGCGGCTTTCCGCTAGGTCTGTCTGGCTCTTTTTGCTAAGGTGTCGGGCATCCCAATAAGACCATATCGCGAGGTGTCTGCTTGATTAGGGTGCTAGTGGTCGATGACCATGATCTCGTTCGTACAGGCATTACACGGATGCTGGCCGATATCGATGGCCTGCAAGTGGTCGGCCAGGCCGAGTCCGGGGAAGAGTCCCTGATCAAGGCGCGTGAGTTGAAGCCCGACGTGGTGCTGATGGACGTCAAGATGCCCGGCATCGGCGGCCTTGAAGCCACCCGCAAGCTGCTGCGCAGTCATCCGGACATCAAGGTGGTTGCCGTCACTGTGTGCGAAGAAGATCCCTTTCCGACACGGTTGCTGCAAGCAGGTGCCGCCGGTTACCTGACCAAGGGCGCGGGATTGCCGGAGATGGTTCAGGCCATTCGCCTGGTCTTTGCCGGTCAGCGCTACATCAGCCCGCAGATCGCTCAACAGTTGGCGATCAAGTCTTTCCAGCCGACCAACGATTCGCCGTTCGATGCCTTGTCCGAGCGCGAAATCCAGATTGCGTTGATGATTGTTGGTTGTCAGAAAGTGCAGATCATTTCCGACAAGTTGTGCCTGTCGCCAAAAACCGTGAACACCTACCGTTACCGTATTTTCGAGAAGCTCTCGATCAGCAGCGATGTTGAGTTGACCCTTCTGGCAGTCCGACACGGCATGGTCGATGCCAGCGCCTGACCATGACAGAAGTATTCGATTCCGGCGCCTTTCTCTCCACCGTCAGTGGGCGCCCCGGCGTTTATCGCATGTTCGACAGCGATGCGCGCCTGCTCTATGTCGGCAAGGCCAAGAACCTCAAGAAGCGTTTGGCCAGTTATTTCCGCAAGACCGGGCTGGCGCCAAAAACCGCTGCGCTGGTCGGGCGTATCGCTCAGGTCGAAACGACCATCACCGCCAACGAAACCGAGGCGCTGCTACTCGAGCAGACGCTGATCAAGGAATGGCGGCCGCCGTACAACATTCTGTTGCGCGACGATAAATCCTATCCCTACGTGTTTTTGTCGGACGGCCAGTTCCCGCGTCTGAGCATTCATCGCGGCGCGAAAAAGGCCAAAGGCAAATATTTCGGGCCATATCCGAGCGCCGGGGCGATTCGCGAAAGCCTCAGCCTGCTGCAAAAGACCTTTTTCGTCCGTCAGTGCGAAGACAGCTATTACAAGAACCGCACCCGTCCGTGCCTGCAATATCAGATCAAACGCTGCAAAGCGCCGTGCGTCGGCCTGGTCGAGCCTGAGGTCTACGCCGAAGATGTGCGTCACTCGGTGATGTTCCTTGAAGGGCGTAGCCACGCGCTGACCAATGAACTCTCGACGGCGATGGAGGAGGCAGCGATCAATCTCGAATTCGAGCGCGCCGCCGAATTGCGCGATCAGATCGCCTTGCTGCGCCGGGTTCAGGATCAGCAAAGCATGGAAGGCGGTACGGGCGATATCGACGTCATTGCTGCGTTCGTCAACCCGGGCGGTGCCTGCGTGCATCTGATCAGTGTCCGTGGCGGGCGCGTGCTCGGCAGCAAGAATTTCTTCCCGCAAGTCGGGATTGAAGAAGACGTCTCTGAGGTCATGGCGGCGTTTCTCGGACAGTACTTCATCAGCAGCCCGGAACGCGATCTACCGAGCGAGTTGATCGTCAACGTCGTCCACGAAGATTTCCCGACGCTGATCGAAGCCATTCACAAATTGCGCGGGCGTGAATTAGCCATCAGCCACCGGGTGCGTGGCACGCGAGCGCGCTGGCAGCAATTGGCCGTCACCAACGCCGAACAGGCACTGAGTGCGCGTCTGGCCAACCGTCAACACACCGCTGCGCGTTTCGAAGCATTGGCCGAAGTGCTCAATCTGGACGAGCCGCCGCAGCGTCTGGAGTGCTACGACATCAGTCACTCCAGTGGCGAAGCAACCGTCGCATCATGCGTGGTGTTCGGCCCGGAAGGCGCAATCAAATCCGATTACCGTCGCTACAACATCGAAGGTGTGACAGCGGGCGACGATTACGCCGCCATGCACCAGGCCTTGACCCGACGCTTCAGCAAGCTGAAGGAAGGCGAGGGCAAGCTGCCGGACATTCTGCTGGTGGATGGTGGCAAAGGTCAGTTGTCGATGGCGCGTGACGTGCTCAACGAATTGGCGGTGCCGGATCTGATCTTGCTTGGCGTTGCAAAAGGCGCAACGCGCAAGGCTGGTTTCGAAACTCTGTATCTGAATGATGCGGCGCACGAGTTCACGCTGCGCGGCGACTCACCGGCGCTGCATCTGATCCAGCAGATCCGCGACGAAGCGCACCGTTTTGCAATTACCGGGCACCGCGCACGTCGCGGCAAAACCCGGCGTACCTCAACGCTGGAAGGCGTTGCCGGTGTCGGGCCTACCCGCCGTCGAGATTTGCTCAAACATTTTGGTGGATTGCAGGAGCTGACTCGTGCCAGCATCGAAGAGATCGCCAAAGCCCCGGGGATCAGTAAAAAGCTCGCAGAGTCGATTTATGCGAACCTGCATAGCGAGTAGAATGCCCCCTCACCTCGTAGCCAGTTGTGCCGATGAATATCCCTAATCTGATTACCGTTCTACGCGTCCTGCTTATCCCGATCTTCATTTTGCTGTTCTATTTGCCGTACCAGTGGAGCTACATGGCGTCCGCTTCGGTATTTGCCTTTGCCGCTGCAACGGACTGGCTGGATGGTTATCTGGCCCGTCGCCTGGAGCAAAGCACGCCATTCGGCGCCTTCCTCGACCCGGTTGCCGACAAGCTGATGGTCGCCGTCGCATTGGTGTTGTTGGTGCAAGAACACGGCAACCTGTGGTTGACTCTGCCAGCCGCCGTTATCATCGGTCGCGAGATTGTCGTGTCGGCACTGCGTGAGTGGATGGCCGAGCTGGGTGCTCGCGCGCATGTCGCCGTGTCCAATCTCGGCAAATGGAAAACCGCCGCACAAATGCTCGCACTGGTGATCCTGTTGGCCAATCCGAAGGACTTTACCTTTTGGGTCATTCTGGGTTATTCGCTGTTGATGATCTCCGCAGGCCTGACGTTGTGGTCGATGGTTCAATACCTTCGCGCTGCCTGGCCACATCTGAAGACCGATGTTGAAAAGAAATAAAACTTTTTTGAATCAAGGGGTTGACGGAGCTTCTTAATTCTATAGAATGCGCATCACCAAGCGGGAATAGCTCAGTTGGTAGAGCACGACCTTGCCAAGGTCGGGGTCGCGAGTTCGAGTCTCGTTTCCCGCTCCAAGTTTAAAACGCGTTTGTTGTTGTGCTACTGATAGCAAACGTTTTGAGGCCGAGTAGCAAAATGGTTATGCAGTGGATTGCAAATCCACCTACGCCGGTTCGATTCCGACCTCGGCCTCCACTATAAACAAGCTCCGTAGATCCATGATTTACGGAGCTTTTTTATTTGCACTGCGCTGTAAGATTTAGTCTATAAAACAGCCAATGCGAACTTGCTTCACCGGGGAGTGATGTATATATTTCCCGCTCGGCTGTTCAAGCCTGCATCCTGTCAGGATCGCGACTGAACAGTCGGAGACAGCAACACCGCGCTACCGCCCGAATGGCGAAACTGGTAGACGCATGGGACTTAAAATCCCCCGCTCGTAAGGGCGTGCCGGTTCGATTCCGGCTTCGGGCACCATGAATATCAAGGGCTTGCATGACATATCTCATGCAAGCCCTTTTTTGTGCCCAGAAAAACCCGCCGAGTATTCAGATCAACAATTCCAGCGTATCGAACAACTGGACATCCTCTTTGCGCGCCGAACGCGCGCGACGGCGGATAACCTGCGTCAGGCATTCAACAAAACACTGAGCGGCCACGCCCAACTGCACATTGCGGGTGGTGACGATGCCTATCGTGTCAGTCGCAAACGCTTCCTTCAGCGGCAGTCGCGCTACACGCTCGCCATACATCGGCACGGTCAACATCGGCTCGGGGAAGTAACTGAGCATGTCAGTTTGCTCAATCATCGATAACGTCAGCTGAGGCGAGTGGGCGCGGTGGATGTGTTGCATATCGATCTGCGCACCGTGTTGCCAGAACAGTTCGGTCATCAGGCCTTCGTGACTGGCATCCGGGTAGTTCACCACCCAATCCATATCGAGCAATTCATGAATGGATTGGCTGTGCCGCCGTGGATGCTCGCGGCGGGCAACGACCGCCATCTGATAGGCAAAGAGGGGGTCGCTGACGAACTCCGGTCGCGGTAGCAGCGATGAGACCAGGCCAACCGCAAATTCCATCGTGCCGTCACGCAATCTTGGCAGCGCCACCGCCATCAACCCCTCGAAAATCTCCAGACGCACTTTTGGCATGCGTTGACGAAACAGCATCACCACTTCCGGCAATAACGTCATGCCCATCCAAGGCGAGATCCCCAACCTTAACTGGCCTTGCGCCTCGTGGCTCAGATGCGCGAGTTCCAGTTGCGCGCGCTCCAGTTGACTGAGCATCTGCCGCGCATGTTGCAGTAGAGACTGTCCGTATTGGGTCAGCACTACGCCGTTGGCATTGCGCACCAGCAGTGGCAAATGCAGGTGTTCTTCAAGCTCACGCAACGCTTTGGCGACTGAGGTCTGCGAGACACCCAGTTGCCGCGCGGCAGCACGAATGCTCCCGCAGTCGGCGGTCATCACCAGCGCGCGCAATTGATGCAGCTTCATCACTTCTCCCAGTCAAAGGTGTAAACCAGCGGGTTTCAGCCCCCGCTTTTTGCGACTGCCACGGCCATCGCCAACTGATTAGCATCGCAGCCTATCAGCGGAACACCCGAAAACAAGACTTTAAAAAATGAGGAGTACGTGATGATCGACCTGCCTGCGCTGCCCGGTATCCGCGCGATCGAGGAAGAAATGATTGCGCTGCGGCAACACATTCATGCCCATCCAGAATTGAGCTTTGAGGAGTTCGCCACTGCCGACCTCGTTGCCGGAAAACTTGAAGAATGGGGCTATCAGGTGCATCGCGGTATGGCGGGCACCGGCGTCGTTGGACTGTTGCGCAACGGCAGCGGTAGTAAAATGATCGGCCTGCGTGCCGACATGGACGCCTTGCCGATTGTTGAGCAAACGGGCCTGGCGTATTCCAGCCGACACGATGGCGTGATGCATGCCTGCGGGCACGACGGTCATACTGCGATGCTGCTCGCGGCTGCCAGACATCTGGCCGACAGTCGCGAATTCGATGGCGCGCTGGTAGTGATTTTCCAGCCCGCAGAAGAGGGCGATGGCGGCGCGCAACGCATGTTGGATGACGGCTTGTTCGAGCTGTTTCCCTGCGATGCAGTGTTTGCGATGCACAACATGCCGGGCCTGCCGGTCGGCAAGCTCGGTTTTTTACCGGGGCCGTTCATGGCCTCCACCGATACCGTGACCATTCGAGTCGACGGTATTGGCGGGCATGGCGCGATGCCGCACAAAGCCATTGATCCGTTGTTTGTCGGCGCTGCGATTGTCATGGCGCTGCAAAGCATCGTCTCGCGCAACGTTAATCCGCTCGACACTGCCGTGGTCACCGTCGGCTCCTTCCACGCCGGCATTGCCCCGAATGTCATTGCCGATCACGCCGAACTGCAACTGAGCGTGCGCGCACTGAAACCTGAAGTCCGCGACGAATTGATCTTACGAATCACCGACCTGGCTGAAGCGCAGGCAACAAGCTTCGGCGCGAGTGCCACTGTCGTCGTCGATCAGGCCCAGCGTTTTCCGCCGTTGATCAACCATGCCGAAAGCACCGAATTTGCCCGACAGGTTGCCGTCGACTGGCTGGGTGAGGAGGGGCTGATCCGCGATCTGCAACCGCTGACCGGCAGCGAAGATTTCGCCGTCATGTTGCAGCGCTGCCCCGGCTGCTACCTGCTGATTGGCAACGGGGACGGCGAGGGTGGCTGCATGGTGCACAACCCGGGTTACGACTTCAACGATCAATGCCTCGCGACAGGGGCGAGCTATTGGGTGCGCCTGGTCGAAACCTTTCTGCGCTGATTCGTGATCGATCTTTGAGGAGTTCACCCGATGTCTGCATCTGTTTCCAGCGCAATACCTGCGACTTCTTCAGTTCGAAAACCGCTTGGCGCGCGTGCCATTGCCGCGATCACCATCGGTTCCGGGCTGGAGTTCTACGATTTTTCTGTTTACAGCTTTTTTGCCACGCTCATTGGTCGGCAGTTTTTTCCGGTCGAAAGCACGTTAGGACAATTGCTGCTGTCACTGGCAACCTTTGGTGTCGGCTTCGGCATGCGCCCGATTGGTGGTCTGGTGCTGGGCGGCTACGCCGACCGCGTTGGGCGTAAACCGGCAATGATGGTGACGTTATGGCTGATGGCGCTGGGTTCGTTGATGTTTGCGATTGCGCCGACGTACGCGCAGATCGGCATCGCGGCGCCGGTGATCATCGTGCTGGCGCGGCTGGTTCAGGGCTTTGCGATCGGTGGCGAAGTGGGCGCCTCCACAGCGATGTTGATGGAATACGCTGACGATCGCAGCCGTGGCTTTTATGGCAGTTGGCAGCTGTTCAGTCAGGGATTGAGCTTCATGCTCGGCGCGCTGGTGGCACTGGCGCTCAGTTCTTCCTTGAGCGCCGAGGCACTGGAAAGCTGGGGCTGGCGTCTGCCGTTTGTGTTGGGGATGTTGGTGATCCCGGTCGGCATCTACATCCGCCGTCACTTGAAGGAAACCGCCGCTGAAACACCAGAGGGCAGTGAGGCGACGTCCAGTCTGCGAGTCATTTTCCGGGACTATCGGCGCACTGTCGTCAGCGGTGTGTTGCTGGTGATCGGCAGCACGGCATCCAGCTATATCGTGCTCGACTACATGACCAACTACACCGTGACTGTCCTGCATCTGCCGATGACCATGGGCACGACGGCTGCCTGTCTTGGCGCGCTGGTGCAGATCAGCCTGTCGATCTGGGCGGGGCGGTTGAGTGATCGCATCGGTCGGCGGCGCACGATTGCGCTGGGCTGCGTTCCGATGCTGCTGCTGATTTATCCGGCTTTTATGTTGATGAATCTGTATCCGACGCTGATAACACTGTTGGCCGTTTCATTGGTCACCACGTTTCTGTTGGTGCTGATTACCGTGCCGACACTGGTGCTGGTGACCGAGCTGTTTCCACGGGCGATTCGTGCGACCGGGTTGTCGATCATTTATTGCTTGGGCGTCTCTGTTTTTGGCGGCTTTGCGCAGTTTTTTGCCACCGGGCTTATCGGGCTGACGGGCAATAACAACGCGCCAGCCCTGTACATGATGTTCTGCGTCGGTCTGACCTTGATCGGTTTGATGAGGGTCAAGGAGACCGCCGGCAAGCCGCTGGATTAGTGTTCGGCTGTTTGTTTCGGCGTTTCATATGCCTTGGCCGTCGCTCTTTCAATTCAGCATCTATAGTCAAATTCCCAAGTCCAAACAGGTGGAATTCGTCATGAAACGATTAGGTCTGTTCTTCGCGTCTTTGGTTGTTGCAACACCGCTGTTTGCCGCTGATGACTTGTGCGCCATTAACTTGCAGAAACTGCACGACCTCAAACAGACGGCAGTGATGGGACAGCCTGCTTTGGGCAATATCCAGCAAGACCGTAAAGATGCCGAGGCCGCGCAAAAGGCAGGCGACAAACAGAAGTGTATTGATTTAACGAATCGGGCTTTAAAGACCGTGAAGGATGTTCAGGGCAACAACTAGTAAGCAATGGGCCGGCACTCGCCGGCCCATTTTTTATTGCGGACTAAACGAAGGCTTGTCCGGCAAAGCCGCGAGGCAGGCGTTGACGCCCCGGCATCGCAGCCAAACGCTCTACCCATGAGGAGCGCCAGTTGACGGCGTGGTGTGTGGTTTTGGCCTGGCGTGTTGCGCGTCGAGCCGCGTTACGCTGATCTTTTCTGGCTTGCTTGTACGCATCGGTATTACGGCAGCTGCGGCACTTCACGCGATTGAGTTCGCGGCTGGCAGTGAGATGTTTGCCTTTATGCCCGCAGGCTAAATGACCATCGACGTTGAAATGGATAACCATGAATCGTCTCCTTTGTGACGTGTACTAAATTGTGACCACTGATAGCCGCAGGTGTTCGCCGAGCCAAATTTCAGGCAAAAAAACACCCGCATGCGGGCGGGCGTTAAGTGTGATCTCCAAAGGAGTGATTTCACTGTAGGCGCGCAGATGTCATGATTTTGTGAAAATAAACAAATCAACGAGGAAAATATAAACGCCGGACAGATAATCCCTCGGTAACACAGCCGTCGCCGCTCTAGAGCCCCGATCGAAAGTCGCAGCGGGGCGTTCGTGCTATTCGCGTTTGTTATCTAAACCGTGGCAGAGGCCGGTCAATGGGTCTGAGCGCCGACAGCGTGTTGCGAATCAACGGCGCGTCTTTCTCGATGTCATTCAGACGATCGCGAATACGCAGGGCGGTGGGGTGACCGCCTTGATGATCAACCCAGTCGGCGATCTCTTTGCAAGCGGCCGCGAGGCGCGCCTGCCGGGCGTCGAGCAAGGTGAGGAGGGTGGTGATGGACTCTTTTTCGGACATGGAACACCTCCGTTCGGTGAAACCGCTGAGCGGCAGCAAAAAGCCCGCGAACTGCGAGCTTTATGCCGTTGGGGCGCTGCTCCCTCAGCTGGTTTCAGTATAGACCCGCAAATGATCAGCATCAGGCTGACGATTCGCGAGCCGGCAATATCGAACTCGCTGCGTTGAGGCGCAGGCATTCGCGCCGTGCGTCTTCCTCCCGGTCGTAGCCATCGCCGATGAAACCGCCTGTGCGTGTATCGCAAATGCGAAACCAGCCGATGGCTTCGGCGGGTTCGTGCTGGCTGTCCTCGGCGCGCCGACCATGAATGATGATCTTGTTGCAACGCTTCACAACGAAAATGTCTTCCATGGCGTCACCGCAGCTGATTCGTGTCAGATCAACTATAGAAGCCTGTGGCAATCGTGCAAAAAATAGTCAGCTCAACTCGTCGGTTGCAGCAGCCAACCGCTTGGCTGCCACGTTAGCCGATGGCTTGGATTCAACGCTTGTAGAAACGTCTGGTCGTGGGAAACCGCGACAATGGCGCCGGGAAAACTCTGTAATGACTGTTCGAAAGCTTCCACCGAGGCCAGATCCAGATGATTGGTCGGTTCATCAAGCAAGAGCAATTGCGCCGGAGTCTGGCGCCACAACGCCAATGCCAGTGCAGCCTTCAGGCGTTCGCCGCCGCTGAGCAAAGCGCAGGGCTGGGTCGCACGCTGGGCATTTAGTTGAAGGTGCGCCAGATAACTGCGCAGGGTGCCTTCGCTCAACGGAGTTTGCTGAGCCAGCAACTGGTCAACAATGGAGTTTGCGTCATCAAGCAGACGCAGTTGTTGATCGAGGAACGCCAGCGGTACATGAGTCGTGCAGGTACCGCTGGCCGGTTCCAGTTCATCGGCGAGCATGTTCAGAAGGGTCGATTTACCGCAGCCGTTAGGACCACTGACGGCGATGCGCATCGGCCCCTGGATCGCGAGACTCAGTCGGCTCACCGGCGATAACCACGGCAGACACGCGTCCACGAGCGTGCAGACTTGGCGGCTGTTCGGCACCACGCTGCCCGGAAGATTGATCAGCACGCTGTCTTCGGGCAGCACCTTTGCAAACGCCTCACGCACGCGGTTATCGAGATCGGATTTACGCGCCTGATGGCCAACGCGCACATGTCCCATGATGTCCCGCGCCGCGCCTTTCATCCCGGCGCGTTCGATGCTGGAAACGTTCGCGGTTTGCGCATTGCGCCGGCTGTTGGCGGCATGGCGCTGGATCGTGTCGTGCTCGCGTTGCAGGCGGGAACGCTCGCGCTGGCGTTCGGTTCTGGCTTGGTCGAGGTGTGACTGAGCGGCTGCGTGTTGCAGGCTTCGTTGTTCGGTAAAGGCTGAGTAGGAGCCGCTGAAAACATTTACGCCCAACGGCGTCAGTTCGACGATCCGCTGCATCCGCTCCAGCAACTGTCGATCATGACTGATGACGATCAGACCGCCGCGCCAGTGTTGTAGTGATCTCAGCAGCCATTGGCGACCGGCGCTGTCCAGATGATTGGTTGGCTCATCCAGCACCAGCAATTGCGCCTGGCTCAACAGCGCTTTGATCAGGGCGATTCTGACTTGTTGGCCGCCGCTGAGGTTTTCGGTGAGGTCGGTATCAGCGATATCGGTGAGTCCGCACTCATCAAGCATCTGCCGTAAACGTTCCGGCAAATCCCAGCGATCGCCGATGATGTCGAAATCGTCGGCGCTGGCATTGCCCTGGTCGAGGCGCTGCAGTGCTTCAAGTACTTGGGCTGTACCCGTCGCGTCCGCCACCGTTTGGCCAGGGGCGCCGACAAATGTTTGGGGTACGTACATCACAGGCACTGCGCTTGATACGCTCCCGGAGGTGGGCTGTAGCTGCCCGGCAATCAGGCGCGCGAGCAGGCTTTTACCGACACCGTTGCGACCGACAATCGCGGTCGGGACATGATCGAACTGCAGATTCAGTGCGTTGAAAATCGTCTCGCCATTGGCGAATTGGAAACTCAGCTGATTGAGCGAGACGAGGGCAGGCGTACGCGAGACGTGAGTCATCGGCACCTCCAAAAAATGTCGTGAAGACTGACAAACGCCAAGCGGCGACTGTCGCGATTACATTTTTAGAAGGCCTGATTGTTCACTTCTGCGGTCATCCTGAAGAGGGGAAGGTGGCTAGCCTAGACGACGATGCGCGGACGATCAAGGTGCGACGGCCATCTCGCTCATCCGTTCGAGAAACATCGCCAAGGCCACTTCTTCACTGCGCAGCCCCTTGCGTACGCGAGGTCGCGGCAATTCGGCGAGGGCACCGAGCATGAATTTTTCTACCACGGCGGGGTGGATGTAGCACTTGCGGCACACCGCTGGCGTGTTGCCCAACTGTTTGGCGACGCCTTTGACCATGTCGACCACATGCCGTTTGGCCTCGGTTTCCGACTCCCATTGCAGTTCACGCAACACCGCCAAGGCCAAGGCGCTGCCGGCCCAGGTGCGGTAATCCTTGGCGGTGAAATCGGCGCCGGTCAGGGTTTGCAGGTAGCTGTTGACGTCGGAAGAACTGACGGTGTGGCGCTCGCCGTGTTCGTCCAGGTACTGAAACAGATTCTGTCCGGGGAGCTCCAGGCAGCGTTTGATAATCCGCGCGAGGCGTCGATCCTTGACGGTGATCTGGTGTTCGATGCCGCTCTTGCCGCGAAACTGAAAGAGGATCGCGCTGCCATTCACTTCGACATGGCGACTGCGCAGGGTGGTCAGCCCGTAAGAGCGATTGTCGCGGGCGTATTGCGTGTTGCCGACGCGAATCAACGTGGCGTCGAGCAGAGTGATCACCGTGGCCATAACCTTATCGCGGCTAAAGCCGGGCGCGGCCAGTAGTGTTTCCAGTTGTTTGCGTAGTTTTGGCAGCGCCAGACCGAACTCGCGTAGCCGCGAATATTTGTCGGCATCGCGCACTTCGCGCCAGCGAGCGTGATAGCGATATTGCTTGCGACCACGGGCGTCGCGGCCGGTGGCTTGCAGATGACCGCGCGGGTCGGCGCAGATCCACACATCGACATAGGCCGGCGGAACCGCGAGGGCGTTGATGCGTTTGATTTCGTCCGGGTCGGTAATGCGCTGACCGGACGGCTCGAAATAGGCGAACTTGCCGCGCAGTTTTTTGCGGGTGATGCCGGGCTGCGTGTCATCGACGTAGTGCAGGTCGGATGGCAGTGCATCGGTCAGCTCGGTTTCGGACATGGCGACTTCCTTAAGTGGCGCGGCGGTCTGTAAAACGATTGACCGCGCGCTCTCGCCGTGGTGCCGAATGATTTATGCGAGCACTGCAACTGCCTTGATTTGCGCCCAGAGTTGCTGGCCCGGTTGGATCGCCAAGTGATCGCGCGAGTAGCGGGTGATGCGCGCGAGCAGTGGGGTGCCCCCGGCATCGAGACGAATCAGCACATGGGCGGCATTGTCCGCCGCTTGTTCGCTGACAACCGTGACCGGCAAGCGATTGAGAATGCTGCTGGAGGCGTCATTGTGCAGCGCCAGACTGATGTCGCGCGCGTGAACCTTGCAGCGCAAGGCTTGACCCACGGTCATCGGTTCGTGAGTGACACGAATGTTCATTTCGGTGGCAGGCAGTTGCAGGCTCAGCAGTTGGTACTGCGCATCGTAAGCGCTGACCTGACCTTCGATGATTACCCCGGCGTCATCACCCATTGCCATCGGCAGATCCAGACGCGCTAGGGTTTCGCCAATCGGGCCGCTGGCCAGCGCCTTGCCGTCGCTGAGCAACACCAGATGGTCGGCCAGTCGCGCGACTTCGTCCTGCGCGTGGCTGACGTACAGCACCGGAATATCCAGTTCGTCATGCAACCGTTGCAGATAAGGCAGGATTTCGCTTTTGCGTTGGCTGTCGAGGGCGGCGAGGGGTTCGTCCATCAGCAACAGTTTCGGGCTGGTCAGCAGTGCGCGGGCGATGCCGACACGCTGGCGTTCACCGCCGGACAAATGCTGCGGATGGCGTTCGAGCAAGTGGCCGATGCCGAGCAGTTCGGTGGCTTGTGCCAGATCAACCCGGCGCTGCGATTTGGCGATACGTTTGAGGCCGAATTGCAGGTTGGCCAGCACCGACAGATGCGGAAACAGACTGGCTTCCTGAAACACATAACCCAACGCGCGTTTATGCGGCGGGACGAAAATGCCGTTGTCGCTGTCTTGCCAGATTTCGTCGTTGATTTGCACGAAGCCTTGCTCGGCGCGTTCCAGGCCGGCAATGCAGCGCAGGCAGGTGGTTTTGCCCGAGCCGGAATGTCCGTATAACGCGGAAACACCGCGCCCGGGCAAATGCAGATCGACATCCAGGCTGAAGCCCGAATAAGCGATTTTCAGACGTGCTTCGATCATCGATCAGCTCCAGCCTGCGCGGGTTTTGCGGCTGGAATAGAGCGCCAGCAACACGAGGAACGAGAACACCAGCATGGCACCGGCGAGCCAATGGGCCTGCGCGTATTCCATGGCTTCGACGTGGTCGTAGATTTGCACCGAGACCACGCGGGTCTTGTCAGGAATGTTGCCGCCGATCATCAGCACGACGCCGAATTCACCGACGGTATGCGCGAATCCGAGGATCGCCGCCGTGATAAAACCGGGACGGGCCAGCGGCAGAATCACGTTGAAGAATGTGTCCCACGGATTGGCGCGCAAGGTCGCCGCCACTTCCAATGGGCGGGTGCCGATCGCCGAGAACGCGTTTTGCAACGGTTGCACCACGAACGGCATGGAATAGATCACCGAGCCAATGACCAGTCCGGTGAAGCTGAACGTCAACGTGCCAAGCCCGAGCCACTGGGTGAACTGGCCGAGGAAACCGTGCGGCCCCATCATCAGCAACAAATAGAAACCGATAACGGTCGGCGGCAGCACGAGGGGCAGGGCGACGATCGCCCCGATCGGGCCGCGCAACCACGATTGGGTGCGCGACAACCACAGGGCAATCGGAGTGCCGACAACCAGCAGTATCGCGGTGGTCAGGGACGCCAGTTTCAGGGTCAGCCAGATCGCCGCGAAATCGGCACTCGTCAGCGACATTTAGAGCTGGTAGCCGTAAGACTTGATCACCGCAGCGGCTTTCGGGCCTTTGAGGTATTCAACCAGTGCTTTGGCGGCGGCGTTGTCTTTGCCTTTGTTGAGGATTACGGCGTCCTGTTTGATCGGGTCGTGCATGCTGGCTGGAACGATCCACGCCGAACCGCTGCTGACTTTGCCATCCTTGTAGATCTGCGACAGCGCTACAAAACCCAGTTCGGCGTTGCCGGTGGAAACGAACTGGTAGGCCTGAGTGATGTTCTGGCCTTCAACGATTTTGGCTTTGGTGGCTTCGGTCAGTTTCAGTTTTTCCAGCACCTGGGTGGCGGCCAGGCCGTAAGGTGCGGCTTTCGGGTTGGCGATAGAGAGATGTTGGTATTCGTTCTTCTTCAGCACGTCGCCTTTGGCATCGACATAGCCTTCTTTTGCCGACCACAGCGCCAGGGTGCCGATGGCGTAGGTGAAGCGCGAGCCTTTAACGGTATCGCCTTCCTTCTCGAGTTTTTCCGGGGTAGTGTCATCGGCCGAGAGGAACACTTCGAACGGCGCTCCGTTCTTGATCTGGGTATAGAACTGGCCAGTGGCGCCGTAGGCTGCGACCAGTTTGTGCCCGGTGTCTTTTTCGAAATCTGCCGCGATGGCTTGAATCGGTGCAGTGAAGTTGGCAGCAACTGCCACTTGCACTTCATCAGCCTGAGCAGCCCCGATGGCGAAGGTCGCCAGCAAAGCGGCCAGGCAAGTTGGGGCAAAACGTGAGGCACGAGTGGTCATGTAACAGCTCCGTTGTTGGCAAGTGCAGAGGGCAGTTATTGTTGGAGGTGGACTGCGCCGATGCGAGGGTGGTTTCGCTATATAGCGAAATATATAGCGAAACACTCCCCTGTGGCGAGGGGATTTATCCCCGTTGGCGCGCGCAGCACGCCCTCTTTCCAATTACTGCGAAATCCGTCCGCTACCTCACAAGTTTCGCCAACGCCCCCTCAGCCAACTGCCTCGTCAATTCCGCACTACTGACGTCCCGCCCCAGCGTAAACGCCTGACCCGCCCAAAGATTGGCAAACTGCGCATCATCCTTCGCTCGCAGCGGCATCAGCGCGCCACCAGCCAAAGGAAAGGCCGGCGCCTTCGCCGACATCGGCCCGAGTTCGCGCATCACACGGTTGAGAATCCCACGCGCCGGGCGCCCGGTGAAAATGTTGGTGACGGCCGTCTCACTTTCCTTGGCTGTACGCAAAGCCTTGTGATGCGAGGCACTGACTTTCGCTTCCGGGGTGAACAGATACGCTGTGCCGACCTGCACCGCTGACGCACCGAGCATGAACGCCGCCGCCACCCCGCGAGCATCGGCAATCGCACCGGCCGCAATCACCGGAACCATCACCGCGTTAACCACCTGCGGTACCAAAGCAAAGGTGCCGACCTGACTGCTCAGGTCATCGCTGAGAAACATCCCGCGATGGCCACCGGCTTCATAGCCCATGGCAATGATCGCGTCGCAGCCGTTTTGCTCCAGCCACACGGCTTCATCGACGGTGGTGGCCGAGGAGATGATTTTCGCGCCTGTAGCCTTGACCCGATCCAGCAGAGATTTTTCCGGCAGACCGAAGTGGAAACTCACCACGTCGGGGCGAAACTCTTCCAGCACCTCGCAAGCGGCCGCATCAAACGGCGCCCGGTTGGACACCGGCGTCGGTGCATCAAAGTCGACGCCCAGTTCGCGGTAATAAGGCTCCAGCAAATTCTTCCAATCACGCGCGCGCTGTTCATCGGCTGCCGGTGGCTGATGGCAGAAGAAATTCACGTTGAAAGGTTTGTCGGTGTGCTCGCGGATTGTTTTCAGTTCTTCACGTAACTGCTCGATGCTCAACATCGCGGCGGGCATCGAACCCAAGCCTCCAGCGTTGCACACGGCAATCACCATCGACGAGATCGTGGCGCCGGCCATCGGGGCCTGGATGATCGGCAACTCGATGCCGAACAGGTCAAGAATGCGGGTGTCTGGCCATTGGCTCATGAAAGCGGTACTCCGAACGTTGAAACGGGCAGGGACGGCTGAGCCGGTTTTTTAACAGCAAAACCGGACTCAGGGCCAGTCCGAAATTCACAAGCCGTTAACGTCGATGGAATCCGCCGCCTCCACCACCACCGAAGGAGTGATTCATGAATTGCGAGGAGTTGTGGAAGTTGTTGGTGCGCTGGTTGCCGAAATTACGCGCAGCGGAATCGCGATTGAGATTTTGCAGCTGTGGGTTGTTGTTCAGCGGCGCCGCGCGTGTGCTGCCACCACCGCCGACCATCGATTGCCAGCCACTGTCGGTTTTTTTGTAGACGTTGCCGTCGCGCCCGGCATAAACGTTGTTGCCGACCTGCGCTGCGCCACCGTTGCGGCCGTGGATAGCGCCATATTGGGTGGTCTTGCCGGTATTAGGGTTGTACACCGCGCCGCGATTGGCAGTGACCTGCGTACCAGTGCGCGTATTACCCTCTGTCAGGCGCGCGCCGGCGATAGCGCCGCCATTCGGCCCGACGACTGCACCGCTGCGGCCGGCCGCGTAATTGCCGTTGTAGACGTTGTGTACCGCGCCGCGTTGACCGGCGGCCGCCACACCGGTGCGCGAGTTGTAGGAGGAGCCGACCTGACCTGCCCAGCGATTGCCGGTCCAGGCGTTGTAACCGGCGCCGTAGCGGCTGACGGTCGCGCGGTCACCCCACTGATGATAGATATTGCCGGTGGTGCCGGCCCATCCGCCCGGGCCCCACGCCACTGCGCCGCCACGATAACCATAAGCAGCGCCGCCCCAGGCCAGTGGCGCTGGATACAAGCGCGGGCCCCAGGCGTAACCCCAACCGTAATTTCCCCACCACGGATAAGCGCCCCAGCCCCAGCCCATCGCCACGGTGCTGCCGCCCCAACTCCAGCCGAAACCGTATCCGAATGTCCATCCAGTCCACGGGGTGTAGCGGATCGCGACGCCGAAACCGTAAGTCACCGGCGGTCCGTACCAGACGCTACCGACCCACGGCGTGTACGGATAACCGGTGCCGTAAACCACGACATTAGTCACCGGATCAATATTGGAGCCCTGATAACCCGGGGTATAACCGACCACCACGGTATCGCCGCTGGACTCATAGACTTTCACGTAAGTCAGGTAATGCATCGGCGAACTCGGCGGGATCGAATAGATCACTGCCGGCACCGAGCTGGCCACGACCCACGGGCCGTTCACCGAGGTGGCGGTAAACCAGATGCCATTTTCCACGGCGTACCAACTGTTGTTGTCGACCCGGATGATCGGTGTGGCGCTGTTGACTACATATTGCAACGGCGTGGTGTTGATCGCTTTGAGCTGCGGCTCGCCATCGAACTGCGGTGCGGTCATTTTCACCGCGCTTTTCTTGATCGCCGAGGTCTGCGGAATGGTCGCGGCAATCGCCGCTTCTTTCGCCTGCGGAGTGCCGGCGACCGAGGCTTTGACGTTCTCTTTCGGGCTGTCGTCGGGAATGTTGGCGAAGTCTGCCGGCAGTTTATCCGCCGGGGTAAACGTCCATGGGCCCTTCATGTCGCTGGCGCGAAACCAGCGCCCGGAGATCAACACATAACTGTTCTGATCGCCGATTTCCTTGAAGATATGTCCGGTGGTGTTACTGACGTAGAGCAGGCCGGTGCCCTGAATCGGCAGCCATTGCGGCGCGCCATCAGTTACCAGTAACTCGGTAGGCGTGGTCGCAATGAAGATCTTCGGCTGCGGCGGTTTGGCCAGGCTGGGGATCTTGTCTTTCGGATCACTTTGCCCGGTCAGCAGATCGACCTGACGGCTTTTGATGGCGGCCTGTTTGGCTTTTTCCAGATCGGCGGGCGGTTTTGCCAGACGTGTGTAATCACCGTTGATCTGGTCTGCGACCATCCAGCCATCAAACACGTGCAGATAGTGTTTGCCTTGTTCGTCCTTGAGCAGCAGCGGGCGAGTATTGATCACTCGTTGCAGCGACGTGCCTTCCACCGGCCGATACGCCGCATCACCGTCGATGTAAACCAGCATCGCCGGGACGTCGGAACTGATGATGGTCGGCGGGTTGTTTTCCAGCGGAGCGCTGTCTGCCTTCTGTTCTGCCGACAATACGCCGACAGCGGCTTCGAGCTGATCAAGGGAAATGGTTTTCTTGCGCTTGTCGGCGTCTTTTTGCAGCGCTGCCGCCCAAGTGTCTGCTTGACTGGCATCGGCCGGGAAATCGGCTTTGATGATTTTGTATTGATCGAGCGCGACCCAACGCGTGGCCTTGTCGACCAGGGTGTGGGCGCTGAACTCGACGATGCCGTAAGTGGATTTGCCATCAGCGCCGGTAGCTTCGACAGCCGCGCGAGCGTTGAGCGTGTAACCGTCCCAACTGTCGAGTTGCGGTTGGTACACAGTCAATTTCGATTTGCCGCTGGTAATGACTTGTGGCCACGCCGGCTCACTCGGTGCTGCAGATGTTGCCGCATCAGCAGCCGGGGCAGGCGCCGCCCACGCATTGCCAAATGCCAGCAGACTGAGCATCAGCATCACTACAAGAGAACGCGGGTGAGACATCGTCAACTCCATCGACAAGGTGATTCTAGAGGGCTTGGCCAAGATCAGCAGGGTAGTCGAAAAAGCATAGACGCCGACAATGAAATTACCCGATGAAATTTAAGCCAGACACAAAGTCGAGTGTGGCAACGTGTTGCGATGTGGTATTTCAAGGCACGACATTTCAACATCCAGCCATGCGAGGGCACTCATGTTCAACGCCATTGTGATCAACAAAGACGACAGCGGTTACCGCGCCGACCTGCAGCAACTCAATGAAGATCAATTGCCCGACGGCGATGTCACGGTGCAGGTGGCCTACAGCACACTGAACTTCAAGGACGGTCTGGCAATTACCGGCAGCAGCCCGGTGGTGCGCAAGTTTCCGATGGTGCCGGGGATTGATCTGGCGGGCACCGTCGAAGCCAGTTCGCATCCCGACTATAAAGTCGGCGACAAGGTGCTGCTCAACGGCTGGGGCGTCGGCGAATCCCATTGGGGTGGTCTGGCGCAGAAAGCGCGACTCAATGGCGATTGGCTGATTCCGTTGCCCGAAGCCTTCACCGCTGCACAAGCCATGGCCATTGGCACGGCGGGTTACACGGCGATGCTGTGCATTCTCGCTCTCGAGCATAATGGCGTGACCCCGGAGCAAGGCGAGGTGCTGGTGACTGGCGCCAATGGCGGCGTCGGCAGCTTTGCCATTGCGCTGCTGAACACCTTGGGTTATCGCGTGGTGGCGTCCACTGGCCGGGCTTCTGAGCACGAATATTTAAAGCAACTCGGCGCCAGCGAAATCATCGATCGTGCAACCCTGTCCGAGCCGGGTAAGCCATTGGCGAAGGAGCGCTGGGCGGCGGTGATTGATTCGGTCGGCAGCCATACATTGGCCAACGCCTGCGCCAGTACGCGTTCCGAAGGCACCGTCGCCGCGTGTGGATTGGCGCAGGGTATGGACTTCCCGGGCTCGGTTGCGCCGTTCATTTTGCGCGGCGTGACCCTCGCGGGCGTCAACAGCGTGACTCAACCCAAGGCCCGTCGCGTGCAGGCTTGGGAACGTCTGGCCAAAGATCTGGATTTCGCCTTGTTGCCCCTGATCAGCCATGAAATCGCTTTAAGCGAGGCGATTAATGCTGCGCCTGAGTTGCTTGCCGGGCGCATTCGTGGCCGGGTGGTGGTCGACGTCAATCGCTGAGAATCAGCCGACTCTAGGACTGCGTTTCGCGATCCAGTAACAGGCGCTTACGTTCGACGCCCCAACGGTAACCGGAGAGGTTGCCGTCGCTGCGCACCACACGGTGACAGGGGATCGCTACCGCCAACCGGTTCGCACCACAGGCCTGAGCCACCGCGCGCATCGACGTTGGCGCGCCGATGCGCAGGGCAATCTCGGAATAACTGGCAGTGCTGCCCGCAGGAATTTCCCGCAGCGCTTGCCAGACTCGCTCCTGAAATGCCGTGCCTCTGACGTCCAGCGGCAAGTCGAGGCCAATGGCCGGCGCTTCAATAAACCCCACGACTTTTGCGATCAACTGTTCAAAATCGCTATCGGCACCAATCAGATTGGCGCGGCGAAACTGATCCTGCAAATCACACACCAATTGGTGCGGATCGTCCCCCAGCAGAATCGCGCAAACCCCACGATCACTTTGCGCCACCAGAATCGCCCCGAGCGAGCATTCGCCGACAGCGAAGCGGATATCGTTGTTCTGCCCGGCCGCGCGGTAATCACCGGGTTTCATGCCGAGCACCTGATCGGCTGATTCATAGAAACGACTATTGGAATTAAAACCCGCGTCATACAGCGCATCGGTCACCGAGCCGCCGTCCGCCAAGCGTTCACGCACCCTGCGCGAGCGATGCGCGGCGGCGTAACCTTTCGGGGTGAGTCCGGTAGAAGCTTTGAACACGCGGTGGAAATGAAATGGACTCAAGCCTGCTGTTTCCGCGAGGTCATTCAGCGTCGGTAACGTTTCAGACGACTCAATCTGCCGACAGGCTTGCGCCACCGTCTTCGCGTGTTGAGCGTTGACCTCCGTCTGATCTTTACCGGCGCGCTTACTCGGCCGATAACCCGCCGCTTCAGCCTCGGCAGCGCTGTCGAAAAACTCCACATTCTGTGGTTTTGGAAGGCGCGCCAGGCTACTCGGGCGGCAATAGATGCCGGTGGTTTTCACTGCGTAGACAAACTGCCCGTCCGCCCGTGGGTCGCGGGCAACGACGGCGGCCCAGCGTGGATCGTTTTCGATGTTGAGGTGGGTCGAAAGCGTTTTCATGAAGGTTAATCCGTTGGCCTGTTTGATTCAGGTTATCCAGCGCCGGCGAGGACAACACTCCGGGCCTTGCGGTCAAACTCTTAAGCTTATCCGGCTACGCGAAAGGTCAGGTTGATCCGCTGCTCACCGAGTTGTGGATGTCGACCCTGTTTGATCGGTAACACGCCATGAAAGCGCAGCCGATCGACGCCGCCCCAAATCACCATGTCGCCGTGCAGCAACGGAACACGTTGGGTCTTGTCGCTGCGGGCAAAACCGCCGAACAGGAACATCGCCGGTAAACCCAGTGACAGAGAAACGATCGGCGCGGCGTAGGCATTTTCGTCTTTGTCCTGATGCAAAGACATTTTGGCGCCGGGGATATAGCGATTGATCAGGCAGGAATCTGCCACAAAATCAGGAAAACCGGCTTGGGTGGCGGCTGAATGGGCCAATTCAGCAAAGGCCTCTGGCATTGCTGGCCATGGCGCTCCACTGAGCGGGTCGACGCTGGAGTAACGGTAGCCACTGCGATCGGTGATCCAGCCCAAAGCGCCACAACTGCTGGTGCCGACGGACATGCTGAATCCGCCCGGCGTCATCATGCTGCGCAATGGCGCGGCTTCAAGTACGTTTTCCAGTGCCGGTAGAAGTTGATCGACAACAGGCAGCGCGAAACCCCTCAGCACCCACGATTGTTCACCGATCTGGTCTGCGCGAGGCTGTTGTCGCGGTTCGTTGTCAGCGAACAGGTCGAAGTTGCTCGGTTGCATGGTGTTCACAATGCGTCGTGAAAGATGATGCCTAGGGTATGCCGATTTCCACTGTGCAGGCGACTGACGCCGTGACGCATGGTCACCCGATAGTCGCCGCGTACGCCTTTGACCGGTCGTTGGTTCACCGCGAAGATCAAGGCGTCGGCTTTTTTCAGATCCATGACGTGAACGCGTGATTGCATGCGTGGGCGCTGTTCGGTCAAAACCAACTCGCCGCCGGTGAAATCTTCGCCAGGCTCTGACAGAAGAATCGCCACTTGCAGCGGAAATAACCGTTCGCCGTACACGTCCTGATGCAGACAATTGTAGTCCTGCGGGCCATAGCGCAGTAACAGCGGAGTAGGGCGCGTCTGTTCGGCGGCGTGACATTGCTGAATAAATTCAGCGTGCGTCGTCGGAAACCGCTCGGGCAGATTCATGCGCGCTTGCCAGCGATTCGCTAGCGGCGCGAGATACGGATACAACGCTGTGCGCAGCCGTTCTACGGCTGTGGGCAATGGATAGCGGAAGTATTTATATTCGCCGCGACCGAAGCCGTGGCGGGCCATGATGACCTGCGAACGGAACGGTTCGGTCTGCGGGTACAAGTCACTCAAACGATCACACGTCTGGCCAAGCAGCAGGGAGCGGATGATGACAAAACCATCCTGATCCAGTTGCTGCTCCAGCGCTGACCAGTCGAGCGAATTCAGTCGGGCAGGGGACATTGGCATGCTGATTCCTGGACGCAAAGTCGAGGTGATCAGGCTAGACACATCCCTGCGGCAGAACACTCCGCCGCTTGCGATCGAATTCGCAGCGGCGCCTTACAACGCTTTGCTGACGCTGATTTCGCTGATCACATCTTCGCTGTCATGTAGGGCATCGAGTGCAGCCTTGGCTTCTTCGGCGGTGCCGTTTTCCAACTGCGCGAACTCAAAGCGGCGTTCGCCATTGAGCTTGTACTTGATGACGTATTTGGTCGTTTGGGCCACGTTCATGCTTACCTGTGTGCGTTGGCGGGATCGGCTCAGCTCAGTTTGGTGCTGGAGCGGCGGATGATCTTGATCGAGTGCGTCAGGGTCGGCTTGCGGGTCACGCTGATCGGGCGGCGGTTGACGGTGTCGATGGTGATGTTCCAGAAACCGGTGCTCGGTGCGGTGATGCGGGCCGGAAACGTGTCGAAAGCGCCGCCGTGGTAGGTGTGACGGCCGCCGTTCTTGAAGCTGCGGAAGTTGGCGTCGTTCATCAGACGGATGTTGCAGGTTTGCGAGCACTGGATGACGACGATGTCGTCTTCGTTGAGGTGCTCGCGCTGGTGAATAAATTTCATGGGCGCCTCCAGAAGGGCTTTTTCTACAAAATCAAAACGATAGCTTGTCGATTGGGCGCAGTTTATCAGCCCGCACGGGTTATTATCTGGCCGTCGGGCGTTGGTTTGACAATTTTGAACAGATATTCGCGATTGGATGCAGGTTAAATGCAGAAGACCTCGGAGAAAAACGGCATTTGTGCTGTCGGACGGTCTTTAAAGGAGGATTTGTATGAAGTGGGGTGTGGTGTGTCTGCCGTTGGTTTTGGCTTTGGGTGGTTGCGCGAATGTTTCTGAAATCAACGAAACGCTGCCGACCATGAGCGTGATCTCTGGCAAGAAGCCCCATGAGTATGCGCAGTGCCTGGCGGAAAAGCTGGCTGACAGCCGTGGTGCGCTGCAGGTGCAGCCGAAGAAGGACGGCGTCCAGGTGATCGTCCCGGGCAAATTGTCGACGGGTGCGGCAGCGGTGTTTGACATCGAAGACCGCTCCGGCGGCAGCAGCATCAAGCTGCACGAGCGCATGTCCAATGTGCCGGTACGCCCTCGTGATGTGCGTAACGCGGCCAACGCCTGCATCTCTGGCTGATAGACTAACCGTCATCAGCATCAATGCCGCCACAGTCATGCTGTGGCGGCATTTTCATTTCTGGAGTCGCGATGAAGCGAGAGCAAGTGCGGGAGCGCCATGCAGAGGGCCTTATCTCTGCCACCCATGTCATCCAGAACCCGGCGAACTCGGGTGAATGGATTGTCTTTTTCAAGAAAAGCGCCGGTCGCAGCTATTTTCTGGTCGACGATAACGACGAAGTCGAATCGTTCAGCAAACTCGATGACTTGATCGAAGTCGTGCGCGGCCTCGGGATCAAGTTCGCCGAAATTCACATGTAGCGATTATTTGCAGACCACCACGACGCTGCGGGTTTTGTAGTTGCCGACGTCAACGCCCAGCGTTTTGTCGCTCTCTTTTGGCTGCGGTGTGCCGTCGGTGCCAACGATGCGGTAGCCGGTGCCGGCGCAGGAGGCGTCAGCCTTTTCATAGCAGGTGGCCCAGGAATTGGCTTCGCCGGAGCAATCGATGGTCAAACCCTGTTCACCGGTTTTCAGGTACGTCGGCTCAGAGGTGGCGCAGCCGGCCAATGCCAGTACTGCAATCAGTGGCAAAAAATTGTTTATGTTCATAGGTGTCGTCTTCAGCGAGTAGGGGGACTAGACGCTCTGACAGCGCCGGCGTGAAAAGGTTATAGCGATTGGCCACTTGTTTGCACGTGGACACAAAAAAGCCCTGCGTATTGGCAGGGCTTATGGCGTAACGCGGTCAATCAGTCTTGATTTTTGCCGCGACGCTTAGGCGCAGGAGGGGTGTAGTCGAGCACCGAGGCCACCTCAATCGCCATTGCTTCGGTAGGTAGCGGCCCGGAAACATCCTCGCCATTGGTGGCAGTAATGTGCCATTGGCCATCTTTGCCCTTGCCGACGGTGTACCCGTTGATGATTTTTGGTTCGGCCATCTATCTGTCTCGTTCGCTGTTTCAAAGGCGCCATGATACCGGCAAATGCTGGCGCTGGGTGATGATGCGCGTATGGTGGTAGATTCTTTGAGCTACGCTGATTTCGCTGCTCGATGATGCCAGCGGAACTATCCGCCAGAATATTTCTCTATGATGGCATCGGTTAGCCAGCGCGGGGCATTGTAAGGTGCACGCCGCCTGATTAGACTGCGCCGAAACTCGTACACACAGCCTTTTCAAGGACTTATATGATCAAGAAATGCTTGTTCCCAGCAGCCGGTTACGGTACTCGCTTCCTGCCAGCGACTAAAGCCATGCCTAAAGAAATGCTGCCGGTGGTAAACAAGCCACTGATCCAGTACGGCGTTGAAGAAGCTCTGGACGCTGGTCTGACGGAAATTTCTATCGTTACCGGTCGTGGCAAACGCGCTCTGGAAGACCACTTCGACATCAGCTACGAGCTGGAAAACCAGATCAAAGGCACCGACAAAGAGAAATACCTGGTCGGTATCCGCAAGCTGCTCGACGAGTGCTCGTTCTCCTACACCCGGCAAACCGAAATGAAAGGTCTGGGCCACGCGATCCTGACTGGCCGTCCGCTGATCGGTGACGAACCGTTCGCCGTGGTACTGGCGGACGACCTGTGCGTCAACCTTGATGGCGACGGCGTCCTGACCCAGATGGTCAAACTGTATAAGCAGTTCCGCTGCTCGATCATCGCCATCCAGGAAGTTGATCCGCAGGAAACCAGCAAATACGGCGTAATCGCTGGCGAGATGATCCGCGATGACATTTACCGCGTTCACAGCATGGTCGAGAAGCCAAAGCCGGAAGACGCTCCCTCGAACCTGGCGATCATCGGTCGTTACATCCTGACCCCGGACATCTTCGACCTGATCGAGCAAACCGAGCCAGGCAAAGGCGGCGAGATCCAGATCACCGACGCCCTGATGAAACAAGCCCAGAACGGCTGCGTCATGGCCTACAAGTTCAAAGGCAAGCGTTTCGACTGCGGTGGTGCTGAAGGCTACATCGAAGCGACCAACTTCTGCTTTGAGAACTTCTACAAGACTGGCAAGGCTTACTAAGAGCGCTTGATCCATTTGTAGCACCTTCGCACGATGTCATTTGTGTGAAGGCCAAAAAACGCCCCGACCGGTTCGGGGCGTTTTTTTGTGCCGAAAAAAGACACGGTCTCTGACCTTGTTCTTGGGATGCAAACTGAAACAAATGAGCGTTTGTCAGAAGGTGTATTCACTGCTGAACTGACGGGCTCTTGCCAGGGATGAGTGCAGGAGAGGCGTTTCACGGCATTGCCGTGGAACCATTTTTGGCAATAAGGAGAATTGCCCGTGGTGTTGATAGCAAAGCCTGCAAGTAAAACGCGCTGGATGAGTCTTGCGGTTCTGATGCTGCCAGTGTTGCTGGTGACCGTTGACAACACGGTGTTGGGATTCGCACTGCCAAAAATCGCCGAAGCGTTGCACCCAACCGCTAGTCAGCAACTGTGGATGATCGATGCCTACTCGTTGGTGCTGGCAGGTTTGCTGGTGTCGATGGGCAGCTTGGGTGACCGGGTCGGGCATCGAAAATTACTGCTCGCGGGATCCTTCGGTTTTGCTGTCGTTTCTGTTTTGACTGCCTATTCCGAAACAGCCATGCAACTGATCATCGGGCGTGCCTGTATGGGTATTTTCGGCGCAATGCTGATGCCCTCGACTTTAGCGTTGATACGCTGGGTGTTTGAAGATCGCGACGAGCGCCGACTGGCCGTGGCGATCTGGGCGACAACATTGACGGTGGGTTCGGCGTTAGGGCCTTTGGTCGGCGGGGTGCTGCTGGAGTTCTTTGATTGGGGCGCCATTTTTCTATTGGCGGTGCCTGTGCTGATACCGTTATTGGTTTTGGGGCCGCTGTTTCTGCCTGAGTCGGAGCGGGATGCGTCAGGGTCGCTGGATCCAGTGAGCATTGTGCAATCGATGGTCGCGTTGGGAGCTATTGTTTACAGCGTCAAGCGTGGCGCCAGTGACGGTATCGACGAGGTCGTGTTGATCACGTTTCTGATTGGACTGTTAGCAGGCTGGATGTTCGTGCGGCGTCAGTCGCGCCTTGCTGAGCCGTTGATGGACTTGAGCCTGTTTCGCAATGGCGCTTTCAGCAGCTCAATTCTGATCAATCTGATGAGCCTCGCCTTTCTAGTAGGTTTTGTTTTCTTCACCACTCAGTACTTGCAGATCGTTCTGCAGATGTCGCCGCTGAGTGCGAGTCTGGCGCTCGTGCCCGGGCAAATCATGGCGATCATCGTCGGGATGGCTGTCGTGCCGATTGCGAAACGTGTGCCTGTGCATGTCCTGATTCCAATCCTGACTGGATTCGCCGGCGCGGCGTTTCTGTTGGTGGCGAGCATGGGCGGCAGTCTGGCGGTATGGGTGGCAGCGTTCGCCTTGCTAAATATCGGGGTGGGCGCGATTACGACAGTGACCAACGATGTGATTTTGTCTGCCGCGCCGCCGGCGAAGGCAGGCGCAGCCTCCGCAATCAGTGAGACCGCGTATGAAGTGGGCGTCGTGCTGGGCACTACACTGCTTGGCGGTCTGGTCACGGCCTACTATCGCGGCGCTTTGCAACTGCCGGCCTTCTTGAACGACATTCAGTTTATGTCGGCGAGCGCGACGCTCTCCGGCGCACTTTCTGTCGCCGCCGGGTTATCCGCTGAGCAAGCGCAGACGCTGATGTCGCAAGCGGCGTTGGCGTTTGAGGGTGGTGTGGGGCTGGTGTCATGGGCCGCTTTCGGCCTGGCGCTCGTTGCGATGCTGATCACCTGGCGCACCTTGCGGATACCTGAAGCTATGACGGTGGAGGATTCTTAGCGTCGTTAATGCAGGGCAAACCCGTTGGAGACTTGCTCAATGAGCGTCGGCAGGTATGCTGTTCACCTGCCGAGGAGATAGAAATGGCCTACGATTTTGACCTTTATGTGATTGGTGCCGGTTCCGGCGGTGTGCGCGCTGCGCGTTTTGCAGCCGGTTTCGGCGCGAAAGTGGCGGTGGCCGAGAGCCGTTATCTGGGCGGTACCTGCGTCAACGTTGGCTGTGTGCCGAAAAAGCTATTGGTGTACGGCGCGCATTTCGCTGAAGACTTTGAGCAAGCGTCCGGTTTTGGCTGGAGCCTTGGCGAAGCGAACTTCGATTGGGCGACGCTGATCGCCAACAAGGATCGCGAGATCAATCGCCTCAATGGCATTTATCGTAACTTGCTGGTCAACAGCGGTGTGACCTTGCATGAGGCGCACGCCAAGATCGTTGGGCCTCATGAAGTCGAGGTCAATGGCGAACGCTTTACCGCGAAAAACATTCTGATCGCCACCGGCGGCTGGCCGCAGATTCCGCAAATTCCGGGGCACGAACACGCGATTGGTTCCAACGAGGCGTTCTTTCTCAAAGATCTGCCTAAGCGTGTACTAGTGGTGGGTGGTGGTTACATCGCAGTTGAGTTCGCCGGGATTTTCCACGGCCTCGGCGCGAACACCACGCTGCTGTATCGCGGTGATCTGTTCCTGCGCGGTTTCGATGGTTCGGTGCGCAAACATTTGCAGGAAGAGCTGACCAAGCGCGGTCTGGATCTGCAATTCAATGCCGACATCGCGCGCATCGATAAACAGGCCGATGGCAGCCTCAAAGCCACCCTCAAGGATGGTCGCGAGCTGGAGGCGGATTGCATTTTCTATGCGACCGGTCGCCGTCCGATGCTCGACAATCTCGGGCTGGAAAACACCGATGTGCAGCTCACCGACAAAGGCTTCATCAAGGTCGATGATCAGTACCAGACTACTGAGCCGTCCATTCTGGCGCTGGGCGACGTTATTGGTCGAGTGCAGCTGACGCCAGTGGCATTGGCGGAAGGCATGGCCGTAGCGCGTCGTTTGTTCAAGCCTGAGCAATATCGTCCGGTGGATTACAAGATGATCCCGACGGCGGTGTTCAGCCTGCCGAACATTGGCACGGTCGGGTTGACCGAAGAGGAAGCGCGCGAGGCTGGCCACGATGTTGTGGTGTTCGAGAGCCGCTTCCGCCCGATGAAGCTGACCTTGACTGAATGTCAGGAGAAAACGCTGATGAAGCTGGTGGTGGACGGCAAAACCGACAAAGTTCTCGGCTGCCACATGGTCGGCCCGGACGCTGGCGAAATCGTCCAAGGCCTGGCGATTGCGCTGAAGGCAGGCGCGACCAAGCGCGACTTCGACGACACGATCGGGGTACATCCGACGGCCGCCGAAGAGTTTGTCACCATGCGTACACCGGTCGGCGCTTAAGCGTCCTTCGGTTTGGCCGAGTCTGGCGCTGCCGCAACGGTAGCCGCCAGACGCTGGCTTTCTTCCAGGCTCGCCTGCGTTTTGCTTAATTGCTTTTCCAGTGACTGATTGAGGAGCGCCTGCTCTTCGACGTTCTGTTTGAGTGTCTGACTTTCCAGTGTGGCCACGCGTAAACGTTCCTGGAGGAGGGTGCGTTCGCTGTCCACCCGCGTCGCTTGCTCCAGCAATTGATCCTGACGCTGATTGCTTTGCTTGAGCTGATCCTGCGTCAGGCTCAATTCGCGCTGGGTGCCACGGTTTTCCGTGAGTAAGCGCTCGTTATCGCGATGCAGTTGCGTGATCTCGTCCTGACGCACCAGTGCGCTTTGCTGTGCCTGACGCAGTTCTGCCTGAATCTGCTGCACCTGGCTTTCATGGCGGCTCTGTTCCTGCTCGCGCTGCTCTTTGGTGGCGTTGCGGTAATGCTCAAGTGCGTCGCGAGCATGCAGGTGCTTTTCTTCCAGCGAGCGAATCTGCTCGTCCTTGTCCTGCAGGCGCAATTCAAAGTCGGCCAAGGCCTGATTCAAACCGGCATTACGGGTTTGTTCGGTCTGCAGCATCGAGCGCGTGTTGTTCAGCGCTTCGGATTCGCGCGCGAGCGCTGCGCCTTGGATATCGTGCTCATGCTCGATTTTTTCCAGCGCCTGACGAACCTGCTTCAGCTCCGACTCCAGTGCCTCACGCTGTTCCTCGAACTGCTCGCGAGCTTGTTCGATGGGTTCTTGCGCCTGTTCTTTCAGGCGCTGAGCGAGGCGGGAGACGAGGGCGGTCAGCTCATCGTCGATGGGTTCTGCTGATGCTTCAGTCGGCTGAGCGCCATCATCCAGCTCTTTCAAATAGCGATGGATCGTGGTTTTCGAGCCGGTGTTGCCCATTTCAATGCGTACTGCATCGATGCTCGGGTGTTCTCCGCGAGCCAGAATCGCTGTGCGCGCGATCTGCACCAGTGCTTTGGTAATGCCGCCACGGGCCATGTGAACTCCTACGGTTTCATACTGTGGTACATGCCACCTAAGTACGCAGTGTACCATGCTGAAAATAAAGTTAAATCATTGATATTAAAGACGCGGGATATACTGGTATTACCCAGTGTCAGGCGGCAAAATGAACATCTGCATCCCTGAATCAGTACGCCAGCGAGAAAACAGCCCATGAGCGATCTGGATCGCTATCTGCAAGCCGCCACCCGCGACAACACGCGCCGAAGCTATCGCGCAGCCATTGAACATTTCGAAGTGAAGTGGGGCGGGTTCCTGCCAGCCACGGCTGATAGCGTCGCGCGGTATCTGGTGGCGCATGCCGGGGAGTTATCGATCAACACCCTGAAGCTGCGTCTGTCAGCGTTGGCACAGTGGCATAACAGTCAGGGCTTTGCTGATCCGACCAAGGCGCCGGTGGTGCGCAAGGTGTTCAAAGGCATTCGCGCCCTGCACCCGGCACAGGAGAAGCAGGCCGAGCCGTTGCAGTTGCAGGATTTGCAGCGCGTCATCGATTGGCTGGAGCACGAAGCGCAAACCGCTAAAGAACAGCAGGATCGCCCGGCGCTGCTCAAGGCTTACCGCGACCGCGCCCTGATTCTTCTGGGATTCTGGCGGGGCTTCCGCAGTGATGAGCTATGCCGCTTGCAGATTGAACATGTGCAAGCGCACGCCGGCAAAGGCATCACCTTGTATCTGCCGCGCAGTAAGGGCGATCGGGAAAACCTCGGGCAGACTTATCAAGCGCCGGCGCTGTTAAAGCTGTGCCCGGTTCAGGCCTACATCGACTGGATCACCGAAGCGGCATTGGTGCGCGGCCCGGTTTTTCGCAGCATTGACCGCTGGGGCAATCTGAACGAGGAGGGCCTGCATGCCAACAGCATCATCCCTTTACTGCGCCAGGCCTTGCAGCGTGCCGGGATCGCTGCCGAAAACTACACCAGCCATTCCCTGCGGCGCGGCTTCGCCACCTGGGCGCATCAAAGTGGTTGGGATTTGAAATCGTTAATGAGCTACGTCGGTTGGAAGGACATGAAGTCTGCGATGCGTTATGTCGAGGTCAGCCCGTTTCAAGGAATGGCGCGGATTACCGACGTGCCCGCCTAGATATCCATTTCTTCTATTAATACAGTTGCCTAATAGCCAAAACATATCAGCAGCATCAGGTTTGCCAATGAGCCATCCGTCGAGCGAGTGGTTAGGATTCTCCCATCGAATTCACAACCCTGACGGAGAGTCATCAATGCCTATCATCAACAGCCAAGTAAAACCGTTCAAAGCTACCGCGTTCAAAAACGGCGACTTCGTTCAAGTGTCGGACGCTGACCTGAAAGGCAAGTGGTCGGTCGTGTTCTTCTACCCAGCCGACTTCACCTTCGTTTGCCCAACCGAGCTGGAAGACCTGGCGGACAACTACGCTGCCTTCCAGAAACTCGGCGTAGAAATCTACAGCGTTTCCACTGACACCCACTTTGCCCACGCTGCCTGGCACAACACTTCGCCAGCCATCGGCAAAATCGAATACACCATGATCGGCGACCCGACCCACGCCATCTCCCGTAACTTCGACGTGCTGATCGAAGAAGTTGGCCTGGCTGACCGTGGCACCTTCGTGATCAACCCTGAAGGCCAGATCAAAATCGTTGAACTGAACGATGGCGGCGTTGGCCGTGACGCTTCCGAGCTGCTGCGCAAAATCAAGGCTGCTCAGTACGTTGCTGCTCACCCAGGCGAAGTTTGCCCAGCCAAGTGGAAAGAAGGCGAGGCCACTCTGGCTCCGTCCCTGGACCTGGTCGGCAAGATCTAAGTCTGTGACACGCAACTCAGGGCGGTACGCCGCACCTTCTTAAGTACGCTGCACCGCCCCAAAAAATGCCCGGGCGAGATTCGCTCGGGCTTTTTTTCGCCTCAAATAAAGGAAATCGCCCGTATGTTGGACGCCAATCTTAAAGCCCAGTTGAAATCGTACCTGGAACGGGTAACCCAGCCGATCGAGATCGTTGCTTCCCTCGACGACGGTGCGAAATCCCGTGAAATGCTGGAACTGCTGAAAGACGTTGCCAGTCTTTCGAGCCAAATTACTTTGATCGACAGCGGTGACGATGCACGCAAGCCATCGTTCTCGATCAACCGCCCGGGCGCCGACATCAGTCTGCGTTTCGCCGGCATCCCGATGGGCCACGAATTCACTTCGCTGGTGCTGGCCCTGCTGCAAGTCGGCGGCCATCCATCGAAGGCCAGCGTTGAAGTGATCGAGCAGATTCGCTCGCTCAAAGGCGAGTTCAGCTTCGAGACTTACTTCTCGCTGTCCTGCCAGAACTGCCCGGACGTGGTCCAGGCGCTGAACCTGATGGCCGTGCTCAAGCCGAACATCCGCCACGTCGCCATCGACGGCGCGTTGTTCCAGGACGAAGTCAACGATCGCAAGATCATGGCCGTGCCGAGCATCTACTTGAACGGCGAAAACTTCGGCCAAGGCCGCATGGGCCTGGAAGAAATCCTCGCCAAACTCGACACCGGCGCCATTGAACGTCAGGCCGAAAAAATCAGCGCCAAAGAAGCGTTTGATGTATTGGTTGTCGGCGGTGGACCGGCCGGTGCTTCGGCAGCGATTTATGCCGCTCGTAAAGGCATCCGCACCGGCGTCGCCGCTGAGCGCTTCGGCGGGCAGGTGCTCGACACCATGGCCATCGAGAACTTCATTTCCGTACAGGAAACCGAAGGGCCGAAACTGGCCACGGCGCTGGAAGAACACGTCAAACAATACGACGTCGACATCATGAACCTGCAGCGTGCCGACAAGCTGATCCCTGGCAAAAACGGCGAGTTGCATGAAGTCCACTTCGCCAGCGGCGCGACCCTCAAAGCCAAGAGCGTGATTCTGGCGACCGGTGCGCGGTGGCGTGAAATGAACGTGCCCGGTGAGCAGGATTACCGCAACAAAGGCGTGGCGTACTGCCCGCACTGCGACGGCCCGCTGTTCAAAGGCAAGCGTGTCGCGGTGATTGGCGGCGGTAACTCCGGCGTTGAAGCAGCTATCGACCTGGCCGGTATCGTTGCTCACGTCACGCTGCTGGAATTTGATGTGCAACTGCGCGCCGATGCGGTATTGCAGCGCAAATTGCACAGCCTGAAAAACGTCACCGTGATCACCAGTGCGCAAACCACTGAAGTGACGGGCGACGGGCAGAAGGTCAACGGCTTGCGCTACAAGGATCGCAACAGTGATGAACTGCGCACGGTCGAGCTGGAAGGGATCTTTGTGCAGATCGGTTTGTTGCCGAACACTGATTGGCTCAAAGGCACCATCGAGCTGTCGCCGCGTGGCGAGATCATTGTCGATAACCGTGGTGAGACTTCGATTCCGGGAATCTTTGCAGCGGGTGACGTGACGACTGTGCCGTACAAGCAGATCGTGATTGCGGTGGGCGAGGGCGCGAAGGCTTCGCTGAGCGCTTTTGATCACCTGATCCGGACTTCGGCGCCGGCGTAAGCTGTCAGCGCTGATAATAAAAAACCCGTGAGCGATCACGGGTTTTTTGTGCCTGACACAAATTCAATTGTAGGAGTGAGCCTGCTCGCGATAGCGGTGGTGCATTCAGTATTCTATTGACTGATACATCGCTATCGCGAGCAGGCTCACTCCTACAGAGGTTTTGTGCTGTCAGTTACATCGGCGCAGGCTGAATGATCTCAACCCAGTAGCCATCCGGATCCTTGATAAACGCCAGGCTCTTCATGCGGCCATCGGTCAAACGTTTCTGGAAATCACAACCCAGCTCTTCAAACCGTGCACAAGCAGCGACGATATCCGGCACCGAAATGCAGATGTGGCCAAAGCCACGCGGATCGGTGTTGCCGTTGTGGTAAGCGAAGTCGGCATCGTTTTCAGTGCCATGGTTGTGCGTCAGCTCCAGAATGCCCGGAATCGACTTCATCCACTCGGTGCGAGCAGCTGCGTCGGCCGGGATCTGGGCTTTATCGACCAGTGCGAGGAAGTACAGGCTGAACTCGGCTTCCGGGAAATCGCGCTTTTCAACCAGCGAGAAACCCAGCACGCGGGTGTAAAAGTCCAAAGACTTGGTGATGTCTTTCACGCGCAGCATGGTGTGGTTGAAAACGAAGTTGCGGGTTGCGCTGTCTGGCGCGGCGGTGACGCCAGGGAAAGTGTTCAGTTCGTGCAGGCTCATGGGCCCTCCAATAACAATGGGCGAGTGAATGGGCGCAATGATACGCATGCCAAACGGCATCGCCAAACCCAAAGCGCGGGCTTGCCCTGTGTGCGGGCGAGCCTCAGACTTTGTGATTCAACCTTTGAGTGCCTTTAGTAATGATCCGACCGTGCAAATCCCTGTTGGTTTTCTTCGGCGTAGCCTTGATCAGCGCTGCAGCATTGGCCGATGCGCCGAGCATCACCTGGCCTGCGGGCTGGGAGGTGCAAACGCTGACGGACGCCGCGCCGCAGGTTTCACGTCAGCGCGCAGTCAAAAATGACGCCGACGGCAATCAGGTGATGGTGATGGAGCTGACCATGACGCCAGTCGAGAGCGGTCACCAGGTCAACCTGCAAGGCGTGTTGCTGGAAATGCGCAAGTCGATACAGAAGGACTTTTTTCAGAGCGGCTATCAAAGTGTTTGCAACCGCGTGCATCCAGCGAATCTAGGCTCGTTGAGTGCACTTGAGACGACTTGTACGGTGACTGAAAACGGTCGTCATGTGCTGTCGCAAACTTTGGTCGCTGCGGTCGATGCGGACAAGGCTTATGTTCTTTCTTACGCGGGGCAGGCTGAGATTTATAAAGCAAGCGCTGAGGAAATAGCGGCGGCTCGAAACAGCCTGAAACTTTAATTCGCCGTTCTGTGCTAGATACCCAAAGGCATTAAGCCGAAAGTTTAATTCCGGCAGCGTTCGCAACATTCAGCCAAGAAACAATAGATGCAAATGACTCGTGCGCGTTACACGGCAATCGCAACTTGCTTGGCGACATTCGTTGCATTTGTTAGATATCGTCAAAAAAAAAGCCCTGCTTCTGCAGGGCTTTTGTGTTGGCGTGAGATTAACCGCGCAACCAGGAATCAACGGTGGCTGCACCGTATTGTTCTTTCCAGGCTTTCAGGCCGCGGTGGTTGCCGCCCTTGGTCTCGATCAGTTCGCCGGTGTGCGGGTTCTGATAAACCTTGACCACGCGTGCACGGCGGGTCTTAGGGGCTGCGGATGTTTGCAGGCCGGATTTTGACGGGTTCGGATCGAGAATGGAGATGATGTCCTTCAGGCCTTTGCCGTAGGTTTTCATCAGCCCCTGGAGCTTTTCTTCGAATTCGATTTCTTTCTTGAGCCCGGCATCGTTCTTCAGCGATTCCAGCTGCTTGAGCTGTTCCTGAAGGGCCTTTTCAGCTGCACGAAATTCAGCGAGTCTGGACAATATCTTTACTCCAATAATGTATTTGGCTGATACCAACCGCAAACAAAGCTATAAGCCAAGAGCCTTGTAGCGACTCGGTGATAATGGCTCACCTGCCAATTCTGCACAGGCAACAAAAATTGTAGTTGTTAATGCGTCAAGAGTAAATCCTGTTGTTGTCTTCATGTAACAACAGCGATCTTTTGTATCAATTTGGTGCGCGCGGTCGGCGCACCCGGCTTAAGCCCATTTAGTTAATGATGAGTTAATGCACTAATGAAGTCGGCAGCCGGCATGGGTTTGCCGTACAGATAACCCTGCTGGAAGTTAACGTTATGTGCGGTCAGGTAATCGGCCTGCGCTTGCGTTTCGACGCCTTCGGCAACAATACCCAGATCGAGCTTGGCAGAGAGTTCGATGATGAAATCGAGAATATGCCGCGACAGCGCATCAATACCGATCATGGCGACGAAGCTCTGATCGATCTTCAGGTAGTCGACATTGAATTTGCGCAGATAACCGAGGCTTGAGTGTCCGGTACCGAAGTCATCAATGGCGATCTTTACCCCCAAAGTGTGCAATTGCTCGAACAGCTGACGAGTGATATCGGTGGGCTCGATCAGTTCGCGCTCGGTCAACTCCAGCACGAGCGTGATGCTGCCCGCGCTGAATGCCGAAAGAAACTCGCGGCAATCCTCGACCAGTTCCAGATCCTGGCAATGGTTGGCGGTAATGTTGATGCCAATGTGAAATGGCGCGACAAACGTCGACGATAAAGGGCCGAGGAGGGCGGCAGTCTGCTGCATTAGCGCACGGGTCATCGGCACGATCAGTCCGGAATGCTCGGCGAACGGAATAAACAGATCAGGCCGCACCAGCCCCTCTTTGGGATGGTTCCAGCGCATCAGCACTTCTGTGCCGGTCCATTTTTTACTGTCGCCATATACCACGGGTTGAAAGTACGGAATGAACTCACCGGCCTCCAGCGCACGTAACATTTCGTGGCTCGGCGAGGTCGAGCGCTTCTGCACGATGTGGCCAATCGCGCCAGACACCACGCCGAAAAAGATCAGCAAACTGAACAACGGTGGATATTCATCGCTCATGTAACGCCAGGTTTCACCTTCGGGGAATCCGGCACTGACGCTGAACGCATAATGCGATGAGTCACGCATGCTTTGCGCGACCGGCAATTCCGGCAGTGCGCCCTGATGGGTTTTGCCGTCGGCGGACAGCCAGTTATCGCCGACTTGCAGCAACAACAACGTGTCCCGACCAATGAGGCGCAGCACATTGCTCAAGTGGTAGCCGTCTAGGGTGGTCAAGGCGCCGCCGCGTCCTTCACTGAGGCGATAAATCAGCAGGGCGGTGTTGGGCGTCACCGGGTTGCCATTCATCAACCACAATTTGCCCTGCGCGTAATCGCCCGCGTTGACGGGTTCACTGAACTCACCGAACAGCGAACTGCAATAAAGATTGTCGTCCCACACCAGATTGGTTGAGCGCACGAAAGGCCGGCGGGTGACTTGCTCGCGCAACGCCAGCGTCACCGACTTGCACGGTTGCCCGGCCAATGGCAGCAGCTGCCGCGCCGCTTGCGCAGTGTTATCAAGCATCAGGTCAAACTGACGCAACGCTTCTTCGGCCGTGTGCGCCGTGCTCTGCTGCAACGTGCGTTCGGCCTGCATGTAAAGAATCACGCTGCCTAGAATCACGGGAAGAAAACCGCTGAGCAGCGTCACAATAAGGCGCGTGCTGCGTTTGCGGCGGGGTCTGACGGTTAACGGCATGGGCGCTTCCTGTCGCGTAAAAGTGGAGCTCTTGAATGTAGGCCGGGCAACCGTGCGCCGCCGAAAAAGAGATCAGGCAGAAGGGATGATAGATGGCGGATTGCGCTTGCGCCGCTCATCGGTGATGCATGAAGACCACGCCAGTGTCGAACAAACGCTTCGGTGAGCATCAAGGGGCAGCAATGATACGGCATCTGCGGCTCTTTTCCGTCGGCCCGACATGGCGAATCAACAGGGCCGGCGCTGTTCGGCCCCGGTGCCGCGCAAGGTTGAGCCCGATCAACCTGTGCAACAAACCCCTTGCGCCGGGCGCAAAAAAGCGGATTTTATAGGGAGGGCAGACAAGCCTATTTACGCTGTGTAGAATCGGGTTACGCATACAATAATAATCGTCTTCTGGCAGCAGAAGCCTCGCCCGCAAGAGCCTTGGGTCGACAATGAAGATATTCGGGTTTCAACTGATCTACGGTGACTTCCTCGCCCGCAGTGTGCGCGGCATCTCCTGTGCGCCACCCACCGACCTCGCATGACTGACAAATAACCCTGGTTAATTGATAAGAAATGATGAGGCGTCACCATGACAGATTTATACGAAAACCCAATGGGCCTGATGGGCTTTGAATTCATCGAGCTCGCATCGCCGGTGCCGGGCACGCTGGAGCCGATCTTCGAGATCATGGGCTTCACCAAAGTCGCCACCCACCGTTCGAAAAACGTGCACCTGTATCGTCAGGGCGCGATCAACCTGATCCTCAACAACGAACCCAACAGCGTTGCTTCGTACTTCGCGGCCGAGCACGGCCCGTCCGTTTGCGGCATGGCGTTCCGCGTTAAAGACTCGCAAAAAGCCTACAACCGCGCACTGGAACTCGGCGCTCAGCCGATCCACATCGAAACCGGTCCGATGGAGCTGAACCTGCCGGCGATCAAAGGCATTGGCGGCGCGCCGCTGTACCTGATCGATCGTTTTGGCGAAGGCAGCTCGATCTACGATATCGACTTCGTGTTTATCGAAGGCGTTGACCGCAACCCGGTGGGCGCAGGCCTGAAGATCATCGACCACCTGACGCACAACGTGTATCGCGGTCGCATGGCTTACTGGGCGAATTTCTACGAGAAGCTGTTCAACTTCCGTGAGATCCGTTATTTCGACATCAAGGGCGAATACACCGGCCTGACCTCGAAAGCGATGACTGCGCCGGACGGCATGATCCGCATCCCGCTGAACGAAGAATCGTCCAAGGGCGCCGGCCAGATCGAAGAGTTCCTGATGCAGTTCAACGGCGAGGGCATTCAGCACGTGGCGTTCCTCAGCGATAACCTCGTGGACACTTGGGATCGCCTGAAGAAAATCGGCATGCGCTTCATGACCGCGCCGCCGGAAACCTATTACGAAATGCTCGAAGGCCGTCTGCCGAACCACGGTGAGCCAGTCGATGAACTGCAATCGCGCGGCATCCTGCTGGACGGTTCGTCCGAGTCGGGCGACAAGCGTCTGCTGCTGCAGATCTTCTCGGAAACCCTGATGGGCCCGGTGTTCTTCGAATTCATCCAGCGTAAAGGCGATGATGGTTTCGGCGAGGGCAACTTCAAGGCGCTGTTCGAATCGATCGAGCGTGATCAGGTGCGTCGTGGTGTGCTTGCGACTGAGTAATCCGCTGACGAAATGAAAAATCCCGGCCTGCAGAGATGCAGGGCCGGGATTTTTTTCAGATCAAAAGATCGTCCGATCGCGGCCCGAGCCTTCGGCAGCTCCTACAGGGAAAATGCATTCCAAATGTAGGAGCTGCCGAAGGCTGCGATCTTTTGCTTTTAAGGACGGCGTTGACGCATCAAGTGTTTAAAGCCTTCAAACACCAGCACAACCACCGCCAGCCAGATCGGAATGTACGTCAGCCATTCCCCCGACTTGATGCTCTCACCCAGCAACAACGCCACGCCGAGCAACAACACCGGCTCAACGTAACTCAACAATCCAAACAGACTGAACGGCAGCAAACGGCTGGCAATGATGTACACCACCAACGCCGACGCACTGATCAAACCGAGCAGCGGAATCAGCCACATCAGCCCCGGGTATTGATCGAACACGCCGAAACCTTGCTCGCCACCCTGCACAAACCAGTAGGCAATTGGCAGCATGAGCGTCATGTCGACCCACAAACCACCGAGGTGATCGGTCTTCAGGTATTTGCGCAGCACGAAGTACAGCGGATAGCCGATCACGACCACCAGCGTCGCCCAGGAAAATCCGCCGACCTGATACAACTCGTTCAACACGCCGAGACTGGCGAAGAACACCGCAATCTTTTGCAGGTAAGACAGACTTTCGCCGTAGGCAATTCGCCCGGTCAGCACCATCGCCAGCGGCAGCAGGAAGTAGCCCAGCGAGACATCAAGGCTGTAGCCGTTGAGCGGCGCCCACATGAACAGCCACAGTTGCACGCCGAGCAGGGCGGCCGAGACGATCAGGCCGGCGATCAACTTTGGCTTCGCGGCCATCAGCCGAACCAGCTCCACCACCCGCCGCCATTCACCGGACACCAGCATGAACACGGTCATGCACGGCACAGTGAGCAGCATCCGCCAGCCAAAGATTTCCACGCCACTCAACGGGGTGAGCAGCGAGGTGTAGTAATACATGACGGCAAACAGCACCGAGGCCGAAACCGATAAAGCGATACCTTTAGACAAACTGTCCTCGCGGGTGGGTGATCAAACGGGGCGCGAAGGATACGTGGTTTTTGTGCTGAATATTGGCCGGATGGTCATTATTTTCAACACATACAGATGAGTAATTGTAGGAGCTGCCGAAGGCTGCGATCTTTTGATTTTGCTTTTTAAAGATCAAAAGATCGCAGCCTGCGGCAGCTCCTACACGGGGACGTCAGGCTGTGTGGGGTTTACGGCCAGACACAAAATGGCTCACATCGTTGAAGCCCGGCGTCGACGCATGTCCCGGTGTCACCAGCGAATCGATAAATGCTTCATCCTCGGCCGTAATCTTCACCGCCTGCGCCTTGGTGTACGCATCCCATTGCTCTTCAGTCCGAGGCCCGACAATCGCCGAGGTCACCGCACTGTTGTTCAACACCCAGGCAATCGCAAACTCAACCATGCCGACACCACGCTGTTCTGTGTACTGCTGAATTTGTTGAGCAATACGCAACGACTCCACGCGCCATTCGGTTTCCAGAATGCGCTTGTCCTGACGTCCCGCGCGGCTGTTGGCATCTGGCGTTACGTCCGGCGCGTACTTGCCGCTGAGCACGCCACGGGCGAGCGGGCTGTAAGGCACCACGCCGAGGCCGTAAGTTTGCGCGGCAGTGATCTGCTCGGTCTCGGCCTGACGATTGACGATGTTGTACAGCGGTTGGCTGATCACCGGGCGATCAACGCCGAGTTGGTCAGCGATGCGGATCACCTCGGCAATCCGCCAGCCACGGTAGTTCGACAGGCCCCAATAGCGAATCTTGCCCTGACGAATCAGATCGCCAATCGCTGACACGGTCACTTCCAGCGGCGTGTTGTGGTCTTCGCGGTGCAGGTAATAGATGTCGAGGTAGTCGGTGCCGAGCCGCGTCAGGCTCGCATCAATTCCATTGAAAATATGTTTGCGGCTCAAACCGCTGCGGTTCGGCACGCCGTCCACCGGGCCGAAACCGACCTTGGTCGCCAGCACCCAGTCATGGCGATGACGGGCAATCGCTTCACCGACGATTTCTTCGGAGCGGCCCTGGGTGTAAACGTCGGCGGTGTCGATAAAGTTGATGCCCTGATCCCAGGCCTTGTCGATGATGCGCAACGAATCTTCGGCGCTGGTTTGTTCGCCAAACATCATCGTGCCGAGGGTGAGGGTGGACACCTTTAACCCCGAGTGACCCAGTGTGCGATAGCTCATGCCGACATCCTTTTATCGGTGGGAAAGCGTTAATCAAATACCAGAAGCGTGGTGCGGGGCAAAGTGAATTGTTGTGCTCGTTAAACGCAAAAAGATCGCAGCCTGCGGCAGCTCCTACAGGAAACGTATTCCAAGGCAGGAGTTGCCGCAGGCTGCGATCTTTTGACCTTTGCTGCTATTTAAGCCCGCAACGTCCGCGTCATGCGCAACGCCAGCAAACTCCCGCCGACAATCACACCCGCCAGCAGATACAGCGCCGCATCGGTCGAACCGGTGCTGTCCTTGACCCAACCCACCAGGTACGGGCTGAGGAACCCAGCCATTTGCCCCATCGAGTTGATCAACGCCAGACCACCGGCAGCAGCACCTGCGCTCAGCATCGCTGTCGGCACCGGCCAGAACATCGGCAAACCGGTCAGCGCGCCCATGGTCGCAATGGTCAGACCAAGAATCGCAATCGCCGGGTTAGCCGCGAAATTCACCGCAATCACCAGACCGATCGCGCCCATTAGCATCGGCACCACCAAGTGCCAGCGACGTTCTTTGCGCAAGTCCGCCGAGCGGCCGACTACCAGCATAAATACCGCTGCCAGCAGATACGGGATCGCGCTCAACCAGCCGATCACCAGGTTATCGCTGAAGCCAAGGTTTTTGATGATCGACGGCAGCCAGAAGTTGATCGCGTACACGCCGCTCTGGATGCAGAAGTAGATCAGGCCGAACGCCCAGATCGCCGGATTCTTGAACACTGCGAGCAACGAGTCGGACGTGGTCTTCGGCTTGTTCGCCAGATCTTCAGCCTGATCCGCCTCAAGCACTGCGCGCTCATGCGGGGTCAGCCACTTGGCGTTGGCGAAGCTGTCGCTCAGCAGGAAATAGGCTAGGGCGCCGAGCACCACGGTTGGAATGCCTTGCAGCAGGAACATCCACTGCCAGCCGGCCAGACCACCTTGGCCGGCGGCGAAGTGGTTGAGAATCCAGCCGGAGAACGGGCTGCCGAGCAAACCGGAAACCGGGATCGCCGACATGAACAGCGCCATGATCCGGCCGCGACGGAACGTTGGGAACCACTGCGAGAGATACAGCACGACGCCCGGGAAGAACCCGGCTTCGGCGGCACCGGTAAACAGGCGCAGGGTGTAGAACTCGGTAGGTGTGGTGACGAACAACAGGCAGGTCGACAGCGTGCCCCAGGTGATCATCATCACCGCAATCCAGCGCCGCGGACCGAACTTGGTCAACGCCAGGTTGCTCGGCACGCCGCACAGCACGTAGCCGATGAAGAAAATACCGGCACCGAGGCCGTATACGGTTTCGCTGAATTTCAGTGCGTCGAGCATCTGCAGTTTGGCAAATCCAACGTTGACCCGGTCGAGGTAGTTGAACAAGTAGCAGATGAAGATGAAGGGGATTAAACGCAGGGTGATGCGTTTATAAACGGCATTTTTATCGTCGTCTTTGGTCTGGGTAGCTGCGGCGCTGTGCGACATAGCGGCTCTCTCTTTATTATGATTTTTTGCGATGCACAGGTTAACGTTGATCGCCCCGAGAGTCTCGGTCACCTGTGGCCGGATTGTCTTTGTGCCTGAGCACAGGGTTTGCCGCCAGACCCTGTGCGGCTGAACAACTGCCAGTGCCAGAAAATAAGGATTGCCGCCGTTATGTTCGAACTCGATCACGACCTTGCCCAGGACATCGTCGACCGGGCCATGGCCATTTTGCCCTACAACGTCAATGTCATGGACAGCCAGGGTTTGATTCTGGGCAGTGGCGAACCGGAGCGCATCAACACTCGTCACGAGGGCGCGCAACTGGTGTTGGCCAATGGTCGTGTGGTCGAAATCGATGCGCAGACGGCGGTGCATCTCAAGGGCGTGCAGCCGGGGATCAACCTGCCGCTGCTGCTCGATCAACGTTTGATCGGCGTGCTCGGCATCACCGGCGAGCCGGAATTGCTGCGCACCTACGCCGAATTGGTGCGCATGACCGCGGAAATGCTCGTCGGCCAGCGCAATCAGCAGGCCGAGCAGCAATGGCGGCGTCAGCGTTGTGATGATCTGCTGGCGTTGCTGTTGAGTGAGGCGGGGGATTCGCCGCGCCTGGTCGATGAAGCGCAGCAACTGGGGCTCAAACCGCAATTGACGCGGATACCGTATCTGTTCGAATTGGGTCTGGAGCATGGGCCGGGGCAGACGGTCGAGGCGCTGAGCGCGTGGCTGACCTCGCGCTATCCGGACAGTTGGTGCGTGAGTTCGGCGAAGACTTCGTTGCTGTGGTGTCGGCCGGCGAGCCAGAACGTCGAGCACGATCGTTTGCTGGAGAAACTCGATGGCCTCGGCTGGAAGGTGTTGCGCATTGCGGTCGGCGGGCAGGCGGACGGCCTTGGCGGATTGCGGCGTTGTTATCGTCGCGTGGCAGATTTGCTGGCTTATGGTCGCGAGGTGTTGCCGCACTCGCGTTTGCTGACGCTCAATCGTTATCGATTGCCGGTGATGTTGTGGCGGCACCGCAACGATGATGCGCTGGATGAGTTGCTCAAACCGCTGCGCAAGGTGATCGCCAAGGACGCTAACGGCCAGTTATTGGCGACGTTGCGCAGCTGGTGCGAGCACGACGGCCAGAGTCAGGCTTGTGCGGATGCGCTGGGGATTCATCGCAATAGTCTGCGATATCGGATGGAGCGGATTGCCGAGCTCAGTGGGGTTGATCCGCTGCGGCTGGATGGGATGTTGGCGCTTTATCTTGGGGTGCAGCTGCTTCCCCAGACTGACTCATAACCCTCTGTAGGAGCTGCCGAAGGCTGCGATCTTTTAAAAGCAAAATCAAAAGATCGCAGCCTGCGGCAGCTCCTACACGGGCGTATGCAACCTGCTTTTGTGAAAATGAACAATAAACGCCCGCGCCACTTGTGCAGCGGACAGGCGTCAATGCGCATGCCGACTGGCAGCATGAGGGGCATTGGAACTGGAGAATTCGCATGAAGATCGTCATCGCCCCCGACTCGTTCAAGGACAGCCTGAGTGCCCAAGGCGTCGCCGAGGCCATTGCCCTTGGCCTGGCGCAAGTCTGGCCGCAAGCTACTTTGGTCAAATGCCCGATGGCCGACGGTGGCGAAGGCACGGTCGAGTCGATTCTCGCGGCCTGCGAAGGCGAACTGCGCCGCACCCGCGTGCGTGGCCCGCTGGGCGCGCCGGTTGAGGCGGCGTGGGGCTGGTTGCCGCACAACCACACCGCGATTATCGAAATGGCCGAGGCCAGTGGTTTGCAATTGGTGCCGCCGGGGCAGCGCGATGCGTGCATCAGCAGCACGTTCGGCACCGGTGAATTGATTCGTGCCGCGCTGGATGCCGGCGCGCAACGGGTGATTCTGGCGATTGGCGGCAGTGCGACCAATGACGCGGGTGCCGGTGCGATGCAGGCGTTGGGCGTGAAATTGCTCAATTCGCAAGGACAAGCATTGGTGCCAGGCGGTTTGGCACTGGCGCAACTGGCGCGACTGGATCTGAGTGACCTCGATCCGCGTCTGGCCGCAGTGCGTTTCGACATTGCCGCCGACGTGAACAATCCGCTGTGCGGCCCGCACGGTGCCTCGGCGATTTTCGGCCCGCAGAAAGGTGCTTCACCGGCGCAGGTTCAGCAACTGGATCTGGCCCTCGGCCATTTCGCCGAATTGTGCGCGCAGGCATTGGGCAAAGACGTTCGTGATGAGCCGGGTAGCGGCGCAGCGGGTGGACTGGGTTTCGCCGCCAAGGCGTTTCTTGGCGCACAGTTTCAGGCTGGCGTTGAAGTGGTGGCCGAACTGGTTGGTCTCGCCGAAGCAGTGAAAGGTGCGGATCTGGTCATCACCGGGGAAGGGCGCTTCGACGCACAGACCTTGCGCGGCAAAACCCCGTTTGGCGTGGCGCGGATTGCCAAGCAGCACGACGTGCCGGTGATCGTCATCGCGGGAACCCTGGGCGAGGGCTATCAGGAACTCTACGGACACGGTATCGATGCCGCATTTGCTGTGACCAGCGGCCCGATGACGCTGGAGCAAGCGTGCGCCGAAGCGCCGCGTTTGCTGCGTGAACGCGCGACCGATATCGCGCGCGTCTGGCAGATGGCTCACCGTAATTTCTAAACCGCAAAGAGAACCCCTGTGGCGAGGGGATTTATCCCCGTTCGGCTGCGCAGCAGTCGCAATACCTGTACGCGCGGTTTACCTGACAGATTGCTGGGGGCCGCTTCGCAGCCCAACGGGGATAAATCCCCTCGCCACAGGGGGTGCGTTGGTGTTTCATTGCTGTAACACCCTGAAAAATATTTGCGCTTTACCCGCAACCTTCCTCAAGCCTGGCCGATATAGCTATCAGGCGAGCACAAGCATTCTAAAACAGTGACGCCGGACTGAAGCCCACCCCACGGGCCAGTGATCAGGGCATGGACGCTCGTCGCTTCTATCATCCGAGAGTCCAACTATGTCCTTGCGCAACTTGAACATCGCCCCGCGTGCTTTCCTCGGTTTTGCTTTTATCGCTTTGTTGGTGATCGTGCTCGGCGTGTTCGCCGTCAATCGCATGACCACCATCCGCCAAGCCTCCATCGACATGGAAACCAACCAACTGCCCAGCGTCGGTTATCTCGGCGTCGTGACCGAGAACGTCCTGCGCCTGCGCATTTTGTCGTTTCGGGTGTTAGTCAATCGTGAGCCGGCGAGTTTGCAGGAAGCGCAAACGCGCATCGGCGTGCTCGTCGACAAGGTTCGCAGCGCTCAGGCCAGCTATGCCGCATTGCCGGCCGGCGGCGAAGAACTCGCGCAGTACAAGGCGTTCGCCGCGACGCTCGACAATTACATGCAAGCGCAAAATCAGATGATGGAGCTGTCGCGTCAGGACAAGGTCGATGAGATGCGCACCCTGATCAACACGCGGATCAAGGACGGCACCGACCAGATGGGCGAGCAGCTCAACAAACTGATCGCAATCAACGCCACTGACGCGAAAACTGCGTCCAGCCAAGCAGGCAAATATTACGACAGCGCTATCACCGGCATCATTATCGTCGCGGTAGTTGCCTCCCTTGCCACAGTGTTGCTGGCGCTGTTGCTGACCCGCAGCATCGTCACTCCGCTGAATCGCGCCGTACTCGCCGCGCAAACCATTGCCGACGGTAACCTCAGCAAAACCATCGAAGTCGACGGCAACGACGAACCGGCACGTTTGCTTCAGGCACTGGCGTCGATGCAAACCAACTTGCGCAAAACCATCGAACAGATCGCCGGATCCGCCACGCAACTGGGCGCGGCCGCCGAAGAACTCAGCGCGGTCACCGAAGAAGCCTCCCGTGGCCTGCAACAGCAAAACAACGAAATCGAACAAGCCGCCACCGCCGTCAACGAGATGACCGCCGCCGTCGAAGAAGTCGCGCGCAATGCCGTCTCGACCTCCGAAGCCTCGAACCAGTCGACGCAAGCCGCCCGCGAAGGTCGCGATCAAGTGGTGAAAACCGTCGACGCGATTCAGACCATGACCCACGACGTGCAGAACACCGCGCACATGATCGAAGGCCTGGCTACGCAAGGTCGCGACATCGGCAAAGTGCTCGACGTGATCCGCGCCATCGCCGAACAGACCAACCTGCTCGCGCTCAACGCCGCCATTGAAGCCGCCCGTGCCGGTGAGGCCGGTCGTGGTTTTGCCGTGGTGGCCGATGAAGTCCGCGCTTTGGCCCATCGCACCGCGCAGTCGACCCAGGAAATTGAAAAAATGGTCGCTGGCATCCAGAACGGCACCGGTGAAGCGGTCTCGTCGATGCAGCAAAGCAACCAGCGTACCCAATCCACCCTGGAAATGGCCCGCGCTGCCGGTGTGGCACTCGAGCAAATCACCCAGTCGATCCACCAGATCAACGAGCGCAATCTGGTCATCGCCAGCGCCTCGGAAGAACAGGCGCAAGTCTCGCGCGAAGTCGATCGCAACCTGGTCAACATCCGCGACCTCGCCACGCAATCGGCAGCCGGGGCCAACCAGACCAGCGCCGCGACGCATGAATTGTCGCGTCTGGCGGTGGATTTGAACGCGATGGTGGCGCGTTTTGTGATTTGAGAGCGAAGTCTGTGAAAAAGGCTGAGGCCCATTAGTGGCTTCAGCCTGTTTCGCCATTACGCAGAGATTTCAGGACAGAGCCACGACAATGGATTTGCTCTTTGAATGGGGCCCCTGATTATCTGCGCGGTCATCCAGAATGTAATAAGTAAATTGATCGCCGTTACCTTTTTTGCGAATCGTTTCACCTGATAGTCGGATGAGAGTGCGCGAGATTGAGTCGCTGACCGTCGTGCGCAAAACTGGACCATCAGTGAAACTGCCGAAATAAAAACTAATGAGGTCGCCTTCTCGTTGATCGGTGTAAACCGGAATCTCAACAATCACCTCGTCGTTGTGATCCTGCAGATACTGGCTGGTCACCCCTTCGTTAATGACAGACAACGGAAAAATCGGCGATTCACCCGGCAGATTTTTGTTCGGAGCGGTTCTATCGATTGTGAATTGATTGCTTAGCGACGTTTGGGTGTTTTCCTCAATTTTCACGTCGTAGCCAACCTCATAAACACCTTCCAGTGCCAGATACTGAGCAGGTATTGCCCCTTTAAAAGGGAAATTCCTGAAATCCAGAGGCCCGTACAAGGTGTAGGTAGCAACGTCTTCGGAGGGCTGTTGATCTCGGCCGATACTGATGGTCAGGATCATTGGCGCCGCTTTATCCGAGTCTGGCCATTGCGGGATCCGTACCTCCATGGGATTCAGGTCATTGATAGGCATCAGATTATATTGACTGCCGGGAAAGTTGGGTCTTGCGTAGGGAATACTGGGTGCAGTCAGTTCAAGAATAGTTTCGTTGAGACTGGTCATTGCGCAACACTCCGTTGTTGTATTTCACTCGTGAAATCTATGGCTGATAGCGACTGTTTTATTAGCTACCCAACGTCGGCGTGCGTCTACTGTCAGGTCTGACAGGTATTCCCAGGGCGATAAACCCGGCAATATCCGAGGTTGCCCGCTGGCGAGTTGGCTGATTTGAGATAGGGTGAAGGCTGGAATCCGCGCCATCAGGAGACGTACATGCGCTATTCAGCCTTGACCCAACGAATCGCCGGGGAAGGAGCCGCTGCCTGGCAGATTCACGACCGCGCGCTGGAGCTACGCGCCGAGGGGGTCGATGTTTTGTTGTTGAGTGTGGGCGATCCGGATTTCGATACGCCGTTGCCGATCATTCACGGCGCCATCGACAGTTTGTTGGCCGGCGACACGCATTATTCCGAAGTGCGTGGCCGTACGGCGTTGCGCAAGTTGATTGCCGAGCGGCATCGGCGGCGCAGTGGTCAGGCCGTCGATGCTGACAATGTGATCGTCATGCCCGGTGCGCAATGTGCGGTGTATTCGGTGGCGCAATGTCTGCTGGATCCCGGCGACGAGGTGATTGTCGCTGAGCCGATGTACGTGACTTACGAAGGGGTGTTTGGTGCTTGCGGGGCGAAAGTCGTGCCAGTGCCGGTGCGGTCGGAGAACGGTTTTCGCGTGGATCCTGCCGATGTCGCTGCGCGCATTACACCGAAAACCCGCGCCATGTTGCTCAACAGTCCAAACAACCCCAGCGGCGCGAGCCTGTCTTTGCTGATCTGGCAGGAACTGGCGGCGCTGTGCATTCGTCATGATCTGTGGCTGATCAGTGACGAGGTTTACAGCGATCTGCTCTATGAAGGCGAGCACGTCAGCCCGGCGAGCCTGCCGGGCATGGCCGAGCGCACGGCGACGATCAATAGTCTGTCGAAATCCCATGCGATGACCGGGTGGCGCATCGGTTGGACGATCGGGCCTAAGTCGTTGGCCGAGCATTTGGTCAATTTGTCGTTGAGCATGTTGTTCGGGCTGCCGGACTTTGTGCAGAAAGCCGCAGAAGTGGCGTTGGCGACGGATCTGCCGGAGGTGACGCAGATGCGCGAGGAATATCGTTTGCGCCGGGATCTGGTCTGCGATCGCTTGCGCGGATGCCCGGGTTTGCACCCGATCCGGCCGGATGGCGGGATGTTTGTGATGGTCGATGTGCGCCAGACCGGATTGGGTGCGCAGGCGTTTGCTTCGCAGTTGCTAGAAGGTTATGGGGTGTCGGTGTTGGCCGGTGAAGCGTTCGGGCCGAGTGCGGCGGGGCATATTCGCATTGGGTTGGTGGTCGATCGGGTGAAACTGGCGGATGCGTGTGCACGGATTGCGCTGTGTGCGGCGCAGCTTTTACAGGTACGCAGTGCCTGATGGATTTGTGTTGCTTTCACCGGCCTCTTCGCGAGCAAGTTTTGCTCCTACAGGTGCAATGCTGATCTGCTTTTGTAGGAGCAGAGCTTGCTCGCGAAGGCGGCCTTGAAAAAGCTACAAAACCTCAGCCCTGCCAGGCCGATGGATTCACCAGATTCGCCGGTCTCTGCCCAGCCAATGCCGCCAGCAGATTCTCCACCGCACACCGCGCCATCGCCTCGCGCGTTTCATGCGTGGCCGAACCCATGTGCGGCGTTGCCACCACATTACTGAGCTGCAACAACGGCGAATCATGATTGAGCGGCTCTCGCTCAAACACATCCAGCCCCGCCGCACGAATGCGGTTGTTGCGCAGCGCATCAATCATCGCCGTCTCATCAACTACCTTGCCCCGCGAGATGTTGATGAAAATGCTCTCTGGCCGCATCAACGCAAACTGCTCAACACCGATCAAGCCTTCGGTCTGCGCCGTCAGCGGCAAGGTCAGGCAAATGAAATCGGCTTGCTGCAACAAGTCTTCAAGGCTTCGATACTGCGCAGCAAATCGCGCCTCAACCGCCGGTTTACACGAATTGCTGTGATAGATCACCGGCATGCCAAAACCGAAATGCCCGCGCTGCGCCAACGCTTCACCGATGCGGCCCATGCCGATAATCCCCAGCGTCTTGCCGTGCACATCGGTGCCGAAATGCGCCGGGCCGATGTTGCGACTCCATTGACCACCGCGCACCATGTTCGCCAGTTCCACCACGCGGCGAGCGGCGGCGAGAATCAGGGCGAAACCGGTGTCGGCGGTGGTTTCGGTGAGGACATCCGGGGTGTTGGTCAGCAGGATCTTTCGCTGGCTCAGGTAGTCGATGTCGTAGTTGTCGACGCCCACCGAAACACTGGCGATGGCCTCCAGTTGCGGCGCCAGATCAAGCAGCGCCGCATCCAGTTTCAGACTGGCGCCGAGCAAACCCTGGGCGCGGGGCAGGGCATCGCGCAGTTGCATGAGGCCGTCGGCATCGAGGCTGTTGATCAGCGTCACTTCGCACTGCCCTTGCAGGCGCGCCATCAGCGCGGGCGACAGTTTTTTGTACAACACGACGTGTTTTTTCATGGCAGAAATCTCTTCAGGAGTGAGCCGGCACGGCTCGCGTGGCCACGGCTTTGGCGACGACGCGATCACTGGCGCCGGGCTTGAGGAAAATCGTCAGCACCACCGACAGCAGCAACGCGCCGCTCATCAACAAATACGAGGCGCCGGGCGAACCGGTGGAGCTGTTCAGGTAACCGACCAGGTACGAGCCGCCGAACGAGCCGAGCGCACCCATGCTGTTGATCAACGCCATCGCGCCGCCCGCGACATTGGCCGGCAGAATCTCTGGAACGATTGCGAAGAAAGGCCCGTAAGGCGCGTACATGCAGGCGCCGGCGATCACCAGCAACGTGTACGACCACCAGAAATGTTCCGCGCCCAAGGCGTAGGAACCGTAGAACGCAATGGAGGCAATCAGCAGCGGCGGCCAGACGAAGCGTTTGCGCTTTTGCAGTTTGTCCGAGCCCCACGACACCACCAGCATGCCGATCACCGCGGCCAGATATGGCAGCGCCGACAGCCAGCCGGCCTCGATCATGTCCATTTCTGCGCCAGCCTTGAGGATCGACGGCAGCCACAACACAAAACCGTAGACGCCAATGCTCCAGCAGAAAAACTGCAGCGCGAGAATGATGACTTTTGGCGAACGGAACGCTTCGGCGTAGTTTTTCACCGCTTTGATGCCGACCTGTTCGGCGGCGAGGGCGCTTTCGAGATCGTGCTTTTCCTCGTCGCTGAGCCACTTGGCCTGGGACGGACGATCATCGGCCAGACGCCACCAGATAAATGCCCAAAGCACCGCCGGCAGACCTTCAATGATGAACATCCAGCGCCAGCTGAAATGCTGCACCAGATAGCCCGACACCACCGACATCCACAGCATGGTCACCGGGTTGCCGAGGATCAGAAAGGTGTTGGCGCGCGAGCGTTCGGCACGGGTAAACCAGTGGCACAGGTAGACCAGCATCGCCGGCATGACGGCGGCTTCGACCACGCCGAGCATGAAGCGGATGACGATCAGCCAGTAAGCGTTGGAGACCACACCGGTCAACGTGGCGAGGCCGCCCCAGAGGATCAGACTGACGAAAATCAGCTTCTTCACGCTGTGTTTTTGCGCGTAAATCGCGCCCGGTACCTGGAAGAAAAAGTAACCGAGGAAGAACAGTGCACCGAGTAGCGAGGACAGGCCCGGGGTGATCATCAGGTCGGCGGCCATGCCCGAAGCAGCGGCAAAACCGTAGTTGGCGCGATCGAGATACGCCAGGCTGTAGGTGATGAACACGATGGGCATGATGTACCACCAGCGACGGGCGGCGAGGGTTGCGGTTTTCATGGCGTTGCTCCTGAGCTTGTTGTTTTTGTCGCAGCAGGTAACGGATCAAAATGTGTGGTGAGTCAACCGACGCCTTCGCGAGCAAGCTCTGCTCCTACAAAGGCGAACGCACGCCTTACCCTTGTAGGAGCAAAGCTTGCTCGCGATTAGCGGTTTCAAATTCAACGGATAATTCAAGGCGAGTCGGCAAACCCTCCATATCCCCGCGACTCTGCACCGCTCGACTGCCAATCCAGTTCGCCCGCTGCACCGCCTCGGCAAAACTCTGATGCTCGAGCAAAGCGCTGATCATCCCGACCGCAAAACCGTCACCGGCGCCGACCGTATCGACCACCTGCGCCACCGGCACACCGTCGACAAAACCCTGAGTCTGCTGCGTACGGTAATAGGCACCCTGCGGGCCGAGTTTGATCGCTACAGCTTCTGCACCCTGATCGAGATAGAACGCGGCAATGTCCGCCGGATCATCAAACCCGGTGAGCAAACGACCTTCGCTCAACCCCGGCAGCACCCAGTGGGCGAGGGCGGCGAGGCGGTTGATCTCGCTGATCATCTCGCGCTCGCTGGCCCACAGGCTTGGGCGCAGGTTGGGATCGAACGACACGCTGCGCCCGGCATTGCGCATGCGCGTCATCAGTTCGAAGGACATTTCCCGTGCCGTGGCGGACAGCGCTGGCGGAATGCCGGTGGCGTGCAGATGGCGGGCACTGAGCAGCGTTTCGTTGATCGAACGCGGCGATAAGTGACTGGCCGCCGAACCGCGACGGAAGTACTCGACCTGCGGATCGCTGCCATCGTCACTGCGCGACTTGAACTGAAACCCGGTCGGGTGTTGCGGATCGACCGCGACATGGCCGCAATCCAGACCTTCATTGGCCAGCGTCTGCACCACGAAGCGACCGAGCGAATCATTGCCGACACGGCTCAGCCACGCGACGTTGAAACCCAGCCGCGACAGGCCGATGGCGACGTTACTGTCGGCGCCGGCAATGCGCTTGTGAAACTGTTCGACGGTGGCCAGATCACCGCTCTGCTCAGCGACCAGCATCGCCATGGTTTCGCCGAACGAGAGAATATCGATCTCAGACATGAGCAGGCTCCAGACGGGATTGGCCGAGGCGGGCGAGGGCGGCGACGTGTTCAGTGGTCAGTTGCACCAGGTCTTCGCCTTGCAGCGGGTATTCAGCGGCGCGCATAACGCCTTGGGCCATGTGCCGCAGCAGTTGTTCCCACACGTGCAGGTCGGTGGCGGCGGGCGGCACGGCGACCAGTTTGCCGTCGGCGCGGCGGGCCACGGCTTTGCAATGCACGTAACCGACGTGGCGCCCGAGCAGCCGCGCGGCGCTGGCGGCGGACTGGTCTTGCCACTGCCAGTTGCCGATGTCGAAGGTCATCTTGATCGGCAGGTTGTGCTGTTCGACGGCGGTGAAAAAACGTTGAAACGGCTCGATGCGACCGCCGTGCAGGGTTTGATCGTTCTCGACCAGCAGTTGCACCGGACTCTGTTGCAGACGCTGGGCCAAGGCTTGCAGGTCGTTGGTGTCGGTGAAGTAGCCGAGGGAGACCTTCAGCCATTTCGAACCGAACGCTTCAGCGTGTTGCAGCGCGTTGATCAGCTCCGGGTTGGGCTGCGCGTGGCCGGCGAGCCACAGTTCGGTCGGTGAGGAATAGATGCTTTGCAGGCCTAGAACCTGAGTGGCTTCGGCGAGTTGCGCGGGGACTTCACGGGTGAGCAATTCCTCGCGCCACTCGATGCGATCGGCACCGGCGGCGGCCAGAACGTCGATGAAAAAGTCTTGTCCGCGCTGGCGCACGAGCTCGGCACCGTAGCTGGACAGGCTGATGGAAACGGCGGGTTTATTCATTGTTATTGACCTCTGAAACCGGTTTCATTTTTGTTCAAAAAAATATCAGGTGGTTTTGTGGTGTTTTATAGGGCCTCTTCGCGAGCAAGCTTTGCTCCTACGGGAGATACAGCCCGCTTTTGTAGGAGCTGAGCTTGCTCGCGAAGACGTCAGATCAAACACCACCGTCCCCATAGGTAGACCCACGCTCAACCAACACCGGCGCAAAATCCAGCACCCGCGCCGCCGCATCATCCCCACGCAAGCGCTTGAGCAAACACTCAAACGCCCGCGCGCCAATCTCTTCAGTGGGCTGGGCCAGCGCAGTAATTCCGCTGCCCACCAATGGATACCAATCCAGATCATCCAGCGCGATCAGCCCGACATCCTCAAACAAGCGGCAGCCGATTTCCTTCAACGCGCGGGTGCTGGCCAACGCCGCCACGCCATTGGCGCAGAACAGCGCTTTAGGGCCGGCAGATGAAGTTTTCAAAAAGGTTTGCAGTTCGGCGGCAAGGTCATCGGAGGTTTCCAATACCGCGCCAGTCAGCTTCGAGCGCTGGGCGATCTGTTGCTGAAAACTGCTGACTCGTTCAATCCGCGAACTGGTGCCGTCGTAGGGCTCAGTCACCAGCAGCACCTCTTGATAGCCGCGTTGCTCAAGGTGGGTGAGGGCCATTTCCACGGCGTGCGGGTTGTTCAACCCGACCATGTCGCTGTCGAGCCCGTCGACTTTGCGATCCACCAGTACCATCGGCATTTCACGGTGCAGTTCGTGCAATTCGTCGCGATGATGACCCAGGGTGTTCACGATCAAGCCTTCGATGTTGTAAGAGCGCAGCAGCGCCAGGTGCTGGCGTTCCTGCTCGTCATCGCGGTCGGTGTTGCACACCACCAGGCTGTAGCCGTGGGCACGGCAGGCGGTTTCCACCCCGTGCATCACGGCAATTGAATAAGGGTTGCGGATATCGGCGACGAGCATGCCGATCAGACGTGTGCGTCCACGTTTCAGGCCGCGTGCCATTTGATTCGGGCGATAGCCGAGTTCGTCGATTGCCTGTTCGATGCGCAGGGCAATGGCATCGGAGAGCAGGGCGCGATCTTCGCCGATGAAGCGCGAGACACTGGCCTTGGAAACACCAGCGCGCTCGGCAACATCAAGCATGGTCACGCGGCTGCGCTGGGCGGCGGAAAAGTCGTTCACGGTCTGAAACCTTGTTATTGGATTTATAGGTTCAGTCGCTGTGAGAGGCGCTGAAACCGGTTTCAGGAAACACCAGAATCAAATCGTCCGTCAAGTAAATGATCGCCGCGCGGTGTATGAGCACCGACGAGCGGCTTAAATCAACACGCTCAGCCATGCCGAACAGAGCAACAGAACCGCCATCAAACGGTTGAACCGTTGCAACGCGCGCGGTGAGCGCAACCATCGCGCAGAGCCGGCGCCGAGCAGCGCCCAGATGCCCAAACAAGGAAGCGAGATCAGGAAAAACAGCAGTGACAGGATCACCACATGCGCCAATCGGGCTTCACCGTTGTCGGCAAAAACGCTGACCACGGCCAACGCCATCATCCAGGTCTTCGGATTGATCAATTGCAAACTGGCCGCTCCCGTCAGCCCTAATCGAGCCCCTGTTTTTTGTGTATTCAATTCGACGGCGGGCGCACGGAAAATCTGCCAGGCCAGGTAACTCAGCCAGGCCACGCCGATCCACTGCATGGCTTTCTGTACGCCGGGTAATTCAGTCAACGCCGAGCCGGCGCCACTGCCGACCACCAACACCAGCAACGCCGCCGCTGCACAGGCGCCGAAAATGATTGGCAATGCGGCAACGAGACCGTAACGAGCGCTGTTGCTCAGCACCAGAATATTGGTCGGGCCGGGGGTAATCGAGGCGACAAACGCGAACAGCAGAAACGGCAGTAACGTCGGGAAAGTAGAGAGCATCGCAGGCAAACTCCGTTGAAGATCGATAAGCCGATCTTCAGTGCTTGCCCGCTGCCATGTCTGGAAGATTTGAGCAGCGATTGCGATACATCGCCGGGGTCAGGCCGTAAGCGCGAACGAACCAGCGACCGAGATGGCTTTGATCAGAAAAACCCAGTTCCACCGCCACCGCAGCCGGTTGTTCGCCGCTGGCTAGCAGGCGCCGCGCCTTGGCCAGACGCAATTGCACCAGATAGGCGTGGGGCGCCAGTCCATACGCAGCCTTGAAGGCGCGGGTCAGGCGAAAGCGGTCAACGCCGGTCGCGGCGGCAACTTGCTCCAGGCCAATGTCCTGATGCGCATGGGCATGCAGATAGTCGCGAGCCTTTTGCGCCACCAGCGGCAAGCGCGGATCAGCGCCGTAACGCGTGCGCCAGTGCAAATGGCGGGTGAGTTGGCCGAGCAGATTGTCCAGCGCAGTCTGGCGGACGATTTTCAGTTCGCCACCGTGCAGCGTCTGAAAGGCCATTTGCGTGGCCTGCATCAGTTGCGGATCGGTGATCAAGGTGTTGGCGAAACTCAGTTGACTATTGAGCGGAGCATCTTCGAACAGGGCGCCAAGTTCGCGTTCGATCCACACCGGATCGAGATACAGCATGCGATAGGTGAAGCCGCCCTCGGTGGGCGCGTCGCCGTCATGGATATCGCCCGGCTCTAGCAGAAACACTTTGCCCGGCGTGCTCTGGTGCTTCGTGCGCCGACAGTTGAATTGCTGCACGCCTTGTTCGGTGATGCCGACCAGATAGCTGTCGTGCCAATGCGGATCGTAAGCATGCCCCTTGAAATGCGCGCGCAGGGTCTCGATGCCGGTGTCGGCATCCTGGGCCAGATCGATCCAGTTTTGAGAGTCCATGCCGCACCTGTCGGGCAAAGTTTCGGGTAATTTAGCCCTGCTGTTGGCGAGGCGCCTAGAAGATTTGTGCAGCGCTCAACCGAACAGGCCGGCAGCAATGTTGATCGAGAAACCCAGAATCGCCGTGTTGAACACAAATCCGAGCAACGATTGCAACAGCACGATCTTGCGCAGTTGCCGGGTCGCCACGCCCACGTCAGACGTTTGTACCGCGACGCCGATGGTGAAGGAAAAGTACAAAAAATCCCAATAATTGGGCGTGGTCAACCCTTCGGCGAAGCGTAGCGCCGGCTCCTTGTCTTTGCAGGTGTAATACAGGCGCGCGTAATGCACACAGAAAATCACCCCGATCAGCAGCCACGAACCGATCACCGTTAGCGCGGTGAAGGCGTAGTGAATCAACTTGCGGTTGGTTTCCAGATCCTTGCTGCCCGCCAGTTCGAAGGTGATGGTGGCAAGGCTGGCCATGGCGGCGATGCAGACGACGAACAACACCAGTGCGGCGTTCTCGTCTTCGACTTCGGCGATGCGCTGGACGTCAGGCGCTTTCGCACGGATTGTCAGCCAGAGCATCAGAACCAGATACGTCCAGACGCCGGCGTTCCAGCCAATGAGGATTTTACTGACGATGGAATCGGCGGGGGCCAGAAGTCCGGTAGCGAGACCGACCAGTGCGGCGGCGGACAGGCGAGGATGGGTGCGGGCAAGAAAGCGCATGAGGACTCACGTTAGCGAACTGTCCCAGCACCATAGCGCACGCCAGAGGGCTTTTGTAGGAGCTGCCGCAGGCTGCGATCTTTTGACCCTGGTTCGAAAAGATCAAAAGATCGCAGCCTGCGGCAGCTCCTGCATTAATCACGCGCCAATCGATACATCGCCTTTGTCGACGGTGGCTTTCTTACCTTCGGGATTAACACCCTCGAATTCGAAAACTGCTTTCAATGTGCTCGCGGTAGGATCCTCCTTGATATCGATCTCGCCACTGACGGCTTTATAAGGGCCCAAGCTATTTTCAGACGACGTTGCGAAAGACATGTAAATGCCTGATTTGCCATTCAGCAGATACTTACCGGCTTTGGTGGTCTCGGGGAACGAAATATTGACCTGGACAAGATCGCTCGGATCCCAGAAGAAGTGAAAGGCCTGGTAGTAAAACGTGCCTCCACTCTGATTAGTGGTGACATCTTGGGAGTTGAATGCGTATGACCGGCTTGAGGTCTTGATTTCAGCCTTAAGTTTCCCCGTCACTTTTTTATCGTTTTTCCCGTTGCTCATGGCAGCTTCCCTTTGCAGAACACTGAATGGTTTGTTGGATCCCCTTCAGATTCTCCCGCCAGAGCAGGCAAATCTACTGTCAGACTTGACAGTAGATTTGCCTTTGAATCGGTTATAACCTCGCGGGCGGAAACTTATTTTTTGCTGGCGTGAGGTCGTTTGACCAACTTCATCACCACAACAAAAAACACCGGCACGAAAATCACCGCCAACGTCGCGGTGATCATCCCGCCAATCACCCCCGTCCCGATCGCCTGCTGACTCGCCGAACTCGCGCCGGTCGCTATCGCCAACGGCACTACACCGAGAATGAACGCCAGCGAAGTCATCACAATCGGCCGCAGACGCAGTCGTGCCGCCTGCAACGTCGCGTCGATCAGGTCATGCCCCTCGTCATACAGGCTCTTGGCGAACTCGATGATCAGGATCGCGTTCTTCGCCGACAGACCAATAATGGTGATCAGACCGACCTTGAAGAACACATCGTTGGGCATGCCGCGCAGCGTCACCGCCAGTACTGCGCCGAGTACACCAAGCGGCACTACCAGCAACACCGAAGTCGGAATCGACCAGCTCTCGTAAAGCGCCGCCAGACACAGGAACACAATCAGCAGCGACAACCCGAGCAGTATCGGCGCCTGACTGCCGGACAAACGCTCCTGCAACGACAGCCCCGTCCACTCCTGCCCCAAGCCTTTCGGGCCTTGCGCGACCAAGCGCTCAATCTCAGCCATGGCCTCACCGGTGCTGTGCCCCGGTGTCGGCTCACCGGAAATCGCAATCGCCGGATAACCGTTGTAACGCGTCAACTGCGCCGGGCCCTGAATCCATTTGGCCCGGACGAATGCCGACAATGGCACCATTTTTCCGGCGTTGTTGCGCACGTGCATTTTCAGCAAATCATCGACCTGACTGCGTTGATCACCTTCGGCCTGTACCACCACACGCTGCATACGACCCTGGTTGGGGAAATCGTTGATGTACGAGGAACCGACAGCCGTGGACAGCACGTTGCCGATATCCGCGAACGACACACCCAAGGCATTCGCCTGTTTACGGTCGACTTCAAGCTGTACTTGCGGCGCTTCAGCCAATGCGCTTTCGCGTACGTTCATCAACACCGGGCTTTTTTCCGCTGCGGCGAGCAACTCTGTCCGCGCCTGCATCAGCGTCGCGTGGCCGAGGCCGCCGCGATCCTGCAGGCGGAATTCGAAGCCGCTAGAGGTGCCCAGGCCATCGATTGGCGGCGGCAACACGGCAAACGCCATCGCATCCTTGATCTGGCTAAGGGCGGCGTTGGCGCGGTCGGCAATCGAACTGGCCGAGTCATCGTTGCCACGTTCAGACCAGTCCTTGAGTGTGCTGAACGCCAACGCGGCGTTCTGCCCGCTACCCGAGAAGCTGAAACCGAGAATCACCACGCTGTCGCTGATCCCGGGCTCGCCGGCGTTGTGCGCCTCGAACTGTTCGGCCACTTGCACCGTACGGTTCTTGGTAGCACCGGGCGGCAATTGGATGTCAGTAATGGTGTAACCCTGATCCTCAACCGGCAGGAACGAGGAGGGCAGGCGCATAAAGCACAGGCCCAGACCGACCAGCAGCACCACGTAAATCAGCAGATAACGACCGGTACGCTTGAGCGCATAGCCGACCCAGCCCTGATAACGCTCGGTCAGTTGCTCGAAACGGCGATTGAACCAGCCGAAGAATCCGCTTTTCTCGTGATGCTCGCCCTTGGCAATCGGCTTGAGCAAGGTCGCGCACAGCGCCGGGGTCAGGGTCAGGGCAAGAAACGCCGAGAACAGAATAGAGGTCGCCATCGACAGCGAGAACTGCTGGTAAATCACCCCGACCGAGCCCTGCATAAAGGCCATCGGAATAAACACAGCGACCAGCACCAGCGTAATGCCGATGATCGCGCCGGTGATCTGCGTCATCGCTTTGCGCGTGGCCTCCTTGGGCGATAAACCCTCGGTGGCCATGATCCGCTCGACGTTCTCCACCACGACAATGGCATCGTCGACCAGAATGCCGATGGCCAGCACCATGCCGAACATGGTCAGTACGTTGATCGAGAAACCCAGCGCCAACATGGTCGCGAAGGTACCCATCAATGCTACCGGCACCACTAGCGTCGGGATCAGCGTGTAGCGGATGTTTTGCAGAAACAGGAACATCACCGCAAACACCAGCAGCATCGCCTCGCCCAAGGTGTAAACCACTTTGGTGATCGAGACTTTCACGAATGGCGACGTGTCGTAGGGGATCTTGTATTCGACGCCGGCCGGGAAGTAGCGCGACAGCTCATCCATTTTCGCCCGCACCAGGGTTGCAGTGGCGAGTGCATTGGCGCCCGGCGACAACTGCACGCCGACAGCGGTGGACGGTTTGCCATTGAGGCGCGTGCCGAACTGGTATTCCTGACTGCCGATTTCAACTCGCGCCACATCGCCGATGCGCACGGTCGAACCGTCCGGATTGGCCTTGAGCACTATGTCGGCGAATTCTTCCGGGGTCGACAACTGGCCTTTGACCAGAATCGTCGCGGTGATTTCCTGGCTCGACGGGTTCGGCAAATCACCAATGCTGCCAGCGGAAACTTGAGCGTTTTGCGCGGTGATCGCGGCGTTAACGTCGGCCGGGGTCAGGTTGAAGCCGATCAGTTTCTGCGGATCGACCCAAATGCGCATGGCGCGTTCGGCGCCGTACAGCTGCGCCTTGCCGACGCCGTCCAGACGCTTGATCTCGTTCATCACGTTGCGCGCGAGGTAATCGCTGAGCGCTACGTCATCGAGCTTGCCGTCGCTGGACGTCAGGGTGATCAACAGCAGGAAGCCAGAAGAAACTTTCTCCACCTGCAAGCCTTGCTGATTCACCGCTTGCGGCAGACGCGACTCGACCACTTTCAGACGGTTTTGCACATCAACCTGTGCCAGCTCGGGATTAGTCCCCGGCTGGAACGTGGCTTTGATCGTCGCACTGCCGAGGCTGCTTTGCGATTCGAAGTACAACAGGTGATCGGCACCGTTGAGTTCTTCTTCGATCAGGCTGACCACGCTTTCATCGACGGTCTGCGCCGAGGCGCCGGGGTACACGGCATAGATTTCGATCTGTGGCGGTGCGACGTCGGGGTACTGCGCCACCGGTAATTGCGGGATGGCCAGCGCGCCGGCCAAGAGGATGAACAACGCGACCACCCAGGCAAACACCGGGCGGTCGATAAAGAACTGCGGCATATAAAAGCGTCCTGCTTACTGACCAGAGGTCTGGGCAAGTGGAAGAGGGGTGTCGTCGATCTGCACTTTCTCGCCGGGACGGGCGTGTTGCAGGCCTTCGATGACAATGCGGTCGCCGGGCTTGAGGCCGCCGGTGACGATCCAGCGATCGTTCTGCACCGCACCTAGTTGCACCGGTTGCAGGGCGACGCGCATTTGCTCATCGACCGTCAGCACCTGAGCGATACCGGCACTGTCACGTTGCACGGCGCGTTGCGGCACGGTCAGGCCATTGGCAATGGTTGCCTGCTCCAGACGCACGCGGACAAAACTGCCCGGCAGCAAATCGAGATCCGGGTTAGGGAATTCGCTGCGCAGGATGATCTGGCCAGTGCCCGGATCGACGGTGATATCAGCGAACAGCAACTTGCCCGGCAGTGGATAGAGGCTGCCGTCATCCTGAATCAGCGTGGCTTTGACCTGATCCTGACCGACCTGCTGCAACTGCCCGGAGCGGAACGCACGGCGCAGTTCATTGAGTTCACGGGTCGACTGAGTGACGTCGGCGTGAATCGGGTTGAGCTGCTGAATCAGCGCCAATGGCGTAGTTTCGTTCTGCCCGACCAGTGCGCCTTCCGTCACCAGCGCCCGACCAATACGACCGGAGATCGGCGCAGTGACGGTGGCGTAACCCAGACTCAGTTTCGCTCGTTCCACGGCAGCCTTGTTGGCCGCGACGTCCGCGGCGGTTTGGCGAGCGGTGGCGCGGGCGTTGTCGTAATCCTGAGCACTGATGGCCTTGTCGCCGATCAGCTGCGCATAACGCTGTTCCTGCAACTTGGCCTGAAACGCATTGGCCTCGGCCTTGCGCAGCGCGGCTTCGGCGCTGTCGAGGTCAGCCTTGAACGGCGCCGGGTCGATGCGGAACAGTACCTGACCTTTTTTCACGTCGCTGCCTTCGCGGAAGGTGCGTTCCAGCACCACTCCAGCCACCCGTGCACGCACCTCGGCGATACGCGGCGCGGCGATGCGGCCACTGAGTTCGCTGCTCAGCGTTAACGGGCGGGCTTCAAGGGTTTCGATGCGCACCGTGGCCGGCGGCGCCTGTTCTTCGGCGTTCGAAGATGAATCACACGCGCTCAGCGTCAGCGCAAATGCGATCAGGCCGAGCCCGGCCAGCAGTTTGTTCGACATGTACTACCCCCAATATTGATGCCCGCATCCTACGGACAGTCGCCGAGAGTAGCGGTGAAGCTTTGTAGGCGCTGTGTGAAATTGTGTAAGGGTTTTACTCAGGGACGGGTGAGGGCGTATATCCTTTAGCCCTTGAAATTTATTGCGACAGATGAACCGCCATCGCGAGCAGGCTCACTCCTACACTGTTCTGTGTTGACCACAAATCACTTGTAGGAGTGAGCCTGCTCGCGATTGGGATTTATCAGTCGCCACAGCACTTTTCTGGAACACCCATGCCCAACATCCTCCTGGTCGAAGACGACACCGCCCTCGCCGAACTGATTTCCAGCTACCTCGAACGCAACGGCTACAGCGTCAGCGTCATTGGCCGTGGCGATCACGTGCGTGAACGGGCGCGGATCAATCCGCCGGATCTGGTGATTCTCGACCTGATGCTGCCGGGGCTTGATGGCTTACAGGTCTGTCGCCTGCTGCGCGCCGACTCGGCGACGCTGCCGATCCTGATGCTCACCGCGCGCGATGACAGTCACGATCAAGTGCTCGGCCTGGAAATGGGCGCCGACGATTACGTCACCAAACCCTGCGAGCCGCGAGTCTTGCTCGCCCGCGTCCGTACGTTGTTACGGCGCAGCAGCCTCGGCGAACCGGTGACCGCCAACGACCGCATCCTCATGGGCAACCTGTGCATCGACCTGTCCGAGCGCACGGTGACCTGGCGCGATCAACCGGTGGAACTGTCCAGCGGCGAATACAACCTGTTGGTGGTGTTGGCCCGACATGCCGGCGAAGTGCTCAGCCGTGATCAGATCCTGCAACGCCTGCGCGGCATCGAATTCAACGGCACCGATCGCTCGGTGGACGTGGCGATTTCCAAGTTGCGTCGCAAGTTCGATGACCACGCCGGCGAGGCGCGCAAGATCAAAACCGTGTGGGGCAAGGGTTACCTGTTCAGCCGTTCGGAATGGGAATGCTGAGCTGATGTTTCGCATCCTGTTTCGCCTGTATCTGGTGACGATCATCTCGTACAGCGCGGCGATTTATCTGGTGCCGGATCTGGTGGTGATGGCGTTCCGCGAACGCTTTGTCACCTACAACCTCGATTATTCCCGTGGCCTGCAATCGCTGATCACCAAGCAGTTCCGCGCCGTGCCGCAAGATCAGTGGCCGGCGCTGGCGCAGTCGATGGACAAAGACTTTCAGCCGCTGCACATCGTCCTCGCCCGTATTGATAGCGCCGACTTCACCGCCATCGAGCAAGAGCGTCTGCGCCGTGGCGAAAACGTCGTGCGCATCGGTGATTGGGGCTGGCGCACGCTGGCGGTAGCACCGCTCAATGACGACGTTGCGGTGCAGATGGTGGTGCCGCCGGATCCGATGGATGTCAACTTGTTGTACTGGAGCATCAACGTGCTGATCGGTGCGTCGTTGCTCGCATGCCTGTTGCTGTGGTTGCGCCCGCACTGGCGCGATCTCGAACGCCTCAAGGGTACCGCCGAACGTTTCGGCAAAGGCCATTTGAGCGAGCGCACGAAGATCGCCCGCAGCTCGAACATCGGCAGTCTGGCCAATGTGTTCGACACCATGGCCGGCGACATAGAGAACCTGCTCAATCAGCAACGTGACCTGCTCAATGCGGTATCCCACGAATTGCGCACACCGTTGACGCGTCTGGATTTCGGCCTTGCGTTGGCCTTGTCCGATGATCTGCCGGCCGCCAGCCGCGAACGTCTGCAAGGGCTGGTCGCGCACATTCGTGAACTCGATGAACTGGTGCTGGAGTTGCTCTCCTACAGCCGCTTGCAGAACCCGGCGCAGTTGCCGGAACAGGTCGAAGTCTCGCTGGATGAGTTTATCGACAGCATTCTGGGCAGTGTTGATGAAGAACTGGAATCGCCGGAAATCGTCATCGACGTGTTGTTGCACGGGCAGCTTGAGCGTTTTTCGCTGGATCCGCGCCTGACTGCCAGGGCGATCCAGAACCTGCTGCGCAACGCCATGCGTTATTGCGAGAAACGCATTCAGATTGGCGTGCAGGTCAAGGATGAAGGTTGTGAAATCTGGGTCGACGATGACGGTATCGGGATTCCGGATGACGAGCGTGAGCGGATTTTCGAGCCGTTCTATCGCCTTGACCGCAGTCGTGATCGCGCTACGGGCGGATTTGGTCTCGGACTGGCAATCAGTCGCCGGGCACTGGAAGCGCAGGGCGGTTCTCTGACGGTAGAGGCTTCGCCGTTAGGTGGCGCTCGCTTTCGACTTTGGTTGCCTTCATTCAAGTGATTTTTGTCGGCGGTTGACCGCTGGTTGTTTAAACACCCCTGTCAGATCTGACAGTTGCGGCCTTTGGTGTTAGGGGATTTGATGAAAGGGACAGGTTACTGCCCTGATCAATCCCGTCTCCTCGCAAAGGACTGAAGCCGATGGCCGCGCCTACTCTCGACAAGCCTAGTGTTCCCGGTATGAAAGAACCGGTAACTGCACCGCAACCGGTCGATGGCGCGGTGCAACTGGCGCTGACTCAGCTCAATCCCGAAGGCGTGAAGGTATTCATTCAACCATCGTTGAGCACGGCGGCGGATGACTCGCTGCTGTTGCGCCTGAACGGCGCGGTGGCTGATAAAAAAATCATTACGGCAGGCGAGGAGAGTCAGCAGGCGACCCTGTTTGCGCCGGCAAAGCTGTGGAAGGACGGGGTCAATACGCTTGAATACGGCTTTGAGCGGGCCGGTGTGGAGCACGAAACTTCGCATCCATTGCTGCTTTGGTTTCACAGCAAGCGTCCAGGCGGTGTGGATTTCGATCCGGGTAACGAGGGGCACTCGGAGCTGACGCTGGAGATCGCGCAGTCCATCCGCGATGAAGGGGTGAACGCCGACCGAGCGCGCGATGGCGTCAACGTAAATGTTTTTTATCCGCTGATGAGGCCGTTCGATACGATCCGGCTCGATTGCAACGGGGTGGTTTTGAAACACGCAGTGAATCAGGCGGAGGCCGACAGCGGCCTGCCAGTGGCAATGACCATCGATGAAGCAACGTTCATTGCAGCGGGCGATCATCGGGATTTTCCGCTGAGTTACACCGTGTACGACTGTGCCGGGAACGGCCCGGACACCAACAATCCCGATTCAGCGGTGCAACATATCTATGTGAATCTCAAGGGCAATTGGTACGACCCACCGATTGTCAGTGAAGACCCGAACGATGCCGAGGATGACCCGGACACTATTGATTTGAGCAAGCTGGACGGCAAGCCGGCCACTGCGCAGGTTTATGTGCCGCGCAGTTGGTTGAAGGACGATGCAATCCATCTGCGCTGCATCTTCCGTACCGCCGGTGGTGGCGAAGAAGCATTGACCCTGATCGAGAAAATCAAAAACACGCCGTTTATGTATTCAATCCCGGTACCTCATGCGCATTTCGCCGCTGCTGCAGGCGGCAAAGCGATTTTTCACTACACACGGATGAGCGGCGGTGTCTTGCTGGATCGTTCAGAAGCGCTGACGGTCAGCATCACCGGCTCAGCGGCCTCCGACCTGAAGCCGCCGACGCTGGTCGGCGCCGGCAGCGAAGTGGAACCGCTGGCATTCCCGAACGGGCTTACTGTGCGAGTGGACTACCCGGATGCACACGAAGGCGATCAGGCACGCTTGGTGGTCGAAGGTGTTTCCGGGCTGGGTTCGCCAGTGTTTGCGCCAATCAACTTCAACAAAGACAAGCAGGCAACCTTCTTGCTCAAGCCGGAGGGGATTGCTGCCAATCACGGTAAAACCATCAAGCTTTATTGGGAGTTGTTGCGTGCTGGAGGCTTTCAACCTTCAGGTGCCGTTGACGTCATCGTGCAGCCAATTGCACACGGCGACTGGCAACTGCCAGTACCTCGTATCACCCAAGCCTTGGGTGACACGCTGGACATGGGGGCGTTTATCGGCCCGGCTGAGGCAACCTGTAAATCGTGGCCGGCGATGGCGGTCGGCCAATTGCGCTGGTTTCGCCTGATCGGGACGGATCACAGCGATAGGCCACACGAGATTCTGATCGCCAACGGGGCCCCGGTGACGCCGGTTGAAGTGATTAGTGGTCTGGAGAATACGTTGCCCCGCGCTGAACTCGAAAAATTCAAACCGGGCAGTGCGGTCACGCTGGAGTTGAAGGTGTCTTTCGACGGAAGCAAGGACGAGAGTGCGGCCGTGACGTACAAGACGATCGACTACAAAGTCTTCGACTCTCCCGCCACGCTGCTGGAGGATTTCACCAGCGCCAGCCCGCAAGCGGTGAAAGAGGGAGGCGTCATGGAAACGTCCAACCTCAAATTCACCTTCCAGTCAGGCGACGGCGAATGCGCAATCATGCAGCGTTCCGACATCGGCGAATCATTCCTCGGCCAGATCGAAGGCCAAGTGCTGAGCATTGGTCGCGATGCGTTTGGGCCGAAACCGGTCGTCGTAGAACTGGAATTGAAAAAGGCCTGTTCAAAAATCGGCTTCTATCATGTGAGTGTCAACTTCGGTGACAGCTTTGCGGAATATTTCGCCGCTGACGGAGCGTTGCTCGGCAGCCAATTCCTCGGGGCTTCATACAGCACTCCGGTAGGGGTTTCGTTAGCCGCAGCGGGAATCAAGTTCATCAAGATTACCTGTCCGACCGGAGACTGGTTCAGCCTCGACAACATTAGAGTCGAGTACTGATCAGTGACTTGGCCATGCCCGCCAGTTCGGAGGACGGGTTGTAACCGATGAGCATCCAGGCATGTTCGCGTTCGGTCCAATAGACGACGTTCATGTTGTGCCGGTGTTCCTGCGCGATTGGCCGACTGCCGCTGTTCGATCGCGTCACACACAGCGCCAGCGGCCCGTATTTGGCGTCAAGATAGACGATCTGCGCGATCGGCACGCCGTCGTATTCGAGCACTTGCGCGCGCCTGAATTCGGCACCTGGCAGTTTCAGTTTGGCCGTTGAAAGGCTCAGACCCAATCGCTTGTCCACTGCCTGCAGTTGCGCCCGTTGCGTGGCGTCGTCGGTAGGCAAGTGCGCGAGCGTTTGCGGCACGTACAGCGCCATGTAGTCACTGACCAGTTCACGCCAGTTGTGCGATTGTTTCGCTTGCCAACCGAGCACCAGGCGGTCAGCCAGTACGCCTGCGCCGACAAGCGCTGCCGCCGCCGCGCCGATGAACCAGCGTCGACTTATTCCCGGACGTTCTGGCGACGCGATCGCATCAAGCCGCGCTTGCAAACGCTCCATCGGTGCTTGTTGTGCGAGTTCGTCGTAGGCGTTTTTGTACGGCAGGTTGCTGCGCGCGAGCCATTGCACGCGCAGATTTAGCAGCGGGTCATCAGCGATGGCGTCGTCGAGTTGGCGCCGGTAGTCCGCATCGAGTTCATCGTCCAGGTAGGCGACGAGTTGCTCATCCGAAGGCGTGTTCATGGGCGATCACCTTCGGTGGCTTTCGGTACGGCTTGCAGCGGCGGATATTCGGCGAGTTTCAGCCGCGCGGTGGCGAGGCGGCTCATCACGGTGCCAATCGGCACTTGCAAGATCTCGGCGACTTCGCGATAAGACAACCCTTCGACGTAGGCCAGATACACGGTTTCGCGCTGGGTTTCGGGCAACGCATCGACGCGGCGAATCACTTGCGCAGCCATCACATGCGTCTGCGCCGCGTATTCGCCATCAAACGCCAGTTGACCGTCGGCATCGACCTGGCCGGCACCGTTGCGCACCCGACGCGCGCGCACTTCATTCAGCCAGATCGAATGCAGAATGCTCAACAGCCAGCGATCCATGCGCGTGCCCGCCGCGTATTGAGCAGAACGCTCCAGTGCCCGCACACACGTCGCCTGCACCAGATCCTCGGCGACATGCCGATTGCGCGACAGCAGCAAACCGTAGCGCCACAATCGCGCCAGATGCTGTCCGAGTTCCGCTCTGAATGCCTGATCGCTGACGATGATGGCCTCCGCTGTGATAGGTCAGGTTTTCGATGAACCGTTGATGGCTTGCGCCAGATCCTGATATTCCTCGCAGGACGTGCCGCAAATCGATTTGATCTGCTGCAACTGTTCTTGCGCCAGGTCGACGCGGCCTTTGATCACATAGGCTTCGCCGAGGTATTCGCGCACTTGCGCGTACTGCGGATCGAGTTTCACCGATTGCAGGTAATAGCCGATGCCTTCGTCGGTGCGCCCCAATTTGCGCGTGGCGTAACCGCGATAGTTGAGGGCTTTGGCGGTGTTCGGTTGTTGCAGTGTGTCGAGCAGTGCAAGGGCTTCTTCGTAGCGCCCGTCCTTGGCCAGTCGATAGGCGTAGTCGGTGCGATCGGCGTCCGGCAACAGGCTGCTGGTTTGCAGCGCGCATTTCTGCGATTTGCTGTCCCAGACCTGGCCTTTCGGGCATTCGGGCTTCTTCACCGGCTCGTCTTCATCACCGTTGGCGAAGGCCAAATGGCTGGACATCGCGGCGACCAGCAGCAACGGGGCGGCGAACATAACGGAACGGATAGTCATGGGCAAGGCTCCACAGGAGGTTATGTTTCACTTTGAACACCACAGCGTGAAATTTTATTCATTGCTTTGTCAGTGACTGTTCAAGTGAGGCACAAATTCCGGCGCTATGCTCGTGAGCGTCTGCCGTTGATCCGAAGCTCTGCCATATAGGGGACTGCCATGAACGATCAGCTCCATCACGCCACTGGCGGCTACAAAACCGCTGCCGATACCTACGTCAAAGGACGCCCGGATTACCCGCCACAAGTCAGCGACTGGCTGAGCGCAACGCTGGGGCTGGATAATCACCAAACCGTGATCGATCTGGGCGCCGGTACCGGCAAGTTCACTGGCCGGTTGGTAGCGACGGGCGCGCAGGTGATTGCCGTTGAACCGGTGGCGCAGATGCTGGAAAAACTCGCCGATGCCTGGCCGCAGGTGCTGGCTGTACACGGCACCGCGACCGATTTGCCGTTGCCGGATGCGTCGGTGGATGTGGTGGTCTGTGCGCAGGCGTTTCATTGGTTTGCCAGTGCAGAGGCGCTGACGGAAATCGCTCGGGTACTTAAGCCCGGCGGCAGGCTCGGGTTGATCTGGAACCTGCGTGATACGCGAGTCAGTTGGGTGCCGAAGCTGGACGCGATCGTCAATGCGCTGGAGGGCGATACGCCGCGTTACTACACCGGTGAATGGCGCAAAGCATTTCCGCATCCGTCGTTTGGGCCGTTGCAGGTGCAGCAGTTTCACAATGGGCATACCGGGTCGGCCGAGGATGTGCTGTTCAACCGGGTGCGTTCGACCAGTTTTATTGCCTCGCTGCCAGAGGCGCAGCGGGCGAGGGTGGATGAGCAGATTCGCGCGTTGATCTCATCCGAGCCTGAGTTGCGGGGCAGGGATGTGGTGACGGTGCCTTATGAGACTGCTGCATTTGTCGCGGTTAAAGGTAGTTAGATCGGCGGTGCGGGCTTCGCGGGCAAGCCTTGCTCCTACAGGGTTTGCGCCACTCCTGTGGGAGCAAGGCTTGCCCGCGATGAGGCCCTTCCAGACACCAGCAAAACTCAATCAGTCCCGCATTTGTCCGAACCGCCACCGTGATGCCTTGTTATAGTTCGGGCCTCATTTTCTGCCCGGTAAAGGATCACTGCCATGACTCAATACTCCGCCTTCAGCGTCGAACTGGCCGACAACATCGCCCATGTGCAGATCAATCGCCCGGAAAAGATCAATTCGATGAACGCGGCGTTCTGGAGCGAGATCGTCGAGATCTTCCAGTGGATCGACGACACCGACGAAGTGCGCGTGGTGGTGCTCAGCGGCAACGGTAAACATTTCTCCTCGGGCATCGATTTGATGATGCTCGCCGGCGTCGCCAATGAACTGGGCAAGGACGTCGGCCGCAACGCGCGCCTGCTGCGGCGCAAAATCCTCACCCTGCAAGCCTCGTTCAACGCCGTCGACAACTGCCGCAAACCGGTGCTCGCGGCGATTCAGGGTTACTGCCTGGGCGGTGCGATCGACCTGATCGCTGCCTGCGACATGCGTTACGCCGCCGAAGACGCGCAATTCTCGATCAAGGAAATCGATATCGGCATGGCCGCCGATGTTGGCACTTTGCAACGGTTGCCACGGATCATCGGTGACGGCATGCTGCGTGAACTGGCTTACACCGGTCGTACCTTCGGCGCTGACGAGGCGCGCAGCATTGGCCTGGTCAATCGCGTCTACAGCGACAAAGACACGTTGCTCGAGGGCGTGCTCGACATCGCCCGCGAAATCGCCTCGAAGTCGCCGATTGCGGTCACCGGCACCAAGGAAATGATCAGCTACATGCGCGACCATCGCATCGACGACGGCCTCGAATACGTTGCCACCTGGAATGCCGCCATGTTGCAATCCACCGATTTGCGCGTGGCCATGGCCGCCCACATGAGCAAACAGAAACCCGAATTTCTGGACTGAGAAACCATGACAGCTCGCTGGACCACTGCAGTACTCGACACCGATCAACCGGGCGGCTGGGCCGTGGCGCGCAGCCCGGAAGGCTTTCTGTTCGATGACAACGGCGCGCTGTTCCCCCGGGAATGGCTCAGGCGTCAGGACTTGTCAGTCCTCACCGAGCACGGCATTGGCCATCTCGACGGCGAGCCGGTGTATCTGTTGGAGTTGCGCAGCGCCAGCGAGGTGCCGGGGTGCAATTGGAAAGGTCTGCGGGCGTTCATGCTCGAGGGCGATCACACGATCTACAAAGTGCTCGGTTACGCCGCGCAGATTGGCACTTGGGCGCGCGAGCATCGTTTCTGTGGCAACTGCGGGCAAGCCATGACGCAAGTGCCGCGCGAGCGGGCGATGTATTGCCAGCCGTGCGACCTGCGCAGTTATCCGCGTATTTCGCCGAGCATGATTGTGCTGATCACTCGCGGTGACGAGATTCTGCTGGCCCGCTCACCGCGTTTCGTCACCGGGGTCTACAGCACGCTGGCCGGTTTCGCCGAGCCGGGCGAGTCTGCCGAGGATTGCCTGATTCGGGAAGTGCGCGAGGAAGTGCAGATCGAGGTGAAGAACATTCAGTACCTGGGCAGCCAGTGCTGGCCGTTCCCGCATTCGATGATGCTCGGCTTCCATGCCGAATACGCGGGGGGCGAGATTGTCTGTCAGGAAGACGAGATCGAGGACGCCCAGTGGTTCAACGTGCACGACCTGCCGCCGTTGCCGGCGTCCAAGTCGATTGCCCGTTACCTGATCGACGTCTACGTGGCGCGGCGCTTAGGCCACGCTGAACCAGTGCTGCCAGGCTAGGCGCACGGTCAAACCCAGCACCACGGTGATGAACACTGGGCGAATGAACTTGGCGCCGCCGCTGATCGCGGTGCGCGCGCCAAAGAACGCGCCAACCATTACCGACAGGCCCATGCTCAGGCCAATGATCCAGTCCACCTGCCCGGAAAACACGAACACCGACAGCGCCGCAATGTTGCTGACGAAGTTCATGCTGCGCGCCACGCCGCTGGCCTTGACCAGATCGATCGGGTAGAGCAGCAGACTGCTGACCGTCCAGAACGCGCCGGTACCGGGGCCGGCGACACCGTCGTAGAAACCGAGGCTGAAACCTTGGGTCGATTGCCATTTCTTTTTGATCGGCGCGTCGCTGTCCAGCGGTGCTTTTGGCGTGCCGCCGAATAACAGGTACAAGCCGCAAGCGAAGACGATCACCGGGAGCATTTTGTTCAGCCATTCCGCCGGCAGGTAATGGGCGACGACGGCACCGGTCAATGCGCCGACCAGTGTGCCGACAATGGCGTGAACCCATTGCCGTGGATGGAACAACTTGCGGCGGTAGAAGGTGAAACTGGCGGTCGCCGAGCCGAATGTTGAACTGAGTTTGTTGGTGCCCAGCACCAGGTGCGGCGGCAGGCCAGCGGTGAGCAACGCGGGTGTGGTCAACAGACCGCCACCGCCGGCGATGGCGTCGATGAAACCGGCAACGAAAGCGACAAGGGCGAGAATCGCCAGGGTGGTGAGGTCAACGCTGAGTTCGAAAGGCATGGAATCGGCTTATTCGGCAGGGCGCAGAACGGGAGCTGCGGGGAGGGCGGTTATGTTACCTGTATCCAACTGTTGCGGCGACCCATCGGACGCCTTCGCGAGCAAGCTCGCTCCCACAGTTTCTGGGTTGTTCGCAATATCGATATTCACTACAAATCCCCTGTGGGAGCGAGCTTGCTCGCGAAGGCGGCTTTCCAGCCACTGCAAAATCTACTGTTGCCCACTCAACAGCCAGCCAACAAATTCCCCCTCTACAAAACATCTACTCCACGCTAAACATCAATAAAACCAGGCATTCCAACCCTGGCACACTTGCTGCTCTACCTCTCCCATCTCCCAAAACATCCCGAGGACACGCCAATGAGCCAGCAACCCGTCAAATTTGCCTACTGGGTGCCAAACGTCAGCGGTGGGCTGGTAGTCAGCAAGATCGAACAGCGCACCGATTGGGGCATCGACTACAACCGCAAACTCGCGCAGATCGCCGAAGCCGCCGGGTTTGAATACGCGCTGACGCAAATCCGCTTCACCGCCGGTTATGGCGCCGAGTTCCAGCATGAGTCGGTTGCGTTCAGTCATGCACTGCTGGCCGCGACGACCAAGCTCAAAGTCATCGCCGCGCTCCTGCCCGGCCCGTGGCAGCCGGCGCTCGCGGCGAAGCAACTGGCGACCATCGATCAACTCACCAACGGCCGCATCGCGGTGAACATCGTCAGCGGCTGGTTCAAAGGCGAGTTTCAGGCGATTGGCGAGCACTGGCTGGAGCACGACGAACGTTATCGCCGTTCCGAAGAATTCATTCGCTGCCTGCGCGGTGTATGGAGTCAGGACAACTTCACCTTTCGCGGCGACTTCTACCGTTTCGACCATTACAGCCTGAAACCGAAACCGCTGGGGCGGCCGGAAATCTTTCAGGGCGGCAGTTCCCGCGCCGCGCGAGACATGGCCGCGCGGGTGTCGGACTGGTATTTCACCAACGGCAACAGCGTCGAAGGGATCAAGGCGCAGGTTGACGATATTCGTGCCAAGTCAGCGGCAAATAATCATGCGGTGAAGATTGGCGTCAATGCGTTCGTGATTGCCCGCGACACCGAAGAAGAAGCGCGAGCGGTGTTAGCGCAGATCATCGATCAGGCCGATCCGCAAGCGGTGAACGCGTTTGGCGATGCGGCGAAACAGGCGGGCAGGGCGTCGCCGGAGGGTGAAGGCAACTGGGCGAAATCGACGTTCGAGGATCTGGTGCAGTACAACGATGGCTTCAAGACCAATTTGATTGGTACGCCGTTACAGATCGCCGAGCGGATCGTGGCGTTGAAAGCGGTGGGTGTGGATCTGGTGTTGGCGGGGTTTCTGCACTTTCAGGAAGAAGTGGAATATTTCGGTGAGCGGGTGTTGCCGCTAGTGCGCGAACTTGAGGCCGAGAAGACCGCCGCCGTCGCCTGAACACCACAAATCCCCTGTAGGAGCTGCCGAAGGCTGCGATCTTTTGATCTTGAAAACAACATCAAAAGATCGCAGCCTTCGGCAGCTCCTACAGGAGACGGTGTTTACAGGCCCAGGTCGGACAGGCCTGGGTGATCATCCGGGCGGCGGCCCAGTGGCCAGCGGAATTTGCGTTCGCTCTCTTTGATCGGCAGGTCATTGATGCACGCATAGCGCTGGAACATCAGGCCTTGCTCATCAAACTCCCAGTTCTCGTTGCCGTAAGAACGGAACCAGTTGCCCGAATCGTCGTGCCATTCATAGGCGTAACGCACCGCGATGCGCGTGTCGGAGTAGGCCCAGAGTTCTTTGATCAAGCGGTAATCCAGCTCTTTCGCCCACTTGCGCGTCAGGAAGGCTTTGGCTTCTTCGCGGTTATTGGCGAATTCGGCGCGGTTGCGCCATTTGGTGTCGAGGGTGTAGGCCAGCGAGACCTTTTCCGGATCGCGGGAATTCCAGCCATCTTCGGCCAGACGCACTTTCTCGATCGCCGACTCACGGTTGAAGGGGGGCAATGGCGGACGTACTTGCGCTGCAGTAGACATATCAGACTCCCGATAGGGTTTGCGGTTTAACAACAAGTCCGGCTTATAAAGGCATTACAGATCCAACAACTTCCGCGCCATGTTTTGCGCGTTATCGGCGGCGCTGTGATCGCCCATCACCCGCGCGACGGTAATGGCGCCGTCAATCAGGATCAGCAGCTGTCTGGCCAGTTGCTGCGGATCCGCGACGCCCTGTTCGGTACATAGCTCAACCACGTAGTCGAGCAGCTTCTGTTTGTGTTCCTTGGCGATCAGACGCACCGGATTCTGTGGATCGCCCGTCTCGCCGCTGGTGTTGATGAAGGCGCAACCACGGAAACCTTCCGAGGCGAACCACTCCTTGAGCACGGTAAACAGGTTGAGCAGGCGATCGGCCGGGGTCTCGGCTTGATCAACGGCGTTTCGGTACCAGTGCATCCAGCGAATGTCGCGGCGTTGCAGAGCGGCGGCGACCAGTTGGTCTTTGTCCGCAAAATAACGGTAGATGCTTTTTCTCGAGACGCCGGCGGTTTTCACCAGGAGATCCATGCTGGTGGCGGCGATGCCACTTTTGTAGATCAGTTTTTCGGTGACGTCGAGGATAATGTCGCGGGTTTCGGTATTGATTGGTTCGTTCATGTGGCCGTCAGTAGAACGGGCGTTCTCCTTTTGCAATTGTTTTTTAAGATCAAAAGATCGCAGCCTTCGCCAGCTCCTACACGGGCCAATGTAGGAGCTGCCGAAGGCTGCGATCTTTTGACCTGTTTGAGGGCTCTAACAAGACCCGAAGGATGCGATGGTGTAAGCTCTCGGGTTCTTCGGATTCGACCCATTGCGAGCCCTATGCCGTTGCTTTTCAAACGTTCCTTGCTGCCCAAACTGCGCAGCTTTCCGCTGACCGCCGAGGCCATGACCATTCTGTCCGGCGCCGCCGAGTTCCGTCGTTGCCTGCTGGAAAAAATCGCCACGGCGACCCAGCGCATCTACATCGTCGCGCTGTATCTGCAGCAAGACGAAGCCGGTCAGGAAATTCTCGATGCCTTGCACGCCGCCAAGCTCAAACGTCCTGAGCTGGAAATCGCCGTGGTCGTCGACTGGCTGCGCGCGCAGCGCGGGCTGATCGGTGCCGGCAAGCAGCCGGGCAATTCCGCGTGGTACCAGGAAATGACCCGTACGCACCAGAGCGAAGTGCCGGTGTACGGCGTGCCGGTGCAGACCCGCGAACTGTTCGGCGTGTTGCATTTGAAGGGCTTCGTGATCGACGATTGCGTGGTCTACAGCGGTGCGAGCCTGAACAACGTTTACCTGCACAAGTTCGACAAGTACCGGTTTGACCGTTATCACGTGCTGCAAAGCCACGAACTGGCGGACTCGATGCATCATCTGGTCAAGCACGGCCTGATCGAATCCAAAGCCGTGCATCGCCTCGACCTGCCGAACCTGCCGACTACGCGCAGCCTGCGCAACGACATCGGTGATCTGCGCAGCCGCCTCAAATATGCAACGTACGACACGGCCACTGGCAGCACCGCCAGAGACGGTCTGTCGGTGACACCGTTGCTCGGCGTCGGCAAGAACAACCCGCTGAACCGGGCTATTCTCGAACTGATCGCCAGCGCGCAGAAACAGCTGACCATCTGCACGCCATACTTCAACTTGCCGCTGGGCGTGATCCGCGAGATCAACCGCGCATTGGCGCGTGGCGTGAAGATCGACATCGTGGTCGGCGACAAAACCGCCAACGACTTCTACATCCCGCCGAGCGAGCCGTTCAAGGTCATCGCGGCGCTGCCGTATCTGTACGAGATCAGCCTGCGCCGCTTTGCCAAACGCCATCAGCGCAACATCGACAGCGGCCAGTTGAACCTTCACTTGTGGCGTGATGGCGATAACACCTATCACCTCAAGGGCATGTGGGTTGATCAGCGTTATACGTTGTTGACCGGCAACAACCTTAATCCACGGGCGTTCCGTCTGGATCTGGAAAACGCGCTGCTGATTGAAGACCCGAAAGGCGAGTGGCTGGAACCACGGGCGAAGGAGCTGGAAGAGATTTTCCGCCATACCACGCGGATCGACAGCTTTCAGAATCTTGAGACGTTGCCGGAGTATCCGGGCGCGGTGGCGAAGTTTCTCAAGCGCGTGAGTCGGGTGCGGATTGAGCGGTTGCTGTACCGGATTCTCTGACGGTTAAAAGCAAAAGATCGCAGCCTCCGGCAGCTCCTACAGGGTGTACACCGCCCAATGTAGGAGCTGCCGAAGGCTGCGATCTTTTCTGCCAACAAATCAAATCTGTCAGTTGAGACCCAACTTCCCACGCAACGTGGACAGGTCTTCCGCCAAGGTATTCACCGGGCCGACCAGCGCTTTACGATCGTTATCCTTCACCTTGTCATACGTCTCAAATCCACCGTCCTTGGTCTTGTACTTGGCCAGAATCTTGTCGACCGTGGCGAAGTTTTTGTCGACCTTCGCGATGAACGCCTTGTCCTGCTTCTCGATCTGCGGACGGAACAAATCGACGATTTTCTTCGCACCGTCGATGTTGCCCTGGAAGTCATACAGATCAGTGTGGCTGTAACGATCTTCCTCGCCGGAGATCTTGGTTGCAGCGACTTCTTCCAGCAACGCAGCCGCGCCACCCACCACTTTCTCAGGCGGGAAGGTCAGGCCAGCGACGCGGGTTTGCAGGTCTTTGACGTCGCTGTTGAGCTTGTCTGCCAGCTCGTTCAGGCCCTGGGTGCTTTTCTCCGAGAACAGCGTGTACTCGATGCGGTGGAAACCGGTGAAGTCGTCAGCCTTCACGCCTTTCTCGTGGTCGTCGACGCGCGAATCGATGGACGCATCGAGGTCACTGAACAGCTCGGCAATCGGCTCGATCGACTCGTAGTAAACGCGGGTCGGGGCGTAGAGCTTTTGCGCGGTGGCCAGGTCGCCTTTTTTCACGGCGTCGGTGAACTGTTGGGTGTGGCTGCCCAGCTCATCGAGTTGCTCGGTGACGTAAATCTTGTAGTCCGACACCGGCCCGACCAGATCCAGCGGCGCTGTCGCGGCGAACGCCGACAGCGGGGTGTTGAGCAAACCAAGGGTCAGCAATAACGCGAGTGGCGTCTTCTTCATGGGGGCGGCTCCAGTGTTGAATGTTGTTTTTAGGCAGCGGTTTTGGGTTGTGCGGCGTTGAGCAGCGAGCGACCGATGAAATCCTTGTCGCCCGTAACACCCGGAAGGGTGAAGAAGTAACCGCCGCCGACCGGTTTGAGGTATTCCTCAAGCGGTTCGCCGTTGAGGCGGGTCTGCACGGTGATAAAGCCTTTTTCCAGATCAGCCTGGTAACAGATGAACAGCAGGCCCATGTCGAGTTGGCCGTTCTTGTTGACGCCGTTGGAATAGTTGAACGGCCGACGCAGGATCAGGTTGGCCTGGCTCGCGGCGGTGCGCGGGTTGGCCAAGCGAATGTGCGCGTCGAGTTTGGTCAGCTTGCCTTCCGGGTCTTTGTGATAGTCCGGGACTTCAGTTTCGTGTTTGCCACCGATAGGCGCGCCGGAGGTTTTCACCCGGCCAAGGATGCTTTCCTGTTCCTGCAACGGCGTGCGATCCCAGCGCTCGACGAAGTTGCGGATGATCCGCACCGCTTGGTAACTGCCATGCGCAGCCCAGGCCGGTTCGTCGCTGCCCGGTTGCACCCAGACGATGTTGTCCATGGCTTTCGCATCGTTGGAATTCGGGTTGGCCGAGCCGTCGCGAAAACCAAGAAAATTACGCGCCGATTGCGCCGGCACACCGGGTTTCGCCGGGGCTTGCGGCGGCACGCTGCCTTCCTGTTTCCAGCGCACCAGCAGCAGATCGGGCAGGTTTTTGACGATGTCGCGCAGGGCGTGAATATTGGTGTCGGTGGTGTTCGAGCAGAACTGCAAACTCAGATCGCCGTGGCAGCAATCGGCCTCCAGCGCATCGTTGGGGAAACCGACCATGCGTTGCAGGCGCTTGGGCTTGGCATCGGCCAGACCGAAGCGCTCGTCGAACAGCGATTCGCCGACGGAAACGGTGATGGTCAGGTTGTCCGGCGTCACGTTCGGGCCGAGGATGCCGGAGTCCGGTGGCGGCAACTTCGGATCGATTTGCTCAACCGGGCCGCCCTTCATCAGGAAGGCGATGCGCTCGTTGAGGGTGCGAAACAGTCGCTCAAGGTCTTCGCGATCACTGGCCAACACGTCGAACGAAACGAGCATGCCCGACGCCGGGCGCGGGGTGACGATGCCGGTTTGATGCAGGCCGTGGAAATCGTGGCGGTCTTCGGTTTTGTCGCTGCTCGGCGCTTCGGTGACTTGCGCCGGCGCGGCGGCCATGGCCGGGCAGCTCAGGGCTGAGCCGGCGAGGGCGACACCGGCGGCGCCCATGCCCATCAGGACACGGCGACGTTGCAGGTTGAGGGGTTCCAAATCTTTCATCGCGAATTCGTCTTCTGCTTACAGGCCGGAGAGGCCGAGGGCGGGATCAATGCCATCAAGCGCGTCGGCCAGAGCCTGGGCCTTGTCGGCGATCTGCTTGCGTTGTTCGCCGCTGACGGAGTCGTAGCTGGCGTAGCCGTCCTTGATCTTGTAGCTGTTGAGTTGTGTGTCGAAGTCCGTCAGTGCCTTGTCGATTTTCGGCAGCAGGTCAGCGGCTGACTTGCTCAGCATCGGCCGCAGCAAATCGACGACTTTGTGCGCGGTTTCAGCATTCGCGGCAAAACCGTTGAGATCGCTGTGGCTGTAGCGTTCCTCTTCACCGCTGGCGGCGCGCACGTCGGCGAGGGTGTTGAGGTTGCGCACGACAATATTCACCAGTTGCTCCGGTGGCAGCGATTGGGCGAGCAGTTGCTGTTTGAGCGTGGTGACGTCGCTGAGCAGGCGTTGGCCAATCGGCTTCAGTTCATCGAGTTTGCGCTGCTGGAAAAGGCCGAATTCGAGGCGATGGAAGCCGACGAAGGCCGGATCCTGTTCGCGTTTTTCGAAATAATCGGCGCGGGCATTGATGCTGTTGTCCAGCTCGGCCAAACGCTGCGCCGCCGGGGCCAGACGCTGATAAGCGGCACGCGCCGGCAGGTACAACGCCTGAGCCTGACTCAAATCACCGCTTTCAATCGCTTGATTGAGCGCGGTCACGGCTTTGATCAGCACGCTGCTCTGGCTGGCCAGGTACACACGGAATTCCGACAGCGGCCCGACGAAAGCCACCATCGACGGCTTGGCTTTGGCGGCAGCGTCAGACGCGGCAGTCGGCGTGACGTGCAAGGTGCCGCGCGGGTTGCTCAGCAGGCCGCAGGTGATCGCGTAATCGCCCGGTTGCAGATTGGCGTTGATCACCTGGCTCAGGCCGGGCGCGATGTTCTCGCGCTCTTCGACAACCAGCACGCCGTCGAGGATTTCCCATTCCACCGCGCGGTCGGAGCGGTTGACGATGCGGAAGCTGGCGCGGCCGGCCGGTACGGTCAGCGCATTCGGTTCGCAACTGCCCGGATGGATATTCACCACCACTTCATCGTGATTGTGCTGACGCTTGGCCGCAGCCATTTTCGAGGCGTACCAGAACAGGCCACCGGCGGCGATCATGATGACCACCGAACCGGCCACCGCCCAACGCAAGGCGCGGGGAGGGGAGGCCTGAGGAGTATTAGGCTTTGACATGAATGCCCTTATTGGCTGGAAACGGAAGACGATTGCGCGGCGGGTTTGGGCGCGGGGAGAAAGAACATCACCAGCGCCACCAGCAGATAAAGCAGATAGGCACCGAGGGTGCTGACGGTCGGCGCATCCTGATAACCGAACATGCCGGCGAGTACCGAGCCCAGCGGGCCATCCATCGGCAGCGTCGCGCTGAAGTCGAACAGCACGGTTTGCAGGTGATTCCACAGCCCGGCTTCATGCAGCGCCTGCACCGAGTTGGCGAGAATCCCGGCGGCGACCACCAGAATGAACAGGCCGGTCCACTTGAAGAATGCCGAAAGATTGAGGCGCATGCTGCCGCTGTAGATCAGGAACCCGACGATGATTGCCAGAATCAGGCCGAGCAGGGCACCGATCGGCGCGCCCGGGCCTTCGCTTTGCTGGAATACCGCGAGCAGGAAGAACACCGTTTCCAGACCTTCGCGGGCCACGGCAAAGAAGACCATGGCGATCAGCGCAATGACCTGATGCTTGGAAGAAGTCAGCGCGTGATCGAGTGAGGCTTGCAGCGAATGTTTGATCGAGCGCGCGACTTTGCGCATCCAGAACACCATCGAACTGAGAATCCCCACGGCGACCAGCCCGACGATGCCTTCAAACAGTTCCTGCTGCTTTTGCGGGAATTCAGCGCTGACCAGTTCCAGACCACCACCAACCAGCAGGGCGAGGGCGGCGGCAAGGAAAACGCCGATCCACACGGCAGGCATCCACTGGCCACGGCCGGTTTGCTGGAGGTAACTGGCGATGATGCCAACGATCAGCGCGGCTTCGATGCCTTCGCGCAGCATGATCAGAAAAGGAACGAGCATTAGGTGTCCAACGAATCATTCTGAGGGGTTACAAGTTGTAACATAATGACAACCATTCTCACATGACAATCATTGACACAAACCTGAACAGAAGCTGAACAAAGTAAAGAACAACCATTCTCATGCGGGTGACACCGGAATGTTGTAGGAGCTGCCGAAGGCTGCGATCTTTTGATCTTGGTTTAGAAAATCAAAAGATCGCAGCCTTCGGCAGCTCCTACATAGGGTTTCGTGTGGCCTGAGGTAAGATGCGTGTCATCGAAAAAACAACAGGAATACGCGCGCTCCATGTCGGAAAAAGACACCATCGCCGTTCAACTGGTGCGTGAAGCGCTGCTGCAAAGTTGTGCCCCGGGCGTGGCCACGGAAGAAGTCTTGAACAAGGTCGGGATTGATCCGGCGTTGCTGCGAACCGACAACGGTCGAGTGCCGGCCTCGCAGTACGCCAAACTCTGGCGCCTGCTGGCCCGGCGCGGTGACGACGAATTCTTCGGCATGGATCCGCGCCGGCTCAAGTCCGGCAGTCTGGAGTTCCTCTGCCGCAGCGCCATGGCGCAACCCACGCTTGCCGCGGGTTTGAGTACGGGTTTGAGTTTTCTCTCGCTGATGCTGGAGCGCATGCCGGCGCAGTTGGTGCATCAGCAGAGCCTCGCCGAAATCGTTCTGCTTGAGGATGACCCCGAACCGCGTCGCGCCTTCACCTATTTCACTTACTGGATGATCGTCCACGGCGTCGCCTGTTGGCTGGCGGGGCGGCGGATTCCGATTCTGGCGATAGAGCTGCGTTGCCCCGAGCCGCCGTTCACCGATGACTATCGGGTGATGTTTTCCGAGAACCTGCGTTTCGATCGACCGCGCACGCGGATGATCTTCTCGGCGGATTGCCTCGATCTGCCGATCAAGCGGTCTGCCGAAGAGTTGAAACGCTTTCTGGCCCATGCGCCGGCGAACATTCTGGTGAAGTACCGCGACCCGGAGAGCCTGGCGAGTCGGATCAAGCAGGATCTGCGAGAGTTGCCGGCCGAGCAGTGGCCGGAAACCGAGGCCCTGGCGCAGCAATTGTGCATGTCGGCCTCGACCTTGCGCCGAAGACTGGCCGAGGAAGGGCAGACGTATCAGGGGCTCAAGGACAGCGTGCGCAAGGAATTGGCGATTGTCTGGCTGGCGGAGCCTTCGATCAGTTTTGTTGAGATTGCGAGTCGGTTGGGGTTTGCCGATGCGAGTTCGTTTTATAAGGCGTTTCGTAAATGGTCGGGGTCGAATCCGGGGCACTATCGGACGCTGATTTTGAATGAGATTGTCTGACCCGGCCCTATCGCGAGCAGGCTCACTCCTACATTTGAAAGGCACTCCCCTGTAGGAGCTGCCGAAGGCTGCGATCTTTTGATCCTGTTCTAAAAAAATAAACGTCAAAAGATCGCAGCCTTCGGCAGCTCCTACAGGGAGGGCGATGTTGAGCTGTCTTGGCCAAACCAGTCAGCCACTTTGATGGCTTTGACCATTGCCCCAACCCCCGCACAGCGCGACTATCCCTCTGTTGTTTACGGTTCCCAGCCTAATAAAAACACAGAGGGATTCTGGCAATGCGCGATTACTTGTCTGCCACCACACAGTTCAACTATCAGCACACCGTGGAAGCCGCGCTCAGCGGTACGCTGGAGGCGCTCAACGCCTGCGTCGAATGCTGCGACCGCCACGCCTTGCCCGGGCGCATTGCGCTGTTCTGGGAAGGTCGCGACGGCGCCAGTGCGACGTACACCTTCAGCGACCTGCAGGACAAAGCTGCGCGTTTCGCCAATTTCCTTCTCGCCCAAGGCGTGCAGAAGGGTGACAAAGTCGCCGGCCTGCTGCCGCGCAACATCGAATTGCTCATCACCGTGCTCGCCACCTGGCGCATCGGCGCGGTTTATCAACCGCTGTTCACCGCGTTCGGCCCGAAAGCCCTCGAACATCGCCTGAACAGCTCCGGCGCCAAAGTCGTAGTCACTGATGCGATCAACCGGCCGAAACTCACTGAAGTCGCCGATTGCCCAACCCTGGTCACCGTCGGCGGCGCCAAAGGCCAGGGCATCGTCCGTGGCGATTTCAGTTTCTGGGCCGAACTGGCCAATTATTCCAACCTCTGCGAGCCAGTGCTGCTGACCGGCGAAGACCCGTTTCTGCTGATGTTCACTTCGGGCACCACCGGCCCATCGAAAGCGCTGTCGGTACCACTCAAAGCCATCGTCGCGTTCCAGAGCTACACCCGCGATGCCGTTGATCTGCGCCCGGAAGATGCATTCTGGAACGTAGCCGATCCGGGCTGGGCCTACGGCATTTATTTCGGCGTCACCGGCCCATTGTCGATGGGGCATCCGATCACCTTTTACGATGGCCCGTTCACCCTCGAAAGCACCTGCCGGGTGATCAACAAGTACGGCATTACCAACCTCACCGGTTCACCGACGGCCTATCGTCTGCTGATCGCCGGCGGTGACGAGTTCGCCAAGTCGATCAAAGGCAAATTGCGCATCGTCAGTAGCGCCGGCGAGCCGCTGAACCCGGAAGTGATCCGCTGGTTCGCCGACAACCTCGGCGTGGTTATTCACGATCACTACGGCCAGACCGAATTGGGCATGGTGCTGTGCAACCACCATGGCCTCGATCACGCGGTACACGTCGGCGCTGCCGGTTTTGCCTCGCCGGGCCATCGCATCGTCGTGCTCGATGATCAGTACAACGAACTCGGAGTCGGCCAGCCCGGCATCCTCGCCATCGACCGTCCGCAATCACCGATGTGCTGGTTCGGTGGCTACGAAGGCGCGCCGACCAAGGCCTTCGTCGGCGATTACTACTTGAGTGGCGACACCGTGGAATGGAACACGGACGGCAGCATCAGTTTCGTCGGCCGCAGCGATGACGTGATCACCACCTCCGGCTATCGCGTTGGCCCGTTCGACGTCGAAAGCGCACTGATCGAACATCCTGCAGTGGTCGAAGCGGCCGTCGTCGGCAAACCGGATCCGGAGCGCACCGAGCTGGTCAAAGCTTTTGTCGTGTTGAGTGCGCAATACCGCGCCGCGCCGGAGCTGGCCGAAGAACTGCGCCAACATGTTCGCAAGCGTCTGGCGGCGCATTCGTACCCGCGTGAAATCGAATTTGTCAGCGGATTGCCCAAGACCCCGAGCGGCAAATTGCAGCGCTTTATCTTGCGCAACCAGGAAATCGCCAAGGCTCAAGAGGCCGCGGCGCATAACGTTTCAGCTTGAATCAGGAAAGACAGTCATGCAGATCGAGAACAAGGTTTTTATCGTCACCGGCGGTGCGTCTGGCCTAGGCGCGGCCACCGCTGAATTGCTGGTGAATGCCGGCGCCAAAGTGATGCTGGTGGACATGAACGCCGAAGCGGTTGCCGCTCAGGCTCAGCGTCTCGGTGCGCAAAGTGTGGTGGCCGACATCAGCAACGAAGCCGCCGCCGAAGCTGCTGTGCAAGCGACCGTCGCCGCATTTGGCAGTCTCAATGGTCTGGTCAACTGCGCTGGCATCGTCCGTGGCGAGAAAATCCTCGGCAAGAACGGCCCGCATGCGTTGAGCAGTTTCGCGCAAGTGATTAACGTCAACCTGATCGGTAGCTTCAACATGCTGCGTCTGGCCGCTGCGGCGATTGCCGAATCCGAAGCCAATGCCGACGGCGAACGCGGCGTGATTATCAACACTGCCTCGGTCGCAGCGTTCGACGGCCAGATCGGTCAGGCAGCTTACGCCGCATCCAAAGGCGCAATCGCCAGTCTGACTCTGCCCGCCGCCCGTGAACTGGCGCGCTTCGGCATCCGCGTGATGACCATCGCCCCGGGCATTTTCGAAACCCCGATGATGGCCGGCATGACCCCGGAAGTCCGCGACTCGCTGGCCGCCGGCGTACCGTTCCCGCCGCGTCTGGGCAAGCCTGCCGAATACGCTGCACTGGTTCGGCATATCATCGAAAACAGCATGCTCAACGGCGAGGTGATCCGTCTCGACGGCGCCTTGCGCATGGCCGCCAAGTAAGGAGGATTTGTCATGACTATTTCCAACGATCCGATTGTTATCGTCAGCGCCGTGCGCACACCGATGGGCGGTTTTCAGGGCGAACTGAAAAGCCTCACCGCGCCGCAACTCGGTGCGGCGGCGATCAAGGCTGCGGTTGAGCGTGCCGGTGTTGCCAGTGACGCGGTGGATGAAGTGCTGTTCGGTTGCGTGTTGCCGGCCGGCCTCGGTCAGGCGCCGGCGCGTCAGGCTGCGCTGGGCGCCGGGCTGGATAAATCGACCCGTTGCACCACGGTCAACAAGATGTGCGGTTCGGGCATGGAGACCACGATTCTGGCCCACGACATGCTGATGGCCGGCAGCGCCGATGTGGTGATCGCGGGTGGCATGGAGAGCATGTCCAACTCGCCGTATCTGCTGGATCGTGCTCGCGCTGGCTACCGCATGGGCCATGGCCGTGTGCTTGATTCGATGTTCCTCGACGGCCTCGAAGACGCTTACGACAAGGGCCGCTTGATGGGCACCTTCGCCGAGGATTGTGCCGAAACCAATCACTTCAGCCGCGAGGCTCAGGATGCATTCGCCATCGCCTCCACCACTCGCGCTCAGCAGGCAATCGAGGACGGCAGCTTCAAGGACGAAATCGTCCCTCTGACCGTGACCGTCGGCAAAGAACAGGTGCTGATCAGCAACGACGAACAGCCACCGAAAGCCAAACTGGACAAGATCGCCTCGCTGAAACCGGCGTTCCGCGAAGGTGGCACGGTGACGGCGGCAAATTCCAGTTCGATTTCTGATGGCGCGGCGGCGTTGGTGCTGATGCGTCAATCGCAGGCGCAGAAGCTGGGGTTGAAACCGCTGGCGGTGATTCATGGTCACGCGGCGTTCGCCGACACCCCAGGCCTGTTTCCGGTGGCGCCGATTGGGGCGATCAAGAAGTTGATCAAGAAAACCGGTTGGTCGCTGGGTGATGTCGATCTATTTGAGGTAAATGAAGCGTTTGCCGTGGTCGGCATGGCGGCGATGACGCATCTGGAAATCCCGCATGACAAGTTGAATGTGCATGGCGGTGCGTGTGCGCTAGGGCATCCGATCGGTGCATCGGGTGCACGGATTCTGGTGACGCTGCTCTCGGCCCTGCGCCAGCGAAACCTCAAGCGCGGTATCGCTGCGATCTGCATTGGCGGCGGCGAAGCCACGGCCATGGCCGTGGAATGCCTCTACTAAACACACCACCCCTGTAGGAGCTGCCGCAGGCTGCGATCTTTTGACTTTGATTTTTGGAAAACAAAAGCAAGATCAAAAGATCGCAGCCTGCGGCAGCTCCTACAAGGGATTGTGGAAACCCGGATTTAAGGATTCACCATGATTCCCAACGAAGACCAAACCCAGATCCGTGACATGGCCCGGCAGTTTGCCGAGGAACGCCTCAAGCCGTTCGCCGCCGAGTGGGATCGCGAGCACCGTTTCCCCAAGGAAGCCATCGGCGAAATGGCCGAGCTGGGCTTCTTCGGCATGCTCGTGCCGGAGCAGTGGGGCGGTTGCGACACCGGCTACCTGGCCTACGCCATGGCCCTGGAAGAAATCGCTGCCGGTGACGGTGCCTGCTCGACGATCATGAGCGTGCACAACTCGGTCGGCTGTGTGCCGATCCTCAAGTTCGGCAACGACGATCAGCGCGAACGCTTCCTCAAACCGCTGGCCAGTGGCGCCATGCTCGGTGCCTTCGCGCTGACCGAACCGCAGGCCGGTTCCGACGCCAGCAGCCTGAAAACCCGCGCGCGTCTGGACGGCGATCACTACGTGCTGAACGGCTGTAAACAGTTCATCACTTCGGGGCAAAACGCCGGGATCGTCATAGTCTTTGCGGTGACCGATCCGAGCGCCGGCAAGCGCGGCATCAGCGCGTTTATCGTGCCGACTGATTCGCCAGGCTACAAAGTTGCGCGGGTCGAAGACAAGCTCGGCCAGCACGCCTCCGACACCTGCCAGATTCTTTTCGAAGACGTGAAGGTGCCGGTGGCCAACCGTTTGGGCGAGGAGGGCGAGGGCTACAAAATCGCCTTGGCCAATCTTGAGGGCGGTCGCGTTGGCATCGCTTCGCAATCGGTGGGCATGGCCCGTGCCGCATTTGAAGCCGCGCGTGATTACGCCCGCGAGCGTGACACCTTCGGCAAGCCGATCATCGAACATCAAGCCGTCGCATTCCGCCTCGCGGACATGGCCACGCAAATTGCCGTCGCCCGGCAGATGGTGCATTACGCGGCGGCCCTGCGTGACAGCGGCCAGCCGGCGTTAGTCGAGGCGTCGATGGCCAAACTGTTCGCTTCGGAAATGGCCGAGAAGGTCTGCTCGATGGCATTGCAAACCCTCGGCGGTTACGGTTATCTCAACGACTTCCCGCTGGAACGCATCTACCGCGACGTGCGCGTCTGCCAGATCTACGAAGGCACCAGCGACATTCAGCGCATGGTCATTTCGCGCAATCTCTGACAAGGAATTTTACCCATGGCTTACGAAACGATTCTGCTGGAAAACCATGGCCGTGTTGGCCTGATTACCCTCAATCGCCCGCAGGCGCTGAACGCCCTGAACGCGCAACTGGTCAGCGAAGTGAACCAGGCGCTGGATACGCTGGAAGCGGACGCGAACATCGGTTGCATCGTTATCACCGGTTCGAAAAAAGCTTTCGCCGCCGGTGCAGACATCAAGGAAATGGCTGAGCTGACCTACCCGCAGATCTACATGGACGACCTGTTCAGCGACAGCGATCGCGTGGCCAACCGCCGGAAGCCGATCATCGCTGCGGTGAACGGTTTTGCCCTCGGCGGTGGCTGTGAACTGGCGCTGATGTGCGACTTTATTCTGGCCGGCGACAACGCCAAGTTCGGTCAACCGGAAATCAACCTCGGCGTGCTGCCGGGCATGGGCGGCACCCAGCGTTTGACCCGCGCAGTCGGCAAGGCCAAAGCCATGGAAATGTGCCTGAGCGGGCGCTTGATTGATGCGGTGGAAGCGGAGCGTTGCGGGATTGTCGCGCGGATTGTGCCGAGTGATGAGCTGCTGGATGAAGCGCTGAAAGTCGCTGCGGTGATTGCCAGCAAGTCGTTGCCGATTGCGATGATGGTCAAGGAGAGTGTCAACCGTGCGTTTGAAGTGAACCTGACGGAAGGCGTGCGTTTTGAGCGTCGGGTGTTCCATGCGGCGTTTGCGACGCAGGATCAGAAAGAAGGGATGGCGGCGTTTGTGGCCAAGCGTGCGCCGGAGTTCCAGGGCAAGTAACGCTGTATTTGAGTGCAGGATCAAAAGATCGCAGCCTTCGGCAGCTCCTACATGGGAATGCGTTTCCTGTAGGAGCTGCCGAAGGCTGCGATCTTTTGCCGTTAAAGTTGATAGTTCTTCAAATCCCGCGCAATCACCATCCGCTGAATCTCGCTCGACCCTTCATAAATCTGGGTAATCCGCGCATCACGGTAGTACTTCTCGACCGGATAATCTTCCAGATACCCATACCCGCCATGAATCTGAATCGCCGACGAACAGACCTTCTCGGCCATTTCCGAAGCAAATAACTTGGCCTGCGAAGCCTCCGATAAACACGGTTTCCCCGCCGAACGTAATCTCGCCGCGTGCAAGATCAGCAGCCGTGACGCATTGATCTGCATGTGCATGTCCGCAAGCATATTGGCGATGCTCTGGTGTTCGATGATCGGCTTGTCGAACTGCACGCGATCCTTCGAATAGGCCAACGCCGCTTCAAACGCCGCACGGGCAATGCCCAATGCCTGAGCCGCGATGCCGATACGTCCACCCTCAAGATTGGATAGAGCAATCGCCAGACCTTTGCCACGCTCACCGAGCAGATTGGCCTCGGGAATGCTGCAATTGTTCAGCGTCACCGCGCAGGTATCCGACGCGCGAATGCCCATCTTGTGTTCAGTGCGATCAACGATAAAACCGGCGGTATCGGTCGGCACCAGAAACGCCGAGATGCCTTTCTTGCCCAGCTCCGGATCCGTCACGGCAAACACAATCGCCAGTTTCGCCCGCTTGCCGTTGCTGACAAATTGCTTGGCGCCGTTGATCACCCACTGGCCGTCACGCAATTCAGCGCGGGTGCGCAGGTTGTGCGCTTCGGAGCCGGCCTGCGGTTCGGTCAGGCAGAAGCAGCCGATGGTTTTGCCACTGGCCAGATCCGCCAGCCAGGTTTGCTTTTGTGCTTCGCTGCCGTAATTGAGCACCGGGCCGCAGCCGACCGAGTTGTGGATGCTCATGAACGCGCCGGTCGCACCGTCACCAGCGGAAATCTCTTCCACCGCCAAGGCATAAGCGACGTAGTCGACGTAGGTGCCGCCCCATTCTTCGGGAACGACCATGCCGAGCAAACCGAGCTCGCCCATCTTCGCCACGAGCGCATCATCGATCCAGCCTGCCTTTTCCCACTCTTGTGCGTGCGGCGCGATTTCGCCACGGGCAAAATCGCGGGCCATGTCGCGGATCATCACTTGTTCTTCAGTCAGTTCGAGATCGTGCATGGCTCAGCTCCCGCTCTCATCAAAACCGTGGAAGAAACTCGCGACGTGCGCAGCGTCCAGCGCGGCGAGGGTCGGCGGGTTCCAGCGTGGTGACTTGTCTCTGTCGATCAGCAGGGCGCGTACGCCTTCGATCAGGTCGCCGCGAGCGAACCATTGGCGATCGAGATGCAGCTCCAGGGCGAAGCAATTTTCCAGGCTCAGGTGGCGACCGCGACGGAGCATTTCCAGGGTGACGGCCATGGCCAGCGGCGAGCGGGTTTCCAGCAGATCAGCCGTGGTGGTTGCCCATTCATGGCTGTCGGCTACGGTCACCGCGCGCAATTGCTCGACCATGCTCGGTACGTCGGGCAGGGCGAAGAAATGGTCGATGGCTGGACGCAATTTTTCGAGCGGTGCGTCGGGCAGGGTTTGCACGCCGTGTTTCGCCAGCAGGTTTTGCAGCGATTTGAGCGGCGTGTCCTGCCATTCCATCGCGTCGAGTTTTTCGTCGAGGAGTGCGAGTTTGCTGCTGTCCAGATACCAGTCAGCCAAGCCGCAATACAGCGCATCGGCGGCGCGAATCTGCACGCCGCTGACGCCCAGATAAATCCCCAGCTCACCGGGAATCCGAGGCAGGAAATAGCTGCCGCCCACGTCCGGGAAATAACCGATGGCCACTTCCGGCATCGCCAGACGGCTCTTCTCGGTGACCACGCGCAGATCCGCGCCTTGCACCAGGCCCATGCCGCCGCCGAGGACAAAACCGTCCATCAAGGCCAGCACCGGTTTGCGGTAGTGATGAATCGTCAGGTCGAGGGCGTATTCCTCGACGAAGAAATCTTCGTGCAACGTGTCGCCGCTTTTGAAACTGTCGTACAGGGAACGAATATCGCCGCCCGCGCAGAAGGCTTTTTCGCCGGCACCGCGTAACACAACGGCGTGGACGTCGGCATCGGTCGCCCAAGCGTCGAGCTGCTGTTGCAGCAGGCGCACCATGTCGAGGGTGATGGCGTTGAGACCGGAGGGGCGGTTAAGGGTCAGGTGCCCGATGTGGTTGCGAACCTCGGCCAGCACTTCGTTTTGCGTGGCATCCATGGACTGAGTCCGCGGGGATGAAGCCTGAGCTGTCATCAGTAACTCCCTGCTTTTATTGTCTTTATTCGAGAAGCTCGCGCGCGAGCGTTACCGGATCGTAACAGTGCAAATTTGCCATGTACAACGGGGATATGTGCAGGGGCTGTCTGCGTTTTTGCCTTAACGCGATGACTTCTGTAGGAGCTGCCGAAGGCTGCGATCTTTTGATCTTGAAAAACATAGTCAAAAGATCGCAGCCTTCGGCAGCTCCTACAAGGGTCAGGTGAAGGTTGCGGTGATGCTGCGGCGCTTGGCGTGCAGTTCGCTGGCGTGGATCAGTTGTTCGAGGTCTTCGGGGGTGATGTCGATGAAGGCTTCCATGTCGGCCAGCGCCAGTTTCAGGTCTTCGGCGGTGATTGCCTGGTTGTCCACCGGGGCCACCGATGGCGCCGGTTCCGCCGGGCGTTTCGGATAACGAATCCGCGTCAGATTGTTGTACGCCAAAGCGCTGAGCAGCATGCACGCGGCGCCGAGCATCACCGGCTCCATGGCTTTCCAGTCCATGGCGATCGTTGCCGGGTCGGCCAGCACCAACGTCAACGCCAACGCACCCGCCGGTGGATGCAGGCAACGCAGCCAACACATCAGAATCAGCGCCATGCCCGCCGCCAGGCACGCACTGCCGAGGGTTCGCCCGAGTACATGAGCCACCAGCAAAGCGACGACACCGGCACACAAGTAACCGCCGAGAATCGACCACGGCTGGGCGAGGGCACCGGACGAAACAGCAAACAGCAACACCGCCGAAGCACCCAACGGGCCGATCAAGTGATAGGCGACTTCATGACCAAACACCTGCGCGCACAACCACACACTGAACAGCGTGCCGAGCGCCATGCCGATCGCGGCGCGGCTCCATTCGGTGGGGCGGGTATTGATGGCGGCGGGCAACCAGCGAGCGAGCATGTAAAACCGATCCTTCTACAAATTCCGGACAAAAAAAAGGACTCGTCCGGCAATCCGGAAAGCCCTCGAAGTGTTCCAACATTGGGGGAGGAACGCGCACAGTGTGCCGATCTATTTCGATGCTGACAAATTCATATAAATGCAGTTTCAGTGCGTTACTTTTGAACTGAAGCGACACGACGTCCGCTGATTACACACAAATAACCACCCACCGCCGCCAATGCGCTTAATGCGTAGAACATGCTCGGCGCTGGCGTGTGCATCAACAGAAACCCGCACATCACTGGACTCGCCGCGCCACCGAGTGCCGCCAGATTCTGCGCGCCGTAATAGCTGCCGCGCAGTTCTTCCGGGGCGAGGGTATCGACGAAGAGGAAATCTGCCGGGTAGATAATCATCTCGCCCAAAGTGAAGATAAACATCGCTATGCACCAGCCCACCAAGCTGTCGGCGAGGCTGAAACCGATCAACCCGACGATGAACAACGCCGTGCCGCCGGCTATCCAGTGACGCAGGTGCTCGCGCTTGAGGAATCGGCCGATCTGGTACTGCAGCAAAATCACCGTGATCGCATTGCAGGCGAGCAGGGCGGCCATTGTGTCCAGCGTCTGTTGCTGGGTGTGCGTGACCAACAGGTATTGCGACAGGTACAGGGTGAAGCGCCCGTGCACCAATGTGCTGAGCAGGCAGCCAAGGGTGAAGAGGATCATCGTCCGGTCGTTTTTCAGGATCATCAGGGTGTTAAGAAAACTTTGCGACGGGCTGCTCGAAGTCTCCGTGCTTGCCTCCTTCCTGGCGCCCAGCAGCAGAAAAACACTGCCTATGGCAATCGCCCCCGCCACGATGAACGGCGCCGACGGCTGAACGCCGGCAATCACCACGCCCATCATCGGACCAACCGCGTAGCCGATATTGGTCAGCGTGTAGTTCAGCGAAAACGCCTTGACCCGTTGGCCCACCGGCAGGTTTTCACTGAGGATCGCCTTCGAGCAAATCAGGAACAGGGCTGACGCGGTTTCGCTGATGATCAGCACCAAAGTGACCAGATACAGGTTCTGCGAGAAGGTCAAAAGCATCAGACCGATGCCGCTGGAGAGCATGGTCAGGATCAGCAACTGACGCTTGTCGAGTCGGTCGATGATGTAGCCGCCGTAAAGCGACAGGAGTGTGGCGCTGAATACGGCGATGCCCAGCAGAAGTCCGACGTCCTGGGGGTTGAGGCCGAGTTTGTTGCTGAGGAAAAGCGTGAGCAGCGGGCTGATCAGGGCACGGCTGATGACGACGGTCAGTGAGGCGACCATTAGCCGGCGGATGAGGGGGGAGTAGGTGCCCACGGGAAAAGAGATTTCCTTATTTCGAGTTCTTGGCTGGCGCGGTCATCCTCACCGTGCCCGAAACCGGGGTCAAGCCGATAATCAATTTCCCTTTAAAACCGAGTCCGATCGCGAGAAGGCCATCCCCGCCAAGTGGTTGCTCATTCTCAAAAGATCCTCAAAGCAGATTTGGTCTAAAGCCTAATCGAACATCAGCTCAGATAGCGCCGCACCGTTCGTCGGGACTGTCAGATCTTACAGGTGTTGGATATGAGGCGTATGAATAGAGTTTACCTAGGGAGTCAATCTATTTATTACGGGTATCGAGGCTGCTATGCGCGATGAAAATGAAATTCTTACATTTAGAATGTTAGATCCTGTCTCCGATAAAACTTATTACAATGTAGGTGTTCCGGTTCGCCTTGATGGGGGCATGTGGGGCGACGACACTTATAACGTCAGTTTTTGGCACGGTTCAGTTGTCCGCCAAAATTATTCTGATCTCCCTTATCGCAACGGGCAGATGTCCTTGTCGTTTTTCGCGAGCGTTGTTTCAGATCTAATCGTGGTGAGTAATCAACGAGGACAGGAATCGTTGAATCGTAATATCCGGCTAAAACATACAAATCCTGTATATGGCACCGCGCTTGGGGGAAAGGTGCTAGTGGGTAAGTTTCCAGGAGAAGTTTGGGTGTCCGGAAAAATTCCACTCAACCCGCCGATGCGTCAGTTACCGACAGGTGTGAAATACCATGTACAAATCTATAATCTGTCGTTGGGTATTTATCATGATCCTCTAACAGTTCAAATGAATGGTGACTGCTCTACATCCCTAGCAACTCCTAATGGTAGGCATTTGTATGCCGCACGATTTGACGTGGAAGGTCTTTATGAATCGGAATGGAGTGAGCGGTTCGAGATTATTGGTTTGGGTAAACCAGTTATTAATCCACCAGCGAATGGGATTATTGACAGCGCTAAACCGACAATCACAGGCTCGGGTGGTTATCCCGGCACAAATATAAGAGTTCTTGAAGCCGATCAAGGAAGCGTGGTTTTCGGCGAAGCATTGGTCGCTGGTAATGGTACATGGACTGTTAATGTAACGACTGCACTGCCTCGTGCATTGATCAATTTGACCTGCGAGCAAGTTTTGCTGGGAATTAGCTCTGATAAGGCACAAGCCCAAGAGTTTCTTGTACTTCCTACCCCTGTTGTGACAGCCCCCGGCAATGCTGTGGACTTGCGACCAACCATTTCAGGAACAACTACCGGGTTCTCAAATATTCAAGTCGATATCTACCGGGACATGACCAATGAAAAAATTGGCCAAGGCGTTACAACAACTTCGGGAACATGGAGTGCACAGTTCACACAGAATTTGGAACCGGGTGTTCGCACCATCACAGCGCAGTTAAATTACTCGGGCAGGCTTTCAACCCGCAGCGCACCTGTCGCCCTGACTGTAAGACCCGCGCCTCCGGTTATCACTCAAATCATCTATTCCGGCACGACTACAATATTTAAAGGCACGGGCTTTCCCACTGCGACCATCGACATTCACCCCGGCGCTGGTAGTCCGAATGCTACCGCCTTGGTGAACTCGCAGGGCTACTTCGAAACGACCCCCATTACCATCAAACCTGGCACGACCGGCTCCGGTTGGGGGGCGAGGCAAAAAATTAAAAATGGTAGCGCGTGGATCTTTTCGATCTATCATCCAGACGCACCTGTCTTCGACGTGCCGACGCCTGTTCCGACCGTCAACACGCCAACCTTTATCGGGCAAATTCCCACCGTTACCGGACGGGGCAGTGTCTGGCAGGGTCTGGCGGCTGCAACTATCGTGGTCGAGCTCATCGGCACAACGACGGTTACTTTGTCACCGGCAACCGTTACAGCCACCGGCGACTGGACGGCGACAACCGCTACTGCGGTTGCACCGGGCAGCTATACCGTGTCGGTACGGCAGTTGATGAATGGCGTTTACTCACTACCGGTTACGGCGCCAGCGCCCTTGATCATCAAACCACTGGCACCCACAGACATTCTTGTGGCTCTCGATGGTCTGTCCGCAACGTTTTCCGGTAGTTGCTGGCCAAGCGCTTCGCTCATGCTTTTGATCAACGACGGAAAACAAGAGATTCCGATTCCGGTAACAGGCGCTCCAGACGGCAAATGGACGTCATTGCCAATTACATTTGTGCCACGTAAATACACCTTCACGGTCACGCAAACATTTTCTGAACAAACATCTCCTCCTGCCGGCCCGGTTGAATTCAAAATTGCGACACCTACACCCGTGATCACCTTCCCGGGCAATCAACAGGAGACAGACTTCCGACCCGAAATCAAAGGGACAAACGGATACGATGGCGCCACCGTCGCAGTGTTCGACAACAAGGTCCAAGGCCCAGCGCTGGGCCAGACTATCGTGCCCGCATCGGGTATATGGGCAGTAAAACTGGACAAAGAACTCGTCGTGGGCGAGCACGATATTTATGCCCAGCAGACCTCAGAAAAACAGGCCTCCGAGCGCAGTGTTTCTGTACGGTTCGCGGTTAAGGTGCCAAAGCCTCTGCTCACACCTGTTCCAAACAATTATTACCCACGACGCAGCACGTTTAGTGGAACAGGTTGGCCCGGTGCTGTTGTAAAACTGTCTTTCGATGGCGTCGATTACCCAGTGATCGGCGGCATTAAAGTCGATGCAAATGGCCAATGGGTAGCACCAGTATTTTTGGAGCCGGTGGGCCGCAAAAAATTGAAAATCACTCAATCTTACGGAGGCGGAGATGGGGTAAGCATGGAATACTCCTTTGTTACGGTGACCAACGCTCCAGATCTTGAAAGCCCTTCGGCAGGGGAGTGGGTTGATCCTTCGTCAATGGTCGTTTCGGGATACACCCACCCGGGCGATACGGTCGTTGTAAGACGTCTCGGTGCAGGAGCGGGCGACAATCTCGGTGCATTCCTGGCAGACAGTGAAGGACGATGGTCGGGCACTGTCAAAAAAATCGAGGGTGATACGAACTATAGCTATTGGGCCTATAGCACCAAAGATTCAGTTGGAGGAGATCCTAGCGATACCGCCGTCGTCAACCTTCAGGATCTGACGGCACCTCTGATCGTTCACCCTGCAGACGGTGACTTCCTCGTTTCAAGAGTGCTATTCAGCGGCCGAGGGCTCCCCGGCGCGACAATTCAGGTGGCCGATCTATTCAACCCCGCAATCAATCATGCACCGACTACAACCGTCGATCAGTCTGGCTATTGGTCAGTTGAGGGCAACACGGATCTTAATCCTGGGCCCAACTGGGTCATCGTGCAGCAAACCTTGGGCGGGAAAAAGTCGCCGTGGGTGCGTAGCGGGCGATTCATTATCGAGTATCCGCTGACCGGTTTCAGTGCACCGACTGTCGCCCGGCCATTTCCAGGTGAAGAGGTCGGGCTCCAGCCGATGTTGGCGGGGACAGGCGTTGCGGGGGCCAAGGTCCATGTCCGTCAAAACGGTAAAGACCTCGCTCAAGCGTGGGTGGACGTACAGGGACGTTGGGCTTTGCGCTTACCCGCTTTTGCCGAGGGTTCGCAGTCACTCACCGTCATTCAGGCCAGTGACGAGATTTGGTCTGCAGAGTTGAAGCCAGATCCGACGTTTGAAGTTGTTCAAGTCAGCGCCGGATTCCCCGCGCCCACTATCGAAAGCCCGACAGCAGGAGCTACCGTGGACACTCGGTTCTGGATGAGCGGAAAGGGGATGCCCGGGGCCGTTGTTCGAGCGCGCAATTTTTATAATGGCACCATTCTGTACGGTGAAGGTTCCGTCGATGCTTATGGCCAGTGGCGTATGTGCCTGAGTCATGCCGCGGCGCTCAAGAATTTCACTATTACAGTCCAGCAAACGCTGGATGATAAGAATTCTTTATTCTGTCCAGAAGTCACCGTTAACGTGGAAAATGCTCTGCCTGCACCCATTCTCGAGAGTCATTCAAACGGTGAGCAAGTTGCGCCGGTGACGCTGTTGAAAGGGCGTGGTCATCCTCGCGCAACTGTCTTTTTATACAGGTCCGGAGATACCAATAATCCGTTAGCAAGTGCAAATGTCACGGAGGACGGGTACTGGGAGTGTGTCACTAAACCTCTGCCACTCGGGAACATTCGAATGGCAGGAAGGCAAATGTTGCCGTCCATCGTCGGGCCGTGGATGAATGAATTCACCTTTCAGGTGGTGAATGCGGGCTAGGGCTTCATCGGGCGCGAAATTGTCAAAAGCTTCGCGAGCAAGCCCGCTGCCACAGGGGCTTGCGCTGGTCTCAGATAATTGCCACGCGCATGGCGCAGCGGGCGAACGGCCGCGTCAGCGAATAGGGCACGACGCACAGCAAACGTTGGGACATGTAGGAGCTGCCGCAGGCTGCGATCTTATGATCTGGAATGTAAAAAAAGCCAAAAGATCGCAACCTTCGGCAGCGCCTGCAAGGGGTTCATGTATTGCAGGATCTCATCGGGTTGGTGAAAGCCACCGATGAAAACGGTATCGGCAATTTGCGCGATTCGCCACGGCCCATCGGGAAGTACTGGATACCGTTGCGCTCCAAGCGCTCGGCGTCGTACAGGTTGCGACCGTCGAAGATCACCGGATTGTTCAGACGCTGTTTGATCAGCTCAAAATCCGGTGCCTTGAACTGCTGCCATTCGGTGCAGATGATCAGTGCATCGGCGCCCGGCAATACCGATTCCGGGGTGCCCATCAGCATCAGTTTCGATTCGTCCGGATAAAGGTTCTGGGTTTCCTGCATGGCTTCCGGATCGAACGCACGCACGCTGGCGCCGGCGGCCCACAACTCCTCCAGCAACACACGGCTCGGCGCATCGCGCATGTCGTCGGTGTTCGGTTTGAACGCCAGGCCCCACAGGGCGAACGTCTTGCCGCGCAGTTCGCCTTGATAGAACGCGTTGATGCGCTCGAACAGCTTGTGTTTCTGTCGCTGATTGATCGCCTCGACCGCTTGCAGCAAATCGCTGGAGCAATGCGCTTCTTCGGCGCTGTGGATCAGCGCGCGCATGTCTTTCGGGAAGCACGAACCGCCATAACCGCAACCCGGATAGATGAAGTGATAACCGATGCGCGTGTCGGCACCGATGCCTTGGCGCACCGACTCAATGTCGGCGCCCAAGTGTTCGGCGAGTTCAGCGATCTGATTGATGAAGCTGATCTTGGTCGCCAGCATGCAGTTGGCGGCGTATTTGGTCAGTTCAGCGCTGCGCAGATCCATGAACATGATGCGGTCATGATTGCGGTTGAACGGTGAGTACAGATCGCGCATCACGTCGCGCACGTCATCACCTTCACAGCCGATGACGATGCGATCCGGGCGGCGGCAGTCAGCGACCGCCGAGCCTTCCTTCAAAAACTCAGGGTTGGAAACGATATCGAACTGCAGCAGCCGACCGACCTTGATCAGCGCTTTCTCGATGTGCGCGCGCAAGGTATCGCCGGTGCCCACCGGTACTGTGGATTTCTCCACCAGAATCAGCGGCTGCTCACGGTGCCGGGCAATCGCATCGCCCACCGAGAGCACGTAACGCAGATCCGCCGAACCGTCCTCGCGGGACGGCGTGCCCACCGCAATGAACGCCACTCGACCGTGCTGCACCGCGAGTTTCTCATCGGTGGTGAACAACAGGCGTTTGGAATCGAGGCCTTCGCGCACCAGGCTGGCCAGCCCCGGTTCGAAAATACTCACGTGGCCCTGACGCAACAGATCGACCTTCTTCTGGTCGACGTCCATGCACACGACATCATGGCCAACCTCGGCCAATACCGCCGCTTGCACCAGACCGACGTAACCGCTGCCAAATACTGTGATTTTCATGGAGCACTCCTGAGTGCAGGCGCACGAGCCGGACGCGTGTTGATGGTGATGACCCCGAGCATGACCAACGCCACGCCCAGCGATTTAGTGAAACTGAAGGATTCGTTGAACAGCGGCAGACTGGCCGCCAGCAGGTACACCAGCGCGTAGCTGATGCTCAGCAGCGAATAGGCGCGGCCCAGCGGCAAGTCGCGCAAGGCGAGCAGCCAGCACAACATTGATAAGGCGTAGGCAAAGATCGCTGCGACAACTACGGCCAGGGCACGCAGGTCGAGGTTGTCGAATGCCAGCCATTGTTCTGGCACGGGCAGGCGCGTCATGCTCCAGCGCATTGCCAGTTGCGCGGCGCTGACCAGCAAAACGCTGCCGAGGGCGAAAGTGATTCCACGACGTTGATTCATGACTGTTGCCCCAGCAGAGCCACGCCGCCGATCACCAGCGCGACACCAAGCCAATGCTGGCGGTCGATCGGTTCACGGAAGACGAAGCGCGCAATCAAAGTGATCAGCACGAAGTTGAGGCTGAGCATCGGATAAGCGATGCCGACTTCAATGCGCTGCAACACCAGCAGCCAGACCAGCAGGCCCGAGCCAAGGGCGAGCAGGGCCAGCCATAACCACGGCGAACGCAGTTTGGCGGTCAACGAAGAATCGCCGCCGCGCCAACCCTCCACGGCGTACTTTTGCGCGACCTGTCCCAGACAGGTCAGCAGGCACGCGGCCAACAGCAGCAACAGGCTCATGACGCCTCCCTGGGCAGAATCATGATCACCAGGTTGCCCTGTTCGTAGTGGACGCCGTCCTTTGGCAATCTGTCGATTTCGTCCAGTTCGTCCTGCCCCTTGACGCGCATCACCACGCCGACCGAACCGCTGCGGCGCGCCTCGCGCATCCACTGTTGCACTTGATCGGGATCGACCCGTTGTTGAATGCCGTCAGGATAGGCAAGGCCATATTTCAATTCGCCTATCGTGTTGTACAACGCGACTTGCGGGGTTTTCAGACGCCAGGCCAGTGCAGCGGCGGCACCCAGATCATTGCTCAGCAGGTGATCGGTCTGCGCCAGTTCAGCAACGTGATGTTTGATGAATTGATCAGGCATCTTGTTGGCAACCACCGATTTCGGCAGTGCCGCCGGCAGCACCGCAATCAACAACAGGCTGCCGAACGCCGGTGCGGCCCAACATTGCAGCGGCAGAAAGGCTTGCAGCAGGTTGGCGATGATCCAGCCGATCAGCCCGATAAACACCAGCACCAGACTGTGCAGTTCGTGGTCGTACAGCGGCCGGTTCAGTTGCAGGTACACCAGCGCGATCAGCGTGACGATGCCTAGCAGCAGATTGAGCAGGCCATTGAGACCCAATGCTCGACCCTGTTCCAGCCGCAAACGGTCGGCCAACGCATTACCCAACAACAGCGCCATCGGCAGCAGGCACGGCAGAATGTAGGTCGGCAACTTGCCGTTGCTCAGGCTGAAAAACAGCAGCGGCATCAGCAGCCACAGCAACAGAAACACCACGGGGGGCTGGGCGCGTGTCTGCCATGCCTGCTTGAACGCTGTCGGGATCAAACCCGCCCACGGCAGACTGAACGCCAGCAGCAGCGGCAGGTAAAACCACCACGGCGCATCGTGCTGGGCGTCGTCACTGGCAAAACGGCGGATGTGTTCATGCCAGAAGAAGAACCGCCAGAAGTCGGGCTCTTGCGCATGCACCGAGAGCACCCACGGCAAACTGATGAGAATCGCGATGGCAATCGCCACCGGGCCGTATGTCAGCAGTTCCCGCCAGCGCTTTTGCCAGAGCATCCACGGCAGGGCGATCAACACCGGCAACAACCACGCGAGAAAACCCTTGGTCATAAAACCCATGCCGCACGCCAGCCCCAGCACTGCCCAGGCCAGCATGCGTTTGCCACTGGTTTGACTGTCGACGGCAAACCACAGCGCCACCAGACTCAGGTTGACCCAAAAGGTGAACTGCGGATCGAGGTTGGCGTATCCCGCCTGGCCGGCAACGATGGTGAAACTCATGTAGAGCAGGGCGCAGGCGAAGCTTTTGCGTGGCTCATTCCACAAGCGCCGGGCGATCAGATAACAGAGCAACACGCTCAACCCGGTGCTCAGCGCCGAAACGAAGCGCACGCCGAACAGGTTCTGTCCGAACACATTCTGTGCGAGCGCGATCATCCAGTAGCCGGCAATCGGCTTCTCGAAATAGCGCAGGCTCATAAAGTGCGGCGATACCCAGTTGCCGCTCAGCAGCATGTCCTGACTGATTTGCGCATAGCGTGTCTCATCGGGAATCCACAAACCGTGGCTGCCCAGCGGCAACAAGTAGGCCAGCAGACAGATGCCCAACAACAGCAGCGGCAAAGCCCAGCGTTTAGTCATGCGCCTTGCACTCCCAGCCAGCCTTCACGGCCATCGAGAGCGCCGCGCTGTACGCGACCCACGGGCAAAGTGTTGAAGAACTCGGGCAGCAAGTCGCCCAGCGGTTTGAAGTCGATACCTCGCTGGCGCGCATCGGCCAGCAAGTGACGAAAATCCTCAGCCATCAGAATCCCTTCCACTTCGGCATGAATGGTGTAGACGTTGAGCATTTCCGGGCGAAACCGCTCAAGGATGAACGCGTTGAATTCCTGCGCGGCAACGATGGGGCCGACCACCTCATCGAAGGTCGGCAGATCCACCGGTATCTGCGGCGTGCCGGGCGTACCGTCCGCCAACAACGGACGGAACAGCTGCGATCCCCGGCAATCGCTGTTGTAGCGAAAGCCAAAGGCTTGCTTGGCCTCGATCACACGCTCGTCGGCGCGCCAACCGGCGGCGGCGGAACAGGTGATTTTCTCGCCAAGGATGTCGCTCAAGGTGTCGACGCCCTGACGAATCTGCTCGGCCAGTTGCGCCTCGCTCCAGCGCCCGGCATTCGCTTGCCAGCCGTGGTGATCCCACGCGTGCAGACCGACCTCATGACCGGCGTCGCGGGCCTGACGCATCAGGTGCCCGAGTTCGCGGCCAATCGGTTTGCCCGGCCACGCGGTGCCGGCCAGCAGAATGTCCCACCCATACAGGCCGGCGGCATTGGAACGCAGCATCTTCCAGAGGAACTGCGGGCGGATCAGGCGCCACAGATGCCGGCCCATGTTGTCCGGGCCGACACTGAAGAAAAACGTCGCCTTGATCTGCGCCTCGTCGAGCATTTCCAGCAAACGCGGCACACCTTCACGGGTGCCGCGAAAGGTGTCGACGTCGATGCGTAAACCGGCCTGCATCAATGCTTGTCCGCGATTTCGAGCATGGCTTCACGCAAGAAGAAATCCAGCGTATTGCCGATGGTCTCGCGCATTTCTACGGTTGGCGTCCAGTCGAGCAGGCGCTTGGCGTTGGCGATGCTTGGCTTGCGGTGTTCGACGTCCTGGTAACCGGCGCCGTAAAACGCCTTGCTCTCGACGTCGCGGAAACCGGCGAACGGCGGGAAGTTGTCACGCAGCGGATGCGCTTCAAACTGGCGCAACAACTCTTCACCCAACTGGCGAATACTCGCTTCGTTGTCCGGGTTGCCGATGTTGATGATCTGGCCGTTGCAGACGTCGTTGTCGTTATCGATGATCCGCGCCAGTGCTTCGACGCCGTCAGCGATGTCGGTGAAGCAGCGTTTTTGTTCGCCACCGTCGAACAGACGAATCGGCGTGCCTTCGACCAGGTTGAGGATCAATTGGGTGATGGCGCGGGAGCTGCCGATACGTGCCGAGTCCAGACGATCAAGGCGCGGGCCCATCCAGTTGAAAGGACGGAACAGAGTGAAATTCAAACCCTTGGCGCCGTACGCCCAGATCACCCGATCGAGCAATTGTTTGGATACGGAGTAGATCCAGCGCTGCTTGTTGATCGGGCCGACCACCAGGTTCGAGGTGTCTTCGTTGAAGTGTTTGTCCTGGCTCATGCCATAGACTTCCGAGGTCGACGGGAAAATCACGCGTTTGTTGTACTTGACGCAGTAACGCACCAGTTTCAGGTTTTCTTCGAAGTCGAGCTCGAACACGCGCAGCGGGTTGCGGGTGTATTCGATCGGCGTGGCGATAGCCACCAGCGGCAGCACCACGTCGCACTTCTTGATGTGGTATTCGATCCACTCGGAGTGAATGCTGATGTCGCCTTCCACGTAGTGGAAATGCGGGTGGCTGCGCAGACGGTCGATAGCGTCGGAACCGATGTCCAGACCATAGACTTCGTAGCGATCATCACGCAGCAGACGCTCGGACAAGTGATTGCCGATAAAGCCGTTGACGCCAAGGATCAGCACGCGCGTGCGACGTGGCGCACGACCGGATTCAGCGCCGCGCAGCAGCGAACCGTCGACCAGACCCAACTCACTGGCCAGTTGCGGGCCGCTGAGGAACAGGCCGTTGTCGTTGCGCTGACCGGAGAGAATCACCAGCGAGTCTTCACCGCAAGCAATGCGCAGCGGATCGACACTGATCACCCGGCCTGGTGCCTGACCGTCGTTGCCTTTGACGACTTCGGCACTCCAGACGATCAGCTTGTGCTCGCCCACAGCGCAGAACGCGCCCGGATAAGGCTGGGTGACGGCGCGCACCAGATTGAACAGTTGCTCAGCAGGTTTGGCCCAGAGCAGTTTGCCGTCCGCCGCCGTGCGACGACCGAATACCGTGGCTTGCGATTCGTCCTGCGCGGTTTCGCTGGTCTTGCCTTGCAGCATTGCTGGCAGGGTGTCACGCAACAGATCGGTCGCGGCGATACGCAGTTTGCCGTGCAGGCTCAGCGCGGTGTCGCTGCGCTCGATGGCCACGCGTTGTTGCGCGACGATGGCGCCGGCATCGGCACGTTTGACCATGCGGTGCAGGGTGACGCCGGTTTCGCTTTCACCATTGACCAGCACCCAGTTCGCCGGAGCGCGGCCACGGTAGCTTGGCAGCAACGAACCGTGCAGGTTGAACGCACCTTTTTTCGCGGTGGCCAGCAGTTGCTCGCTCAGCAGGTTGCGGTAGTAGAAGGAGAAAATGTACTCAGGGCTGAGCTTGGCAATCCGCTCGATCCACAGCGGGTGGTTAACGTCTTCCGGCGCATGCACCGGGATGCCTTTGCTGGCGCACAGTTGCGCGACGGAGGCGTAGAAAGCGTTCTCTTTCGGGTCATCGGCGTGAGTGAACACGGCGGCAATGTCGTAGCCGCTGTCGAGCAGGGCTTGAATGCCGGCGCAGCCAATATCGTGGTAAGCGAAGACAACAGTTTTTGCGCTCATGAGAGAACCTGACCGGTAGTAGAAGTAGAAGAAAGACCATCAACCGTGATCGCAGGCGCCGGGTGGGAAGGGTGGCTGCGCAACACTTTTTCAATGAAGAAACGCGGGCGGGCGCGCACGTCGCTGTACATGCGCCCCAGGTATTCGCCGAGCAGGCCCATGCCGATAAACTGGCCACCGGTGAACACGAACAGCACCGCGAACAGCACGAACATGCCGTCCCCGGCCCATCCGGCTCCGAACACCAGACGCAACACGATCAACGCCGCAGCGAACAACACGCCGAGACCGGCCATGGCGAAACCGACAATGCTCAACAGGCGCAGCGGCGTGGTGGTCATGCAGGTGATCAAGTCGAACATCAGGTTGATCAAACGCATCGGGCTGTATTTCGAATCACCGTGTTCACGCTCGACGTGGGCGACGACGATTTCGGTGGTGTGGCGGGCGAAGCTGTTGGCCAGAATCGGGATGAACGTGCTGCGCTCACGGCAGGCGAGCATCGCGTCGATGATCGTGCGGCGGTAAGCGCGGAGCATGCAGCCGTAGTCGCTCATGGCGACGCCGGTGGAGCGCTGCACGGCGAGGTTGATCAGTTTCGAGGGGTAGCGGCGCAATGCCGAATCCTGACGATTGCCGCGCACGGTGCCGACCACGTCGTAACCTTTTTCCGCCTCGGCGACCAGACGCGGAATTTCTTCCGGCGGATTCTGCAGGTCGGCGTCGAGGGTGATCACCACATCGCCTTTGCACTGTTCGAAGCCAGCCATGATTGCCGCGTGCTGGCCGTAGTTGCGGTTGAGAATGACCGCCACGAACGGGCTGTCTTCGCGGGTGGCGGCTTCTTCAAGAATGTTGGCGGATTCGTCCCGGCTGCCGTCGTCGACGAGGACAATTTCATAGTCGTGACGCAGCATCCGGCACGCCGCTTCGGTGCGGCGCAGCAGTTCCGGGAGGCTGTCCTGTTCGTTGTAGACCGGGATGACGATCGACACGCAGCGAATCGGATAGGGTTTCACAGGCGTTTATCCATGAGGGTGGCGATGGCCCCGACCACGCGATCGAGGTCTTGATCGCTCATGTCGGGGAACAGCGGAATCGAGCACAACCGTGCCGAGTTCCACTCGGTGTTGGGCAGATATAAATCCGGGTCACGCTGGCGATACCAGGTGTGCAGGTGGGTGGCGATGAAATGGATGCCGGTGCCGATGCCCTGATCCTGCAAGCCCTTCATAAAGGCTTCGCGATCCATGCCGCAGCGCTCGCTGTCGATGCGCAGGATGAACAGGTGCCAGGCGTGCTGTTGCGCGTAAACGGGCAGGGCCAGTGGCAGCACCGGCAGGCCTTCGAGTTTTTGCCGGTAAGCGGCGGCGAGTTCGGTGCGGCGCGCATTGATCTCGTCCAGACGTTGCAGCTGTACCAGCGCAATCGCGGCGTTGATGTCGGCGAGGTTGTATTTGAAACCCGGCTCCATCACTTGTGCCTGCGGCTTGCGGCCACCGGTCAGGCGATCGTAGGCGTCAACGCCCAGACCATGGAACTTGAGCATGCGCACACGGCTGGCCAACGCTTCGTCGTCGGTGACGAACATCGCACCTTCGGCACAGGTCATGTTCTTGATCGCGTGAAAGGAGAAAATCGCTGTGCCGTGCGAGCCGACATGACGACCTTTGTAGCGAGTGCCCGCCGCGTGGGCGGCGTCTTCGATGATCGCGATGCCATGCTTTTCAGCCAGGGCGTACAGCGGATCGAGATCAAATGCCGCGCCGGCGTAATGCACCGGGATGATCGCTTTAGTGCGTGGGGTGATGGCGCCTTCGATACGCGCGGCGTCGGTCATCAGCGTGTCGCGGTCGATGTCGACAAACACCGGTTTGGCGCCGAGCAACGAAATCATGTTGGCGGTCGACACCCAGGTTTGCGAAGGCGTAATCACTTCATCACCGGGGCCGATGCCTAACGCGAGTAAAGCGATGTGCATGCCACCCGTGGCCGAGGAAAGTGCCACGGCATAACGGCAACCGACATAGTCTGCAAACTGTTCTTCCAAAGCCTGGTTTTTAGGCCCGGTGGTTATCCAGCCCGAACGTAATACTTGTTCGACGGCGGCTATTTCTTCTTCACCGATACTCGGACGCGAAAACGGCAGAAACGCTTGACTCATAAGAACCTCGAGGCGACAGCCATCCTTCAGCCAGTTGTCTGAAAAACACGGAATTTCAATGGTTTGGAAGACCGCCCGGGGAATGCCTGATTGACTTTTATGCCCACGGACGGCAGGTTGTAGGCCTTTCGGGGCAACCTGTTGTAATTAAGGTTATGCCGGTTTTTGTGAAAGGAACATCAAAAAGCGGTCGGCAAATCGTCTATCTTTGAGCCGTACAGCCGCCGTTCAGACTTCTTCCATTCATCGGCACTTTTAATAGAAAAGTCCTACGGAAGAGTCGTTCCTTATATAAGTTTCTTTGCACTTTTAAGTTGTTTTGTTGAACCGTTTTCTATTCAAGGCCGTTTCGTTTGATTGACTTGTCGAGTATTGAATCCACCCCGTCCAACATTAATCCGCTGACGTTGTATCTGGCACGGCTGGCGCCTTCCAGCCAGTTGACCATGCGTTATGTTTTGCAAGATGCGGCTGACCGCCTCGGTTTCGAAGAAGTGAACATCGAGGAAATCCCTTGGCATGCACTGCAGCCTGAGGATGTCATCGCGCTGGTGGCAGCATTGCGCGCCGACAGCTACGCACCGAATACGTCTTCGCTGTATGTGAATGCCGTGCGCGGTGTGATGAACGAAGCGTGGCGCATGAGCCTGATCACGCAGGATCATCTGTTGAAGATGCGTTCGGTCAAAGGCATCGCCGGCACGCGGTTATCGCAGGGCCGCAATCTCAAACGCACATTGATTCACGAATTGATGGAAGTCTGCGCTGCGGATCCACGGCCGCAGGGTCTGCGTGATGCTGCCGTGATTGCCTTGTTGTACGGCACCGGCATGCGCAAGTCGGAGTCCGTGGATCTGGATTTAAACCAGGTCGACTTCCGCGAGCGCAGCCTGACCGTTACCGGCAAGGGCAATAAACAACTGATCAAGTACGCGCCGACCTGGGCGTTCGCCAAGCTCAATGCCTGGCTGGAATTCCGTCGCGAGCAACTCAAGGAGGGCGAGAGCGATGATGCGTTTCTGTTCAATCGCATCCGCCGTGGCAGCCACATCACCCGCGAGCGCATCACCAAACACGCGATCTATTACATCGCCCGTCAGCGCGGCACGCAGGTCGGGGTGAAGATCATGCCTCACGACTTCAGACGTTCATTCATTACGCGGGTGATCGAGGAGCATGATCTGTCGATCGCGCAGAAACTGGCGCATCACAGCAACATTCAAACCACCGCCAATTACGACGTGCGCGACGACAATGAACGTCGCCGCGCCGTGGATCGCTTCGACCTCTGATCAGGGCGAGTGGGGGTCAGGAGGAGGGTGGGCAGCCGCGTGAGCTGCCGGCAGCCTGAGTGATTTGCGCCGCGAGGCGTTTGACGTTGTTCTGCTGCGCTGCCACCAGTTCGTCGATGCTCGGCCCGGATGGCGTTTGCAGGACTGAACGGCACGTCAGCAAGCCACTGTCGGTTGCCCCCAGCGGACGCAAGCGCCATTTCACGTCGATCAAGCCGTACTGGCCCGGAATCGAATCGAAGCGTTGCACTTCAATCCGCACCGATGACCGCTGTTGCCCGGCCGCGCTGCTCAGTTGGTCGACCAGCGCACTGCGCAATTCATCGGCGAGGCTGGCGCCCCACCATTCGGTTTCCAGAATTGCCAGACCACTGTTGCCTTCGCGAATGACGATTTGCGCTCGATCGACTTGCGGCGGTACGGAAATGCCTTCGATGGCAATGTCTGCGCCGCTGCGGCCGGTGCCGGGTTGCACCGGCGTCAGGGTGTGGAAGCTGATCGGGTCGCTGCGGCAGGCGCCGAGCAACAAGCACGCAGCGAGCACGGTGATCTTCAACGGTAATGCCATGGTTTCAGCTCCTGTGCTCAATTGCGTGGCGGGCCTTTAAGGTCCAGTGGTGCGGCGTTATCGGGGCGACCGCGAATCAGCGATTCCGGATGACGGCCCAGGTAATCCGACAACTCACGCAGCGAGCGTGACATGCGTCCAAGTTCTTCGAGCGTTTCGCCGAGTTTTTCGCGTTGTGGCGAATCTTCGGCCAACGTTGAATTGGCGGACTCCAGCGTTTTGCTGACATCGCCGAGGGTTTTTTGCACGCCCGGCAAAGTCTTCGCATTGAACTGCGTCAGGCCTTTGCGCAACTCGATCAGGTTGCCATCGAGATTGCCGGCAATGCGCTCCACTGGCAGTGCATTGATCTTGTTGAGCATCGCTTCGAGTTTTTCCTGCAACTGTTCGAGGCTGCCCGGAATGGTCGGGATGCTGACCGGACGTGCATTGACGTCGAACGGAACTTTCGGCGCTTTCGGGTAGAAATCCAGACCGATGTACAACTGCCCGGTGAGCAAGTTGCCGCTGCGTGCCTGCGCGCGCAAACCATTCTCGACGAAGGTGCCGATCAGTCGCACCCCGGCGGCTTCGTCGTCGGGGTTGTGGTTGAAGGCTTTCAGCACTTTGGCGTGAGCCTGGCCAAGACGCTGCGGGTAGATGACGATGCCGACATTGACCGGAAAGGTTTGTTTCTTCGCATCGAAGTCGAGATTGATCGCCACGACTTTCCCGATCTCAATGCCGGAAAACTCCACCGGCGCATCGACCTTGAGGCCGCGCATGGGCTGTTCGAAACGCAGACTCAGGTATTGCGCCTTGCCGTTGGGGGGGGCGAGGGCGGACTGTTGATCGTCGAACAGTTCGAAATTACGGTCATCAGCGGCGACCGTGTCGTTGGGACTGTATTCCGGGGCACGGAAGGCGATACCGCCGACCAACAGGGTCGACAGCGATTCGGTTTTCACCGCAAAACCGTTGGCGCCGACGTTGACGTCAATGCCGCTGGCGTTCCAGAAACGGGTGTTTTCGGTCACGTAAGCATCGTTGGGGGCATGGATGAACACTTCGATGTTCACGCCTTTGCCATCCTTGTCCAGCTCATAGGCAACCACTTGGCCTACCGGAATCTTGCGGTAGTAAACCGGCGAACCGATGTCCAGCGAACCGAGGTCTTGAGTGTGCAGGCTGAAGCGCTTGCCCGGCTCGCCATAGGTGATTGGCGGCGGGTTCTCCAGGCCTTTGAAATTCTTTGCACGGGTGTTCGACTGGCCGATGTCGGCACCGATGTAATCGCCCGACAACAGGGTGTCGATGCCCGACACGCCGCCCGCGCCGATACGCGGACGCACGACCCAGAATTGCGAGTCTTCACGGGTGAAGGTCTCGGCCTGTTTGGCCAGTTTGATGGTGGCGTTGACGTTCTTCTGATCGTCACTCAATTCCACGTCCGATACATGGCCGATGACCACGTTGCGGTAGCGAACTTCAGTTTTGTTGGCGGTGAGACCGTCACCGGTCTTGAAGGTGACCGTAATGGTCGGGCCTTCCTGCATGATGTTGTGCACGACCAGCGAAATACCCACCAATACGGCAACAATCGGCACGATCCAGACCAATGACACGCCAAAACGGCGGGTCTTGATCGGTGCCTGGCCTGGTGCTCGCGGCTCGTCGACGGCTGACGACTTCATCCATGTCCTCCTCGGTTTATTGGGCACTGAGCGTCAGTAACGCAAAAGCACCTCATTAATATAGAGGTGCTTCGCGATAGAGCAAATGTGAACAACCCATATGTCATTGAAAATGTAGGAGCTGCCCAAGGCTGCGATCTGTTGATTCTGTTTTTAAGATCAAAAGATCGCAGCCTTCGGCAGCTCCTACAGGGGAGGGATGTTAGCCGATGAGTTCGCGCAGGCGATACCAGAACATGCCCAGAGCCAATAACGGCGAGCGCAGCGCCCGGCCGCCGGGGAAGGTCATGTGCGGCACACCGCTGAACACGTCCATGCCTTGGCTGTGGCCGGCGTGAATCGCTTCGCCGAGCAGTTTTGCGCACCAATGCGTGACGTTCAGGCCATGGCCGGAATAACCCTGCGCATAGAACACGTTTGGATGCTGTTTGAGGCGCCCGACCTGCGGGAAACGGTTGGCCGTGATGCCGATCTTGCCACCCCACTGATAATCGATTTTCACGTCGGCCAACTGCGGGAAGACTTTGAGCATTTTCGGCCGCATATAGGCGGCAATGTCGGCCGGATCGCGTCCGGAGTAGTGACAGGCTCCGCCAAACAGCAAGCGCCGATCCGCCGAGAGCCGGTAATAATCGAGGCCGACTTTCTGGTCGCACACCGCCAGATTCTGCGGAATCAATTGCGCGGCGCGTTCCTCGGACAACGGCTCGGTGGCGATGATGTAACTGCCGGCCGGCAGCACTTTGCCACTGAGCTGTTGTTCGAGTTCATCCAGATGAGCGTTGCAACCCAATACCAAACTGCCCGCACGCACACTGCCGTTGGCGCAACGCACTTGAACGGTGGCGCCGTGGATGATTTCCAGTACCTGGCTTTGCTCGAAAATCCGCACGCCGAGCGAAGCCGCCAGCCGTGCTTCGCCTTGCACCAGATCCAACGGATGCAGGTGGCCTGAGCCCATGTCCACCAGCCCGCCGGCATAGATGTCGGAGTTAACCACTTGCTGGCGAATCTGCTCCGGGCCGATCAGGCGGGTTTCGTGGGCATAGCCGAGTTCGGCGAGGTCGAGCAGTTCGTCCTTGAACGCATCGAACTGTGCGGTGGTGTTGGCCAGATCACAGAAACCCCAGCGCAGGTCGCACTCGATGCCGTTGTCGCCGATGCGATTGCGCACCAGCTCCACCGAATCGATGCCGGCGCGCTGTAAATAACGCACGCCTTCCTGACCGACGTATTTGGCGAACCCGTCGACGTCATGGCCGATGCCACGGATCAACTGGCCGCCATTGCGCCCGCTGGCGCCCCAGCCGATTCGCCGGCCCTCGATCAGAATCACCGAGAGCCCGCGCTGCGCCAGTTCAATGGCGGTGTTCACCCCGGTGAACCCGCCGCCGATCACACAGACATCGGCGCTCAGATCACCTTCCAGTTGCGGATAAGGTGCAGTCGCCCGAGCCGAAGCGGCGTAATAGGATCGGGCGTGTTCTTCGGTGTACTGATTCATTTGTTCGACTTCACTTTGCTCCAGGAGCGGGTCATCAGACGCATGATCGCCTGGGGCGGGGTGGTAGAAATGTAGAGCTTGTCGAGCACTTCCTGTGGCGGATACACCTCAGGATTGTTGACCAGCTCCGGATCCATGAACTGCTTGGCGGCCGGGTTCGGGTTGGCGTAACCGACCGAAGCGCTGACCTTGGCGATCACTTGCGGATCCAGCAGGTAATTGATGAAGGCGTGGGCTTCTTTGGTGTTGCTCGCATCGGCCGGAATCGCCAGCAGGTCGAACCAGAGGTTGGCGCCTTCTTTCGGGATGGCGTAAGCGATGTTTACACCGTTTTTCGCTTCCTTGGCGCGGTTGGCGGCCTGGAACACGTCGCCGGAATAACCGAAGGCTACGCAGATGTCGCCGTTGGCCAGATCCGACACGTATTTCGAGGAATGGAAATAGGTGATGTACGGACGGATGCTCAGCAGTTTGGCTTCTGCCTTCTTATAGTCTTCCGGGTTTTCGCTGCGCGGGTCCATGCCCATGTAGTTGAGCACCGCGGGGAAGACTTCGTCGGCGGAGTCCATCATCGACACGCCACACTGGGTGAGTTTTTTCAGGTTTTCCGGCTCGAACAGCACGGCCCAGGAATCGATGTGATCGATGCCCAGCACTTGCTTGACCTTGTCGACGTTGTAACCGATGCCGTTGGTGCCCCAAAGGTACGGCACCGAGTGCTCGTTGCCCGGGTCGTTTTTCTGCAGCAGTTCAAGCAGTTTCGGGTCGAGGTTCTTGAAGTTCGGCAGTTGCTCGCGGTCCAGTTTGAGGAACGCGCCGGCCTTTACCTGTCGGGCGAGGAAATGGTTGGACGGCACGACCACGTCATAGCCGGTGCGGCCGGCGAGGAGTTTGCCTTCAAGGGTTTCGTTGGAGTCGAAAACGTCGTAGATCACCTTGATCCCGGTTTTGGCCTGGAAGTCGGCGAGGGTGGTTTCGCCGATGTAGTCGGTCCAGTTGTAGACGCTGACTTGTGGCTGGGCGTGGGCTACAGCACTGAACAGAACGCTCAGGGCCACCGGGATTACGGATTTCAACAGACGCATATCGACACCTCTTCTTATAATGATCGTTCCCACGCTCTGCGTGGGAATGCCTCAACGGACGCTCCGCGTTCGGCTTTGGATGGGACGCGGAGCGTCCCGGGCTGCATTCCCACGCAGAGCGTGGGAACGATCGACACAGGGGATCTTTTGGGTTGGGTTAAACGCTCAGCAGCAGGAACTCGCGCTCCCACGAGCTGATCACGCGCTTGAAGTTTTCATGCTCGGCGCGTTTCACCGCGACGTAGCCACGCACGAATTTGTCGCCGAGGTATTGCGCAACGGTTTCGCACTCTTCCATTTGCGTCAGCGCTTCTTCGATGGTGATCGGCAGGCGCAGGTTGCGGCGTTCATAAGCCCGACCTTCCACGGCAGCGCTCGGCTGCACCTTGTCGACCATGCCGATGTAACCGCAGAGCAAACTCGCGGCGATCGCCAGATACGGGTTGGCATCGGCGCCCGGCAAACGGTTTTCCACACGCATCGCTTCAGGGCTGGAGGTCGGCACGCGCAGGCCGACAGTGCGGTTTTCTTCGCCCCATTCGACGTTGACCGGTGCCGAGGTGTCCGGCAGGAAACGGCGGAACGAGTTGACGTTGGGCGCGAACATCGGCAGCACTTTCGGGATGTACTTCTGCAAACCGCCGATGTAATTGAGGAACAGCTCGCTCATCTGCCCGTCTTCATTGGCGAAGATCGGTTTGCCGGTGGCGATTTCAACCACGCTCTGGTGAATGTGCATGGCGCTGCCGGGCTCATCGCCGATCGGCTTGGCCATGAACGTCGCGGCGACGTTGTGCTTGAGCGCAGCTTCACGCATGGTGCGTTTGAACACGGTGATCTGGTCAGCCAGATCCAGTGCGTCGCCGTGACGGAAGTTGATTTCCATCTGCGCCGGGCCGTCTTCGTGGATCAGCGTGTCGAGATCCAGACCTTGCAGTTCGCACCAGTCGTAGACGTCTTCGAATAACGGATCGAATTCGTTGGCGGCATCAATCGAGAATGACTGACGACCACTTTCAGCACGGCCCGAGCGACCCAATGGCGCCTTGAGCGGCAAGTCCGGGTCTTCGCAGCGTTGAGTCAGGTAGAACTCCATTTCCGGCGCAACGATCGGCTTCCAGCCTTTGTCGGTGTAGAGCTGCAAGACTTTCTTGAGGACGTTGCGCGGCGACAGTTCGATCGGGTTGCCGAACTTGTCGAAGGTGTCGTGGATGACGATGGCGGTCGGTTCGATCGCCCATGGAATCACGTAGACCGCGTCAGCCACTGGCTTGCAGACCATGTCGATATCGGCAGGATCGAGCAGGTCGTAGTAGATGTCGTCGTCGACAAAATCCCCGGTTACCGTTTGCAGCAGCACACTTTCCGGCAGGCGCATGCCTCGCTCATGCAGGAACTTGTTGGTCGGTGCGATCTTGCCGCGGGCAATGCCGGTCAGGTCACTGACCACACATTCAACTTCGGTAATCTTGTGATCTTTCAGCCACGTGAACAGCTGATCGAAAGGGGCATTCATAAAGACCTCGTTATTGGTTTTATAGACGCCGGGGAGGGCGGGTTTCATCTTCCGCCCCTTCCCCTGTGGCGCGTTGACGACTATCTTGGGCAAGCCTTGCAGTTCCATCTATCCACTTTAAGCAGCACCAAAGCGCACCAAAAGAGTGCGCAAGGTCACCCCATGACAACGTGCAATCCGCTCCAGGTACAAGCGTTCAACACCGCCGATGTGGCCGAGCAAGTCCGCGCCACGCCGGGCTGGGTACAGCATTACCAACAGATGTCGCCGGGCCATTTCGCCGGGCAGATTCGCTATCTGGATCTGCAGGGTGTCGAGGTTTACGAAGAGCAGATGAACACCCGCGTCGAGCAGAATTTCAGCGCACCGTCGGGTGCTTTGGCGTTTTGTTTTGATCGCAGTGATAACGCGCTGTACCTGCTCAATGAAGACAGCCGCAACATCTGGATCACCCCGGAGAACTATCAGGAAATTGCCGTGGTGTTCGGCCCGGAGTTCGTCCGTCAGCACGGCCTGGACGTGGCGAAACTCGAAGGTTTGTTCATGACCCAGCTCAACTGTGGACAGAACGCCCTGTTCAGTCGCTGGTTAAGCTCAACTCTCACGAAGTTGACGCAACCACTTGATATTGATGAAAAAGACGCACTGACAAAACAGCTGCTTGAGGACTGTATGTTCCTTCTCGACAACGCACGCGTGTGTCTCGACGGCGGCGGATTACAGCGCCGCGCCGAAGAGCGAAGCATCATGAAACGGGTAGGGGAGTGGGCCGCAGATTCGCCGGAAGACACCGTCAATCTGCTTGAGCTTTCCAACGTTGCGGGTGTGTCGTTGCGTCAGTTGCAGCAAGCGTTCAAGGCCTACACCGGAATGACGCCCAGCCACTGGCTGCGTTTGCGCCGGTTGAACAGTGCCCACCGCGAATTGCTCAAGCGCAGACCCACGGAAACCACGGTGGCCGAGGTGGCGATGCAGTGGTCGTTCTGGCATTTGGGGCGGTTTTCCAGCAGTTATCGGGCGTTGTTTAACGAGTTGCCGAGCGAGACGCTCAAGCGTTAATGAATACTGCAGCGGCGAAAAAGACCTTTGTCTCCTGAGTGAAGTTAATTAGAATCAGTCTCATTTGAATTCTTACTTCGCGCAGGGCCTCTCGAGATGACTGAAGCAGCGACGCCATCGCAGCAGAGCCTGCACGAGCTGTACCGCGATCATCGTGGCTTTCTCGAAACCTGGTTGCGGCGGCGCATGGGCAATGCCTGGGATGCGGCGGATCTCAGTCAGGACACCTTCATGCGCGTGCTGTGCAGCGCGCAACCCATCGTCGAAATGCGTGAACCGCGGGCCTATTTGCTTACGGTCGGCAAACGTCTGCTGAGCAATTTCTACACTCGCCGCAGTCTCGAAAAAGCCTACCTCGAAGCCCTCGCGCAATTGCCCGAAGAGTGCGTGCCGTCGCCCGAGCAGCGTTGGCTGCTGCTGGAAACCCTGCAAGCATTGGACGAATTACTCGATGGCTTGCCGCGAGCGGTGCGTAAGGCGTTTCTATGGAGTCAGCTCGAAGGCCTGGGTTACCGCGAGATTGCCGAGCGCTTGCAAGTCTCTGAGCGAACCATAAAACGTTATATGGCAACGGCTTACGAGCATTGTTTGATGCTAGATCTATGATGAGAATAGCGCCCGGTAATGAAGCGCGGGAAGTGGCGCGCGCTGCCGCGCAATGGCTTGCGTTGCTCGAGTCCGGTGAAGCCAATGAAGCCGATCACTCACGGCTTAAGACCTGGCGCGAGAGCGACAGCCGCCACGAAAACGCCTGGCAGAAGATTCAGTTATTACGTCAGCGATTTTCCAGTCTGCCCACAGAATTGGCCATGGCCACCCTCGATCGACCGGATCTGGCGCGGCGTGCGGCCCTAAAACGGGCGCTGGCTCTGGCCGCACTTGTGCCGACGGCGTGGCTGATCAGTCGCCAATTACCGTTGGACGTCTGGCGCGCCGATTTGCACACCAGCACCGGCGAACACAAACAGACGCTGCTGGCCGATGGCAGCACCTTGCAGCTGAACACGGCGAGTGCGGTGAATGTCGATCTCACCAGCCGTGAACTGACCTTGGTACGCGGCGAAATGGCGCTCAACGTCCGTGGCGGCGCGGCGTTGACGATCAATGCGCCTTACAGCCGGATCATCGTCAGCCGCAGCGAAGTCTGCGTGCGTCTTAACGAGCGTGATTGCAACGTATCGGTGCTCAGCGGTTCCGTACAATTGCAGCCGTTACACGGGCCTTTGCTGCAACTGAATGCCGGGCAACAGATTAACCTGCAAGCCTCAGGCGCCGGTTTGATCACGCCTTACGACACGAAAATGCCAGGCTGGCGCGACGGTGTGTTGATGGCGCAAAACCAGCCATTAGGCGACTTCCTGCGTGAGTTGAGCCGCTATCGCCCGGGTTTGCTGCGCTGGGATCCGGCACTGGAAAACCTGCGCATCACCGGCAGTTTCCGCCTCGACAACACCGATAAAGTCCTCGCACTGCTGGCGGCGAGCCTGCCGCTGGAGGTGCATTCGCGCACGCGTTTCTGGGTCACATTGATGCCGCGAAAAAATATCGTCTGAAGCCTGTCCCTTTTATTCGCCTCACCGGTCATTGCAGGTAAGTGAACAAAATCGAGAGCTTCTTCCAATGCCCGCAGTATTCCCAAGTCGTTTGCGTCCGTTGTTGCAGTTGAGCCTCCTGCTGAGCCTGAGTGCCAGCCCCGTGTTGATTCAATCCAGTTGGGCCGATGACGCGGCCCGCCGCAGTTATCAGGTGCCCGCCGGCAGTTTGAGTGCTGCGCTGACTCGGTTTGCCGGGTTGGCCGGGGTCAATCTGTCGGTGGATCCGGCGCTGGTCAGTGGCCGCAACAGCAACGGTTTGTCCGGCGAATTTGGCGTGGAGGAGGGCTTCACCCGCTTGTTGCTGGGCTCCGGTCTGCAACTGCAACCGGTCGGCGATCACGCTTATACGCTGATTCCGGCGGCCGATGGCAGCAGCCTGCAACTGGCGCCGACCTCGATTCTCGGCGCCACCGGATCGAGCGATGCCGATGTGTTTGCTGGCGGCCAGGTTGCGCGGCGTGGCTCGCAGGGCTTGCTGGGGTCGAAAGACTTTATGGAAACGCCGTTCAGCATGACCACTTACACCAGCGAAGCGGTGAAGAATCAGCAGGCGCGCACCTTGGGCGATCTGATTTCCAGCGACCCCTCGGTGCGCGCGACCAACCCGGCGGGTGGTCGCTATGAGCAATTCACCATCCGTGGTTTCAGCCTGTTCAACAGCGACGTGTCGTATAACGGCCTCTACGGTGTGTTGCCGACGTACACCATCGACATGGAAATGGCCGATCGCGTCGACATCCTCAAAGGCCCGAGCCAACTGATCAACGGGATCTCGCCACGGGGCAGTGTCGGCGGCGGGATCAACATCGTGCCCAAGCATGCCACCGACCAACCGATCACTTCGCTGACCGCCAATTACGCCTCGAACAATCAGCTTGGCGGCGCGGTGGATGTCGGCCGGCGTTTCGGTGAGGACAATAAGTTTGGTCTGCGCTTCAACGGCGTCAAACAGTCCGGCGACACTGAATGGGATCACCAGAGTGTTGACCGTGACATGGCCGTGCTGGGGCTGGACTTTCGCGGTGAGCGCTTGCGGCTTTCCACCGATGTCGGCCACACCGAACGCGATACCGATGCGCCGCAGGAACGCGTGCAGGTCGCGGCCAATGCCAAGGTGCCGAGCGCCAACGACGTGCATCGCAACTACGCGCAACCGTGGAGCCAGGCGAAAACCGAGGACACCTTCGGTACGGTCAACGCCGAATTTGATGTGAGTGATTCTGTGATGCTGTACGGCGGCGTCGGCGCGCGCAAAAGCAATCATGACTTCCTGCGTCATGCGGTTTCCGTGACCAACGATGCCGGTGATTTCAGCGTTCTGCCGCGCGACTTCACCCGCGACGAAAACGTGCGTACGGCCACGGCCGGTGTGCGCAACTGGTTTCACACCGGGCCGGTGAGCCACGAGGTCAACCTCGCGGCCAGCTACTTCTACATGGATTTCGAGAACGGCGGCGCGCGTTATGCGGCAGGGCGCAGCAATCTGTATGACCCGGTGGAAACGGCGAAACCCGGCACGCCGACGCGCTACGACGCCAAGGTTTATACCGAAAACCGTTTCAGCGGCGTGGCGCTCTCGGACACCTTGGGTTTCTTCGATGATCGTTTACTGCTGACCCTCGGTGCGCGCTGGCAGCGGGTCAAAGTCGATGACTGGAGCGACGACGTGAAGGGCGACACCGCTTATGACGAGGTAAAAGTTTCGCCATCCGGCGGCATTCTGTTCAAGGCGACCGACAAACTGTCGCTGTACGCCAACTACATGGAAGGCCTGAGCCAGGGCAAGATCGCGCCGTCTACATCGGTGAACGAGGATGAGATTTTCCCGCCGTTCATTAGCCGTCAGGTCGAAGTCGGCGCCAAGTACGATGCCGGCGCCTATGCGCTGACCGCTGCGGTTTTCCGCATCAAGCAACCAGCGTATGAAACCAACGCCACCACGCGCGTGTTCGGGCCCAATGGCAAACGCGAGAACAATGGCGTTGAACTCAGCGTGTTTGGCGAACCGCTGAAAGGCTTCCGCTTGCTCGGCGGTGTGATGTACATCGACAGCGAGTTGACTGAAACCACCAACGGCACATTTGACGGCAATCGTGCGCCGGCGACGCCGAAGTACAACGTCAATCTGGGGGCAGAGTGGGATGTGCCGAACGTGCAGGGGCTGACGCTGACTGGGCGCGGGATCTATTCGAGTTCGCAGTATCTGGATCAGTCAAACCAGAAGGAGATCGACTCCTGGGAGCGCTTCGATGTCGGCACGCGATACACGTTCAAGCTGGATGAAAAGACCATCACCTTGCGCGGCAATATCGAGAACGTGCTGGATAAGCGTTATTGGAGTTCGGCAGGGGCGTCAGATGACAGTGAACCGGGGTTGACGCTGTCGACGCCACGGACTTATTTGCTCTCGGCCACTGTGGATTTCTGATATGAAAACGCCCGGTATAACCGGGCGCATGATTGTTCTGATCAGAATAGATTCAAAGTCCGCTGTGCTCTTCAACCGGGGCCAGCGGGTTCTGGCAGGCGACGTTGCCTTTTGAGTTTCTCAACACCGTCAGCAGGCTGTGCTTGAGCAACACCACCGAGCCGGCCAGCAACACCGCATCCTTGATCAGAAAACTGGTCGCACCGCCCATCGCCGGAAAGCCGCCAGCCGACGCTTCCCAGGCGCCCGGGGTGGTGAAAATCAGGGTGAGGGTGGTCAGGTAAGTGACGACCGAGCCTGCGGACGCCAGCACGGAAATTCGCGGAAACCAGATACCCAGAATCAAACCCAGGCCGATGGTCCATTCCGCCACACCCAAGGCGTAGCTGGCACCTTGTATCCCGAACGCACTGTGCATCCAGCCGAGGATTGCGCTGTTACTGAGCAACGGCACCAAACCCTCAGCTTCATAGGGAAACCATTTGGCATAGCCAAATATTGCGAAGATCAGTATCAGCGCCCAACGCATTAATTTGATTTCAAAGTCGTTGGAGAGCAAGCGAAGGAGGGCGGGTGAGTTCATGGTAAATCCTTGTCTTTAAGGTAGATGACAACCCATAGAGAAGGATCAACGTCGAAAATTACACATCACCCCAGGGAGGGTGAAGGATTGAGAAAAACAAACCGTTACGGAAATAGCCTACAGATTCTGGCACTGCGTACGCTTAGCGTGTGCAGCCAGTCTATTGGACGTTGACTTGTGGCTCTTCTCATTCTTCGCCTCCCGTTTGGGAGGTTTTTTTTGCCTGAATTTAGTTGGAGAGAGCGTCTGGGGATGGCGATATACTTAACTACACTAAATAGATGTTTAGTTGAGTTGGCAAATGACTTTACCATTGAGGTTGTTAGGAAGGCATCACGACTGGTAGTACATAGTCTAGCTTCAAGAGCAAAAATCACCCATCAGGCAACTTGCGCTATGTGCTCTGATGTGGCATCAACCTAATCTTGCGGAGTAGCAAAACTGGAAAAATCCGTAGTGATTGATACGTTTCTCCTTGATATTTTAATGGTCGATGAAGAGGGACAACACCTACCGAAACCGATGATTACGGTCATCATCGACAGTGCATCAAAAGCAATAATAGATCTAACCATCTCAACGCGAACCCCAAAAGTTCGAGCAGCGATACAGAGCATTGAAACCCCAGCGGCGCGAGGCAAATCAACGCTTGTACGCAGGCTCAGTACCATTCTGTTAACTCGTTTTTTGACTTGTTAACTACGGTAGTTAACAAGTCAAAATTGTGGTTTACAGCGGTACGGGACTATCAATTTGCTGAGCTTTTGAATCTGCCGAATTCTGGCGAGCTTCCAGGATATTTGGTGGCAGGAAAGCTGCACAACCCTCAAGCCCAAGGTGAACACCGCAAAACCCTCCGTATCTGCATGTAATTCGGCCGACGTTTGCCTTTTCCCCATACCGGTAGTGGCTGCCCTTGAAACCAGCGCACCAACTCCATGCTGAACGCTACAGATTTCACACAGCGACGTGATTGCAGGTGGGGATGTGTCGTAAGCATTGCAGCCCCTAGGCTGCCAGGTAATCGCACTAGCTCTATGACCTTAACTGAATGGAATGTCTCAGCCGTTGATCCTTACCACGAGAGACAACCGGTGAAATCCGAGCATCAACTCTGCGCTGCAGGCTTCAGATTTCACGCAGCGTCGTTTTGGGGAAATAGACCCGCGCGGGCCCAGCAAGTAAACCTTTAAACGGAGACCGCGAGTATTAATGGAGACAAAAATGAACACGGTATGGAGAACCAGTGCAGATCATCGGGCGATCGTACTGACCCTAAACTCATCAGATAGAATGCTAAATGCGCGGGCTAGACCACGAGGAAGTAATTTTTTTTAATGGAGACGAAACCATCGTTTCAAACATTTACTTCCCAAAATTTCAAACTTTTACTTCAGAGCGCTATTTAAATACTGTGCGCAACCACCCCAACCTCGCAATACTTTGTTACGTGTAATGTATATTATGTTAAATCATGTATTACGGAATGCTGTTCACTAGCTCTCTGCATCACGGCTTCGATAAATTCGTTTCAGATGATCACGCTCTTTCAACGGGCCTTGTTGTTCAAAGTCATGGCGGCTGGTGATAGCATGCGCCCCCCCCGGATTGGGGGCTTTATCACTTCCCGTAAGGAACACGTCCTGTGAAAGACTTCGTCATCAGCGTCAACAACCTCGTCCTCTACGTTTCTCTGGCCGTTATCTGGCTGGTCGCTATCGTTTCCCTGTTCACCGCCGGTTTCTTGCCAGCGCTGGGGATTTTCGTGGCCGGCACGTTGGTTTGGTGCATCGTTTCCGGTTTCTGGTTCGTCCAGTCGGCGACTTACGAAGAGCTGCGCAAGCTCAACGCTAATAAAGTCTGAAGTGCCTGTGCGGAGCCATAGTGCTCCGCCTCTCTGGGCGACTAGCGCCTCTAAACCTGGATTCCCCACCCAGTAAATCGCAGTAGAACCCCTCCGAACCGCAACGGTCTGTTCCTTATTACTCTCAGGAATTGATCCGATGTCCGCGCACCGCAGTCTTGTGATACTCGCTCGAGGTGGATACGCCGCTCGAGGCGTGCTCTATTTGATCATCGGTATCTTCGCGTTACTCGCCGCCCATGACTCAACCAAACCCAAAGACAGTCACAAAAGTCTCGAAGCTTTGTTGGCCCAGCCATTCGGCTATTTTTTAGTAGGACTTGTGGTCACAGGTCTGCTCGCGTTCGCAGCCTGGCGTGTGCTTCAAGCCACGCGTGATGTTGATCACCACGGCACAAAACTCAAAGGTTTGGTAATTCGCGCGGGTCTTATGGCGGGCGGTCTGGTCAATGGCGCGCTCGCGTTATTTGCCTTGAGCCTGCTTGTGAGCGGGATCAAAAGTTCGGGCAGTTCCGGAGGGCAAACCAAAGACTGGCTGGCGCATCTGTTGTCGTGGGAATACTCGAATTTATTGGTTTACCTGATTGCGCTTATTCCGTTAGGCGTTGGCATTGCTCACATCATCAAGGGCTGGAAGGCCTCGTTTGAAAAGTATTTCGAGGCCGACGAGGACGTCATGCGCTATGTTCGCCCGGTGTCCCGATTTGGTCTGATCGCCCGTGGCGTGGTGTTTATAGAGATCGCATTGCTGCTGGTCGTCAGCGGTTCCGCTTATCAGGCGATGGATCCTCCCGGTATGAAAGAAGCTTTGGACGCGCTGCAAAATCTGCCCGCAGGATGGCTGATTTTGATGGTGATGGCCTTGGGGCTGATTGCCTTTTCGGTCTACAGTTTTTCTGAAGCGTGCTGGCGCAAGATCAACATGGACGTGCCGGGCGTTTCCAGCCAGTAGATCTTCAGGAATTAACTACGAACCGCCCTCCTGTTCCCGATACTTCGACAATCGTCCATCGAGCATTCTTTGGACGATCGGAGATGAGCAATGCACCCAGTGACGCCTGACGGTCGCTACTTTGTTGTCAAAGGGCAGCTATGGCGATGCACCAATCCCTCGCTGCAAGAAGATCTGCGACAGCAACTTGTAAACGAACTCATGGCCGCCCGACGGGACGTAAAAGTTGCGAAAGTCGCCAGTGATCCGCAGCAATTGAAAGCAGTCAGAGCACGCGTCCATGCTGCAAAAGTTGCACTCGGAGAACGAGGCCCGGTGTGGTGGGACGATGGCAGTCCTGATCTAAACAGGCATCAAGTTTCCAATACGCCTTACGCGCAATGGTATGAAACGCTCTGCAAAGGAACTGACTAGCCCCCGCCAATACGGTCACCCGTCGAATTGCCGAGCCCTGAGATTGACCAAAAGCCAAGCAAATCGTTAACTGTATGCATGTACAGTTACCCTGATAAGGCTTGCATCATGAGCATCACCCTCCTCGGCCCACTTGCGACCGGCGGCCAGAAGCTGCCCCTCTACTCATCCCGGGTGCCAGCGGGCTTCCCTTCCCCGGCGGCTGATCACATCGAAAAGCACATTTCCCTTGATGAGCTGTTCGATATTCGCGCGCCGCACGTGTACCTGGTGAGAATTGACGGCGACAGCATGCAGGGCGCCGGCATCTATTCAGGGGATCTGGTGGTCGTTGATCGAAGTATCGATGCGGTCAGTGGCGATATCGTCATCGCCGCGTTGAACTCCGAACCTTTCTGCAAGCGTCTGCTGCTGCGCGAGAACGCCGTGATGCTTTTATCAGAGAACCCGAAATACCCGGCAAGACATGTCATGGAAGGCGATGAGCTGGTGATCTGGGGTGTGGTGAAATACAGCGTGCGCGATCATGACAACACCTGAACCGGTCTTCGCCCTGATTGACTGCAATTCGTTTTATGCGAGTTGCGAGCGCGTTTTCCGGCCCGACCTGGCGAAGACGCCCATCGTGGTGCTGTCCAACAACGATGGCTGTGTGATTGCGCGCAGCTACGACGCCAAACCGTTTGTGAAAATGGGCCAGCCGTACTTCCAGATCAAGGATCATCTGCGCCGTAACGGCATCGTCGCGTTCAGCAGTAATTACGCGCTGTATGGCGACATGAGCGAACGCGTCATGACCATCATCGAATCGCTGGTGCCTGCGCTTGAGGTCTACAGCATCGACGAGGCGTTTGCCGATCTGACGGGCATTGCCGGTGACTTGTCCGCGTTTGGTCGGCAGATGCGTTCTGCACTGCTCAAACGTACGGGCATTCCTGTCGGGGTGGGCATTGCTCGCACCAAAACCTTGGCCAAGCTCGCCAACCATACCGCGAAAAGGCTGCTGGACATCACCGGCGGCGTGGTCGATCTCTGCGATCCGTTCAAACGCGACTGGACGCTGCGCAATACCGATGTCGGCGAGGTCTGGGGCATCGGCAGGCGTATGAAAGCTCACCTGGAAGTCATGGGCATCAACACTGCCATGGACTTGGCGAAGGCCGACCCGTGGATGCTTCGGCAGAAATTCAGCGTGGTGATCGAAAAGACTGCGCGCGAGCTCGCCGGCACGTCATGCCTCGAACTGGGAGAAGCTGACCCGCCGAAGCAGGAAATCTGCTGCAGCCGGATGTTCGGCACGCGACTAACGCAGATCGAGCCGATCAAGGAAGCTGTTGCTACCTACACCCAGCGTGCGGCCGAAAAACTCCGCGCGCAGAACTCGCTGTGCAAGAAGATCCGCGTGAGCATTCGCACCGGCATGTTCAATCCGGAAGAAGCGAAGTATGCGAACGGCGCGCTGGTGGAGTTGCCCTACCCGACCAACGACGTTCGCTTGATGACGAAAGCAGCCACGGAAGCGGTCAATCGGCTGTTTCGACCGGGTTTCAGATACAGCAAGGCCGAAGTGCTGCTGATGGATTTGCGGCAGCCGGGTGAATTCACGGATGACCTGTTCGCCCATTCGCAGCCGGCGATGGCTGACAAGGTCATGAGCGTTCTGGATGAGATCAATGGCCGCTGGGGCAAGGGCGTTCTTCGGGTAGCCAGTGTGCCCGCCGCGCCTGATTGGGGGATGCGTCGAGACCTGATGAGCCAAAGCTACACGACCAAGGTCAATCAGCTGTGGACGGTCAAGGCCCGATAGCCGGTGGGTGTTGCCGAACATTTGACAACACCCGCTAGCGGCAAAGTCCTAGATCATCGGCGAACTGCTGACCACCCGCAGCGCGAGGCCTTCATAGGCATCGAGAACAATGGTGAATTCACCCTCGGGCGTAAGGTCACCTTCGACCCGCTCGTTGATGATGTCGACCACCGGCCCCGGCGCAATGTTTGGCAAATGCAGGGTTTCAGTAATCGGTGTCGCGCCGAAGTTCAGGGCGGTGATCTGCGTGCCTTTGCCCGCAGGCAGTTCGTGAACCATGATCAGCAACCCCGGGTGTTCAACGTCCGGAACCAGAATCTGTCGGCTGGCGGCAATATCGTAGGCCCGGCGCGCGGAGAGAATTCGCTGCAGTTGCGAGGCAAACGAATCCGGATCCTGCATTTGCGCAGGCAGGCTGCCGTACAAGGATTTCGAACGCGGCATGAGGCCCGCTGACAGCGACGCCTCCGGGTTCAGATCCACCAGATCGTAAGCGCCACGATGAATCCAGCGAGTATCGCCATCGCCCATCAGATGCTCGACCTGCTCTGCCGGCAAAGGCAGTGCACCGACAAGATCCCACCCCGACAACGCGAACACCCCGGGTTGCATCGCGTTGTACATCACCAGCAGCAAATGGATCTGCTTGATCTGCTGAATATCCGCAGGGGTAATGGCATCAAGGTCGCGAATGCCAAGGGCGGCGGTGATGATACTGGCGGTGGTGCAGGACACGCCGTTGGTCACGAACTTGAGATTGTAGGGAGCGTGCTCACCGGTCAGGCGCTCGTACATCTGCTCGCGGATGTGTTCGCGCAAGATGTTGCCGGGGAACGTCTGGCCTTGGAACATGTAGGTGTCGTGGGCATGCAACGTCCAGAAATGCACCAGTTCCAGCGTCAATTCGTCATGGTTCTGCAAGGCATGGATCAGCGAGCCCGGGTCGATGCCGAGCGTGTGCATCTGGCGCAGCATCAGGCGCAGGAATTCGGTATCGCCCATCAGCAACGCGTGCTGGTAGGCCGGCCGGGTGATGAAATCGTAGGAGAGATCGGCGCCGCCGTGGGACATGGCAGCGATGTCGTCAACCGTCAGGTTCAACTCCTGAAAGCTGAAGCCGCCGGCCTTGCGAATCGCCCCGCCCAGCAATTGGTTGCCGGTGATCGACAGCGGATGGCTTTCCGACCACGCAGTGCCGTCGAGCTTGCGCTCCACACCGAGAAAACCGTTGGCATCGAGACGGAGGATTTTCGCGCCCATCACGTCAATGGCATGCAGCGCATCGCCGATGATCATCTGCTGCGCGGCAAAGGTCGGATCCAGCCAGTTCAACGACGGCTGGCCTTCCTTGAAATAATGCAAGTACACCCAGCGACGCAGCTTGCCATCGACACCCATGACGATCGACGTCGCGCTCCAGTCGGTTTCCTTGACCCCCGGCTCGAAGAAGATCACCCGTTGCAGCTGGCCGACGATGTAATGCTTGTCGCGCAGCGCATCAACCTGCTGCGGGCTGAGGTTTTGCGCGTCACGCCCCTCTGAGACATCAGGCAGCAGCGGCCAGTCTTCCTCACGGATTTCGACCATGTGATAGAGGCCCGGATAATCTTCATAGGCCATCTCGGCCAGACGAAAATCCGCGCCCTTGCCGGTGTGCGACGGGATCACATCATCGATGACGACGGCGTTGTGCGCAGCGGCCATGCGGGTCAGCGCCTGCAACTGCGCCTCGGTGCCCAGTTGCGGGTCGATGTCGAAACTGATGCGGTCGAAATTGCCGTCGATAGTCGGCGTGTGCTCAGTGCCCCGCAGGCCCCCGGACTTTTTCAGCGGCCCGTTATGGATGCCCTGAATGCCGATTTTCGAGAGCAGGTGCCACAAACCTTCATCGCCCAAGGCCTCCAGCACGGTGCCGTTTTCACGGGTAACAATGGAAGCCGGATACGCGGTAAACCAGACCGAAGCCAAAGCCGAAGCGTCCCGAGGGCGGGTATGGGCGTAGGGCTGCTGCCACAAGCGGCCCTGTCCCGAATAGAGTTTGGCCCGCTGCCTTGCGGCATGCAGCATGGATTGTTCGACCAACCACGCCACTTGGTTCTGTTCAGCCGTCGTCATGAAAACCATTGCCTCTCGTTGGAGTGAGCCTGCGATCGGGCCTTGCATCCAGCACAGCGACACCGCCCGATTCATTTATGTATGAGGCCCGGAGGTGGATTTCGTTGCATTGGTCTTGGCGAAGGCGCCTCGACCCGGTAGACAGGGCGGAAAATCAAATAGCCAAATGGCCCGGCGCCTCGCCATGGTGCAATTCGCCTTTATTTGGAGCGCAATCTCTCCGTTTGCGCCCCGTAAACATTGTAGTTTCCAAGGAAAATCCGAGTGGCACCCTCCTTGCTAGCAATAAATCCGTAACTGCTAGCAATCAGGAGAATCACCCATGGCAACTCGGTTTCAAAACCTGCAACGTCTGCTGTTTCCCGTGGCTGCGGCAGTCACGCTCAATATGGCAATGTTCGGTGGCGCGCAAGCGGCCGAGCCGCCGATCAAGGTCGGTCTGGTCGCGGCCCTTTCCGGGCAGTCGGCCAAATCCGGTGAAGCCCTGACGCGGGGTTTGACCATGGCGATCAATGAGGTCAACGCCAGTGGCGGCGTGCTCGGCCGTCCGCTGGAATTGGTGCGTCGCGACGATGAAAGCAATCCGTCGAAGGGCATTCTCGCCGCGCGCGAACTGGTGCAGCGCGAGAAAGTCGCCGTACTGTTTGGTGGTCTTGATACACCGGTTTCGCTGGCCATCGTGCCGCTGGTCAATCAGATGAAAGTGCCGTTCATGGGCATCTGGGCGGCGGGTACGAAAATCACCGAAAACGGCGCGCCTGACAACTATGTGTTCCGGGTTTCCGCTGTCGATGAACTGGTGGATGAGGCGCTGGTGAAATACGGCGTCGACCACGGCATGAAGAAGCCGGGGATGATCCTCATCAACAATCCGTGGGGCGAATCTAACGAGGCGGGCTTCAAGCGTGCGCTGGAAAAACGCGGCATGGACAACGCCGGTGTCGAGCGGATTCAGGACAGCGATCTCGACGTCGTTCCGCAACTCACTCGCTTGAAAAACGCCGGTGCCGACACCCTCCTCCTCGTCGGTAACGTCAGCCCTTCCGCGCAAGTCGTGAAATCTCTGGATCGCATGGGCTGGGACGTGCCGGTCGTTTCGCACTGGGGCCCGGCCGGTGGCCGCTTCGGCGAACTCGCGGGGCCGAACGCCGGGCGCGTGCATTTCATCCAGACCTACGTGTTCACCGAGCACAACAGCGCCAAGGGCGATGCCTTGTTGGCCGCATTGAAAACCGCCTACCCGCAGATCAAAACCCTGGCTGACGTCACCCCGGCCGTGGGCATCGCCAATGCTTACGACGGGCTGCACCTCGCCGTTGAAGCGATCAAAAAGGCCGGCAGCACCGACGGCAAAGCGATCCGCGACGGCTTTTACGCCATCAGCGAATACGACGGTTTGATCAAGGACTACAAGCAACCGTTTACCCCGACCAAGCATGACGCGTTAGGGCCGGACGATTACCTGTTCACGCACTTCGTCAACGATCAAATCGTCCCGCTCGCGCCTAAGGAGTAAGCCATGTACACCGCCGCCATCATCTCCGGGCTGGGCCTCGGCAGCATGTACGCGTTGCTGGCGTTAGGGTTTCACCTGACCTACGTCGTCTCGCGCACCGTCAACTTTGCCCAGGGCAGCGCCATGATGGTCGGCGCGGTGTTGGGCTACACCTTTTGCATCAACTGGGGCTGGTCGCTGTGGTTTGCGCTGCCGCTGACGTTGCTGCTCTGTGCGCTGTATGGCTTGGCCATCGAGCGCTGGCTGGTGCGGCCGTTTCACGGTCGCGGCTCACAGGCGTGGCTGATGGCGACGGTGGCCGGCGGGATTCTGGTGGATAACCTGGCGTTGTTCACTTTCGGCAAGGAGCCTCGGCAGTTCGAAAGCAGCCTCGCCAACCTGAATGTCGAGATGTTCGGCAGCAACGTCGGTGCCCTGCAATTGCTGATTCCGCTGGCGGGCGCGGCGATTGCGCTGGCGCTGTATCTGGTGCGGCGTTACACCCGGCTGGGCAAAGTGCTGGAAGCCTGCGTGCAGAATCCTCGCGCGGCGATGCTGATGGGCATCAACGTCAATCGTGTGGTCGCCATCGCTTTTGCGATCTCGACAGTGTTTGCCGCCGTCGCCGGTTTGTTGATTGCGCCGCTGTTCAGCGTCAACGCGGAGATGGGCATGTTGTTTGGCCTGAAAGCCTTTGCGGTGGCGATTCTTGGCGGCATCACCAGCGCTGGCGGCGTGTTCACGGCAGGGTTGCTGTTTGGTCTGACGGAAGCGCTGATCACCATGTATTTCGGCTCGGCGTTTACCCAGATATTCACGTTTGCGCTGGTGATTGTCGCGCTGGCGATTCGTCCCAACGGTCTGTTCGGCAGCCAGGCATTGGTGAAAGTATGAAGAACCTTCCCTCCTTGCTGATCGCCCTCCTCGCGGTCGTTTCTGGGGTCATGGCGTTCACGCTGGACAGCTATTCCCTGCTGGTTTTCACCCTGTGCGCGCTGGCGACAGTGGTTGGCGTGAGCCTGAATATTCTGATCGGCCTGAGCGGGCAGATTTCCTTTGGTCATATTGCTTTCTACGCGATCGGTGCCTATGTGTCGGCACTGCTGACCTTGGCGGGTTGGCCGTTATGGCTGGCCCTGCCGATCGCCGGTGTCGCGGCGGGAGTCATCGGCGCGCTGTTGGCGATTCCGGCCCTGCGGGTTAGCGGCCCATATTTGGCGATGATCACCATCGCTTTTGCGTTTGTCGTGCACCACAGTTTGATCGAATGGCGTGACGTCACGGGCGGCTCCAACGGTTTGATGGGCATCCCGATGCCGGAATTTGCCGGGCTTGATCCGTCGATTTTCCTCGCGCTATTGGCTGCGGCATTGATGATTGGCGCCCTGCTCTTCTATCAGCGCCTCAGTCACAGCCGCTGGGGCAAAGCCATGCGCGCGGTGAAAGCTTCAGAAATCGCTGCGCGCTCGCTGGGCTTCAATCCGGTCATCAGCAAAACCCTCGCCTTTGCTTTGTCGGCGGCGTTGACCGGACTCGCGGGTGGCTTGCTCGCGCCGTTGCTGATGTTCATCAACCCGGAATCCTTTCCGTTTTCGCAGTCGATTTTGTTTGTGCTGGCAGTGATCGTCGGTGGCAGCGGCATGCTCTTCGGGCCGCTGATTGGCGCGCTGTTGATTGTGCTGGTGCCGGAACTGCTGTCGGATTTTGCCGAATATCGTTTGCTGATTTTTTCCACGCTGCTGCTGTTGGTGCTGTGGATCGCACCGAATGGCCTGCTGGGCGCCCTCGCCCGACGCTGGATCAAACCGACGCGTTTGCTGCCGCCCGCGCGCTTCAATGAGGATCGTATCGCCGCGCATCTGCGCAGCCGTGGCGTGAACTCAGGCTTGCGGGTGACTGATATCGGCATTCGCTTCGGCGGCGTGCAGGCCGCGCAACACGTCAGTTTGCATGCCCCGGCTGGCAGCATCACCAGCATCATCGGCCCTAACGGCGCGGGCAAAACCACTGTGCTCAATATGATCAGCGGCTTCTATGTGCCGGACTCTGGCCAGATTGAACTGCAACAACCGCTGGCCGGGCTGCCTGCCTGGAAAAGCGCTCGGGCCGGGATTGCCCGTACGTATCAGACCACCCTGCTGTTCGGCGAAATGTCGGTGTTGGACAACCTTCTGGTGGCGATGCAGCAGGGTCGCATGGGCCTGCCGTTCAGCCTTTCCACAGTCGAGCAGCGCAGTCTGGCGCTGGATCTGTTGGCACTGGTCGGCTATCGCGGTGAAGTGAATATTGCCGCCGAAGATCTGCCGCATGTGGATCGGCGTCTGGTGGAAATTGCCCGGGCGCTGGCGACGGCGCCTGCGGTGTTGTTGCTGGATGAACCGGCCGCGGGCCTCAGTCGTCGTGACACGGATAACCTGGCCATTCTGCTGCGCAAACTGGCGGATTTCGGCCTGACAGTGATTCTGGTCGAGCACGACATGGCGCTGGTCATGTCGGTGTCAGAGCACTTGCTGGTGCTCGACGCCGGCAAACCTATTGCCTCGGGGCCGCCGGCGGAAATTCGGCAAAACCCGCAAGTCATTGCCGCGTATCTGGGCGGTACCGAGTATCAAGCCACGCCTCGCGAACAAGTGTGGAACGGCAGCCGCGATGCGCGTTTGTACGTCAAGGATCTGGTCATCGATTACGGCGCGTCAGCCGTGGTCGACAAGGTCAATTTGCTGGTTAATCCGGGCGAACTGGTGGCAATTCTTGGCGCGAACGGCGCGGGCAAATCGAGCATCCTGCAATGTCTGGCCGGACTGCATCGCGCCAGCGGCGGCAGTATTTTGCTGGACAACGAAAACATCGAACTGGCCAACGCCAGCACCATCGCCGCGAAAGGTCTGGCCCTGGTGCCGGAGGGCCGTCAGGTTTTCCCGTATTTGAGTGTGCGCGACAACCTGTTGCTCGGCGGCTATTCGCGCCGTGACAGCTTCGATGCCGAGGCTGAAATCGAGGCCATCCTCAAGCGCTTCCCGCGCCTGCGAGATCGCATCGACAACCCGGCCGGGCTACTTTCCGGCGGCGAACAACAAATGGTCGCCGTGGGCCGTGGCCTGATGGCCAAGCCAAAAATCCTCTTGCTCGATGAGCCGTCGCTGGGTCTTTCGCCCGCGATGATTGGCGAGTTGTACGACGCACTGGCGGCGCTACGCGACGAGGGCGTGACCATCCTGCTCGTGGATCAAATGGCCAACCTCGCGCTGCAAGTAGCGGATCGCGCTTACGTCCTCGAAACCGGCATCATCGTCAAAGCCGCCGGCTCCGCAGAACTGCGCGCCGACAAAGCGCTGGCTGCGGCTTATCTGGGTGAAGGGGCCAGCGCATGAGCGCCCTGAAAATCATCAATGCACGGCTCGGAAGCGATCACCGCGTGAGCGAGTTCTACGTTGAGAACGGTTACTTCGTCGAAGGCTTCAGCCCGAATGCCAGCCACTGGCAAACCCTCGATCTACACGGCCAACTGATGATGCCCGGTCTGATCGAAACCCATATCCATCTGGACAAGGCCTGCATCATGCAGCGCTGTCATTTGCAGGAAGGCACCCTGGCTGAAGCCGTCGCGCAAACCCGCGCGGCGAAAGCCGAATTCACTGAAGACGATGTTTATCAGCGCGGTGCGCAGGTGCTGGACAAGGCGATTGTGCAAGGCACGACGCACATGCGCACCCACGTCGAGCTGGATCCGCAGATAGGCCTGACCGGATTCAACGCGATTCGCCGTTTGCAGGCTGATTACGCCTGGGCCATCAGTCTGGAAATCTGCGTGTTTCCCCAGGAGGGTCTGCTGAATAATCCCGGGACTGAGGCGCTGTTGTGTCAGGCACTGGAAAGCGGCGCGACGGTGCTCGGCGGCTGCCCGTACATGGACAGCGACCCTCATGGGCAGATCCAGCGTCTGTTTGAACTGGCGGTGCGCTACGACTGCGACCTCGATCTGCACCTGGATTTCGACCTGAACACCGAAGGCATGACGGTCATGGAAGTCGCACGCTGCACGCAGCTGCACGGCTGGGGCGGACGCGTCACCATCGGGCACGCGACCAAGTTGTCGACGCTGCCCCGTGAGCCACTGACGGTGCTGGCTCTGCATCTTGCCAAAGCAGGCGTGCAGGTGACCTGCCTGCCGAGCACCGATCTGTTTTTGCTCGGCCGCGACGCGTTCCACAACAAACCCAGAGGCTTGGCGCCACTCGCGCATTTGCATGCGTGCGGCGTGACCTGCTCGGTCTCGACCAACAACATCGGTAACCCGTTTACGCCGTATGGCGATGCGTCGTTGATTCGTCAGGCCAACCTGTTCGCCAACGTCAGTCAGATGGGCACGGTGGCGGAACTGCTGCAATGCCTGGCGTGGGTCTCCAGCGAGTCGGCGGTGATGCTGCGATTGCAGGATTACGGTTTGCGACCAGGCTGCCGCGCCGATTTCATCGTGTTCGACGCGTCCTCGCCAGCGGCAGTGATCGCTGAAATAAGCGCGCCGTTGATGGGCTTCAAGGGCGGGCGCCAGACGTTTAGTCGGCCGGCAACAACGTTGATCAAACCGCGTTAATCAATCAGCGCCTGCTTGAGGTTGAACTCGGCGGGCGCAGTTTCTTCCAGCGCCAGCTGCGCTTCCAGTTCATCCAGATGCTCGATCATCACCGCCACGGCTTTGGCGTTATCGCCATTTTCCAGCGCGGTGATGATCTCCTGGTGCTCGTCGGACGCACACGACGGCACGTCATTACGCTGATACAGCGCGACGATCAATGAGCTGCGCACCATCAGGTTGGCGAGGATATCGCTGAGCACCGTGTTGCCACTGATCTCGCCGAGCAGCAGGTGAAACTCGCTCAGCTCGCGGACGATGGCGCGGCGATCGGTGTCGTTGGTGGCTTTGCGTTCGTTGTTCATGTGTTGGGCGATACGCTGACGCTGCGTGCGCATGGTTTGCGGCGTGATCGCCTCGACAATTGCGCGCTCGATGGCGCGCCGGGCGCTGAAAATATCCCGCGCTTCGCGTGCCGTCGGCTGGGCAACCATGGCGCCGCGATTGGCTTCGATAGTCACCACTTTTTGCATCGCCAGACGCTGCAACGCCACCTGCACATGATTGCGGTTGGCTTGCAGGGTTTCGACGATATGCGCTTCGATCAATCGCGTGCCGGGCGGCAGGCGATGCTGGGCGATAGCCTTGAACAGCGCATCGACGATCCGTTGCACCTCAAGCTGTTTGGCGGTGACAGTGCTCAAGCCCATCCTTTCCTCTGTTTTTCAGAACGCCGCAGGCCAATCCACAACAATGTGTCTGGCGGGCAATCGGCGGCATTATCCGCCAGCCGCCCGAGCCCGGCAAATGTGCGCTGCAAGGATCAGTCCGGTTGACCGAGCCCGGTGCCCTCCCCCCGTGGATCGTGCATGGCGCTGCGCCGACCCTCGGCGTCAATCGCAATAATCCCGGCGTGGCCGGTCATGGGGCTGCGCACTGGAATGATTTCCACCTCATGGCCCAGCATGCCGAGGCCTTCAATCGTGGTCGCAGCCATATCGCCTTCGAGTTTGAGGTTGTCCGTGCTGTCGAAAAAGCTGCGACCCAACAGAAAACGCGGCGCGTGCAACGCCTGATCAATCGGTTGTTGATAGTCGATCAGTTGCGTCGCCAGCACCATCTGCGTTTGCGGTTGACCATCGCCGCCCTGCGTGCCGAAGAACCAGCGGCGGCCATCGTCAGCCAGATAGCAGGACGGATTAAGCGTGTGCGCCGGACGCTTGCCCGGTGCCCAGCCGTTGACGTGTTGGGGATTGGCGTTAAATCCGGCCGCGCGATTTTGCCACAGCACGCCGGTGTCACCGAGGATGCAGCCCGACCCGAAGTCATGGAACAGGCTCTGGATCAGGCAAGCGGTATGGCCCTGCGCATCGGTCGCGGCCATCCAGATGGTATCGGCCGGGCGTCCCGGCTCGTTCCACGGCGCCGCGCGCTGATCGTCGATGGCATCGGCGTAGGCTTTAATCTGCGCATCTTCGAGAGTGGCGGCGAAATCCCACGGCTGGCTCAGCGGATCGCACAACTGCGCATTGCGGCGCAGCAGGCCCTGTTTGATCGCTTCGACCAGATAGTGATAGTAAAGCGCACTGCCATTACCGACGTCCGCCAACGGTTTGTGTTGCAGCGCGGCCATGGCTTGCAGCGTGTACAAACCTTGACTTGGTGGCGCGACGTTGTAGAGCCGACCATCGCGATAACGTACCGAAATCGGTGCGACTTCGGGTGCGCGAGTTGCCGCCAGATCGGCCGTCGTCAAACCGCAGCCCAAGCGATCAAACGCAGCTCCAAACGCCTCGGCCAGTTCGCCGTGGTAGAAATCCTCGACGCCGTGTTTCGCCAGATGCCGCAGGGTGTTGGCCAGCTCGGGTTGGCGCAGGGTGTCGCCCTCGCGTAACCAGTGCCCATCGTGTTTGCACAGACGATGCAGATCCTGCAATTGCTCGATCAGAGGTTGGCGCAGGGTTTGCCAGAACAGCTGCGAGCGCGACACCTGCACACCGGCATCGGCTACGCTGGCGGCGTCACTTAACAGATCAGCCCAGCCGAGCCGCGAGCCCCATTCATGCCGACTGATGTTCGCCGCCGTCTGCCAACTGGCCATCGCGCCCGCCGTGCTGGCAACCGACGCCGGGCCGCGCACGGTGATGATTCCGCCCTCGGGCAAACGTTGCCCGGCCTGACCAATCCCCACGATGGTGCGCACCTGACTGTCGTGGATCATCCATAGGGCATCGCCGCCCAGGCCAGTCATGTGCGGGAACACCGCAGCGAGCATCGCACTGGCGGCGAGCATGGCATCAATGGCTGTGCCGCCCGCGTCGAGAATACGCAGGCCGGCGGCGCTTGCATCGGCATGAGGCGTACAGATCACCGCACGGCTGGAGGTTGCGATCATGGTGGCGGGCTCTCTCTTTGCTAGTGATCGTTATGTTGATTGCTAGCAAAGCAAGATGTATGCCTTCGGGAGCCGCTATTCCTCCTCGTGGGTAACGTCCACCAGCGGGATCGGCTCGATTGCCCAGGCGCGGATTTGACGACGCTCGGGGCTCGGTACCGCACAGGCCTTACGCCCGGTGAACGTTCGCGCAAGGCGTTCTTCATCGATGCGCCAGCCACGCTGTTCCAGTGCCTGCACGTCTTTACGAAAGGCGATTTGCAGCGCGTCGGATTTCAACGAGACCTCTTGCTGAAAGGAGTCCGGCACGCGCTCGGGACGTACGTTTTTCAGCACCGCATGATCCTGTTCAAAGATACGAATATTGCTGGCAATGAACCGGCGATCCAGCAGTCGTGAGCGCAGGAATGTTCTGCCCATCATCCACCAGGTTCGCGTGCGGTTGGCGTCAATCGGCACGTGCGCCGAGACGATGTAGATCCGCCAGCCATTGGGTAATTCGAGCTCCAGCGTTGTGCACGGCCCGGACAAATGAAAACCCGGAACGGTGACCACACTGACAAAATCGGTGGAAGATTTGCGCCTCAACAGCCCCTTGCGCGCGGGCCTGCGCATGAGCATTTGTGCGCTGCCGCTCCACGCATCGCTTTCCACATCGAACGCTTCAATCTCGGGATGATCGGGATCACCGAAGGTTGAACCATGCACAAAGGGAGCGTGGGCGAAATCGAGGCCGTTTTCGATAATCCGATCCCAACTGGCCTGCCAATCGAAATGACCACTGACCACCCGAATGGCCGGATCGTCGATCCAGTCGAGCGTTGGTAGAGGCGGACGTTCCGCTTCAGGGAGATCACCTAAAAACGCCCAGATCCAGCCATAGCGTTCCAGCGTTGGATAGGCGTCGACGCGAGCCTTCGCCGGAATCCGCAGGTGTGGCTGCGCGGGTATGTGCGTGCAGACGCCATCCGCACCAAACCGCCAGCCGTGATAAGGACACTGCACGCTGTTGCCGACCTTGCTGCCGGCCGACAGCGAACCGCCGCGATGCACGCAAACGTCTGAAAGCAGATGCGCGACGCCCGCCTCATCACGGAACGCCACAAACGGTTGCCCGAGCAATTGCACCGGCATCAATCCTTCAGTCAATTGCGACGAGGGCAGAACGACATACCAGAGGTTCGTGAGCATGGGGCGCGGGTGATTCCGTCAATTCGGTTAGCTGAGATCATAAAACGAAAGCGGCTCCGAAGAGCCGCTATGTCTGCCTTTCGTGATTCAACGACGCAGAAAGCGGTTGACCAACAGCAGCACTGCCGCGCCGATGGCCAGTGCAGCCACTGGTTTTTCTTTAACAAACGTCGAGACGTTGTCCAACGTGTCGCCGTAGGTTTTGGTCAGTTGGCCCGAGGCCTGACGTGCAGCGCCTTCAGCGTCCAGCCTTGAATCACCGATCAATTTCCCGACTGCGCTCTGCGCCTTGCCAGCGAGTTTTTCTGCAACGCCTTCAACTTGTTCACTTTTCATAATTCATCAAACCTTCGTCTGTAAGTGGAGAGTTCAGAATCGACCTGAGCGTGTGCCGAGAGGCTATCTGCACAGCATTAGGGGAACGGGCGTGGTGATTGGTTCCATCGAAATGAGCTTCAGCAGCCGAAAACCACTGTTTGCTGACGTCCGCCTAAACTCGCAAAAACCTATACAGAAGACTACCCTTGTATAACTTATTGCCGGCCTGGCGATGACCTCGAACTTAACGGACTCGGATTGATGAATGCGACGCGGCGCTTGTGCCTGGTCTTGGGCGACCAATTATCTTTCGACCTCGCCTCCCTGCAAGGCCTCGATCAGGATCACGATGCCGTGCTGCTGGTCGAGGTGATGGAGGAAGCCAGCCATGTCCCCCACCATCCACAAAAAATCGTGCTGATCTTCAGTGCCATGCGGCATTTCGCCGAGGCTTTGCGTCAGCGCGGGTTGCGCGTGCACTACGTCACCCTGACGGATCCGGACAACAGCGGATCGGTGCCGAACGAATTACAGCGCTGGCACGCACTGCTTAATCCCAGTGAGATTCACCTGACAGAGTGCGGTGACTGGCGCCTCGAGCAATCGATCAAGGATTGCGGCTTGCCCATCCAGTGGCACAGCGATGCTCGCTTCCTCTGCACACGTAACGAATTCTCCGACTGGGCGCAGGGCAAAAAGCAGCTGCGCATGGAGTTCTTTTACCGTGAGATGCGCCGCAAAAGCAGGCTGTTACTCAACGGTGACGGCAGCCCGGTCGGAGGCGCCTGGAACTTCGACGCCGACAATCGCAAAGCCTTGCCCAAGGGCGTTCGGCCCCCTCCTCCCGTGCGCTTCAAACCCGACGCCATCACCCAAGAGGTGCTTGCGTTGGTGGCCGAACACTTCGCCAGCCACTACGGCGCGCTCGACACATTCGACTACCCGGTGACGCACGCCGACGCACAGGTATTGTGGGAGTACTTTCTCGATTGGGGACTGGCCGCGTTCGGCGATTATCAAGACGCCATGGCCAGCAACGAACCCTTTCTGTTCCATGCGCGGATCAGCGCGGCGCTCAATATTGGTCTGCTGGATCTTCGGCAGATTTGCAGCGATGTCGAATCAGCCTATTGGTCGGGCGGCATTCCGCTCAACGCGGCTGAAGGTTTTATTCGGCAACTGATCGGCTGGCGCGAGTACGTCCATGGCGTCTACTGGCTGAAGATGCCCGACTACGCGCAAGGCAATGTCTTCGGCAACACCCGCGCGCTTCCAGAGTTTTACTGGACAGGCAAAACGCAGATGAACTGCATGCGCCAGGCCATCGGTCAAAGCCTGGAACATGCCTACGCGCACCACATCCAAAGGCTGATGGTCACCGGCAATTTCGCTCTGCTCGCGGGTATCGCGCCCAGCCAGATATGCGAATGGTATCTGGCGATCTACATGGACGCCTTCGACTGGGTGGAACTGCCCAATACACTGGGCATGGTCATGCACGCCGATGGTGGTTATCTGGGTTCAAAACCCTATTGCGCGAGCGGCCAGTACATCAAGCGCATGTCTGACTATTGTCGTGGCTGCGCCTACAAAGTCAGCGAAAGCACCACCGACGACGCCTGCCCTTTCAATTCTTTGTATTGGCACTTCCTCATGCGCCACGGCGACCTACTGCGCGGCAATCAACGCATGAGCATGCTCTATAAAAACCTCGACCGCATGCCTGAAGCCAAGCAGCAGGCGCTATGGCAACGCGGCGAGTTCTTGCTCGCCAAACTGGATCACGGTGAGTCGTTGTGAAAAAGAGCGAGCTGCCGGTCAAAACCTGCGTGACCTGCGGCCTTCCGTTCACTTGGAGAAAGAAATGGTCGCGCTGCTGGGAACAAGTGCGCTACTGCTCGGAGCGCTGCCGAAGAACCCGATAAATCTCGCCAACCACCTGAGCCACGGCTTCTTCAATCGTGCCTTCATTGCGGCACAACACCCAACCCTGATCCGCCACCGCGCGCGCGAACGCCTCGGTACATGCCACGTGCTCTTCGCGCTTGTGGATCACCGTGCTGCCCAGCCCCCGGGAGCGTGCCGCCGCCCTTGCCCAGGAAATATCAGGATCGGTCACGACGCCGACATGCAGATCCGGCACGCGCACGTCTCGCGCCATGTTCAGTTGGAGAATCTCTGCGAACGGGACGGTTCGGCGAAACGCCGCGTCTGACGGGTACCAACGGTCGATCAGGACGATGCTGTCCAGCGGTTGCTTGGGCAGCACATGCTGTGAAATCCAGCTGCGGCTATCCGCCAGGCGCTGACAAATAGCCCACTCAAGATCCGTGGAGGGGTGTCTCGCGAATTGATTGACGAGGGCCATGGTGCCAGCCCTGTCGGGATCGTTTTTTCTCTCGCACAGGCGAATGACTTTCTTGTTGTCGGCCCTCAGGGCTGCCGTCACGGCTTCCAACAATGTGGTTTTGCCGGTGCCTTTGGGGCCATCGAGAGAAATAAACAGCGCGGGATTCATCGTTCACACGTTGGTGGAGACATTGGTGAGCACTTTAACCGTATTGATGACATTCAATCAGCTCATAGCTGTACCTTGCCTACACTTCTTTGCCTGACCCGAAGCTGCATTTCAATCTCTGCAATCTTGTCATTTGCCAACACTTGAGGCACGGTCGAACCCACTGACATCTCTGCCAAAGGAATCACGCCATGTCGAAGCTCTATCCCAGTATCGATCCCGAGGGGTTGGTCGAGTACTCCGTGGTCTACACCGACCGCTCGCTGAACCACATGTCGCAGTCCTTTCAAGCGGTGATGAAGAACATTTCCCAGACCCTCAAGCAGGTCTACAACGCCGAGGCGGTTGCGGTGGTACCGGGCAGCGGCACGTTCGGCATGGAAGCGGTGGCGCGGCAGTTTGCGACTGGCCAGCAATGCCTGGTGATACGCAATGGCTGGTTCAGTTATCGCTGGAGCCAGATCCTTGAAATGGGCAACATCCCGGCGGCCACCACCGTGCTGAAAGCTCGCCCCGTCGATGCCGGTCACCAGGCTGCGTACGCCCCGCCGCCGCTGGACGAAGTGCTGGCAGCGATCGCCGCGCAAAAGCCGAAGATTGTCTTCGCGCCCCACGTTGAAACGTCCTCCGGGATTATCCTGCCCGACGAGTACCTGCGGGCCGTCGGCGATGCCGTGCATGCGGTGGGTGGTCTGTTCGTGCTGGACTGCATCGCCTCGGGCACGCTTTGGGTTGATATGCACAAATGCGCCGTCGACCTGCTGATCAGCGCCCCGCAGAAGGGCTGGAGCGCCTCCCCTTGCTGCGCGCTGGTGATGTTCAGTTCATTGGCCCTTGAGCGCATCGAACACACGCAAAGCAGCAGCTTCGCCTGCGACCTGAAAAAATGGCTGCAGATCATGCAAGCCTACGAACAGGGCGGCCACGCCTACCACGCGACCATGCCCAGCGATTCCCTCGCGCGGTTTAACGACGTGATGAAAGAAACCCAGGCCTACGGTTTCGACAAGATTCGCGACGAGCAACAGGCTCTGGGCGATCGGGTACGCGCGATGTTGACCGGCAAAGGCTTCAAAAGCGTGGCCGCTGAAGGCTTTCAGGCCCCGGGCGTGGTGGTGAGTTACACCGATGATGCCGACATCAAAAACGGCAAGAAATTTGCCAACCACGGTCTGCAGATCGCCGCTGGCGTGCCGTTGCAATGCGACGAGCCGGCCGACTTTCAGACCTTCCGCATCGGGTTGTTCGGGCTGGAGAAGCTGCACAATATCGAGCGTACGATGAGCACGCTTGAGCAGGCGCTGGATGAGGTGATGGTTGATTGAGACTTCATCGGCCTCGCGAAGCCTGCCCACTGCAGACTTTCGATTACCCGGCCGAAGTGGTCATCAATGTTCCGCTGCCAACATTGATCTGAACTGAGAAACAATCTCTGAGGACAGTCCGGCGCTTTCGAACACTGCGCAGGTGAAGCTAATGGGTGCAGGGCCGGGAGCCGTTATGATTCGGTCTGCCACCACAGCTACCGGACTGTTTCTATAAAGGGTGCTCGCTTCATAATCCACGGCATTCTGTTGCAAAAAATCGGCACTGTTCGAGGTATGAGGAACGGTGTCGAGAAGGCCAGCCCTCGCTAGTGCCAACGTTCCCCCACAGATACCGGCAATTGTTGCGCCACTTGAGCGACTGGTACGAAGAAAGTTTCGAATGTCCGGAGCGTCTGATCGCTCCCAGGCCATGCCTCCGATGACGACGACAACGTCGGGCGTCCAGTCCAGACAATATTGCAAGCTGCTATCGACCGTTGAGGCCAACCCTCCCTGCGACTTGGATTTCAATGATTTGCGACAGTTAGCAATCGGCCATTAGGAGGCATTCATGACTGACTTTAAAATTTCATATGCATGGCCATTTGCGACTATCGTTACATTGTTACGTTATTCAGCGTAATTACCGTTCGTCGCCTCTTAACAGCAAGTGACGACAGTTCGCGGATTACAGTTATTGACGAATCGAAAATACGCGAAAAGCTCTTTAGAAAACTTGCAACCTATTGTTATTACTGGTGTTTTTATATTTTTCAGACTGATTCACCTGAAAAACCCCCACCTGTCAGAGTCATGAGCTTGTATTGCTCACGATAAAAATTGTTTCACTTGATCTCTGAAAATGAGCGTTTTTTTCTTATCGGATTGCGAATCCCTACTACCTTCAAATGGGCTTTTTTTGCGCTTTAGGCTTAGCGCATTCCTACTATGAAGGAGCGTAGAAGATGGTTTTGGAAAGTAACTCGACAGTGCATCGTCAACCACGAGGGGATTGGCGTTCCTTGAAATTGGCTGGTGCCACTTTTTCGTTGGTGGCAGCCATAGCATTGGCTTCGCAAGCCCTCGCGGCTGACGGGGAAAAACCAAAGCCTGCCTCGGAAGCCACCAAGGCGGCGAACAGTGCGTTGCTCAATGAGCTGCCGTTCAATGACAAGACGTCATTCGAACTGGCGCACAAAGGCTTTATTGCCCCGTTGCCATCGACAGTAATCAAGGGCTCTTCGGGCAATGTCATTTGGGATCCTGGTAAGTATAACTTTATCAAGGAAGGTGAGGCCGCACCGGACACCACCAATCCAAGTCTGTGGCGCCAGTCTCAACTGATCAACATTTCCGGGCTGTTCGAAGTCACCGATGGCATCTACCAGGTGCGTAACTACGATCTGTCCAACATGACCATCGTCGAGGGCAAGGACGGCATTACTGTTTTCGACCCACTGATCTCCACCGAAACAGCAAAGGCAGCACTCGAGCTTTACTATCAGCATCGGCCAAAGAAACCAGTCGTGGCCGTCATCTATACCCATAGCCATATCGACCATTACGGTGGTGTACGCGGTGTGGTGAACGAGGACGATGTTAAAGCCGGCAAGGTGAAGATTTATGCCCCTCTAGGCTTCATTGAACATGCGGTCGCCGAAAACGTGATGGCAGGCAATGCCATGAGTCGTCGCGCGAGCTACATGTACGGCAACCTGCTTCCCCCGACACCGACGGGCCAACTAGGCGCGGGTCTGGGCACCACCACATCAGCCGGTACGGTAACGCTTATTCCGCCAACCGACATTATCAAGACCACTGGCGAAACTCATGTCATTGATGGCCTGACCTATCAGTTCCTGTATGCACCTGGCAGCGAAGCGCCAGCTGAAATGCTTTATTACATCAAGGAAAAGAAAGCGCTAAACACTGCCGAAGACTCCACACATACGTTGCACAACACGTATTCGCTGCGTGGAGCGAAAATCCGCGATCCGTTGGCTTGGTCGAAATACTTGAACGAGACGCTGAAGTTGTGGGGCGATGATGTCCAGGTCATGTACGCCATGCATCACTGGCCAGTTTGGGGCAATAAAGAAGTACGCGAGCAACTGTCTTCTCAGCGCGACATGTACCGTTATATCAATGACGAAACCCTGCGCCTTGCCAACAAGGGCTACACCATGGTCGAGATCGCCGAGCAATTTAAATTGCCGAAAGGGATCGCCAATAAGTTCTCCAACCGTGGCTATTACGGTTCGGTGAACCACAACGTCAAAGCCACGTACGTTTTGTATCTGGGTTGGTTTAACGGTAATCCGGCAACGCTGAACGAACTCCCCCCGGAAGAAGGTGCCAAGCATTACGTGGAAATGATGGGGGGTGAAGAGGCGCTTCTGAAGAAGGCCAAAGAATACTTCGATAAGGGAGAGTTCCGCTGGGTCGCCGAAGTCGTTAACCATGCGGTATTCGCCAACCCGAGCAGTCAGGCAGCGAAGAACCTACAAGCGGATGCTCTTGAGCAGCTAGGTTACCAGGCGGAAAGTGGACCTTGGCGCAACTTCTACCTCACCGGTGCCAAAGAACTGCGCGAAGGCGTCATGAAGTTGCCGACCCCGGACACTGCCAGCCCGGACACTGTGCGAGCGATGGATCTGGATCTGTTCTTCGATTTCTTGGCCATGCGCCTGAATGCGCCAAAAGCAGAAGACAAACGTCTGTCGCTCAATTTCGATTTCACCGATCTGAAGCAAAAATACTCGGTGGAAATGGAAAACGGTGTGCTCAACCACACGGAGGGGTTGGCAGCCAAAGACGCCGACGCGACGATCAGTTTGACCCGCGATACGCTGAACAAAATCGTGTTAAAGGAAACGACGCTAAAAGATGCTCTGGCTTCGGGTGATATCAAGGAAGAAGGAACCAAGGGCAAGCTGGAGGAGCTGGTGTCCTATATGGATAACTTCGATTTCTGGTTCAACATCGTGACGCCATGAGGGGTTGATCAACGACCGTGAGAATGACGGCAGTTCAACTGCCGTCATATCAGCCAGACGAAACTCGCGTGGAGCATTGATATGAACAGCATCACCGCCAAGACTCAAACCTGATAAAACTGGCGATACCACCTGACAAACTCCCCCACGCCCGCCTCGACTTCCACCTGCGGAGAAAAGCCGATCCACTCGGCCAGCGCCGAAACGTCTGCCCAGGTCTTGACGACATCGCCCGCCTGCATCGGCAAAAAGTTGCGATGAGCTTTTCTGCCCAAGGCCCTCTCCAGGCAATCAACAAAGTCCAGCAACGCGACCGGGCTGCCGCGCCCAATATTGAAAATACGGTTGACGCCCGCGGCGTCCTTGGCTGGTAACGGCGGCTTTGGAAACAGTCGGGCGATGCTTTCGACAATGTCATCGATGTAGGTGAAGTCCCGCGCCATCTGGCCATGGTTGTAAATATCAACCGGCAGGCCGCCGAGGATCGCTTCGGTGAATTTGAACAGCGCCATGTCCGGTCGCCCCCAAGGCCCGTAAACGGTAAAAAAACGCAGCCCGCTGGCCTTCAGGCCGTAGAGATGGCAGTAGCTGGCGGCCAGCAACTCGTTGGCGCGCTTGGTCGCGGCATACAGGGAAACCGGCAGTTCCACTGCGTCATCGACCCGGTAGGGTAAGTTGCTGTTGGCTCCATAAACGGAACTGCTCGACGCGTAGATCAGATGCGCGGGTGGGTAATGTCGGCAGGCTTCCAGCACATTCAAAAAACCCACCAGATTCGACTGCCCATACACATCCGGATTATCCAACGAGTAACGAACACCCGCCTGTGCGGCGAGGTGGATAACCTCGCTAAAACCTTCCTCCTCGAACAGCGCCATCAAGGCCGGTTTATCAACAATATCCATCGTTTGGAAACGGAATCCTTTCACGTCGGTCAACTCGTTGAGCCGTGCCTGTTTAAGCGCCACGCTGTAATAGTCATTGAGGTTATCGATGCCTATTACTGTATGGCCCTCCAGAGACAATCGTTTGACCGTGTGATATCCGATGAAGCCCGCAGCACCTGTCACAAGAACGGTCATAGTCCCTGCTCCCATCAATCTGGTAGACGATTAGTTATAACGTCGTTAGGGAAATGACGTCCAGACTTTATATTGACCCCCAACTATGGGGAACCGGCTATCGCATTCTTCCAATAGCCGCGCCCCTTAAATACAGAAAATTTTGTTCGATATGCCAGAAAAAATAAAGAATAAAATCAGCAGCCTATGCTCGAACAAGCTCGTTATTGGACAAATGGCGAGTTTTTTGACTGCTAACGTTTGACAGATTGCACAGGCTGGCCGATAACTACCGAGGTCTCGCTGTATAAGGCGCGAGTTTATATTGACTCGACAAACGGCATTATAGAGACAACGACTTGGCGACACCTCACCCGTACTGCAATATGCAGACCGTGCGGTAGCTTTGTCTCTAAAGAAGTTGGGCTATGCCTTAAACCCAATACGTTGCACACAATAGCGTCACACTCCTCCGCTGTGCACCTTAATGACTCGTTAATTGATTCATTAATGAAACACTTCTCGCGTTACATCATAAAAACAATCTTTTGCCAATGGTCTCTTCATCGCCCTCAAATTGAGCGCCTGCCTGCTTAAACTTTCGATCATTCCAGAGTTTACCAGCATGCCAGTCACCAGCCCGGATCGACCTAATTGGTACTTGTTGCAATGCAAACCCCGCCAGGATGAACGTGCCCACCTGAATCTGCTTCAGCAGAATTACGTGGTCTACCACCCCCAGCTTGTCCGTGAGCGCGTTATTCGCGGGAAACGACAGCGGGTGTCGGAATCACTGTTCCCCGGATATTTGTTTATCCAACTCAGCCGAAATGACAACTGGGCACCCTTGCGCTCCACGCGTGGCGTCAGTCGAGTTGTCGAATTCAATCATGGTCCTGCGACGGTGGCAGAGCACGTCATCGAGCATCTGCGTGGGCGTTGCCTGGCGTCGGAGATGGCGACAGACGAGGCCCTGCGGCCCGGCGAGCCTTTGCAAATCATCAGTGGCCCGCTATCGCCACTCGAGGGTGTCTTCCTCGCTTTGCACGGCAACGACCGCGTAATGCTGCTGCTGCAGTTTCTCAACCGGGAGCAATCGGTCTGCTTGCCACGCAGCGTTATCGAGCGTCAACCGCGCGCCTTTCAGCCCTGCCAATGACGACGTGTCTTTTCTGCCTTTGCTCAGGAGCTTAAACATGGCCTTGAAGTCACGATGCCCTGTCGCACTGATTATGGCCTCTCTCTATCCCGGAATGGCCTGGAGTATTAATCCGCAAGCCATTGATGTGTACGGGTTCGACTTCACGCCATCTTTCCTGTTCTCGGAAAGTTACGACGACAACTTTCGCGAAGTGGAAAACAACAAAAAGTCCTCAATGATCACCAAGTTGGCGCCCACCTTCGAACTCAAGGCCGAAGATCGCAACAGCGCCACGCGATTGATCTGGCAGCCCACTCGCTACATTTATCACGACGAGTCGGATGCCTCGAACACCGCACAGCGCGTGCGCGCGGAAAGTGTCATGGAGTTCACCGATCGCCATCGCCTGAAGCTCGAAGCGGAATACCGCAAATGGGAGCGCACCGAATCGACGGCGGTCGAAGGCATCAACGATAAGCTCAACAACAAACGCGTCGGCGGTCTTTACACCTTTGGCGCCAAGAGCGCGGACAATCAAATCGATGTCGGGGCCAATTACGCCGAACTTCGTTACGACAATGGCGACGGCATCAACGACGACAAAGAACGTGATACCACCGCACTCACCAGCACCTGGTACCACCGTATCGGTAGTAACACCCGAGGCTTGCTGGAATATGACCACACCCATTTTGATTACCTGCAAGCCGACAGTCCGCGCAGCAGTAACTCCGATGCCGTACTGGCCGGTGCCGTCTGGGATTTCACGGCACGCACGACGGGCAAAGTGCGTGTGGGCTATGAAAAAAAGAACTTCGACAACAGCGAATCCAAAGACCTCGACAACCCCACCTGGCAGGTGGATCTGCAATGGAAACCGCGCACTTATTCAACGTTTACCTTTGTCGCCCGCCAGGCACTCGCCGAGGGTGACGATGGCGCGGAGGCAGTGAAGTCGACGTTCACCCAGGTCGGTTGGCGTCATGGCTGGACGGAACGGATCACCACGGTGGCGCAGGCCGGGATCGGCCGTTATGTCTACGAAGGCCAAAGCCGCACCGACAACTTTCAGGACTACAACCTGGCGGTGGTGTACGCGATGCGCCGATGGCTGGACATCGAACTCGGCTATCGATATCGCGACAACGATTCCGATGCCGACGATGAAAGCTTCACCCGCAACGTGTTTCAGATCAGCTTCAACGTCAGCCTTTAAGAGGGTATCGACATGAACAGGCACGGTCTTTTCTTTTTGTTTGCGCTGGCGTTTGTACCCTCCGTTTTTGCTGCGGATCCGGGCACTCAATACAAACTGGCTGCCGGCGATGTCTTGCGCATCATCGTGTTCGGTGAACCGGAGTTGAGTCTGAAAAAGATCCGCCTCAGCGACGCGGGCACCTTTTCCTATCCGTTTCTGGGCGAAATTTCCGCCAAAGGACTGACCCCGGGCCAGGTTGAAAAAATCATCGTGGACGGGCTCAAACAGGGTTACCTGATCGATCCGAAAGTCAGCCTGAGCCAGATTGAATACCGGGCTTTCTACATCAATGGCGAAGTGCAAAAACCCGGCAGCTACCCCTTCGTACCGGGCCTGACACTGGAGAAAGCCATCGCGTTGGGCGGCGGCCTGACCGAGCGGGCCTCGATCAAGCGCGTGACCATCATGCGCGGCGACGGTGGCTCGACCCTCACCGATAACGTTACGCGAAACACCACGATTGCTCCCGGCGACACCATTTCCATTGCACAAGGCTTTTTCTAATCATGGACAACAGCCCTAGCACCTACGTCGAACGTCCTCTCCAAGCGCATCTGCATCAGCAGTACAGCGAAGACAAGGACACCCTGGATCTTCTCAAACTCTGGAGGGTCATCTGGCGCGCCAAATGGGCCATCGGCTGGGGGGTTGTGCTCAGCGCTCTGCTGGCGGCAGCGGTGGTTTCCACCATCACCCCGCAATACATCGGCAGCACCACCCTGCTGTTCAACGATAAAACGCCGCCGCTGATGTCGTTCCAGCAGGTCAAGGATTCCAGCGGCAACGCCACTGATTACTTGCAGACCCAACAGGCGCTGTTGCAATCGCGCGATCTAGCCGAGCGCGCGGTGAAAAAGCTCGGTCTGACCAGCAACCCGATTACCGACCCGCGTCAGCAACCGAAGCCCTGGTTTACGCCGCGCGATTGGCTGGGCGGGCTTGACCTTGACCAATGGATCCCTGGCTGGAGCCGCTTTTTACCGCCCAACGAGGCACCGACTGAGGAAGACGCCTTCAATGAGGTCACGCAAAACCTCATGCTGCACACCAGCGTCAAGTTCGTCGGCAAGAGCCAATTGCTCGAGATCGAGGTCGAGATGCCCGATCCCGCTCTGGCAGCAGCGGCGGCCAACGCATTGGCTCAGGGCTTTACCGACAGCCAGCTCGACACCAGCGAGAAGTCGTCGCAAACCACCACCGCCTGGATGAACACCCGGTTGGTCAAGCTGCGCGACAATTTGCGTGCTGCCGAGAAAAAGCTTCAGGGCTATCGCGAAGAGCAAGGTCTGGTCGACGTTGGCGGGGTGGCCACCATCAGCGCCAATGAACTGGAAATGACCGGTAATCGCATGGTTGATGCCCGGCGTAACCGCGCAGAAGCGGAAAGCGAGTACCGCCAGGCGAAGGCGTTGGGCAACGGCGATCTGAGCCGACTGTCCAGCGTACCGGCGGTCTTGAGCAATCCGTTGGTGCAGAAATTCCAGGCGGATCGCGCCCTCGCCCAAGCCAAGGTTGATGAATTGGCAGGTCGCTACGGCCCCAAACATCCGAGCCTGCTCTCGGCGCAATCCGAACTGCGTACCGCGACCACCAGCCTGCAATTACAGGTGCAGCAAGTGGTGGCCGGCATAGAGCGGCAATACCAACTCGCCACGGCGAGCGAGGCGTCGCTGCGCCAATCCTTTAACAGCAACAAGGCGCAAATTCAGGACATCGCGCGCAAAGAGTTTCAGTTGCGCGAGTTCCAGCGCGAGGTCGACAGCTCACGAGCGCTCTATGAAACCTTCGTCACCCGCTTGAAAGAAACCACTGCCACCGCCGACATGGACTCGACAAAAGTCCGTATCGTCGACCCGGCCATTGTTCCCGTCGATGCGAGCAAACCGCGTAAAACGCTGATCGTCGCCATCGTCGGTTTGATCGCGGCGGTGATCGGTGTCGCGCTGGCACTGCTGTTCGACAGTCTGAGCAACACCTTCAAAACCGACGAGTCGATCGAAAGCATGCTGAACATTCCGCTGCTCAGCGTCGTGCCGTTGGTGACCAAGAAAACCCGCCGGCAACTGGCACGCTTGTTTGCCGACAACGACAACCCGCGCTTTTCCGAGACGATTCGTAATCTGCGCACCTGGTTGATGCTGCAAAGCAGTGAAATGCCTTCGCAGGTTGTTCTGGTGACGTCGACGGTTGCAGGTGAAGGTAAGAGCACCATCGCCACCAATCTGGCCAGTTCCCTGACGTCGCTCGAGCGTGTGCTGCTGATCGACGCCGACATGCGTCAGCCCACGCTCTCGCTGAACTTTGATTTCCCACCGGACAGCCCGGGACTGGCGAATGTCATTGCCGGCACCGCCCGACTCGAAGACTGCATTGTTTCGGTGGGCAATCTGGACATGTTGCCGGCCGGGAAAGTCCTCCCGCCTGCGCTGGACATGCTCACGGCGCCGCGCTTGCCATCCCCTGCCGCTGCGCTCAACCCGGCGTTGCAGCCACCACCGCAGGATTTGCTCAGCTCGCCGCGCATGGCGCGGATGCTGGAGGTGCTGCGGTCGCGGTATCGCCACATCATTATCGATTCCCCGCCTGCCGAGATGATCAGCGACGCGTTGCTGCTGGCCAAGCATTCGGATGCCGTGATCTATGTGGTCAAGGCCGACAGCACGCCAGTCAGCCAGGTTCAGCGGGGAATCGCCATGTTGCAGCAGAGCCAAGTGCCGGTGTTTGGCTCCGTCCTCAACCAGGTGGATCTGCGCAAGGCACGCAAGTACGGCTATCACCACTCCCGGGCGTTCTACGACTACGACTTCGCGCCCAGATAATTGCGGGCTGACACGCCTGCCGCTACGCCCCGTTTCGCCATCACTTATTCGCGTCACCTCTGCCTGACCACGGAACAGCCTGCGGAAGACACCTCGTGTTTGGCCGATCAGCGCTGATGGATAACTGTTGCCTGAGGTTAAGCCCATGACGCCGCTTTATACCGCTCATATGACGCACCGCCGCGGCCTAACGTTCTGGGGCCAGTGGGCCTGTGCGCTGGCGCTGGCCACCTCGCTGCTGATGCTGTTGGTGTATTGGCGCGTCGGCAGCCTGACCAGCGAATACCGCGTCCTGATCATTCTGACCGTGCTCGGTTCAGTGCCGATTTACAGCGTGATGCAGGTCTACCACAAGCGCCATGGACTGTTGGTCGGACTCGGCAGGTTGCTGGCTGGCTGGTTGATCCTGCTGGCCGTGCTCGCCGCGATTGCTTTTAGCACCCAGACCAGTGCGATTTATTCGCGCCAGGTGATCATGATTTGGGCGGTGCTGGGTTTCGTGGTGCAGGCGTTGAGTTTTCTGCCGCTGCATTACTTCGCCAGGCTGCACTCGCGCAGGGTGTGCAACGGGCGTCGTGCAGTGATCATCGGCACCTGCCCGACCGCCCACGAGCTGGCGAAGAAACTCTCCAGACCGAACCGCGCATTGGTGCTGGGCTTCATCGCCACAGCCGATGACAGCGGCCCGGCGCCGAGCATTTTGCCGCTGCTCGGCCACGTCGATGCGATCCGCGAAATCATCACGCGCCGGGAAGTGCGCCGCGTGTATATCGTGCTGACCCTGGCCCATGCCGCGACCATTGAAGCGCTCTACATCGACCTGCTGGACATGAATGTCGACGTCGTGTGGATACCTGATTTTGGCAGCATGATGCTCCTCAACCATTCGATCTCGGAAATCGAGCGAATGCCCGCCATTTACCTCAATGAAAGCCTGATCAGCTCGCACCCTGCCAGCCTGCTTTGCAAGGATCTGTTGGAGCGCAGCCTGGCCACGCTGGCAATTGCTCTGCTCAGCCCGCTGCTGTTGGGCGTGGCGGCCGCGGTCAAACTGACCTCGCCGGGCCCGGTGCTGTTCAAGCAAAACCGCCACGGTTGCAACGGTGAAGTGATCAAGGTCTGGAAGTTTCGGTCGATGCGCGTCCACGACGACCGCGAGGTGCGTCAGGCCACCCGTAACGATGACCGACTGACGTCAATCGGGCACTTCCTGCGCAGCACCTCCATCGACGAGTTGCCCCAGCTGTTCAATGTCGTCTGCGGCCAGATGGCGCTGGTTGGCCCGCGCCCGCATGCCGTCACCCACAACCTCTATTACACCGGCAAGGTGCGCGCCTACATGGCCCGTCATCGTCTCAAGCCGGGCATCACCGGGTTGGCCCAGATTACCGGGCATCGCGGCGAAACCGAGACGGTGGAAAAGATGCAGCTGCGCGTCGCCCAAGACCTCAACTACATCAACCAATGGTCGCTGTGGCTCGACCTGAAAATCCTCCTCAAAACCCCCTTCACGCTGTTTTCGAAAAACATCTACTGACCGCTGCCCGAGCGCTTCAGCCCCTGCCCCTGCGTTGACACCCATCAAACGACCTGAGGTTTGACCATGAATGTGAGCGTATTCGGTATTGGTTACGTGGGCCTTGTTCAAGGCGCTGCACTGGCCGAGGTGGGGCACAACGTGCTCTGCGTGGACGTCGATGTTGCCAGGGTGGAGGCGCTGAAAGAAGGCACGCTGCCCATCTACGAGCCGGGCCTGAAAACCTTGGTGCGCGACAACTTTAAGAGTGGCCGACTGCGTTTCGGTACGGATCTGGCCGCAGCCGTACAACACGGTGATGTGTTGTTGATCGCCGTCGGCACTCCGCCAGACGAGGACGGATCAGCCGACCTCAAATACGTCTTGAGCGTGGCGCAAACCGTCGCGCTGAACATGGATCGTCACCTCATCATCGTCAACAAGTCCACGGTGCCGGTGGGCACGGGCGACCGGGTGCGTGAGTGTGTCGAGCAGGTGCTGGCCGACCATGATCGCGGCGATCTGACGTTCGACGTGGTTTCCAATCCTGAATTTCTCAAGGAAGGCTGCGCGGTCGAAGACTGCATGCGCCCCGACCGAATCATCGTCGGTACCGATAGCCCGCGCGCTGAAGAGGTCATGCGTGAACTGTATGAGCCGTTCAATCGCAGCCGCGAAAAAATCATCGTCATGGACGTGCGCAGTGCCGAACTGACCAAGTACGCCGCCAATTGCATGCTCGCGACCAAGATCAGTTTCATGAACGAAATGGCCTGTCTGGCGGAAAAACTCGGCGCCGACATCGAGAAGGTGCGCCACGGCATCGGCTCTGATCCCCGCATCGGTTATCAGTTTATCTATCCCGGCCTCGGCTACGGCGGCTCGTGTTTTCCCAAAGACGTGAAGGCACTGATCCATGCCGCGACCAGTGTCGACATTGACGCTCGGCTGCTCAAGGCAGTGGAGTCACGCAACCAGGAGCAGAAAGCCAGTCTGTACAGCAAGGTGTTCAACCACTTCGAAGGTCACCTGCGCGGCAAGACCTTTGCCCTGTGGGGGTTGAGCTTCAAGCCCAATACCGACGACATGCGCGAAGCGCCCAGCCGCGTATTGATGGAGGCGTTGTGGCAGGCCGGCGCCAGCGTCCAGGCCTTTGATCCGAAAGCCATGGAAGAGGCCCAGCGCATTTATGGCGCGCGTGATGACCTGACGCTCGCGGGCACCAAGGAAGCCGCGCTGAAAAATGCCGACGCGCTGATCATCGTCACCGAGTGGCAAGCGTTTCGTGCGCCGGACTTCGACCGGATTGCTGAGCAGCTCAAGCACCCGTTGATTTTCGATGGGCGCAATCTGTTCGATCCGCAGCGCTTGAGTAAGCGCGGCTTCACCTACGTATCCGTGGGGCGGCCAACCCCTTCAGTCATCTGAAAGGAGCCACGCCATGTTCAAACTGGAATTGGTCGGGCATTACTCACCGCACTTACTGGACGCCAACCAAGCGTATTCCTTCATCAATTTCGCCTCCATCGGCAGCGTGTTCGAGCAGAACCCGGGCACCATTACCTATTTTTGCGACGGCATGCTCATGTCGACATTCATGTCGCGCGTGACCGGCAGGACGATCGGCCGGGTCAGTTTTGACTTCACCTCGATTGCCGACCGCGTGCTCAGCGGTGCCGAACAACTGGGCAAGCGTGTGTACTTCGTCGGTGCCCGGCAAGCCGAGCTGGATCTGTTCATCCTCAAGATCAAAAGCCTCTATCCGCAACTGGTCATCGCCGGTTATCACCATGGCTATTTCAACGCCGAACAGGCCGAAGGCATAAGGGCTGATATCTGTCGCAGCGAAGCGGACATCCTGATCGTCGGCCTCGGCGCCGGACTGCAGGAACAGTTCGAACAGGATGCGTTGCAGGCAGGCTTTCGCGGGGTCGCTTTTACCTGTGGCGGGTTCATTCGTCAGGAAGCGTTGGCAACGCGGCAGTACTACCCGGCACTGATCAATCGCCTGCATTTGCGCGCGTTTTATCGCATGTACCGCGAGCCCCACACGATCAAGCGCTACCTCATCGATTACCCCAGCAACTTTGTGCAGCTGCTGGCGATGCTGGCCCGGCACAAAGTCGCCATCAGCGTTGGGGAATGACCATGCACATCCTGTTTATCCTCAAGGATTTCAAGTTGGGCGGTGGCGTCGAGCGCGTCCAGCGACGGTTGTCCGAGCAGTTTCTCAAGGATGGCCAGCGGGTGAGCTTCTTTGTCATGAACGGTGAGACGCCGGACACTGAAGGCGATCAGCGTCATCACAACGGTGGTGGCAGTGGCATCGCCGGGTTGATCCGTTCGATCATCCTTTTGCGCCGGCTGATTCATCGCGAGGACGTCACTCATCTCATTTCCGCCAAGGAACAGGCCAACGTCTGCACCTGGTTCGCCACCTTGGGCAGTGCCTGCAAAGTCATCTACAGCCGGCACGTGACGCTCGATAGCACTGAGCAAAAAACCAGCCCTTCTAGCCTGCGCCTGCTCTATGCCTTGTACCTGTGCGGCAGCGGAAAAGTGGTGACGGTTTCCACGGTGCTGCGCCAGTCACTTGTCGACTTGCTGCCTTGGGGTCAGCAGCGCGTCAGCTATTGCCCCAACGCGGTCATCAGCGAGCAACTGTTTCAAGCCGCGCAGGCGCCGCTGCCCGCAGGATTACCCGGCGACTATTGGTTGGCGCTGGGTCGACTGACCGAGCAAAAAGGCTTTCACCTGTTGCTCGATGCCTACGCTTTGGCATTGCACCGCCGGGTGCTGCCGGATCTGGTGATCGCCGGCGACGGCCACTTGCGCGCTGCGTTAGCGGCGCAGGCCCAGCGTCTGGGCGTCGCGCAGCGGGTGCACTTCACCGGTTATTTGCATAACCCCTACCCCCTGCTCCGACACGCGCGCCTGTTCATCCTGAGTTCCCTGCATGAAGGCATGCCGACCGTACTGATCGAGGCCTTGGCGCTGGGCACGCCAGTACTTGCCTGCGACTGCCAGACAGGCCCCAGAGAGCTGCTCGACGGCGGCCGACTGGGCCTTTTGGTCAAGGTCAACGACGTACCGGCACTGGCCGATGGAATGCTCCGAAGCCTGTCAGCGCGGGATGCTGCTGGGCCCAGCGAAACCATGATCACTGACGCCATCCGCCCGTACACCAGTCAGCACGCCGCGCAGGCCTATTACCAGGTGTGGAACCAATGAAAAAATTGCTGATTATCCTGCACGATCTGGGCGCCGGCGGTGCCGAGAAAATGATGACGCGACTGGCCGGCGCACTGGTCGACGCCGGTAACGACGTGACGTTGTTGATGCTCACCGGCGGCGGCGTCAACGCCGCGCACCTCGACCCGCGCGTGAAAAAAGTTGAATTGCACAGCCCGCGCAGCGTGCGTGCGGTGCCGGCACTCGCGCGATTTCTTCGGCGCAATCGCTTTGATGCGCAACTGGCGGCCCTCACTCACGTCAACGTCGTGGCGATCGCTGCGGCTGCACTGTCCGGCACGCTCGCACGTTTGCACGTCAGCGAACGCAATGCCTTTTCCCATGACAAACACGTCAACCCCGCTTTCATGGTGCGCGTCGCTTATCTGTTGGCTCCGTTGCTGTATCGGCTGATACCCAACCCGGTGATCTGCGTCTCGCGCGGTGTCGCGCTGGATCTGGTCGAAACCACCATTGCGCGGCATCAGGACGTGACCACTGCCGACAACCCGGTGCTCGACAACGACTTTCGCGAGAAGACACCGGCGCGGCCCAGCCATCAATGGTTGCGGGAAAAGTCCGGCCCAGTAGTGGTCGCGGTCGGACGCCTGGCGCCGCAAAAAGGCTTCGACACCCTGATCCGAGCGTTCGCCGCGTTGCCGGACAGCCGTGTGCGTTTGATCATTTTTGGTGAAGGCGCGCTCAAGTCTCGACTCGTTGATTTGGCCTGCACATTGGGCGTCGCCGATCGCGTCGACCTCCCCGGTTACACCATCGACCCCTTGGCGGAAGTCGCGGCGGCCGATTGCTTTGTGCTGTCGTCGCGCTTCGAAGGCAGCCCCAACGCGCTGGTTGAAGCGTTGTCGACGGGTACTCCGGTGGTGGCGACGCGCTGCCCCCATGGGCCTCAGGACATTTTGATCGGTGGTCTGGTTGCGCCGCTTGTCGACGTCGACGACCCGCCGGCATTGGCGCAAGCGATTGCCCTGCAACTCGCCACCCCCCGCCATTTTCAACGTCATCTGCGCCTTCAGGCGGCCGCCCGATTCATGAATGCCAAAGCGGTGCAGTCCTACCTCGATGCGTTGCTGGGGAGTCCATCACCGTGAACACACTGGCGATCAGATATTCGACGCTGCGGGATGGCTTCACCCTGTTCGGTGTGCTGTTTTACATCCAGGTGCTCACCTTTATCTTTGGCCTCGGTGGAGGGTTCAATTTCGGCGATGTCGATCGCGACCTCGAGGGCAGCGTTGCCAACCAGGTCTGCGGTCTCATCACCCTGTTGGTGCCGCTGTTCTTCTTTATCCGCAACAAGGTTTTCCTGAGCAAAACCTTTTATCGCAGCAACGTCTTTCTGCTGCTGTTCCTGCTCACGGTGATCGCCTCAATCGGTTGGTCTTACGACCCGATGCTGAGCCTCAAACGCGTCGTCGCGATGCTCAGCGTGGTGTTTTTTGCCGGGTTCATTGCCTACAACTACCCACTGGAAAAAATCACTTTCATGCTCGGCTGTGCCATCGGCGTGGCGGCGTTGATCGGCTTGATACTCGCCGTGGTCATGCCAAGCGTCGCGTTCCTGTCCGGAGGGATCCGCGACGGCGCATTCAAAGGGATTTTTGCCGAGAAGAACGCCGGCGCACGGCTCAACGCGATCGCCATCCTGCTGTTGCTGCCGATGATCCGCAAAGGCAACCGCTGGGCGCTGTTCTGCTCGTTTTTTTCGCTGATCGCCATCCTGCTCGCCCAGTCGGCCACCGGCGTGGCGTTGATCATTTGCGGCACGGCGAGCTACGGCTACTTCCTCACGCTGATCCGCTTGCGTATCAATCGCTCGCAGTGGCTGTTCCTCGGTTGCACCTTGGTGTTCATGCTGTTTTGCCTGCTGCTGTACAACCACATTGCATGGCTGCTGGAGGTGGCCGGCCGCGATCCCTCACTGACTGACCGCACGCTGATCTGGGAGCTGCTCGCGCCGTATGTCGACCAGCAATGGCTCAAGGGTTATGGCTACGGCGCGTTCTGGGCCAGTCCTGATGCCGACGCGTTCATCACGCGTTGGGGTTACATCGGCAACGCCCACAGCGGCTACATGGAAACCCTGCTCAACGGCGGTTTGATTCAGTTGGCGGCATTGGTGTTGCTGCTGGGCGAAGCGCTGCTCAAACAATACCGCGCCGTAACAGCGAACCAGGCCGCACAGTTTCGCGCCAGCGCGCTGGTGATCATCGGTTTGTTCGCCGTCACCAATTACGTGGCGTACGTGATCCCCAACTATCGATCCGCCGAGTTCCTGGTGTTCTGCACCCTCGCTCTGTCCTTTCGGCGTCACCCCGCGACATTCCCCGAGTCATCACCGGCCACCCTGCGTCAGCCTAGCGCTGGCGCCGTATTTCCGCGTGATTCAGCCAAGGCGTAACAGCAGGAGAAACAACCGTGCCCAACCCAGTCCTCCGTACAGCGCATTCCGTGTGCGTGGTCATCCCGATGTACAACGGCGCCGCCAGTATCGAGCAAACGCTGGCATCCCTGGCCGACCAGACCCGCCTGCCCGATCACGTCATCGTCATCGACGACGGCTCCACCGATGACGGCCCGCAACGGGTCAGGGATTTCAAAGCGCCGTTTCGCCTGACGTTGCTGCAACAAGCCAACGAAGGCCAGTCCAGCGCGCGCAACCACGGCATGCGCCACAGCCAGGAGACGTTCGTGGCGATGCTGGATGCCGACGACCAATGGCGTCCGCAAAAGCTGGAGCTGCAACTGGCCCTGTACGACGAACTGACTCGTCAGGGCCGACCGGTGGGGCTGATCGACTGCTATGTGCAGGTCAATTACAGCGACGGCAGGCGGCAAATGGACAACCGCCTGAAGAACGGCATGCACTTCTACGATTTCATCCACGCCAATGTCGTCAACGGCGTATCCGCGGCCCTGGTCAAACGCGATGTGATCATGCAGCTCGGCGGCTTCGATGCGGGCCTGCGTTACAGCGAAGACCGCTTCATGTGGACACGAATCGCGGAAAACTGGGAGATCCACACGGTGCCGCAGGTGTTGCTGGAGCGTTCGATCAACAGCGGCAACATGACCGCGCAGCCGAAAAAGTACTACCAGAACAAGATCCGCTTCATTGAGGTTTACCTCGCCCGTTACGCCGCACAGTTGAGCAAGCAGCAACAGATCGACTTCGTGCTGGGCAACCACACCGATTTTCTCAACACATTTTCCCGAGGCGGCGAGCATGTCGAAGTGATCGACGTGTACCAGCGCATGTTCCGGCATTCCTGGCAAACCCTGATCTTCGACCACGGTAAGCCGACGTTGCGCTACCTCTACGCCCGCGCCAAAACATTGCGCAAGCCAACGGTTTCAACCGCCGCTCATTGAACCGGTATCCGCCATGGCCAATCGTCGCCTCATCACACTGGGCTGGATATTCACCGAGAAATTCGGACTGATCTTCCTCTCGATGATCACCTTTGTTGCCTACGCCAGGCTGCTGTCGCCCGCCGAGTTGGGCGTGGGCACGATCATCATTGCCATCGTCGAATTGGTCGGTCTGGTGTATTCATCGGTGCTGGAAGACCCGCTGGTACGCCTCGAGCGCCTGGAGGAAAAACACATCAGCACGGCCTTCTGGGCGTCGGTCATCGTCAGCCTGTTGTCCATCGTGATCATTTCTGCCGCAGTGATGCTGTACACGCAGGATCCGTTGCTGCGATGGATGACGGCGGCGGCCTCGGTGAAAATCCTCTTCACCATGATGGCGAGGGTCTATGTGGCGCAGATGCGCCGCAGCGGCAATTTCAAGATGCTGGCGTCGCGTACGTTACTGGGCAAAGTCTTCGGCGGTGTTGGCGGCATCGCGGTCGCGCTGTGGGGATTGGGGGCCTGGGCGGTGATTGCCCAGGCACTGATCATGGAGTTCGTGTCGATCATCGTGTTGATGCGCGCAGAGCCACGGCGCATAGCGTTTCATATAGACCTTCGGTTCTTGCGCGAACTGTTGAAGGCCGGCACTCCGGTTGCCATCAACGCACTGAGTTCTCAGACACTGCAGCGCGGGGTCAACGTGGTGCTGGGGATGACGGCCGGCGCGAATGCGGTCGGCATGTTCAACATGGCAATGCGCATCATCGATCTGCCACGCACGGCCATTTATAACGGCCTGCTCAGTTATGCGCTGCCGGTGTTCTCACGACGCAGTGCGGAGCCGGGACGACTGCTCGGGATCCTTGGCGATTCCACCGCCGTCAGCGGCTTCGTGTTGACGCCGTTGTTCATCGGCATCGCGCTCACGGCCAACGACCTCATCCTGTTGATATTCGGCGCCAAGTGGGCCGAAGCCATTCCCCTGCTGCAAGTGCTGGCTTGCACAGTGGCCATTGGCAACACCGCCATGTACGCCACTACCGCACTGGTGGCGGTCAACCGCTGCCAGCTGACGATCAAGGCGGAAGTGCTCACCACCGTTCTGGCGCTGGCGCTGGTCTACGGCTTTGGCAGCGTTTATGGCGGCATGGCCGCCGCCATTGCCCTGTTGGCGCGGATGCTGATCATCACCCCCCTGCAAATCCGTGGACTCAATGCGGCCATCGGCTACGGCTGGCAGCGGTTCTTCGACTCCAATTACCGCAGCGTGACGGCCTCCCTGGTGATGGCCGCCACCGTCTCGTATGCCTCGGCACACTCAGGTTTGCAGGGCTACCTGCACCTGATCGGCAACGTTGTGATCGGCGCGCTGAGCTATGGCGTGACGTATAGCGTCATGCACCCGCGCTGGCCGCAAGAATTCAAATCGGTTTTTACCTCCCGCTGAATTCACTCCCTGAGACAGGAAGCCCGCACTATGCGCAAAACGACCTTGATTACCGGAGGGGCCGGCTACATTGGCTCACACACCGCGTTGGCACTGATCAATGCCGGTCACCCCGTGGTGGTGCTCGACAATTTGAGCAACAGCTGTCGAGAGTGCATCGAGCGTCTTGAGCAACTGACCTTGACGCGGGTCGATTTCATCCACGGCGATATCCGCGATGCGGCCCTGCTGGACGACATCTTCCGACGCTATGACATCGATGCCGTGGTGCATTTTGCCAGCCTCAAATCCGTTGAAGAAAGCGTGCGCAAGCCATTGGATTACTACACCAACAACGTCGCCGGCACCCTTGAACTGTGCCGGGCGATGGCGCGCAATAACGTCTTTCAATTGGTGTTCAGCTCCTCGGCCACGGTCTACGGCGAGCCGACACGGATACCGATTGCCGAAGATTGCGGCACCGGCAAACCGGTCAATCCCTACGGCCGCACCAAGCTGATGATCGAAGAGTTACTCACCGATCTGTGCCACTCCGACCCGCGCTGGAGCATCGGCTTATTACGCTATTTCAACCCGATTGGCGCCCACGAAAGCGGAATGATCGGCGAAGATCCCCGAGGCCGTCCCAACAATCTGTTGCCGTGTCTGACCCAGGTCGCCATTGGCCGGATTGCCGAACTCACGGTGTACGGCAGCGATTACCCCACGGTGGACGGCACCTGCGTGCGCGACTACATCCACGTGGTCGACCTAGCCATCGGCCACCTCAAGGCACTGCTGGTGTTGCAGCGCAATAATGGCATCCATTTCTGGAACCTCGGCACCGGCGTGGGCTACAGCGTGCTGCAGATCATCCAGAGCTTTGAAGACATCACCGGCATCACCATTCCCTACCGTTTCGCCCCGCGACGCGAGGGTGACATCGCAAAATGCTGGGCCGACCCCGGCAAGGCTGGACGCGAATTGGGCTGGACGGCGCAACGCGATCTGCAACAGATGATTGTCGATACGTGGCGGTGGCAGTCGTGTAATCCGCAGGGGTATCAGTCTTCCTTCGAAGTGCCAACGCTGACTGCAGTCAAATGAGCGTTAGAGGCGCTTTGCTGATCGCCGTGCTGGCGGTTTCGATGGCGGGCAACGCCGCATCGACGCCGCCCGCTGTACCCACCACCGGGCTGGTGCTGTGGCTGGATGCGGCGGATCCGTCAACGATGACCCTGGACGGACAGAACCGTGTCCGGCATTGGAAGGACAAATCCGGCAAGGGCAATGATGCCAGCGTCGACGAGGCCGTCGCGCCGCCACAGCGCATGGCGAACGCACTGAATAGCCTTCCGGTGGTGCGTTTCACTGGTGAGTCGGGGTTTCTGGGTACGACCCTGCGCAGCGCCAAAGGCCCGGTGACGGTATTGATCGTGTCGCGCCGACTGCCCGAACAGGCCGGGAGTGACCCTTGGCAACGCTTGTTCAGTTCACGCCCGCAGCCGTCGCAAAACGATAACGTGCTGCCGAATATCGCCATCAGCCTGGCGCAGACCGACGCGTACGCGCCGACGGTGTCCGTGCTGGAGCTTTACGACGTACCGATTGGCCCGTATGGGGTTGGTCTTAATGCCGTGGGCAATGCCGAAAACTTTCGTGGCGACATCGCCGAAGTGCTGGTTTACGACCGAGCGTTTGCCTCCCTCGCCGAGCGCCAGCAAGTCTTTCATTACCTGGCAAACAAGTGGTCAGTGGCCGTCCCCAGCGTGGCCAATACCTGGACGCGCGTGGGGTCGCTAGGCCGGTTGCCGACGCGGAGTAATCCCGATCTGCCGCTGTCCGATCAGGCCAATGCCGGTCAGTGGACGCTCAACACGACCCTGTCGGACGAGTTCAATGGCACCGCCCTCGATCGCACCCGCTGGCACGTCAATAACGGCATCGGCAATGAATCGCTCGGACGTAAACCGGCGCTTTACTCGCCGAACAATGCCTTTGTCCACGATGGCAACCTGAACATCGTCTTCCGCAAAGAAAGCTTGCCCGACAAGTACGTCAAACTCGGTTTCAAGGACTACACCTCAGCGATGGTTCGCACCCTTGAACGCGGTTTTTACGGTTACTACGAAGCACGGGCCAAGCCGATGAACTCCGCCGGCTCAAGCGCATTCTGGCTGGCGTGGACGGGCATGATGGACAACGCCACCGAAATCGACATTTTCGAAATCGGCGGCAAAACCAAAAATGCCGCCCTCGACCGTTTGTACAACATGAACGCCCACCTGTGGGCCACGCCGCAAAGCAGCGAACACATCGCCGACGGCAGCATTTGGCTGAGTCCATGGCGCCTGGCGGAAGACTTCCATGTCTACGGCTTCGACTGGCAGCCCGACACCCTGCGCTGGTACGTCGATGGCGTGCTGGTGCGGGAATCGAAGAACAGCCACTTCTTCTTCCCCATGGAGATCGTCTTTGACAGTGAGGCGATGTGGAAGTGGTTCGGCATCGTCGATGATGCTGACCTGCCCTCCACCTTCGAAATCGACTACATCCACATGTGGCAACGCAGTCCATAGCCGTCTCATCAAACCGGGGGACGAATCGCCACGGCTTCAATCGCTTTCGCCTGGGGTCACGTTTCAGTGACCAGAGTCGTCAGTTTCAATCAGCGCGAAAAAGTCTGGAGCGCCCTATATGAACAACCGACGGCTGCAGGAACTGGATTTGCTGCGCTTCCTCGCCGCTATCGCCGTCGTGATTTTTCACTATGCGTTTCGCGGCTATGCAAAAGGCGACATGTCGACGATGCCCTATCCCTGGTTGGCCGAGCCTGCCAAATACGGTTATCTGGGCGTCGAACTTTTTTTCATGATCAGCGGATTTGTCATCCTGATGACCGCGTCGAGCAACAACCTCAGCGTATTTTTCATATCCCGCGTCGTGCGCCTCTGCCCGGCGTTCTGGGTGTGCTGCACGCTGACCTTTTTGTTCACGTTAGCCATCGGCCAGCCACGCTTCTCGGCCGATCTTTACCAATACTTGATCAACATGGCCTTTCTGAGCGAGATGCTGAATGTAGAACCGATCGATGGGGTGTACTGGTCACTGTTTGTAGAAATAAAGTTCTACCTGATGATTTCCGTCCTGTTGAGCGTGAAGAAAATAGACAAAATCGAACCGTTCCTCGTGGCCTGGCTGCTGGTTTCTGCAACAGCGGAAATACTGGTGTTGGAAAAGCTACGCTCGCTATTGATCACTGATTACGCCGCCTACTTCATCGCCGGAGCCACGTTCTACCTCGCGTGGGTCAAGGGTTTTAACAAAACCCGGGTTCTGCTACTGCTGGGCGCGTTGGCGTTAGCCTGCTTTACCGCGATGGTGTGGGCCGAATCGATCGAAACCAAATACTCGACTGAATACAATCCGCTGATCATCTGCGGTCTGATCGGCCTGTTTTTCATCCTGTTCTACTTGATCACGACCAACCGAACGCCTGCGATCAGTCGGCGCAACTGGACTGTTCTCGGTGCACTGACTTATCCGCTTTACCTGCTCCATCAAATGATCGGCTTCATGATCTTCAACATCGCTTACCCGGCGGTTAACCCGCACCAGCTGTTCTGGGGCACCATCATCCTGATGATTGCCGCGTCCTGGTTCATCAACAAGAAAATCGAAACGCCGATTGCCCGCTTCATCAAAAGATACCTTTCAATCTCCTTCAAACGTGTCAGAGCCGATTAGCCGGCTTCCTGCACCCCTATCTATCATGCCCCCCGCCGCCCTCATCGAACCTTGCAGCGAAAACACCGTCCGAGCTAAGGCATCAATGCTTCCCGCTCGCCACGAGGTTTCCGTTTGAAAGCTGCCATCGTCAAAAAATACCGTTTGATCATCAAGACCCTGGGCTATGTCGGCTGGGCCTTGTTCTGGCTGTTGTTGTGGGACATCGCCGTCACGGTCGACTTCATGCTGTTTCTCAACGCCAAGCTGAATTTGCCGCTGATGCCCCTGACGTTATTGGGCTCGGCATTGATCGTGTTGATCAGTTTTCGTAACAGCAGCGCTTACAACCGCTGGTGGGAGGCGCGGACGCTGTGGGGTTCGATGATCAACAGTTCGCGCAGTTTTGCCCGGCAGGTGCTGACCTTGCTGGATGATCCCGGCACCGAGGTGAATCCGGTCAAGTCGACGTTGCTGCGCCGTCACGTTGCTTACGTGAATTGCTTGGCGGCGCATCTGCAAGGTTTGCCTTGCCCTGAGGAAGTCCGGGCGTTTATTCCCGCTGACGAATTCGCCCGCAGTGGCACGACCAATAACTTCGCCAACGACATTCTCACCGGCTCCGCTGCGTTGTTGGCGCGGGAATACAAGGCCGGGCGTCTGGACAGCATTCGTCTGGCGCGGCTGGAATCGACGCTGGTGGATCTGTCGAACAGTCAGGGCGGTATGGAGCGAATCGCGAATACGCCGCTGCCCTACCCTTATGTGTATTTTCCGCGCCTGTTTATCTCGCTGTTCTGCCTGATCGTGCCGGTGGGCCTGGTGGAGTCGCTGGGCTGGTTTACGCCGCTGGCCTCTACCGTGGTCGGGTTTATGTTGCTGGCGATCGAGCGCATCGGCACCGATCTGCAAAGCCCGTTTCGCCACAGCGAGCATCAGATTCAGATGGAAGCGCTGTGCGAAACCATCGAGAAAAACCTGCAGTCGATGCAACGCGATTCGTTGGGCGACGTGCGCCGGCACGGTGAAATTGCTTGAAGCTTGCTTAAACCGGCTGCGTTTTGCTAGCCGCGCAAGGGCCTGAACTGGCGCGGCCGGTGAACTCGAACGGCAGCACGACGTGGCGCTTGGGCAGCGGCTTTTTATCGATCAGCATGATCAGCATTTGCACGGCTTTCTCACCGAACGCCTCAGCGGGTTGCGAGATGGTCGTCAGGGGTGGATCGCAGTAGGCGGCCATCGGAATATCGTCGAAGCCCACCAGCGAAATGTCCTCAGGCACGCGCAAACCCGCTTGCTTGATGCGTTTCAAGGCACCGATGGCCATCTCGTCGTTTTCACAGAAAAGCGCAGTTGGCTTCGTGGCCATCGTGAGCATTGTCGAAGCGCCGACGAACCCGGCATTCAGGGTGAAGTCGCCATGGCAGACCAATTCCTCGTCGAAACCGATTCCGGCTTCGCGCAAAGCGGCCTGATACCCGGCCAGTCGGTCGCGTGTCAGAGGACTGCTTCTTGAGCCTTTGATCAGCCCGATCCGCTGATGTCCCAGCGCGATAAGGTGTTCCGTCATTGCCTTGGCGGCCGCGAAATTATCCAGGCTGATGGTGGCGTGACGCCCGTCGCTGATGACTTCGCAGGCATTGACGATCGGCGGCAGATCCGCGCTCGAAGCCGCGGTATCAAAGGGGTCAAACGCGCGCAGTTGAATCACGCCGTCCGCCTGGTGGGCATATACCAGTTCGGCGAATTGCCGCTCGACGGCTTCTTGCCCTTGAGTATCGCAAAGCAGCAGCCGATACCCGGCCGCCTGCGCCGCCTTCTGCGCCCCACTGATCACCCGTGCGAAAAATGTATTGGCGATTGCCGGAACGAGGATCACCAGGTTGCCGGTTTTTCGCGAGCGAAACTGCACGGCCATCAGGTTCGGCCGGTAGTTGGCTTGTTCGACGGCGGCGTTGACCTTGTCGCGGGTTTCGGGGAGCACCCTCTCCGGTGATTTCAGTGTTCTGGACACCGTCGCCACGGATACACCTGCCAGTCGAGCCACCTCACGGATATTTGACACAAACGCCTCGCGTGTTCGGAAGATCGAGTGCGGCAGCTTACCGCACGTCGCGACAGGCGGAAATGTCCACTCCACATCGTCGCAGGATTTGACACTGCCGGAATTGAAGCCTAAATTTCCGGGCAGATGTAACCGGTTACATCACCACTCAAGCATAGTGAACAATTACCCTACCGAGACGAGTCACATGAGTTCAGCAGGTCGAAAAATAAGAATGGGTTTTGTCGGCGGCGGTGAAGGCGCCTTCATTGCTCAGGCGCATCGGCAGGCGGCACGCCTGGATGGCCAGTTCGAGCTGGTCTGTGGTGCCTTCAGTCGCACGCCTGAAAATAACCAGCGCACCGCCGCTGCATTGGGTGTGCCTGCCCAGCGCTGCTACGAAACCTGGCAGGCGATGCTCGACGCCGAAAGTGTGCTTGCGCCTGAGCAGCGCATGGAATTGCTGGTGATCGTCACGCCAAACCATCTGCATGCACCGATAGCCAGTAAAGCGCTGCGCGCCGGTTTCCATGTGTTCAGCGAAAAACCTGCTGCGCTGGATCTTGCTGAACTGCAGTCGCTCCGACACGACGTCATCCACAGCGATCGAATCTACGGGCTGGCTCACACTTACCTCGGCTATGCGATGGTCTGGCAGGCCCGCGAAATGGTACGCAGCGGTGTGATCGGCCGCCTGCGCAAGGTGCTGGTCGAATATCCTCAAGGCTGGCTCAGCGAAGATGTCTCCGGACGCGGCAATAAACAGGCGGACTGGCGAGATGATCCCGCGCAGTCCGGCATCGGTGGCTGCATCGGTGATATCGGCACTCACGCCTTCTCTCTCGCGGAGTTTGTCGCCGACCAGAAAATTCAACACGTCAGCGCAATGCTCAGCGCTCACTTCGATAACCGTCAGTTGGATGACGACGCCTCGATGCTGTTCAAAATGGCCGATGGCGCCAGCGGTGTATTGATCGCCAGCCAGGTCTGCGCGGGAGAGGAAAACCCGCTGAAGATCCGCCTCTACGGTGACAAAGGCGGGCTGGAGTGGCGTCAGGAAGACCCGGCCAGCCTGATCCATCGCTCGATTGACCAGCCGATCCGCCTGTTGCGCTCAGGCGTCGGGCAACCCTGGTTGTGCGCCGACGCCTTAACGCGGATGCGCCTGCCCGCCGGGCATCCGGAGGGTTATCTCGAAGCGATGGCCAATCTTTATCGCGCACTGGCGCAATCGATTTTGCACAAAGTGCCAGGCCACGATGCGCCGGGCGTTCCCGGAATCAACGTTGGTTTACGCGGCATGGCGTTCATCGAGACGGCCATCGCCAACCATCGGGGTGACGCCAAGTGGAGCGAAATCCCCGACACCTACACCGCAGGAGAATCCTCAGATGAACGCTGAGTTGCGACAGACCAAAGGCATGCGCGGGCCGGGTATTTTTCTCGCCCAGTTCATGTCCAGCGAGAGCCCGTTCCATACGTTATCCGAGATCGCGCAATGGGCCGCCTCCCAAGGCTACAAGGCGATCCAGATACCGACCCTCGGCACGCAATTCATCGACCTTGAGCGAGCAGCCGAGAGTCAGGATTACTGCGACGAACTCATCGCCACCTGTGCGCGAGCGGGCGTGGTCATCAGCGAACTGTCGACGCACCTGCAAGGCCAGTTGGTCGCCGTGCATCCCGCATTCGACGCCGTCTTCGACGACTTCGCCCCTGAACATTTACGCGGCCAGCCCAAGGCTCGCACAGAGTGGGCAATTTCCCAGCTCAAACTCGCCGCCCGCGCCAGTCAACGCTTAGGCTTGACGGCTCACGCGACATTCTCCGGCGCCTTGCTCTGGCCGTTTCTGTACCCGTGGCCACAACGCCCGGCCGGGCTTGTCGATGAGGGGTTTGCCGAGTTGGCGCGGCGCTGGTTACCGATCCTCGATTGCTTTGAAGCAGCGGGCGTTGATCTCTGCTACGAGATCCATCCTGGGGAAGATCTGCACGACGGCGCCTCGTTCGAACGCTTTCTCGAAGCGGTGAATCATCACCCGCGCGCGGCGATTCTCTACGATCCAAGCCATCTGCTTTTACAACAAATGGACTATCTGGGTTTCATCGATCGCTATCACGAGCGCATCCGCATGTTCCACGTCAAGGATGCCGAGTTCCGTCCCGACGCCCGCTCCGGCGTGTACGGCGGGTATCAGGGCTGGATGGATCGGCCCGGCAGATTCAGATCGCTGGGCGATGGCCAGATCGATTTCAAGTCGATCTTCAGCAAATTGACCCAATACGATTTCAGCGGCTGGGCCGTGCTGGAATGGGAATGCTGCCTGAAGGACGCCGCCCAGGGCGCCGCAGAAGGCGCGGCATTCATAGAGCAACACATGATCAAGAAGACCGACAAGGCTTTCGACGATTTCGCCCGTGTGACGGCCGATCAGCAATCCAATCGACGACTGCTCGGCCTGGGCGCTGACTGACGCCACAGCGGCTGGCCACTAACGTCTATCCAATAACGTCTATCCAATAAGAATAATAGGGTGACTGACATGCCTGGAATTAACGCGCGACTGAGCGCGATGATGTTTCTGCAATTTTTTATCTGGGGTGGCTGGTTCGTCACCCTCGGGACGTTCCTCACCACGACGCTGGCTGCCAGCGGCGGTCAGGTGGGCATGGCCTTCTCCACGCAATCGTGGGGAGCGATTTTCGCCCCGTTCGTGATTGGCCTGATTGCTGACCGCTTTTTCAACGCGGAACGCATTCTGGCGGTGCTGCATCTACTGGGCGCCGCCCTGCTCTATCAGCTCTATCTCGCTGATGATTTCAGCGCGTTTTACCCTTACGTCCTCGCCTACATGATGGTCTATATGCCGACCCTGGCATTGGTCAATGCCGTCGCGTTCAGGCAAATGAAAGATCCCGCGCTGGAGTTTTCGCGGATTCGCGTTTGGGGAACGATCGGCTGGATTATCGCCGGGCTGGTGATCAGCTTCGGCTTTGCCTGGGACTCTCAACAGGCCATCGCGGAAGGAGCGCTGCGCAACACTTTTCTGATGTCCGCCGTCGCCTCGTTGATCCTTGGTGTCTACAGCTTCACTTTGCCCGCGACCGCGCCGCTCGAGCACGGTGAAAATAGCGGTGGGCTCAAACAGCTGCTGGGGGTGGAGGCTCTAGGTTTGCTGAAGGATCGAGGCTACCTGATCTTCTTCATCGCCTCGATTCTGATCTGTATTCCTCTGGCGTTTTATTACCAGAACGCCAATCCGTTCCTGTCCGAAATCGGTGTTGAAAACCCCACCGCAAAAATGGCCATCGGGCAGGTGTCTGAAGTGCTTTTCATGTTGCTGCTGCCGCTGTTCATCCATCGTTTCGGCATCAAAATCGCACTGTTGATCGGGATGTCGGCGTGGGCGTTGCGATATTTGCTGTTCGCCTATGGCAGTAACGGTGATCAAGCCATGATGCTGCTGGCCGGCATCGCCTTGCACGGCGTCTGCTATGACTTCTTTTTCGTCTCAGGGCAAATCTACACCGACGCCAAAGCCTCCGAACGCTTTCGCAGTTCCGCGCAGGGACTCATTACACTGGCCACCTACGGCTTTGGCATGCTGATCGGATTCTGGGTAGCGGGTCAGGTGACCGACCACTTTTCGACAGCGGGCGTTCACGACTGGCGAAGCATCTGGCTGTTTCCGGCAGCCTTCGCCATCGCGGTGTTTATTTTGTTCTGGCTGACGTTCACCGGGCGGAACGAGCGCGATATGAAACCTGCGATATAAGTGCGACCCGCCGATCGCTGCGCGTGCCAGCGGTGGTCAGACTTGATCGTCACTCGGGTCATAACTGTTCACATTGGGCACTTGCAGATGCAGGCGCCCAAGCAAGTCAACCAGCGTGTCGACCTCGCCCGGGGTCAATCCGCTGAGCAGACGCGACTCGCGCTCCAGCGCCACTTTAAGCACTCGGTCATGCAGCTCCTTGCCGCTGGCCGTCAATCGCACGGTGTAACGCCGCGCGTCCTTGGGATCCAGCTGACTGGTGATCCGCCCCACCTGCACCAACAATGGGTCATTGAAATGCTCGCGCAAGCGCCCGAGTGCCGAGCTGGTCGCCGACTGCCCCAGATGTAATCGCTCAGCCGCGCGGCTGACGCTGCACTCACTTAACAAAGCGTCCAGCGCCACTAAAAGATTCAGATCGAGTCGTCGATAGCGCATGGAACAGTTCCTGGAAAAGTAGCAGTATCAAACCCGACTGATGGATGCTGCGATCGGAGTGCCCAGAGTCGGACGAAAGTGAGCATACTGGATCGTTCATGCTGTGAAACGAACGCTCGGCGACTTTTCATAAGCCCTCACCAGGATTACCGACATGCGCCTCCCCGATTTCATCATTGAACATATCGAGCCTATTCTTCAGGCGTGGGAGGATTTCGCCAGAACCATCGAAACGCCCGGCGCGGCGCTGGATCGTGAAGCCTTGCGCGATCATGCCGGCCAGATGCTCGAAGCCATCGTTATAGATCTACGCACCCAACAGACACGCTCGGAACAAATCGCAAAATCTCTGGGGCATGGGCCCAGCAGCGCTGAAGAGACGCCCGCCGAAACCCACGCCGTCACCCGGTTGATGGCGGGATTTACCATCGATCAGATGGTCTCGGAATACCGGCGTTGAGAACCAGCGTGCTCAATCAGTGGATGGTCAAAGTGAAGTCCGGCACGCCCTTCGATGCTGACGACATGAACCGCTTCCACGAAGCCATCGATCAGGCGCTCGCCGAATCCATTGCCAGTTATTCAAGAGCCGTGGACGCGTCGCGCAATATCTTTCTGGGCATCCTCGGCCATGATTTGCGCACACCGTTAGGCGCCATTCTGCTGGGTGCGGACAGCCTGCGCCGTTCTGCCGATGTCGGAGAACGCGGTACCCGACTGGCGAACCAGATTTTCACCAGCGTGAGACGCGCGAATCAGATTGTGGACGACTTGCTGGACTTGACCCGTTGCCAGATGGGGCCAGGCATTCCTGTTAAAAAAACGGCGTTGGATCTAGCGCCGCTGTGTGAACGCATCGTCGATGAAATACGAGCGTTTCACCCTGACGCCAACGTTGTATTCACGACGAAAGCACCGGTTGCAGGCAAATTTGATGGGCCGCGTATGGAGCAGGTGTTCTCCAACATCATCGGCAACGCTGTCCAGCATGGCGATGTTCAGACGCCCATTGAAGTGCATCTGGCGGTCTCTGATCGCTCGGCAATCTTTACCGTGCACAACCGCGGAGAGCCTATTGCCGAGGATGTACTGCCGTTTATTTTCAATCCCATGGGGCGTTTTTCGCAACGCTCGGTCGTTGATCACCCGCCTTCCGAGGGGCTGGGTCTGGGGCTGTTCATAGTTTCCGAGATCGTCGCATCACATCAAGGAACAATCGAGGTTGTCTCCAACACCGCGCACGGCACCTCTTTTTTGGTAAAGGTGCCGCTGGCCTGACGGCGAGTTCTAGGTTTGACTCCTCTAGCGCATGTGCAAAATGATCGGGCTGCTGCTGGCTGGATCAGTGTGTTCACGCAGCTTGCCAACGGCTTGTGCATCAACAGCGCTGGCCTGATTGCCCCATGTGCTGCGCATGAATGTCAGCACCTCGGCGATCTGCTGATCCGACAACTGCTCACGGAATGCCGGCATGCGATAGGCGTCCGGCACACCGGCAGCGACGATACGCTGCGAGCCGTTCAAGGTGATGTTGATTGCCGAGGCGCTCTCTTTGGCCAGCGCAGAAGTGGCGCCTGCCAGCGGCGGCATCCATTGCGCTTGCCCCTTGCCGTCGAGGCCGTGGCACGAGGCACAGCGCGTCACGTAGGTGTGACCACCCGGCGAATCCAGACGCGTCGCTGCCGAAACTGCCTGGTATTGCCATGGCTGGCCGTCGCGCTCGGGGTCGCCAGGCAACGACTTGAGATAGCGGGCGATGGCCGTCAGATCTTCGTCGCTCATGAACTGCGTGGAGTTGTTGAACGCCTCGGTCATTGAGCCGTAGACCACCGCGTGGCGATTGCGACCGGTTTTGAGGAACTGGACGATTTCCGCCTCGCTCCATCGGCCCAGCCCGGTGTTGTGGTCATCACGCAGACTCGGCGCGTACCAGCCATCCAGCAAGGCGCCCGCGAGGAACGGCGCAGCGGAATCATCCAGCGCCTTTTCGTTGAACGCCAGACCGCGAGGCGTATGGCAACTGCCGCAGTGGCCGGCACCCTGCACCAGGTAAGCGCCGCGATTCCATACTTCATCCTGCGACGAGTTGGGTTCGTAGGATCCGCTGTCGACAAACACACCGTTCCACACGGCAATCGGCCAGCGCAGGTTCAGCGGCCAGGGAATCGTGCTCGGGATGTTCGCTTGTTTGACCGGCGCCACGCCTTTCATGAAGAACGCATACAGCGCACGCACATCGTCGTCACTGAGCTTGACGTACGACGGATAAGGCATCGCCGGGTACAAACGGCGACTGTCAGGTGCCACGCCGTGACGCACGGCACGGTCGAAGTCGGCCAGGCTGTAACGACCAATCCCGGTTTGAGGATCCGGGGTGATGTTGGTCGCGTGAATCGCGCCCAGCGGCGTGGCCATCTCCAGACCACCGGCGAACGGTGCTGCGCCCGGCACGCTGTGGCAAGCCACGCAATCGCTGAGCCTGGCGACGTATTCGCCCCGAGCCAGCAGCGCCGGTTCGACGTCGGCGGCAGTGATCGTGTGATCTTCAAAAGGCGAGACGGGCTCGCGGGTGACATACCAGGCCAGCAGGCCTGCCGCGACCAGGCACGGCACTGCCAGCCAGCCAGCGGTTCTTGCGAATCGGCTGTTATTCATGGACGCTCCGGCGCTGATCAAGTGAAGGTGTGTCGGCTCATGGGCAGGCTGCGAACCCGTTGCCCGGTCAGGGTTGCCACTGCGTTCGCCACGGCTGGCGCGACGGCGGGCAATGGTGGTTCGCCGATGCCGCCCATTTTTTCCCCGCTCTCGACGACCCGCACATGCACCCGCGCCATCCGCGCAGGCGGCAGGATCGGGTACAAATCGTAGTTGCGCGCGCGTGGTTTGCCATCCAGCCAAACGGCCTCTTCCACCAGTGTCTGCGATAACCCCAACGCCACGGCACCATTGACCTGCGCCTCGACAATCGCCGGATTGACGATGCTGCCCGGGTCAATCGCCTGCCAGATGTCATGCACTTTGACCTGGCCGTTTTCGATCGACACCTCGGCGATCACCGCCGTGTGCGTTCCGAACGGCGAAGCCATGGCCACGCCACGCGCACGGCGGCTGCCATCCTCGGCGGTAAACGGGCCGCGCTTCCAGCCACCCGATAACTCACCCGCCGCTTGCAGCAAGGTGGTCAAACGTTTGTTGTCGCGCAGCAAATGCAGGCGCAGTTCGAACGGGTCTTTGCCGCCCTTATCGGCCAGTTCATCAAGGAACGATTCGTAGAAGAAGTCGTTGAGGGAATTGCCCACGGAACGCCAATAACCGAGCATCGCCGGGCCTTTGACGTAGATTTGCGCGATGCGCTTGTTGGCGATTGCATAGGATTTGCCCGACAACCCTTCAAGCGCGGCGGGGTCGAGTTTTTCGCCCTGCTTGCCAGCGAGGGCCTCGGTCGGGCCTTCGGTGGCACTGATCGCCTCGATTGCCAGCGGCCAGCCATCCTTGTCCAGCGCGGCGCGGAAATTCACCGCCGCAACGGGGCGGAGCACGTCACGCAGAAACTCTTCCTCGCGACTCCAGATCAGTTTGACCGGGCGACCCACCGCTTTGGCCAACTCGATCGCCTGCGGATAAGGACTGGCAGAATCGTAGAGAAAATGCCGACCGAAGAAGCCCCCCAGCAGCGGCGAATGCAAGGTGATGCGCGACGGATCCAGGCCGGTGCGCTTGGCGATGTCCGCGCGGAACATGTCCGGCGCCTGATTGGGCAGCCAGACCTCCAGCGAACCGTCCGGATTGAATCTGGCCAGCGCCGAGGGCGGCTCCAACTGACCGTGGTTGAGGTATTGATTGTGGTAAGTGGCGTCGATCCGCGTCTTGGTATCAGCAAGAATGGTCGCGACGTCGCCTTCATGTTCATCATCTTTGGCGGGGCTTTTATCTTCAGCGAGGCGCTTGAGCCAGGCATCGCTGGAAAAGTCGGCGGGCATCGGCCGGACTTTGCTGTCGGCTGATGGTTCTTGCCAGTCGACCTGAATCGCCTCGACCGCGCGTTTCGCGTGCCACCAGCGCTCGGCAACCACTGCCACGGCGCCCGGCAGACGGTGCACGGAATGCACGCCTTGCATCGCCTTGACCTGGTCTTCGTTGCGCAGGTTGCCCACCGTCATGCCCAAACGCGGCGCATGCTGAACGGCGGCGTGCAGCATGTCGTCGACCTTCAGATCGATGCAGTACACCGCCTTGCCCGTGGACTTGTCATAGGCATCAAGGCGCTTCACCGGTTTGCCGATCCAGCGGAACTGGCGCGGATCTCGTAGTGTTATTGAGGCGGGATCGGGAACCGGCAGATCCATCGCACGCCCGGCCAATTCGCCGTAGGTCAACGACCGGCCCGACGCGGCATGCAGGACTTTACCGGGTTCGGTCGTCAGCTCGCCGACCGGCACGCCGAGTTTTTCCGCGCCGGACTGCAACAACATGGCGCGGGCCAGTGCGCCGAGGCGGCGCATCACCGGGTAACTCATGCGCACCGACATGCTGCCGCCGGTGATGCGCATGCCGTTCTCCAAAACCACGTAGGCTTCACCGGGCGGTGCGGCTTCGACGAGGAAGGTCGCCGGGTCGGCATCGAGTTCTTCACCGACAATTTGCGCCATCGCGGTGAACGTGCCCTGCCCGCCTTCCATAAACGGGCACAGCAGGCGCACGCGGTTGTCCGGGCGAATCTCCAGAAACGCCGGGACTTGCGTACCGCGCTCGGCAGTCGCCGCAGCCGTTGCGGCCTGCACGCGGGTCGAACCGAGCGGCAGACCGAAGCCAAGCACCAACGCACCGACGGCGGTACCGGTCAGAAAACGTCGGCGCGAGACATTGATCGGCTCGTGCAGCGCGAACGCGGATGCCTCACTGGACGGATCGATACGGATGCTCATCAGGCGTCCCTCTTGCCGGCCAGTTCATGCACGGCGGCATGAATGGCGTTGTAGGTGCCGCAGCGGCACAGATTGACCATCGCCGCGTCGATTTGCGCGTCACTTGGCTGCGGGTTTTGCTTGAGCAACGCCGTGGCGGCCATGACCTGCCCCGACTGACAGTAACCACACTGGGCCACCTGAAGATCGACCCAGGTCGAGACCACCCGTTTGCCGACTTCGTCAGCCTCGATGGCTTCAATGGTGGTGATTTCGCGGCCGACCACGCCGGCCACCGGCGTCACGCACGAACGCACAACATTGCCGTCGACCAGCACGGAACAGGCGCCGCACTGCGCCAGTCCGCAGCCGTACTTGGTGCCGGTCATGCCGAGGTCATCGCGGATCACCCACAGCAAGGGTGTATCGGCGTCGGCATCGACCTGATAGGTCTTCTGGTTGATTCGTAATTCCATGGCTCACCCGCTCTATCATCGGTTGACGTGCATTGTTATGAACGGTGACGCGCGGCGAGGCGCATCCCCGGTAAAGCGTGTCTGTGGTTTAGCTTGCCGCTTCTGCTTCGATTGGCTGGCCACGCAGCAGCGCCATGTCGCGACTGGGCGCGGTACCGAACAGGCGGCCATATTCACGGCTGAACTGCGAAGGACTTTCGTAACCGACCGCAAACGCCGCGCGCGAAACGTCCAGGCGCTCGACCAGCATCAGCCGACGCGCCTCGTTGAGCCGCAGCCACTTCTGGTACTGCAGCGGGCTCATGCCAGTCAGTTGGCGGAAATGCAGGTGAAAAGTCGGCGCACTCATCTGCACGCGTGCGGCCAGATCGTCGATGCGCAGTGCAACGGTGTAGTTGAGTTTCAGCCAGTCGATGGCTTTGGCGATGCGATAGCCCTGACCATCCACCGCAGTGATCTGCCGCAGGCGTGAACCTTGATCGGTATTGAGGAGCCGGTAATGGATTTCGCGCAGGATCAGCGGCGCCAGCACCGGGATCGCCTCGGGTTCATCAAGCAGGGCCAACAGCCGATCAAGCGCGCCTTCCAGCGCCGAGGACACATTGCCAATGCCGGCGCCGGTGCCTGTCGATGGCTGCCGCTTGGCGGGCAAGCCACTTTTGGTGATGACCTCGGCGAGCATGCCGATGTCCAGTTTCAACACCAGACCGACACAGGGCTGCTCAGGGCTGGCGAGCAGCACTTCGGAGTTGGCGGGTAAATCCAGCGACGTGACCAGAAACCGCGAAGGGTCGTAACGATAACCCTCCCCTCCGACCCACAAGCGTTTCTCGCCACGGCCGACCAGAATCAGGCTCGGTTCGATCATGCACACGGCAGGTGGCGCTGGCTGGTCGCGGCGAAACAGCGACAGCCCGGGTATGCAGGTCGCGAAGTCACCCGCTGCGCTGATGCGCGGGTCAATCTGCAACGCTAACGGCGATTCATGGCGATGGGGGATGTGGATCATGGTCGGTCACTCCTGTTGACCGAACTGTAGTCCGCGCAACCGAGCTTTCCTATCAACAACCCTGCATCCTCAGAGGATCAGGCAAGCATTCAAGAGGAATGCACTAGAGCAGCGGCGGATCGACCGGGAGAATGTGTCGAACTGTTACAGGGGCATGCCCTTGCAGGCATCCATCGCTTCACCCCCTGCGCATCACCTCCTACGCTTTTCGCGCAACACAGGTAGTTTCCATGACAACCCCTCTTACCGATCCTTCTACAAAGAAAAGCGGCTGGAGCGCCGTGCTGGCCATGTCCCTGGCCGCGTTCGCTCTGGTCGCTTCAGAATTCATGCCGGTCAGCCTGCTGACGCCGATTGCCGCAGACTTGCATATCACCGAAGGCCAGGCGGGTCAGGGCATTTCCGTGTCCGGTGCGTTCGCGTTGATCACCAGCCTGCTGATTGCAAGCATCGCTGCCCGCGTTGAACGCAAGAAATTGCTGTTGAGTCTGACCTTGCTGATGATCGTGTCAGGCACGATCGTCTCGCTCGCGCCGGGGTATCCGTCATTCATGATCGGACGTGCCTTGATCGGTATCGCCATCGGTGGTTTCTGGTCATTGTCGGCGGCGACGGCCATGCGTCTGGTGGCGCCTGATCAAGTATCGCGCGCACTGGCCATGGTCAACGGTGGCAACGCGCTCGCAACGGTGATCGCCGCCCCGGCGGGCGCCTTCCTCGGTTCGTTGATCGGCTGGCGCGGTGCGTTTTTCTGTGTGGTGCCGGTGGCAGCGCTGGCCGCGGTGTGGTTGATGATCAGCCTTCCGTCCTTCAAGGCCGAACGCAAGGCCGGCGGCGCCAACGCCCTGCAACTGATGCGTCAGCCGCCCGTGGCCTTGGGCATGATCGCCGTCAGCGTGTTTTTCATGGGCCAGTTCATGTTGTTCACTTACCTGCGCCCGTTCCTTGAGGGCGTCACCGGCGTCAGTGTTTCAACACTGTCTTTGATGCTGTTGGGGCTGGGACTCGCAGGGTTTATCGGCACCTTTCTGATCGAAAGATTCATGGGCCGCGGCCTCTACCGCACGCTCACGGTTATCCCGTTGATCATGGCCGGCATCGCTTTGGCACTGGTGAACTTCGGCGAGTCGGCAATGCTGACGGCCGTGCTGCTCGGACTGTGGGGATTGGTCGCCACGGCCGCGCCGGTCGGCTGGTGGACATGGCTGGCGCAGACGCTGCCGGATGATGCGGAAGCCGGTGGCGGCATGCTGGTGGCGATTGTTCAACTGGCGATCGCCGGCGGCGCCATCGTCGGCGGTTTGGCCTTTGATCTGAGCGGCTACAAAGCCACATTCGAGTTGAGCGCTGCCGTGCTGGTCGTCGCGTCCGTACTCGCGTGGCTGGCGGGGCGCGCAGCCACTGAAGTGCATTTTGCCGAATCGAACGTGACGGCCTGACGTGATCAGAACGCCGGCACTACATCGCCGTGATAACGCTCAAGAATGAACTGCTTCACTTGCGGCGAGTTAAGCAATGCGCCGAGCTTCTGCACCGCCGGCGCGTTGGCCTTGTCGCGGCGCACGTACAGGTAATTGGCGTACGGCGATTCTGAGCTTTCGATAAACAGCGCATCTTTGTGCGGCACCAGTTTGGCTTCCAGCGCGTAGTTAGCGTTGATCAAGGCCAGATCAACCTGATTCAACACGCGCGGCAGCATCGCCGCTTCAAGCTCTTGAAACTTCAGGTGCTTGGGATTGCTGACGATGTCCAGGCGCGTCGCCATGATGTTGTCAGGGTCTTTGAGGGTGATCAGGCCTTGTTTGGCGATCAGCAACAGTGCACGACCGGAGTTGGTCGGGTCGTTGGGAATGGCAATGGTGGCGCCATCCTTGAGTTCGCTGATGTTGTTGATCTTCTTCGAATAGGCGCCGAACGGTTCGATGTGTACCGCGACGACGGGCACCTGATCGCTGCTTGGGCGATCCTTTTTGTAGGCTTCGTAATACGGTTTGCTCTGGAAGTAATTGGCGTCGAGCAAACCTTCATCCGTCTGCCGGTCGGGCTGAATGTAGTCAGAGAAGACTTTGACGTCGAGCGTCACGCCTTCTTTTGCCAACTGAGGTTTCAGGAACTCGAGAATCTCGGCATGGGGCACGGGCACCACAGCAATTTTCAAAGTTTCCGCATAGGCAGAACCCATGGCGGCGACCAGCAGTGCGACGGAGAGCGCGACACGTTTCACGATAGTTTTCCTTCGAAGCGTTTCAGGGAGAAAGAGGACAGATCCAGGTCGGTCGAGCCACGCATGCACCACTGTGCAAACGCCTCGCCCAGTGCCGCGGAATGCTTGAAGCCATGGCCCGAACACGCCGACACGAACAGCGTGTGTTGCAGCGACGGATGCTCGTCGATGATGAAGTGGCGATCCGGCGTGACGGTGTAGGCGCAGACGGCGGACTTGCTGACCTTTGCGGTCACGCCGGCGATGCGCTTGTGTACTTGCTGCTCGTACATGTCCTGCGCTTCGGCTGCTGAAACCGTGCGGTCGATGGCCTGCGGCGCCGATGCGGTGTGGTACTGCGCGGTAGCGATTTTCAGGCTGCCTTCGCCGGGTAATGCGGGGAAGCCGTAGTTGATTTTGTCGTCGTCACGGCCGTGGGTCAGGATAAACGTCGGTGAATGGCCCACCAGTCCGGCGTTCTCTTCCAGTTCGAACCAGAACAGTTTCTGCCGGTACACGCTGAGCAGATTTTCAAACGGTTTGCCGAGCAACTCGCCGCTCCAGTTGCCCGCGCTGATCACCAGTTTGTTGGCAAACAGCGTGCGGCGGTCGGTGGTAACGGTGACACCGTCCGCGTCCGAGGTGATTGCGGTGACGGTCTCGCCTTTATAAAGCGTCGCCCCGTGCTGCTCGGCCAGTTTGAGCTGCACATTGATGCAGCGCTCCGGACGCACGAAGCCGCCACCGGGTTCGAAATAACCGATGGCCGAGTCGTGCACGTGGGCGAATTGAGGAAAGCGCTGGCGTATCTGCTCGGCGGACAAGACTTCGTGCTCGATGCCGTAGGTCTGCGCCAGACCGATGGTGCGCAAGGTGAAGTCGTTCTGATCTGCAGGATCGAACTCGGCGCTCGACGTCAGCACCAGCAACCCGGACTGCTCGAACAGTGACTCACCCGACAACGCCTCAAGCTCACGCCAGATGCGATGCGAATTACGCACGATCGGTACATATTGCGCGCCCTCGCCAACCGAAAGCCTTGTGATTCGAGTATCGCCATGACTGGAGCCGAGGTTATGCGGCGGGTGATGACGATCAATTCCGACGACGTTCACCCCCGCTTTCGCCAACTGGTAAACCGTGGCGGCGCCCATCGCGCCCAAGCCTAAAACCAGCACCTCACATCGCTCGGACATAAATAGTCACCGATCAAAAAGGCGCCAGTTGAGCGGTAAAAGAATCGGAATTCCAAGATTATAAAAGCATATCCATATAGCTCGACGCGTCCACCGGAGGCTCTGGGTCGGGCTACCGGGTGGTTATTCGTCGCATTTACAACCTGGCGCAAATGATTTACGCCTTGCGGCGCGACATTCAGTGTCTGTCACAAATCACAATCAAGCTGACATAACAGCGTTTTTTTGCATATTTCGACAGACATTTCAGCGTCTAAGCTTCACCTCAGGCATGAGCCAAAACCGCGAACTACGCTTCACGGTGAAATTTGTGATTTAACTAGGTAGTTACCTAACTATATAATGCGCGCCTCATTTCAACGGGACACTCAACGTGAAGCAGAGTCAACGCCTCTCGGGCATATCAAAATTCATTCTGGTCGGGCTGGGCGTCGTCATCGCCCTGCTCGGCTTGGCGCTGGCTGCGGGCGGCGTGAAGTTGGTCAGCCTGGGAGGTTCGTGGTACTTCCTGGTAGGTGGCTTGGTCATGGCCGTTTCCGGTTTGCTGATCGCGCGCTTCAAGCTGAGCGGTGCCTGGTTGTTCGCGGCGTTCCTGGTCGGGACGGCAATCTGGGCTGTCAGTGATGCCGGTCTGGTGTTCTGGCCGGTGTTCTCGCGCCTGTTCATGTTCAGCGCGATCGGCTTGGTGGTGGCCTTGGTCTACCCGATGCTCAAGCGCGCCAACGGTGGCGTTGCGGGTCGCGGCGCTTACGGCGTTGCCGCTGTATTGGCGGTTGGCCTGGCCGTTGCTGCCGGCAACATGTTCGTCGCGCATCCGACCGTTGCCGCCACCGGCACTGGCCCGGGCCTCACTCCGGTTGAGCCGGACAAGGCGCAGAAGGATTGGGCGCACTACGGTAATACCGAAGGTGGCAGCCGCTTCGCTGCGCTGGATCAGATCAATCGCAACAACGTCGACAAGCTCAAAGTAGCGTGGACCTATCACACCGGCGACATCGCCGAGAGCGATGGCAACGGCGCCGAAGACCAGCTCACCCCGCTGCAAATCGGCAACAAAGTGTTCATCTGCACCCCGCACAACAACCTGATCGCCCTCGATGCCGACACCGGCAAAGAGCTGTGGAAGAACTCGATCAACGCCCAGTCGAAAGTCTGGCAGCGCTGCCGTGGCATGGCCTATTTCGATGCGACTGCCGCCATTGCCCAGCCGAGCAATTCGAGCATCATCGAAGCCAAACCGGCGCCGGCCGCCAATTGCCAGCGTCGTCTGCTGACCAATACCATTGATGCTCGCCTGATCGCGGTCGATGCCGACACTGGTGAGTTCTGCCAGGGTTTCGGCAACAACGGTCAGGTCGATCTGAAGGCCGGTCTGGGTAACGTCCCGGACAGCTACTATCAGTTGTCCTCCGCGCCGTTGATGGCCGGCACCACTGTCGTGGTCGGCGGTCGCGTGGCTGACAACGTGCAAACCGACATGCCGGGCGGCGTGATCCGTGGTTTCGACGTGATGACCGGCGCCATGCGCTGGGCGTTCGACCCGGGCAACCCGCAGGATCGCAACGCGCCGGCAGACGGCAGCACCTACGTGCGCAGCACGCCGAACAGCTGGGCACCGATGTCGTATGACCCGGCGACCAACACGGTCTTCCTGCCGATGGGCAGTTCGTCCACCGACATCTATGGTGTCGAGCGCAGCAAACTCGATCACACCTACGGTGCTTCGATTCTCGCGCTGGACGCCACCAGCGGCGAAGAGCGCTGGGTGTTCCAGACCGTGCACAACGATCTCTGGGACTTCGACCTGCCAATGCAGCCGAGCCTGATCGACTTCACCAAGGACGGCAAAACCGTTCCGGCGCTGGTCATCGGCACCAAGGCCGGGCAGATCTACGTGCTCGACCGTGCCACCGGCAAACCGCTGACCGACGTGAAAGAAGTGCCGGTCAAAGCGGCGAACATCCCGAACGAACCGTACTCCCCTACCCAGCCGAAATCGGTGGGCATGCCGCAGATCGGTGCGCAGCACCTGACCGAATCCGACATGTGGGGCGCCACCCCGTACGATCAGTTGCTCTGCCGCATCGACTTCAAAGGCATGCGTTACGACGGTTTGTACACCGCGCCGGGCATGGATAAATCGTTGAGCTTCCCGGGTTCGCTGGGCGGCATGAACTGGGGCAGCATCTCGACTGACCCGGTACACGGTTTCATCTTCGTCAACGACATGCGCCTGGGTCTGTGGATTCAGATGATCCCGTCGCAGAACAAAGGCCAAGCCACATCCGGCGGCGAAGCACTGAACACCGGCATGGGCGCCGTTCCGCTAAAGGGCACGCCTTACGCCGTGAACAAAAACCGCTTCCTGTCGGTGGCCGGCATTCCGTGCCAGGCACCGCCGTTCGGCACCCTGACCGCAATCGACATGAAGACGCAGAAAATCGCCTGGCAGGTTCCAGTCGGTACGGTTGAAGACACCGGTCCGTTGGGTATCCGCATGCACCTGCCGATCAAGATCGGTCTGCCAACCCTCGGCGGCACGCTGTCGACCCAAGGTGGCCTGATCTTCATCGCCGGCACGCAAGACTTCTACCTGCGCGCGTTCAACAGCGGCAACGGTGAAGAAGTCTGGAAAGCGCGTCTGCCGGTGGGCAGCCAGGGCGGCCCGATGACTTACGTCTCGCCGAAAACCGGCAAGCAGTACATCGTCATCACCGCGGGCGGCGCTCGTCAGTCGACCGATCGTGGCGACCTCGTCATGGCTTACGCGTTGCCGTAAGCCGTCGTCACTTCATCCAGTCAAGCGCGGCACCTTAGGGTGCCGCGCTGCTTTGCTCCATTGCCCAAGATTCCAGCAGGAAGATTCACATGCAATCGGCTGTTCGTTTTTCTCGTTCCGACCTGTTCAAAGGCCTGTTGATCGGCCTTTCCTGCACCACTGCCCTGCCCGCGCTGGCCGCCGGCGAATCCGATCTGTTGACCCGCAGCACGCTCACTGGCGACTGGGGCGGATTGCGTCATCAGATGGATGAACAAGGCGTTAAATTCACCGGGGACTACAGCGGCGAAACCGCTTACAACGCTGACGGCGGCTTGCACCGTTCGGCGCGTTACTCGCAGAACATCAAGCTCGGCGTGCAGTTCGATCTGAGCAAATTGTATGGCGTCGATAACGCCGGCAAAGTGCAATTGACCATCAACGACAGGCGCGGCAACAGCGCTTCGGAAGACCTTGTCGGCAACCGTTTGCCGATTCAGGAAAACTACGGCGGCCTGTACACGCGCCTGACCGAACTGAGTTACGAGCGCAGCCTGTTTACCCCGGCGCTCAATGTGAAACTCGGCTACATGGCGATGGGTAACGACCTCGGTGGCCTCGACAGCGGCATTCTCTGCAACTTCATGAACGCCGGTTTCTGCGGTCATCCGCTGAACATGTCCGGCGGCAGCGGCTGGACCAACTACCCCAACGCGCATTTGGGCGTGCGGGTGAAATACGACCTGTCGTCCTCCTGGCAATTGCGCCTGGCGGCGTTCAATGTCGACCCGGAAAGCAACGGCAACTCCAGTCGCGCCTGGCACCTTGGGCCGAAACACACCACCGGTACCGTGGTGCCGATCGAGTTGGTGTACAAGCACGGCGGCGAATTGCCTGGCGAATACAAGGTGGGTTACTACTACGACAGCTCCGACGTGAAACGCATCGGCAGCGACGATGAAGTGTCCGGTCGCGGCGGTCATTATTTGCTGGTTGATCAAGCGGTGTGGGCTTCGCAGACTTCCACCGGCCGCAGCCTGCACGCATTCGGTCAGTATTCAGCGGCCAGCGACGCGGCCTCGCCGTTCAGCAAGTGGTATGGCACCGGCGTGGTGTTGTACAAACCGTTCGACAGCCGCCCGCATGACACCGTCGCTCTGGGTTACGGTCGCGCCGTGCCTAACCCGCGCAGCCGTGATGTGCAGCAAGACGCTGCACTGGCGAATGGCACCGCGTTCCCGAATCTGGACAGCGCCGAGCAATTGATCGAACTGGGTTACGGCTATCAAGCCACGCCATGGCTGACGCTGCGCCCGAATGTGCAATACATCATCGAACCAGGCGCGTTCTCAGGGCAGGACATCGACAATGCACTGGTTGTGGGCCTGCAAGTAAAAGCCTCGCTCTAACACCACGCCCTGTAGGAGCTGCCGCAGGCTGCGATCTTTTGACGTTGTTTTTTAAGATCAAAAGATCGCAGCCTGCGGCAGCTCCTACAAGGGTTCAGCGTTGCAGTGTGTAAGGGGTTTAGTGTTGCAGGGCGTAGCGGCGACAGTGTTCGAGATAGCCTTTCTCATGACTGCCAACCAACTGCACAACACTCGACCAAAGCCACGACGGCGCATCCAGCGTCTTCGAGCGGCAGTTTTGCAGTTCGCTGATCCATGATGACCGCGTTGCCAGGTCCATCTGCCGTGCGTGGGCAATCCCCACCACTCGTGCCAGATACCCCGCCGCCAACATCGCATCACGCTGACTCAACTGATCGAGTTCCAGCTTCATGTCTTGCGGCAACAATTCGCGGACAAAAAAGCCATGATCAAGCACGCGCGTCGCAATCATACGGTTACCCAACCCCGGCGATAGAAACCGCGCGCCTTCTACGACACGTTTACCGTTATCGCGCGGCATCGAAGACCTGGCCGCACGCGGTGCTGCAGCCGTTACCGCTTCTTTGACATCGAGCAGGCAGAAATCCTGATCATCGCCCTCGCCCACGCCCAACAACACCGCGTAACGCTTCAATCCGAGCGAGCTGCAGCCTTTGACCCAATACGCCGAGTCGAGCAGTTTGACCCGGTCATCCTTCGACCGGCCCTTCAACGAAGTCACTAACGTATGAATATCGTCGGTAGCGCACAGGGTTTTCAGCGCCGCACGCTCTGCCCGCGAAAGCGACCAGAAGTGTTTGCCCAAGTGAATCGTCGGTTTGGTGTTCTCGATACGCTCCTGCGCCAGATGCTTCCACGTGCGCTGCACCGCACTGCGCATGCCCGCCTTGACCTGCGCCGGGCGTGGCGGTTCTTTATCGACGTCGTCGACAAAGGCTTGCTCGTAGCCGCGCATCATTTCTTCGAGCATGCGCGCGGTCGCGACACCGGGCAGATCGGAACCGCGTGCCGCCGTGGCCAATGACAGGGCAAGCCTGACCAGATCGTGCGCAGGATTGCCGATAACGGTCTGATCAAGGTCGCGGATATGGATGTCGATCTGGCCTTTCAAATCCCCGGTGGGCCCGAGGTTGCCGGCGTGGCAATCACCACAGATCCATACGGCAGGCCCGTGGGGAAGGCGCCGGCCGGGTTGGCTGTGCAGCCATTCATAAAATTGAACCGTGCTGCCGCGAACATAAGCATGCGCTGACCTCGCCATCTTGAAATTTCGCAGTTGCGAAAGGGTTTCCAGGCGTGCGGATGGACGAGGTGTTTTCATGGGGACTTCTGGCAGGGGATGTGCTCTGTTGACCCCTGCCATCCGGCAAATGTTTCAGAATGTTTCTGGTTTCTTATAAATCTTCACAAATACCAACGATACTCCCGCGCGCTGATCTCCTGCATAAACGCCAAATGATCCTGACGTTTGTTCTCGCAATACACATCCACAAACTCGGCGCCCAGCCCTTCACGCAGTTGCGGCTGCTGCTGCATGGTTTTTACCGCTTCAAACATTTCAGTGGGGAAACCGATACCGCTGTCACGGTCTTCATTCAGCGGTGCGATGGGTTCCTTGCCCGCTGCCAAGCCGTGTTCCAGTCCCACCAGAATCGCTGCCAACACCAGATACGGATTGGCATCCGCGCCGGCCAGTCGATATTCAATGCGCAGGTTTTTCGCGTCCGATTCAGGAATGCGCAAACACGCATCACGATCCTCAAAACCCCAGCTTGCCTTGGTCGCCGTGTTGACCGTACCGCCCAAGCGGCGCATCGCATTCTGGTTCGGGGCGAAGATCGGCATGCTGTGCGGCAGCAATTCCAGACACCCCGCCACCGCATGACGCAACGGCTGTTGTTGATTCGCCGCCAGCAGATTATTGCCGTCAGCATCGTAAAGACTGACGTGCACATGCATGCCACTGCCCGGGTGCTGCAAATACGGTTTGGCCATGAAACTGGCGCGATAACCGTGTTTGAGCGCCACGCCACGGGTGCTGCGGCAGAACAGCGCCGCCCAATCGGCAGCACGCAATCCATCGTCGAGATGCCCGAAATTGATTTCAAACTGACCGGGGCCGAGTTCCGCCGTGATTACCGTGGCGTCGATACCCTGCGCTCGTGTCGCCTCGACCATCTCATCCAGCACCGGCGCAAACCGCGACAAGCGCTCGATGTGCATGTTCGGCTGATCATCGGCATCGTCGGTCAGGTCATCACGAGGGAATTGCGGGAGGCCGTCGCGCAGCTTTTTATCGAACAGATAAAACTCCAGCTCGAACGCCACCACCGGGTGAATGCCTTTACGCGCCAGTCGATCGAGCACCTGCGCCAGCACTTCACGGGGTTCGAATTCGATGGGTTTTTCAGTGCCGTCCGAGGTAATCAGCATCTGCCCCAGCGGCTGCGCTTCCCAGGTCACCGGCTTCAAAGTGCCCGGCACCAAACGCCGTACGGCGTCCGGATCGCCATCGTTAAAGCAGTAATCGCCAATCTTGAACAACCCGCCCTGCACGCCCAGCAGCACGCAGTTTTGCGGCAACTTGAGCGCGCTGCCCGCCGCGACTTTTTCGAGCATGTCGATCGGGTAGCGCTTGCCGTAAAAGTGCCCCGGAATATCCAGAGAAATCAGGTCGACATAACGCACTTCGGGGTGTTGTTGGCGAAACGCGCGCACTTCAGCCAACAGGTCGGCGCAGACAGCGTCCATCGTGTTCATCCTTTATTTGTTGTTATCAGGTGTAGACCCACAGCACGCGTGTGAGCTGATCGGTGAGATTGCCGTAGCGGCAAACGGTGTGGCTGTCGAACTGGAAACTGTCGCCAGCCTTGAGCGTTGCCGGCTCTTCGTCGTCGCCCAGCCACAGCGTCAACTCGCCTTCGAGCACGTAACCGCCCTGCTCCGAGCTGTCCGTCATATGCCGATCACCGCTGCTGGCTCCCGCCTCCAGATGACTTTCAAGCATCGAAAACGAGGCGCGCATCTGAGGCGACACCAGAATGTCGGTGATGCCGTTGGCGTAATACAGCGTGCGGCGCTCGTCCGGGCGCGTGACCCACGGCAGCTCTTTGGGTTTGGGCAAACTGTAGAAATAGGTGGTCGGCACGCCAAAGGTTTCGCTGATCGCGGTGAGGTCTGCCACGGTTGGCCGCGACAGGCCGCGCTCGACCTGCGAGAGAAAACCCACCGAGCGGCCGATCTTGTCGGCCAACTCCTTCAAGGTCCACTTCTTGTGCTTGCGCAGGTCATGGATGAGGATCGCCAGCGCGGCGATTTCTTCTTGCTTGTTCATGATTCAACTTCCGGAAAATGACGCATCAGACGCTGTCGCGCAGTCGATACCAGGCCTTGCCGATGGCTTCCAGCGGCGCGGCGAAATGTTTACCGCCGGGGAAGCGGCCATTGCTCAGGCCTTGGTACAACGCCAATTCATCACTCTGACCGAAAATGGCATCGGACACCGCGCGGGCGGCGGCCAGTGTCGGCAACACGCCATGCCCTGAGTAGCCTTGAAGCCAATAGCGATTGCCCTCGCCGCCGACATCCGGCGTGCGTTTCAACGTCAGATCGATATGGCCGCCCCAGGCAAATTCCACCTCGACGCCTTTGAGTTGCGGGAACACTCGCTGCAGAAACGGCCGAGTGGCCGCCGCAATATCCTTGGGCATGCCGCCCAGATACGTGCAGCCGCCGCCGAACAACAAACGGTTGTCCGGTGTGCGGCGGAAGTAATCGAGGACGAATTGGTTGTCGGTCACGCAGACGTTGCTCGGCAGCAATGCCGTGGCTTGCTCGGGCGTCAGCGGCGCGGTGGCGACCTGATAAGTGCCGACCGGCAAAATGCAGGCGGCCAGTTGCGGATCGAGTTCATCGAGATAAGCGTTGCAGGCAAGGATCAACACATCAGCGCGAACTGATCCGCGCGCAGTGTTGACCCGAAAACCTGCGCCCTCCTCCTGATAACTCAGCGCTTTGCTTTGTTCGTAGATGTGGCCACCGGCACGTTCTATCGCGGCGGCAAGGCCGAGGGCCAGTTTCAAAGGATTGAGGTGTGCGCCTTCCGGATCGTAGAGCCCGGCCTGATAGCGATCGCTGGCCACCCACTCGGGCAACTGTTCACGCGCAATGAACTGCAAAGCATCGTGGCCCCATTTGTGGCTGGCCTCGTGTTGCCATTCGGTCAGCAATCCAACCCGGCGCGGCATCACCGACGTCCACAAATGACCGGGCCGATAGTCACAATCGAAACCATGACGCCCCGGCAATTCACGCAACTCCTGCGCCGCCCAGCGCATACCGTCCCACAGACGTTTGGCGCGTTCATGGCCGAGCGCGGCTTCCAGCGGCGGCATGTCGCACGACCAGCCAAGAATCGCCTGCCCGCCATTACGCCCCGAAGCCGCCCACGCCACCCGACTGGCTTCCAGCAACGTCACGCGTTTACCGGCCAAGGCCAGACGCAACGCAGTGTGCAGCCCACTGAAACCGGCGCCAATGATGACCACGTCGGTGTGCTGCTCACCTTCCAGCGCAGGTCGCTCACGCAAAATATCGGCGCAACTGTGGGCGTAATAGCTGTCGACGTGCTGCGTGGATTGCTGAAACATTCGCGACCTCGTGAAATTATCTTTTTATAATTTCATGAAAATCTACAGAATTAATTTCATAAGAACAACCCGCCGACGTCAAACACAGCACGTTTAGCCGTTCGCCATACTGCGTGCGCGGCTCGTGAAGTCGGGTTGCGGCTTGCTCGTCGCTGTTCTTTCTCGGCATTTGCCTGCAAGGCTTCATAGGCCCAATCCCGATACTCAGGTTTTGGCTCGACATGCACAGCAATAATGACTATGTCTTTCTTGGGCTCGGAAAGCTCAATATTTACTCTCTCGACTCTGGTTGCCTGCAGGCCGAACGCGTCCAGGATTCTCTGTGTTGATCGACCATTTCCTTTACTGGCCAAAAAACGCTCGCGTATGCCTTCTGGTTTTTCGGTAGCGAGTAAAGCGTCCTTGTTGATGACGTCCCAACGCAGAATGACTTTCGGCATCACCCCGTAAAAATTATTCAGTTTTGAAACTTGCTTGTATTGATACCAAGTCACATCGGTTGCACTGAGCTCGTTGCCGGCACTGCGAAAATTTGCAAGCATCCTCCAACGTCCCGGCGAATACTCATTATCAAAATAATCATGAGGTTTGGGGCGATTGCCGTCTTCAGTGACGAATATGTGCGCGTTGTCCGGACTGTAATTGTTAAAGCCGTCCTCGACTGCTTTCTCACGCACTGCTGCTGTCTGCTCATTTACGTCGCGACGCCTGAATGTTTCTGGATTCAGGTGATACCCCGAAACCATCGCACTGGGCGCATATTCTGAATACTCCTCCGGCAGCCGCCCATCCCCATCCCGGTACCGCAGCGGATTGTTCCTGACCATCCGAAACAGATTCAAACCATCAACAACACCCGCCGGATCCGGATTGATCCAGCGATTCAACCACGGCGCGTAATACCGGAATCCGAAGTAATACAGCCCTGTCGCATCACGTTCCTTGCCCGAATAACGAACGGTCTTATACGACGTCTCGACCTCGCTGCGACTCGCCCACCAAGCGGTTGCGCCGTCAGGGTAATAACCTTCCTGACTGATCAATCGCCCTGCCGCGTCCAGCTCCAGACTGCTGCTGCCCAAATGGTCGCTCAGGCTGTAGCTCAATCGATCATTGGTCATCTCGGCGGGCGGCTCACTCTCCCAGTGCAATACCCTCACCCCGCTGCGCCCGGCAGAGATGCTGATGACATGCAGGACTTCGCCAGTCGCGGTATTAGTGCGCAGTTCCAGGCCCGGCAAATAGCGCACTTCGGCCTGGTGAGTTCTGTTACGAGCCTGGGTAAAGCGAGTTTTACGAACGCGCTGACCTGCACTGTCATAGGCATACCGTTCGGTGTCGTTGGCTGCCTCGGTTCGCTCGACCGGTGTGACTTGCCGCAGTTGATTACGCAGATCCCAAGCCAATGCCTGACCCGGTTGTAATTGCTGCACATTGCCGTTGGCATCGAACGCTGCGTCTGGATCACCCTGATTTTTGACAACACCGCGATTGCTGAACGCCGCAATCTGCATCTCGCGGGTATGGGAGTGCGCGCCGACATGCTGCAGCCGAACCAGGTTGCCGCCGGCATCGTAGTTGTAGCGTTGGGTGTAATTGGCGAACTGATCGGGGCTGGATGCCGCAGCCTCTCGCCCGGTGGCTTCGATGAGTCGGGACAGACTGTCATAGCGGTAGGCACTGACGGAATCGATCCGTTGGTTATTGAAAAAACGCACCGTTTGTACACCGTCCTCAATGCTCAGGATATTGCCCACCGGGTCAGAGGTGTACGTCAGATCTTGAAGGCGAGTACCGTCGGGCTTCAATGCGAGCAATTGTTCCAGACGACCATCGATTGGCGAATAACGTGCCGTGGTGATGGCCGCATCGCCAGCGACTTCCCGCTCGATCTGGCCAGAGGTGTTGTAACTGATCGTTGACAGCAACACCGCCTCAGCCTGACCCGCCAGTTGCAGACTGCTTCGGTGCAATTGACCCGCCACGTCATAGGCAGAACGGCGGCAATGTCCCCGCGCATCGGTCAGGCTAAGAAGATCATTCAGTGCGTTGTAATGCTGAAGGGTGACTGCGCCGCCTCCTGGCTCCAGTAACGCATCGCATTGCGCCACAGACTTCGGCCAATCCGGAGCAGTTGCCAGCGCCAAAAAGTGCTGTGATTGCCGCAAAACTGCACCTTGCAGGCTGGCCTCATGAATGTGCAATGAACCCGCAGGATCGTCGTGACGCATCAACTGTCCGCACAAATTGCTCGCGGATGCTTCAGTGCCTGCATAACGCAAACGCTCGACACAACGCTCGCTTTCGCCGTGGACCTGTTCAAACACCGCGACCGGCCGCAAGAGCAAGTCGTACTCAAAGCGCGATTGATTTTTGCGGCCGTCCCAACGACAGATCGTCTGCCCGGAATCTTTTACCAGATTGACCCGCCAGCCGGCGTCGACGTTGCTGCTGGCCAAGTCCTGACCGGATAAAGAGCAAACCGTCGACTGGTTTGCCGGCGTCTCAACATCAGACTCAGCCAACGCCCACAATCGCGGATCCCACTGTTTCACCGCACGGCCGCCAGCGTCATGCAGCTGACGATCTACTCGCACTTCTGCCGCATCGTCGATCTGCGTTCGGCAATAATTGACCGTTCTGACCAGAAGACGTCGAGCATCAACGACCGCCAAAATCGGTGTGTTTGAGTTGAGCGTTTGCTTCATAAGCGTTGCCATCGGATGCGCGTCCCTGCGGTGATTTCTCGCAGTGTAGTCGGCGACGTGACGCTGGCCGGTTCAAAAATCGTAACGCGCCGTCATCCCCAGCGTCCTCGGTGTGCCCAACACTCCCGTATACGCGCCATTCGGTGAATTCCACAGCGTGGTGTAGTAAGTCTTGTCGAAGGCATTTTTCAACCACAAAGAAACATCCCACTGACCTTTGCCCCAATCGCCGCGTACACCAGTGGACAGGTTGACCAGTCCATAGCCCGGCAACTGCGCTTCACTCGAATCATCAACGGTGCCGACCGCATGCGAGCGCCATGCGTAATTACCGTTAACGTAAGGTTGCAGGCCGTCGGCGAGATTCCATTGATAACTGGCGCTGGTGTTGAAGATCCATTTCGACGCGCCCACCACCGCGTGGCCACTGAGGTCGCAGGATGCCGGGGCGCCGGGGCGCAAAGCCACTTCGGCGGGACACGGTGCATCGTCGTAAGACAGGTAACGCACATCGTTGAACGAGCCGTTGGCGTTGATCGTCAGACCCGATACCGGCCGCCAACTGCTGTCGAGTTCCAGGCCTCGACTGCGCACCGTGCCGGCGTTGGTCAAATAGCTGGTGAGCGAGACATCGTCGTAAGCGTTGGTCTGGTAGCCATGCACCACCGTCCAGAACAGATTGGCATTGAGCAGCAAGCGCTGGTCGAGCAGCGTGGTTTTGATGCCCAGTTCGGCGTCGTTGGCGCGTTCGCTGCCGATCAACAGTGAATCGGCACCCGCGACGGGGGCGCTGGCCACGCCGAGATTGACGCCGCCGGATTTCTCGCCGTGCGACAACGAACCGTACGCCAGCACTTGATCACTGATATGCCAGGCCAGACTGGCCAGCGCCGAGGGGCTGAAACTGTAGAGGCTCAAATCGCCGGAATCGTAAGCACCGACCCTCGCATCTCTGACGCGCAATGCAGCGGCGCTGGCCGCATCGCCACCGAGCGGCGCGTTGCGGGTGACCTCTGCGAGTTTGCGTTCATAGGTGCCGCGCACGCCCAGGTTGAAATCCAGGGTTGGCGTCAGGTGCCAGGTGCCTTGGGCAAACGTGGCGTAACTGTCGGTGTCGACATCGCCATGGCCGATGCTGGTGACGTTGTTCAGCGCGCCCTGCGGGGTACCGTTCCACGTGTCTGCCAACGGGCCGTAATCGGTGAACACGGTGTTGCTCATTTCCTGGCGGAAGTAATAGGCGCCGAGCACGTAGTCGAAATGTTCACCCACCGGTGAGGCCAGACGAATCTCTTGCGAATATTGTTTGTCGCGCGCGGATTGCCCGACGTTGTGCATCACGTCGACGTTCAGCTCATCATCATTGCGCGGGGTGAAATCCCACCAGCGATAGGCGCTGATCGACGTCAGTGTGTAGTCGCCGGCCAGATTCCAGTTGGCTTCCAGCGAGGTGCCGCCCTGAAACACCGTGACGTTCTGATCGGCATCCAGATTGACCCGACGGCCGTCCACCAGCGTCGCCCCGACCGCCGCTGCACGCTGTTGGTAACGGTTGACGCCGTTGATCACCGGCCCGGTGCTGAGCAGCGAACGCGTGCCGGCGCTGGAATCTTCCTCATGATAATCGGCGAGCCAACGCAGATTGAAATCCTCGTTGGGCTGAAACAGCAGTTGCCCACGAACGCCTTGGCGCATGCCGCCGCCGAGTTCATGGCCGTCGTACTCGTTTTTCACGTAGCCGTTTTCATGAGTCTTGTAAGCGGCGATGCGCCCGGTGAGCGTGTCATTCAACGGCCCGGAAAAACTCGCTTGAGTCTGCGAGTAACCGTCCTCGCCGACCGACGTCGCGAGGGTGCCTTGCGGTGTCGCTGAGGGGCGGCGCGTGGTGATGTTGAGCACGCCCGCCGTGGTGTTCTTGCCAAACAAGGTGCCTTGCGGGCCGCGCAGCAGTTCGATCTGCTCGACATCGAGCAAGTCGAACACGGCCATGCCGGGGCGGCCGAGATAGACGTTGTCCAGATAGATCCCGGCGCTGCCTTCCAGACCATCGCTCGCCGGATTGTTGCCCAAGCCACGAATCGACAGGCTCGACTGCCGAGCGTGCATAAACGCGACGTTGACGCTCGGCATCGCCTGCTGCAAATCCTGCAGGCGATACAAGCGCTGTTCCTCAAGGGTTTGCGCGCCGAGCACGCTCATTGCCGTGGGCACTTGTTGCGCGTCTTCGCTACGGCGCCGGGACTCGACCGTTACCGTTTGCAGAACTTCGCTGTTGCCGGGTAAATCATTGGCGATCGCCGGCAGCAGCGGCATTAACGAACACAAGCCCAGAGCGCTCGCAGAAAAATTGCGCGAATAAAGAAGATTCATCGGTGGTTCCTGGAGCTGCATCACGCAGCTCTTTGAGAGGAATCGATACTTCGCTGCGCGTGGCCTGCGTGAGCGTGATCGTTGCGGTTGAGGTTTATGGGTTTTCAGTCACGCAGCCATGGCAGGTCTTCGCGTTGATAACGGTGAGCACGGAAGATTGCGTTGTTTTCCCCCGGCAGGTAGCGGCGCGAGGCGGCATCGGGGTACGTGGCGAAGTGTGGATTGACGTATTCCCAGACCACATCGCCGGCTGGCGTCACTTCAAACAACCGGCCGAAATTGGCCTCGGTGACCAGCGTGTTGCCGTTATGCAACCGCTGCGCGCCGCCCATGAACGGGGTGAAAAACGCATAGCCCGGGGTGTCGGCGTATTGCCATTCGATGCGCTGAGTCGACGGATTGATTTCGAGGATGCGCGAGTGCGGCATGCTCACGTGCGGGCGGAAGATGCCGTTGTCGAACACCAGCACGTTGCCGTTTTCCAGTTCGCTCGGGCAATGTTGCTGGGCGACCAGATCGTGGCCCAGACGCCACAACACCTCGCCGCTGCCACGTTGCACGGCGATCACCGAAGACACACTGCGCAGGCTGAGAATCACCTTGCCGTCACGGCCCGGCGTCACCGCGTTGGTCATTGGCCAGTGATGCCGCTCGAAGGCTTCGTGCAGCGGATAGTCCTCCGGTTGCAGGTGTTCCCAGCTGCGCCATTCCCATACCGTGGTGCCCTGGCGATCGACTTCCTTGACCACGTCGGCATAAATCACCCCGCCCGGCGCCTCGCTGCCGGGAATGCCGCCGACCACGCGCTTCGCCAGTTCCGGCGGCAACGGCTCGGCGGTGGTGTAGAGCAGATGGCCGTTATCCAGCCATTGCGCATCGTGGTGATGAAGCAGATCGGTGTGCTGCCAGACCACTTCGCCGTCCGGGGTGACTTCGCTGAACGCGCCGCCGTGCCACACCGACCAGCCCGGGAACAGATCCGGCGAATCCGGGTGATTGCCGTTGTAGCCGAGGTTGCCGTTGCGCAAGATCACCGCGTCGCGACCGGGGCGTTGCGGGAGTTTCCAGCGGTGCACGACTTCGCCATCGAGGTCGATGAGGAATACATTGCCGTCCGCCGTTTGCGGTGCGAACAGCGTATAGCCGCCGGCGCTACGGGCGTGATCGACGGCGATGAGGCCGGTTTTGCGACGCTTGAGTGTGGTGGGATGCAGTTGAGGCATGACTTTTCTCCAGGCGAGTAAATCCCGGCCGCGAGCAACGCGGCACGGTCAGTTCAAAGGGTTATTGAGGGTTGGGCAGCAAGCGGTTAAAGCGGTCGTCGAAGATTTGCTCGACCTGCAGCGGTCGCGGAATCAAGCGCTCGGCGGCGAACATGTCGGCCAGATGCTGCTGCGAATCGATGACGGCCTTTTCAATCGGCACATAACGCAGATCCTGATGCGCAAGCATCTCTTGCACCAGCGCGACCGGCAGGCGTGTGGTTTGCGCGAACACCTCGGCCCACGCTTGCGGATGCGCGGTGGCCCAGGCTTGAGCACGGGCAAATCTGCCCAGCAGGTCGCCGAGTTGCGCTGCCCGCTGCGGGTCGTTCAACGTTTGCAGGCCGGCGACGGTGAAGTTCAGACCGGTTTCCGGCCAGCCGCTGCCGTCGACCAACACGCGGGCTCCGCGCGAAGTGGCCTGCCCCACAAACGGATACCACACCGCCCAGCCATCGAGTTTGCCGCTGGCAAAAGCGTTTTGCGCATCCACCGGGCTGACGTAAGCAATGTTCACATCACGCGGCGTCAGCCCGGCACGCTGCAGGGCCGCGAGTAGCAGGTAATGGCCGCTACTGCCTTTGGCCACGGCCACGCGTTGACCTTTAAGGTCGGCGACTTGCGTGACGGTTGAGCCTTCCGGCACCAGCAACGCGTTGTTGTTTTGCGCGCCACTGGCCACACCAACGATGCGCACATCGTAGCCGCCGGCCTGAGCGAATACCGGCGGCGCATTGCCGACCACGCCGACGTCGATTGCCCCGGCGCTCAGTGCTTCAAGCATCGTCGTGCCGGCGAGAAACGGATGCCACGACAGCGAATACGTGATGCCCTCGTCCTCGCCGGCGGCGTGCAGCAGCGCCTGAGTCAGACCGCTCTGGTCACCGACTTTCAGCCCCTCGTTCGCCGCCCAAAGCGGATGTGCGATCAACAACGCAGCGCAGCACAACAGCGCTTTCAGAGTGAGCGATGGCTTGGCAGCAGAAGGTTTTACCGGCATTGTCGTGCTCTCATTTTTGCGTTGAATTCAGTATGTCGAGGCCCGCCGTGCCGCTCCATGCCAAACACCCCTCCTTTCCTGCCATCCCGGACATCGCGCCGCAGCCCGTGCGCACCGTGGTGGTGCTGGCGTTCGATGATTTGCTGTTGCTCAACGCCGCCGGACCACTGGAGGTGTTTGCGGCGATCCCGCGCGTGCTCGGCGGAGCGTTCATCGACAGCCCGCCCTACCGACTGTTGATCGCCTCGGCGCAGGGTGGTCAGGTGATGTCGATTTCGGGGATCAGCGTGAGTACGTGCTCGCTTGAGCAAATCGATCAAATGGCGCCGCAGATCGACACTTTGATTGTCGCCGGCGGCCCGGGCATGGCGGCACTTGAAGCTGACGAACGTGCTTGCGACTGGTTGCGGGTTCGCTCTGCAAACATCCGCCGGCTCTGCTCGATTGGCACCGGCACCTTTGCCCTCGCGGCTGCCGGATTGCTCGACGGGCGCCAAGTGGTGACGCACTGGAAATTCGCCGCTGAATTGCAGGCGCGTTATCCGGCGGTGCGCTGCCAGACCGACGCGCTGTACCTGCACGACGACAATCTGTGGACGTGTGGCGGCGCGACGGCGGGCATTGATTTGGCATTGGGGCTGGTTGAACAGGATTTGGGCGCGCAAGCGGCGTTGTCACTGGCGCGTTATTTCACGGTGTTCCTCTGGCGCGGCGCGGAACAACCGCAGCTAAGCGCGTCACTCAATGCGCAATCGAGTGCCTTGCGCACCGATCCGGACGTGCGTGTGGCGCGGCTGCACGCGTGGATTGCCGGCCACCTCAACGAAGATTTACGCGTGGAACGACTGGCCGAGCAATTCGGCATGAGTCCTCGGCACTTCGCCCGCGCCTATGTCGCCGCGACCGGGCAGACACCGGCGCAAGCGGTCGAACAATTGCGTCTTGAGGCGGCCTGCCGATTGCTGAAAACCAGCCATGAACCGATCAAGCGAATCGCCGAAACCGTCGGTTTTGGTCGCGAGGAACGCATGCGCCGCACCTTCCAGAAGCATCTGGCTACGAGCCCGAATGGCTATCGCAACCAGACCGACGCACCTGAACCGTTAGATCGCCGGCAATCCTCCCGCGTCGGCATCGCGCTGGAGTGGTTAGCCCAATAGCGTCGGCGCGACGGCCAGCTCGACGCGCGCCACCAAACCTTTGCGGCGCTGATTGCGCAACGTCAGATCACCGCCCTGCTCCCGTATGATCGCTCGCGCCGCCGACAGTCCGAGGCCTACGCCACCGGTGCTGCGGTTGCGCGAAGTTTCCAGACGGAAGAACGGGTCGAAGACCTTTTCCAGCGCCTCTTCCGGAATGCCCGCCCCTTCGTCGCTGACCTCGATGCGAATCGCGTAATCATCACGGCTCAAAGTGATGCGCGGGTTGCGCGCGTACTTCACGGCGTTTTCCAGCAGATTGACGATCACTCGTTTGATGCCCAGCGGCCGGCCGTTGTAAACCAGATGCGCCGGGCCGTCGAAGTCGACATCAATGTGTTGGTCGCGATAGTCGTCGACGATGGTTTGCAGCAACTCCGACAGATCGAACGCCGTTGTCGCCTCGCGATGCGTGTCTTCGCGAAAGAACTCCAGCGCCGCGTTGATCATCGATTGCATCTCTTCGACATCGCGGATCAGTTTGCGCTGATGGTCGAGGTCTTCCATGAATTCGCTGCGCAGACGCATGCGCGTCAGTGGCGCGCGCAAGTCGTGGGAAATCGAAGCGAGCATGTGCGTGCGCACGGCAATGAAATGCTGAATCTGCGCCTGCATGGTGTTGAAAGCGACGATGGCCTGGCGAATCTCGTGCGGCCCTTCGACCTTGATCGGCGGTGCGCGCAAATCTGTGCCGAAGCGTCTCGCGGCAGTGGCAAAGCGTTGCAGTGGGTTAGCCAATTGGCGGGTAGCGACCCAGGCGACAAGGAACGTGGCGATCAACCCCAAAGCAATGATGATCGCGATCCGCGTGCCAACTTCCAGGCCCCAACTCCTTTCAGGCGGAGTGAAGGACAACCAGCTGCCATCGACCAATTGCACCAGCGCGGCGTAATGCGCCTGAGGATTGTCCCGCGTCCAGTCGCCGGGGTTGAACGCCTCGATGTTTCGATCACCCCCCAACAACTGCTCCAGCACCGGCACCCGACTCGCTTCCACGCGGGCGCCGTCGTTGGGCAAACCAAAATCGGCGCGCTGCGCCTTCCACACCACTTGCAGCATGTCGCTGCTGGCGGCTTGCGCCAGTTGCGGGCGCAAGTCAGCGGGCGCGACCTCGATCAGCCGCGAAGTGACCGCGATCTGCTCGAGCAGGCCGGTGCGTTCGATGGGCGGACGCGCCCAGATGCCGGCGACTTGAATAAACAAAGCATTCAACGCCACCGATGCGAGCATCGCCGCGACGATGGTCAGGGCAATGCGTCGCCGCAGCGTGTCGCCGCGCAGTAGCCGCCCGATCACGTGCGGCTGACCTTGGCAGTGAACATATAGCCGCCATTGCGCACCGTACGGATCAGATCCGGACGCTTGCAGTCGGGCTCGATCTTGCGGCGCAAACGGCTGACCTGGACATCGATGCTGCGATCAAAGGCATCGTGACCCTGGCCGTGAGTGAGATCGATCAACTGTTCGCGAGTGAGGATGCGTTGCGGATGATCGAGGAACACCACCAACAGATCGAACTCGCCGCCGGACAGCGGAATCATCACGTTTTCGGGTGAGCGCAATTCGCGGCAAGTGATGTCCAGATGCCAACCGGCAAAGGCAATTACCGGTCGCGACGGCTCAACCGGACTGGCCTGTTCACCGGCGCGGCGTTGCAATGCGCGGACACGAGCAAGCAATTCCTGCGGGGCGAACGGTTTGGTCAGGTAGTCATCGGCGCCGAGTTCGAGGCCGACGATGCGATCGCTCAGTTCGGCCATCGCCGTGAGCATGATGATCGGAATGCCCATCTGCGCCCGCACTTTCTGGCACAGGCTCAGGCCGCCTTCGCCGGGCATCATCACGTCAAGAATGAGCGTGTCCGGACGACCCAGCGCAATCGCCGCCCACATCGCTTCGCCGTTCTCGGCAACATCGACGTCATAGCCGTGTTGGGTGAAGAACTTCTTCAACAAGGAGAGGATTTCCACGTCATCGTCGACGAACAGCAATTTGCTCACGGTTGCAAAATCCATGGATCGAAAGCCGCCAATCTAAAGCCATTTGCCGCCGCGGGTCATTTATTTCAATCGAGCAACATTTCGTCCGGAGCGACATCAAGCGGACATCGTCCGGCAAAAACCGTCGGGCAATCTGCACGTATCCACCAAAGGGGTTTGCCATGACGGACTTCAACAGCAGCCACAGCACCAAGCAGCACAACGCTAATCACCCATTGATCCTGAGCCAGCGCACCGGCGCGCTCGGGCCTGACACGCCGATTGTTTTTCAGGAGTCATGCCTGGGGGTTTCCGACGATCAGAGCCGGATTGTCCTGCGCCGCTACTTCGAACACTTCAGCCCGACCAATGCCCATTGGGTGGAATACGTGCACAGCATCTCCACCGCTGATCTCATCAGTTGGGTCATGAGCCACGGCCAATTGCACGTCGAATGCTCGGACAACACCCCGCAAAAACAGATTCATGCCTGATCCATGCGGGCTTACGCAAAACAAGGAATCACGTTGATGATCAGTAAACGCTCACTGCCGCTGTTGATTGCAGCCAGCCTGAGCCTGGCGGCCTGCAGCAACAAAAACCTCGAACCCGAGATGTACACCGGTTTTCTGCATGACTACAGCGTGCTGAAAGAGCATCAGTCGCCGTCAGGTCAGAAAACCCTGTCGTGGGTCAGCCCGGCCTTGGCCCGAGCGCATTACACCAAAGCCTACCTGGCGCCGAGCCAGTTTTACCCCAGCGCTAAGCCGACTCAGCGGATTCCCATGAGTACGCTGGCGGGCGTCACCGACTATTACGACGCGGCGCTTCGAGCCGAACTGGGCAAGGTCATGAAGCTGGTCGACAGACCCGGCCCCGACACCTTGACGGTTCGCCCGGCGATCACCCAGATCGCCACCAGCACTCAGGGCCTTCGCTTTTATGAGTGGCTGCCGGTGACCCTCGTCGCTGCCGGGGTAAGCACGGCCACGGGCATTCGCGATCAGGACAGTGAGGTGTCTACCGAAGTGTCGTTCGAGGATGGTTCTACCGGTGAAGTCGTGGCTGAAGTGGTACGCAAGGGCACGGGCGTGCCGTTGGAGAATGACAAGCAAGTGCTGACGGCTGATGACGTCAAAGTGGTGCTTGATGGTTGGGCCAGTGACCTTGGCAAGTCTTACGTGGCAATCCGTAAGTAGCCAACCCAGCGCAAAACCCCTTCAAACACCCGATCCTGTAGGAGCCGAGCTTGCTCGCGAAGGCGTCGGCACATTCAATTTTTATGGTGAATGTGCCGGCCTCTTCGCGAGCAAGCTCGGCTCCTACGATTTTAATTGTCGCCGAATGCACGCCAATTGGCGCGTCCTGCCAAGTGACCGCCCGGTCGCTGTCGAATAATCGATTGAACCCACGCCGCCATACGGTTGCGCGCAGCGACGTGCGCGACCGGTTCTGGGTTGCTGAGCAATTCCTATCACAACAACAAAAAAGGCAAACCTCATGAAAGCTGTCGTGATGCGCGAGCAACAACTGCTCGTTGATGACATCCCTGCGCCTGTTCCGGGCCTGGGCGAAGTACTGGTCAAAACCCTCGCCTGTGGCATCTGCGGCTCGGATCTGCACATGTTTCACCACTGTGAACACGTGCTGGGCAACTTCAAGCGCGGCCATATTCCGGTGGATTTCGACGCACGCAAGGACGTTGTGTTCGGTCACGAATACTGCGCAGAAGTCCTTGATCACGGCCCCGGCAGCGACAAGAAAATCAAAGTCGGCACCCGAGTCTGCTCGCTACCGTTCGTAATCACCCCTTCCCGCTTCGACCATATCGGCTACTCCAACCAATACCCCGGCGGCTACGGCGAACAAATGGTGCTCAGCGAGCAGATGCTTATCCCGGTACCGGGCGACTTGCCGGCCGAAATCGCCGCCCTCGCCGAGCCGTTGACGGTCGCTGCGCACGCGGTCAATCGCGCGCAGTTGCAGGGTGACGAAGTGCCGGTGGTCATCGGCTGCGGGCCGATCGGCCTGGCTGTTATTGCTGCGCTGAAATCCCGTGGTATCGGCCCGATCGTCGCGGCGGACTTCTCCCCTGCCCGGCGCGCCCTGGCGGAAAAACTCGGGGCCGATGTGGTGGTCAATCCGGCGGAGCAGTCGCCCTATCAGTCGTGGCTCGATGTCGCGGCGCCGCCGGGCTACGAGATCAACAGCCCGTTTGCCCTGTTCGGTCTTGGCACGCAACCACAGCCCTGCGTGGTGTTCGAGTGCGTGGGCCTGCCCGGTCTGATTCAGCAAGCGATCCAGAACGCGCCGCCGCGCTCGCGAATCATCGTTGTCGGCGTGTGCATGGAAACCGATCAGATCGAACCGCTGATCGGCATTGGCAAAGAGGCCAACCTGCACTTTTCCTTTGGCTACACCGGCGAAGAATTCACCCAGACCTTGTATGCCCTCGCCGACGGCAAGCTCGACGGCGCGCCGATGATCACCGGACGGGTCAAACTGGACGGGGTCGCCGAGGCGTTCCGGGCGCTGGCCAGCCCGGAAGATCAGGCCAAAGTGATGATCACCTTCGACTGATCCTGTCTCGTAGCAAGGAGCACGACCATGCGACAGATTAAATTGACGTCACTGGCGGGGATCGCACTGAGTCTGGCCTGTATCACGGCCCAGGCGCAGGACCCGTTTATCAAAGCACAGCGCATTTCGCCGACACTGGAACCGGTGCGGCTGCATCCCGATCAACAAGTTGAAGTGGATCAGCGCCTCAAAGCGCTAGAGGCGAAAACCGGGCGCAAACCAAACATTCTGATTTTGCTGGTCGACGACATGGGCTGGGGCGATCCGGGCGCTTTCGGCGGCGGCACAGCCATCGGCGCACCGACCAAAGAAATCGACCGCATTGCCCGAGAGGGCGTGATGTTCACCTCTACCTACGCGCAACCGACCTGCACACCGACCCGTTCGGCGTTGATGACCGGTCGCTTCCCGGCGCGCACCGGCCTGACCCGGCCGATTCTCAGTGGTGAAAAGGTGCCCGTTAACCCTTGGCTGGATGAAAAGACCGCGGCCTCTCTACTCTCCGAAAAGGGTTACATGACCGCGCTGTCCGGCAAGTGGCATTTGGGTGAAGCCGATGGCTATCAGCCGCAGCAAGTCGGTTACGACGAATACATGGGCATTCTCGGGGTCGCCAGCGAATACACCCAAGGGCTGGACAAGCAACGCTATCCGGAGCTGATCCTCAATCCTGCGCGCAAGGCTGCACTGGACCAAACCACCGAATCCGCCGTTACCAGCGGCCGTAAAGGCGAGCCTTTGAAGGTGGTGACCCAACTCGACTCGTTGGAAAAACTCGCTGAAATCGACCAGCAGTTTGCCGCTTACTCGCAGGACTTCATCCATCGGGCTGCGCAGGCCAAGAAGCCGTTTTATCTGGTGCATGCTTTCTCACGGGTACACAACGACAACTTCCCGGCCAAGGCTTTCGCCGGCAAGAGCCCCGCGCGTACGCCCTATAAAGACGCGGTGATGGAAGTCGATGACATCGTCGCACGCCTGATGAAAACGCTTAAGGATGAAGGCGTCGCTGACAATACGCTGGTGTTCTTCACCTCCGACAACGGCGCCAACGAAGACGCCTGGCCGGATTCCGGATTCCAGCCTTGGCGTGGCGGCAAGGGTACGACGTGGGAAGGTGGTGTACGGGTGCCGGGCATTGCGTACTGGCCGGGCATGATCAAGCCCGGTCGTGAGAGCGATGGTCTGTTCGACTTAATGGATCTGTTCAACACCAGCCTCAAACTGGCTGGCGCGAATGTACCAACGGATCGCTACATCGATGGTGTTGACCAAACCTCGTTCCTGCTCGCCGATAACGGCGAAAGCAATCGCGAAGCGGTGTTCATGTACAGCGAACGCAACCTCACGGCTGTGCGCTGGGAAGAGTTCAAGGTGCACTTCAAAGTGTTCCAGACCTCGGTGCCGGGTTCCAATATCGATGAATCGACATTGGTATCAACCGGATTGTCACCTTGGGTCTACAACCTTTATCTGGATCCCAAGGAGCAGAAAAGCGTCGGTCATCGCACATTCGAATGGGGCCTGCCGCGCGTTCTTGCGCTGGTCGGCGGCCACATGGCCAGCTACCGGACTTACCCGATGAAAGACCTGGGACTGGGCAAACCAGTCCAATAAAAACCACACAAATACCGGTGGGAGCAGGCTTGCTCGCGATGGGGTTGGATCAGGCAAAACTTCATTGTCTGATCTGATGCCTTCGCTGGCAGGCTAGCTCCCACAAGGGTTGTGTGGTGTCCACAAATCCAGCGAGCAACCGAGATTAAATGTGGGAGTGAGCCTGCTCGCGAAGGCGGTCTGCCCTTCAACTCTTCATTGCCTGACCCACCGCTATCGCGAGCAGGCTCACTCCTACAAGGGAGCTTTGCGAAATCGCAATCCCTGTAGATTGCCAGCGATGGGGTTGGATCGGGCAAAACTTCATTGCCTGAAGTGACGCCTTCGCGGGCAAGCCTGGCTCCTACGGGGTTTTGTGGTGTCCACAAATCCAGCGAGCAACCGAGATTAAATGTGGGAGTGAGCCTGCTCGCGATGGCGGTCTGCCCTTCAACTCTTCATTGCCTGACCCACCGCTTTCGCGAGCAAGCCCGCTCCCACGATGAAGCTCTGCAGCACCACAATCCATGTGGGCTGGTTGAGTTCAGCGAGTGTTTTTGTTGCAGATCAGCATCGAGGCTATCGCCGGCAGCAGGATCAAGGCGCCGATCATGTTCCAGATGAATAGCATCACCAGCAGCAAACCCATGTCGGCCTGGAACTTGAGTGCCGAGAACGACCAGGTCGCCACGCCGAGCGCCAGAGTGATGCCGGTGAAGGCCACGGAGGTGCCAGTCGTTTTCAGTGCTTCAAAAAACGCTGCGCGGAATTTCAGGCCTTGATGCAGAAAGCCTTCCATGCGGCTGTACAGGTAAATCCCGTAATCAACGCCAATCCCCACGCCCAGCGCTATCACCGGCAAGGTCGCGATTTTCACCCCCAGCCCCATCTGCGCCATCACCGCTTCACACAACACGGTCGACAGGTACAACGGCGCCATCAGCGCTATGGTCACTTTGATCGAGCGGAACTCCCACAGCACCACCGCCGAGATGATGATGAATACCAGAATCAGCATCTGTTTCTCGGAGTGTTTGATGACGATATTGGTCGCCGCCTCGATCCCGGCACTGCCGGCCGCCTGCAGAATTTCGAAATCACCGGTGTCGTACTGCCGCGCGAACTGATCGACCGCGTTGACCACTCGCGTCAGCGTTTCAGCCTTGTGGTCAGCCAGATACAAACTGATCGGCGCCACGCTGCAGTTGGCGTCCACCAGATCGGAACTGACGTTGGAGCGCGCATTGTTCATCACGAACTGGTCGCGGGAAAATTCGGCCCATTTCGGGTTGCCCTCGTTGCGCGCCAGAATACCGAAACGCATGGCGCCATACAGCGACTGCACCGACTCCACGCCTTTGACTTCTCGCAGACTCTGCTCCAGCTGATTCGCCAGATCGGCGGCAGCGAACCGCGCGCACTGCTCTTTCGGTGTTTTGAACATCACCACGAACACATCAGTGCTGGTGGTGTAATGGGCGAGCAGATAGGCGTTGTCCTGGTTGTAACGCGCCTCCGGACGGAACTCCGGCGCACCGACATCGAGGTCACCAATCTTCAGATCCTGGCGCAGGTAATAACCGGCACCGAGCAACACCAGACTGAACAGAATCAACGGAATCGCCACGCGCGGTTCCACCACGGCAGACACCCGGCGAAAAATCGGCCACGACGAGGTCGCGCGTTTGCGCTGCTGCTGCAAACCACGCGGGCTGACGCCGACATACGACATCAACACCGGCAGCAAAAACATCTTGGTGAAGATCGCCACGAACACGCCAATGCTTGCAGTAATCGCCAGTTGCTGAATCACGCCGATGTCGATCACCAGCAACGTGATGAAACCCACCGCGTCCGCCAGCAACGCCGTCGTCCCCGGAATGAACAACGCCCTGAACGTTCGCCGCGATGCATCGATCGGTGAATGCCCCTGATCCATCTCACTCATCATCAAATTGATGTTCTGCACCGCATGGCTGATGCCGATGGCGAAGATTAGAAACGGCACCAGGATCGAGTACGGATCAAGGCCGAAGCCCAACAAACTCAACAGCCCCAGTTGACAAGCAACGGTGAGCAGACAGGTCAATACCGTCACCGCCGTACTGCGCCAGCAACGGCAATACCAGTACAACAGGACACTGATCAGCACCACGGTGAGCGCGAAAAACTTGGCGATGTCGGTCGCAGCAGCCAGCAGGTCGCCGACGATCTGGGCGAAACCGATCACCCGAATGTTCACGCCCTGAGTGGCGAAGTGTTCGCGCACTTGCTTTTCCAGGGCTTGGGTGAACACGCCGTAATCCAGTGGCTTGCCGGTTTCCGGATCGTTCTCCAGCAACGGCACGCGAATGATCGTCGAGTGGAAGTCGTTGGCGACAAAGCTGCCCAGCATGTTGGCGCGCTGGATGTTCTGCTTCACCTGTGCCAGCGACGCGGCGCTACCGTCGTAACCATCGGGAATCACCCGTCCGGCGCGCATACCTTCGGTGGTCACTTCGGTCCACAGTGCGTTGGGCGTCCACAACGATTTCAGGTTGCCGCGATCAACGCCCGGCAGGTAGAAGATCTTGTCGTTGACCTCGCGCAGGGTTTCCATGAACTGCGGCGTGAGAATCTCGCCGTCAGGGTTTTCCACCAGCACGCGCAACACGTTGCTTTGCGGGCGCAACACATCCTCAAACTTGAAGTAGTTCTGGATGAACGGGTGACCGGTGGGAATCATCCGCGTGAAGCTGGCATCCGGGCGCAATTCCAGCGCTTTGTAACCCAGCAGCAGCGAGACGATCACAAAGAACGTCAGCACCAGTCGCCGGTGATTGAACAAGCCACGCTCGGTGACGCTCACCATGCGTTGCATCAGGCTGCGCTCCTGCGGCGCGGGGTTCTGATCGAGGTTCATGCGCGCGGTCATTGCAGTTGCTCCTTGATGTCAGCCAGCGGCAGCACGCGCAGGCCGTTGCTCCCGATCAGCGCCAGTTGGCCCTCAGCCAGTTGTGCAGCACCGAGCAACGGCGATTTCGCGCTGCCCTGCCAGAGACGGAAATGCTTGAGATCGTTGCTGTACATCAGCGAACCTGCGCTGCCAGTCAGCAACAGCGTGCCGTCATTCAACTGCGTGCCGCCGTAGAGGCTGGCCTTACTGTTCAACGGGATGTTTTGCCAGCTCAGGCCTTGATCGGCGCTGAGGTACAGCGCACCGCCAAACCCCATGGCCAATGTCTGCCCGTCGCGCAGCGTCATCAGTTTGTACAGCGAGGCCTTGGTCAGGGGTTCGAGGGTTTGCCACTGGCCAGCGGACTGGCGATACATGCGTCCGCCCTCACCCGCTACCAACACACTGCCGTCAGCCGTGCCCAGCACTGCATTGAGGTGCAGCCGCTCGGGATTTTCGAGGCAGGAGAGAAATTCCCAGCTACTGCCGCCATCCCGGGTGTGCACGATCATCCCGTAAGCACCGACCGCCCAGCCTTCCTGCGCATCACGAAACCATACGTCCAGCAGCGGTCGCGAAGGCCCTGCTTCGACACCCGCCTTGGCATCGTCGAGGGCAAAATTGGCATTATCGAGGGCGCTGATCAGGCTCTCGTCTTCCGGCGCAGCGGCGCTGGCCAGTTCCAGGCGTGCCACTTCGGATTCAGCCCACTTGAGCATCAGTTGACTGATCGCCCGGCCTTCCAGTTGCCGTACCCAGGTGTTACCACCGTCGCTGCTGTGCAAGATCACGCCGTCATGCCCCACGGCCCAGCCGTTACGGTCGTCGACGAAATACACCGCCGTCAGCAGCAGATCCACCGGGGTGTTGGCCTGTAAAGTTGCCGAGGGACTGCGCAGAAGAATGTGCCCGGCCGCACCGACCATCACCAGTTGATCACCGACTTTTTGCACGTCGGTCAGCGGCTGCTCGATGGCCAGCGCGGTGTGACGGGAAGCGCGTTCGAGGCGGTCGGCAAGCGGCGCAGCACTGACGTTCAGTGCTTGCACGGCCAACGCCAGACCGGACAGCATCAGCAAGGCCGGCGAAAGGAATTTGTTCATGGTTCGGTACCGTGAAAAGCTGAAAAAAAGGGGGAACCGTTTGCACCGTTCCCCCGGGATCTCAGTCGCTTTGAAAATCAGCGACCACTGCGACGCAGCGCAGCAGGGCTGAAATCCTTCAACTCGGCAGTGATGCCGAACTTGGTGTGCTTCTCTTCGTTTTCCAGTCCGTAGGTGATGTAGCGGCGCGCTTGCAGATCGTAAGAAACGTCGCTGATGTGGATCGCCGACAGCACGTCGTAACGTTGCAGGCTGTGCGCTTCCTGAACGCGCCAGAGATCGCCGCGACCGTCATACAGATCGGCGCCGAGAATGCCCCAGCTGTCTTCATCGAGGTAGAACGTACGCTTGGCGTAGATGTGACGCTCGCCCGGTTTCAGCGTGGCTTCGACCACCCAGACGCGATGCGGCTCGTAACGCACCAAGTCCTGATTGAGGTGGTTAGGCTGGATGATCTGCTCATACTTGAGCGTGCGATCGGCCAGTTTGTAGGTGTTGTACGGCACCAGCATTTCTTTCTTGCCGACCAGTTTCCAGTCGTATTTGTCCGGGGCGCCGTTGAACATGTCGACCATGTCGTTGGTGCGCAGACCATCGGCAGTATTTACCGGCGAGTCATAGGAGATTTCCGGTGCACGCAGCACGCGACGTTGACCAGGGTTATACACCCAGGCCAGACGCCCTTCCTTGGTCTGATCCATCGGTTCGTGTACCAGGGTCAGGTTGCCCGCAACGCTTTCCGGCGAGGTGACTTTGCCCAGGTAGTAATACAAACGGTTGGGCTCCGGATTACCCATCGCCGAGGCCATCATCACTTCAACTTCACGGCGTACCGGGGTGAAGTTGCCGTTGGCCTGCACGACCATTTCGGTCGGGAAGTACTGGTAACCGCCGACGCGGAAGCGCACCAAGTGGTTGTACATCGCTTCGATGCCGGTCTTGGGCATCGGGAACGGTACGCTGGTTTTTTCGTAGTTGAGCAAGCCGTTGCCATTGTTTGCCAGTTCAACCTTGCTGGCTTCCTTGGCGATCTCGGCGTATTCCGCTTGCGGCAGTGCCGCCGTGCGGTGGCTCGGATAAACGTTGAGTTTGTAGTCCGGGTATTTCTGCAGCAGTGCTTTGTAGCCCGGCGACAGCAGGTCGGCGTACTGCGCCATGTTTGCCGAAGTTACGGTGTACAGCGGTTTTTCTGCGGCAAACGGATCGGTGTAGCCTTTGCTCGCGTCATAGCCAGCCGGCGGCGTGGTCAAACCACCTGTCCACGCTGGGACTTTGCCGTCGGCGCTGGCGGCTTTTTCAGCGCCGGTTGGCGTCAGGTCTTTGCCCAGTCGGGCGACATCGGCAGCATCCATTTTCGCCAGTGCGGCATGGCTGGTCAGGGATAGCAGCCCGCCGATAATGGCAGCCGAGAGTAGATTTTTGTTCATGGTTATTTCCTCGGTTCAGAAACCTGCACGCAGACTCAGTGCAATAAAGTCGCGGTCAGTCGGTGCATAAGGGGTATTGCCGCTGCCCGACCAGGACAGTTCGGCGGAGTATTTCTGCAGGTAGTCAGCGCGCACACCGACCGAGCCCAGCAAACGGTCTTCGGAGAAGTTGCCGTCGTACGACCAGCCCTTGACGTCCTGACCGAACGCAACAAACGGCGAGAGGTTTACGCCAGCGAACACGCCGGGATAGCTCAACTGCGCGCGCAGCCGGTAGCCCCAGGAAAACTGGCTCATGTAACCATCGCTGGTGCAGGAGAGTTTCTTGTACTTGGCCACGGGTGTGCCGACGGCGCAGCCGGCTGCGCTGCCTTGCGCGAGATCAGTGCCGTAAATATCCGTTCTGCCGTAGCGACGGTCATCCAGACTCGGCATGTCGTGGACATACTTGGCGCCCGCTTCGCCCACCAGATTGAGGCTTTCAGCGCCCAGAACCTGTGGGATCGATTTGACGAAGCCCAGCGAGAATTGCGAGATTTTCAGGCGATCGTAGCCGTTGTACTCCGAGCCCGGTGCAGCGTTGATCGCGTCCTGGCCGAGAGTGATGTTCTGGCCGATGGCGCCCGGGAAAGTCGAGGGGTTTTGCGGCGAACCGAAGGCGGTGATCAGATCGGCGGTGGCCAGTTGCACCGGCTGGTTAGGCCGGAAGCTGTACTCGCCGAATACCGAAGTGCCCCAGATATTGCTGGAGAAACTCAAGCCAAAGATACGGATGTCTTCCGGGAATTCGGCAAAGTATTCACTGTTGCTCGACTGTTGCCCCGGCAACCAGCCCGCACCCGGGCCTGGCCGGGTGTCAGTGATAACGCTGGCGTACGGTGTGCGCGAATGAATGTTCATCGCATACGCACCGAACTCCGTGCTGAGCTCATCGACAAAGTACCGGAACGCGACGCCGAACTGACCAGCGTCAGACGGCTCATCGTCACCGGCGCGATTGATGTACAGACCGTTGGCGTAGGCATACGCATCGTTGGGATTCGCGGCCGGCCCCAGGCGTGGAACACCGTAGCAGCCGTCCGTCACGTAGTCGTTGGCGGCGAAATAAGTACCGCAGCCCTCGAGCACGCTTTTGCGCCATTGCAATTGGTAGAACGCTTCCATGCTCAGGTTATCGGTCAGGCCGTAGTTGCCGTACAACATCGGCACCGGCAACAACGCTTCCTTGAGCTGCGAACCGGGACGGCGCAATGCGGCGACATCGACCGGGTTGACTGAGTTGATACCGTTTTGAAAGAACAACCCTTCGCCCCAGTTCACCACCTGATTACCGACGCGGGCATTGAGCGGGCGATCAGCCACGGTGAAATCGCCGAACACATAGGCATCCAGCAACGCCACGCCCTGGAATTTCGCCAGGCTGTCGAAGTGGCTGTCATCCAGTGTGCTATTGGCTTGATAGCCGTTGGAGGAATGGCCGAAGTCGACGTTGTGGTTATTCAGCGTGTAGTCGTACCAGGTTTTGCCACGGATGAAGGCGCCGTAGTTTTTCCAGTTCAACTCCACCTCGCCCAGCAGCGTGACGGGCGTCGACACCAGGTCGTTCTTTTTGAAGTTCAGCCGACTGTCGTCAACGTTACGCGCGCCGCTGGGGTTGAATTGCCCCGCATGGCCGTAACCGACGCTGTTGGCGTTGCCCTGAAAGATGTAATTGCTGTTGGGATTCTCGGCGCTCCAGATGGCGCCAACGCTGACGCTGCCGTTGTAACGACCAGACACTTCGCCATATTCGAATTCGCCAGCGAGCGCATGTTGGGACACAGCAAGGGCAAGGGGCGTCAGGGTAAGAATGGCTTTTGCCAAACGGCTGCATGCGCAAGCCGTCAGGCCCAGGGAAGGGTTCATGGAGCACTCTCCGGATTGTTTTTATTTGGAGTGGCTCTGGGCGGGCGGGCAGGTTCGGGTGATCGGATCTGCGACTTGAAACGCCTTGACGTCAGAGTGAACCGATCATGGAGGGAAAGCAGGGAAGCAAACTTTGCACATTGCGCCAGTTTTTCTACATTTAACGCCAAGACGATTGATTGTCTGCCACCCTGCTCCGTGCATAAAAAAACCTGCCGGGAATTTGCAGGTTTTTCTGACACGTTAAACGGGACTGCGCTCAATACCCCCTGAAAACCTCCCCCATGCTGACGAGAGGCGCCGCCGTCGCTAAACCGTCGAGGGGCGGCGAGCGGGAGAATTCGTGGTAACCGGCGACAAACAGGACGAACAGGCAGATCAACAGAAGTGAACGCATTGCAAACCTCCGTCATCCAGGTAACCGGATGCAGTGTCTTTTGTTATTGGTAGCGTCGATTGTTGAGGCCCGGGCTGTGGAGCGCTTGGCATATCGCGCCAGTATTCATACCTGTCGCGACACGAGTTGGCGTGAGGGTTGCGCGCAAAAAAGAAAAAGCCATCGCTGCAAGCGCAGTCGATGGCTTCGGCAAATGCCGGAAAAAAGAGGCGCGTAGCGTGAACGCCTCCGGTGTCACCCATTGGGTGAATGGCTCAGTCAATCTGCCCGGTGCCGCGCAACCAGTCTTCGGAACGCTGCAGACCTTCGGCAATGCTTACCTTCGGCTGATAACCGAGCAATCGCTGTGCTTTGGCAATCGACACATCAGCCTTGCGCGCAAACATGTACATGGCGTCCGGGGTGATTTCGTTGGGACGTTGCAGCAGGCGATTGAAGCCCCACAGCAACCGTGTCACCAGTGTCGCGATACCCAGCGGCAATGTGTGTGGCTGGCCTTGGCGCCCGGCCCAGCGCCAGTGATTGCTGAAGAACTCCATACAGCTCAGTGGCTCGCCACCGCTGAGGATGAAGATCTGTCCACGCCCTTGCTCCAATCCACTGGCGAGCATGATGCCGTCGAGCAAGTCGTCAATGAACACCGGGGTAAAAATCCCTTTGCCACCGTCAGGCAGCACCAATGCACCGCTCTTGGCCATTTTCAGCGGCTCGCTGAGCCAGGCCCGTGAACCCGGGCCATAAACGTCGCCGGGGCGAATGATGGTGCAGTCGATCTCACCGGCCGCATGGGCGGCTAACACCACATGTTCGCTGGCGCCTTTGGCGACGCCATAGCGGTATTGTGTGCCGATCACGACGTCGGAGGTTTCATCGGCCTGAGTCGCGTAATCCCAGCCCAGCGCTGCGATCGACGACAGCTGCACAAAACGCTGCGCACCGCCGGCCACTGCCGCATCGATGCAATTGCGCACACCGCGTACCGACACTTCGCGATAAAGCTTCCACGGCGCGGCAAGGGAAACCACGGCTGCGGTGTTGATGAACAACTCACAGCCCTTGGCGTGATCAGCCCAACGCGAAGGCTGGGTCAAATCGCCGGCGACCACGTTGCGAGCCGGATCGGCATGCAGATCCATGCCGCGAACTTCGGCGCCCAGCGCCTGATAACGCGCCATCAGCGCGCGGCCAATAAACCCGTTGGCGCCTGTGATGAAGACACTGCGCGGCGGCGCCGCGGTCTGCCCGTTAGCGCCGACGGGCATGGGTGTATCTGACATGGTCATACCTCTGACGTTGGGATCGGCTCAGCACTGCGCATCAGGCGCCGGTGGTGTAATCGGTCTGTTGCGCACGAATGTAGCGAGCCGGTTGCAGGCCGCGTTCACGAATCAGACGATCGAACATCATCATGATGTCGCTGGCGTCCATGATGCCGAGGTAATTGCCGTCCTGATCGAAGTTGACGTTGGCTCCGTGTACCACCATGAACGTGTCGGTGATTTCGGTGTTGTCTGCCGGGGTCATGAAGGTGTGAACCGAGCCACCTGGCTCGAACAGGTAGCTGCCGGCGGTCTGTGGCTGATCCGGGTATTCGACGTAATTCCAGCGACCACTGAGGGTGTACATGTGCACCACGCCGGTGTGGTAGTGCTTGGGCAGAATCACGCCAGGATGGAACATGACGCGCAGCACCCAGACACCGGCAATCGGGTCCAGATACAAGGGCTGGGCGTCAACGCCGGGGATCAGCGCGTCGCGGTAAACCGGCAGCTCGTTGGTATTGAGGGTCAGCAGCGATTTGTGGTCGATCAGTACGTTGGGGAGGGCCATGATTATTCTCATTGTTGGTGGGATGGCAGGATTCCTGTGTGCCTACTGTCGCGCTCTCAAACGCCAATGACTTTGCAGATCGCGCCATTTTTTCCACAACTGACGACACCCTCACATCCGCCGCTATTGCCCGGGTGTACCATCGAAAAAGGCACACATAACGACAATATCGCCTTGCCTTCTATAGGTTGCGTTCATGACTTCGATCGTCCGCGGCATTGCCCTGTTGGGCTACAACGAATTCGCTGCAAGCCAGGGCCTGGACGCACGCGGCCTGCTTGAACAGGCCGGCCTGCGCGCAGACACGCCCGACCAGCACGATGAATTGATCACATATTCACGTTATACCGCCCTGCTCGAACAATCGGCGCGACACTCGGATAACCCGCTGTTTGGCCTGCAATTGGGTTTGCATCAGGGCGCCGAGGTCCTCGGCAGCTTGCTGTACGTCATCCAGAGCGGCAAAACAGTCGGTGCGGCGTTGAAAGCCCTGCGTGAGTACTTTCATGTCCACAGCAGTGGCGCCGTCATTCACCTCGATATTCAGGGCGACAACGCCCGGCTTTCCTACGAAGTCACCGACGGCCAGGCCGCGTCGGTCCGTCATGATGTCGAACTGGCCCTCGCCGTCGGTAGTCATTTGATGCAGAACTTGTTGGGACGACGCTGGCGGCCCAGTGCCTTGCTGATGCGTCACGTCTCATCGGTGCCGTCGAGCGATTACCGACGACTGTTGGGCATCAATCCACGCTTCAACAGCGACAGCAACGCCTGGATTTTCGACGCGGCATTGCTTGGCGCGCCATTGAGCGATGCCGATGAAGGCTTGCAGCAACTGGTGCGCCGGCATGTCGAGGACATCTCCCAATTGACCCTGCAAGAATTGCCCGGCTACGTGCAAAAGGTTCTGCGTACGATGTTGCCCTCGGGCAAAGCCACCCTCGAAGATGTCGCGCAACACATGATGATCAGTCCGCGTACGTTGCAGCGTTATCTTATGGATGAAAACACCGGGTTTCAGCAGTTGCTGGACAAGACCCGACAGTCGATGTCCACCCGCTACATTTGCGACACATCGATCAGCCTGACTCAACTCGCCACCCTGCTCGGCTATGGCGACTTGAGTGCTTTTTCCCGTGCGTTCGCACGCTGGAACGGTGTCAGCCCACGCGTGTGGAAGCGTCGCTATATCGAAGCGCAAGCCGTCAACCCGAGCGGGGAAAACCGATGAGCAGTGAGTTGCCGGCAGTACAGCTCGACAGCCCGAAACCCTGCGCGGTAAGCCCTTTCGTTCGGGCGCTGACGCTGTCGTGCTTTGAAGAATTTACGCTGTCGCAGGGACTTAACCCGGCCGAGATGCTGCGCCGTGCGTCGCTGCCGGTAGAACTGCTGCGGCGCCAGGAGGGCATTCTTGCCTATCGACGATTTTGCGCGCTGCTGGAGCTGTGTACGTGGCAGTCCGCCAATCCGCTGTTCGGTCTGCAATACGGTTTGCATCAGGGCGTGAGCATCTTCGGCCCCCTGCTCTACCTCATCCGCAATGCCCGAACGGTGGGTGACGCGCTGATCGAACTGAAGGAAAACTTTGCCCTGCACAACGCCGCGGCTCACGTCTCACTGGCGGTCGAAGACGGGGTCGCGGTACTCAGCTACCACGTCTATGAGCGTGACATGCCCGGTATTGGCCAGGCTGAGGAACTGGCCATCGGCGTTGGCATGCAACTGATGCGCACGCTGGTCGGCGGTAACTGGTTACCTTCAGCGATATTGTTGCGCCACGCACCGCTGACGGATCCGACTGTCTATCGCCGCACGCTGGCATGCAATCCGACGTTTAACACCGCTTGCCACGGGTTGGTGTTTCCGGCGGCGGTGCTCGCTCAGCCGCTGGGTTCGGCTAACGAGACCTTGCACCAGTTGTTGACTGCGCATGTCCACAACATGGAGCGCCTGTCGGCTGACGAAATGCCCAGCTTCGTCCGCCAATTGCTGCGCAACATGCTGCCCAGCGGTCGTGTGACCATAGATAAAGTCGCCGACTGCATGGCGATCAATTCCCGCACCTTGCAACGGCGTCTGGCTCAGGAGGGAAAATCCTTTCAGGATCTGCTCGACGAAACCCGCCAGATCATGGCCTGCGAACACCTCGAAGACCCGCTGATCAGCACCGCACAAATGGCCGATTTACTCGGCTACTCAGACCTCAGTGCATTCTGTCGAGCGTTCCAGCGCTGGTTCTCGATGACGCCCCGCGAGTGGCAGAAGCGTCATTGTCCCGAGCATCAACCGCGCCTGCTGCGGCGCTTACGAGTGCTGCGCTAAACCGCGATCACGGCGCGTTGACCACGATGTACGTGACGTCACTGCCCTGATATTGCGGCTGGTACCAGGTCGAACCGCATTGCATATACATCGTGTTGTAACGCATCACCTGCACACAACTGCTGGGCATCTGTGCCGGGGTGAGGATAGCGCCGATGACCGCCGACGTCACCGCGACGGTCGCACCCACCGCGACGGCGGTGCCAATCGGGTGGTAGTGATCGTCGTAGCCATAGCGACCGCGTCCGTCGACATCGATATCAACGTCACGATGGTTGTCGATGTTGACGTTGTGCCGGCTGTTGTTGACGTAGTTGCGATTGTTGGAATTGACCCGATTGCCGGCGTTCACCCGGTTATTCGCATTCATATGGTTTGCACGCTGCGGGGCGTTGATCCGCTGTGCGCGTGGCGCATGCGGCGGTGGCGGTCGGTTGACGGAGGCGCGGGCATGTCCTTGCGCGCGTTGCGGCCGGGCATCGGCTGCGCTGATCAGACTTAAGGTCAGCACCGAAGCGGTGGCAAATGAAAACAACAAACTCCAGGTCAGTGTGCCGTTCATGTCATTTGCCTCCCTGTGCAGCGACTTCTTTCAAAGGGATCGCCACGTCGCCCTTGCCCGGCTTGAAGTTGAACATCGCGTCCTTGAGCTCCGGCTTGAGGTTCCAGCGATACACCGCGCTGTACTCCGGAAAGCTCGCCTCATCGGTGGTGGTGATCACCAGTTTGCACGGCAGTGGTTTGTCCGAGCGGGTAATCCACAACTGCCAGTCGACGCCTTCTTGGCGGAACGCCAAATGGTCACAGAGCTGACCGTTGATGGTCGAGGGCCCGACATACGCCGCCTCTTTGAGCGCATCGATCTGCGCCTGATCGCTGCCGAACAGAAACAGATCTTCCATCGGCACCTGAATGCCGTAGAAGTTTTCGAATCGGTGCAGGGCTTCACCTACTGTCGGCGGTGCATCGACCGTCGTGTAGTACTTGAGGTAAGGCGCGTACTGCGTGAGTTTTTTGCCGTTGTAAAACAGCTCCCGCGTGCGCACATCGCCTTCTGATTTGGCATACAGCCGGTTGTGATCGAGGACTTTAAGGGTGTTGGCCGACTCGGTCTTGATCTTCTGACCGGACTCCAGAACGGTGTCACGGGAGATTTGCGCATCGACCTGAAACTTCGGCAAAGCGCGCAGGTAATTGCCCATGTCGATGAGCTTGTCGACCACTTGCGGGTTGACCGGCGTGTTGTCGGCAGCGGCCGGTGGATTGTCGGCGGCAGCCGGTGGATCGTCGGCATACGCGACCGAGGTCAGGAACAGGCTGAAACACACGCACAAAACAGGTGTTGCGGATTTCATGGATCCCACTCCTGGCCCGCAAGGGCCTTCGCTCCTGGAAGATTTTCAGACGGCGATTTCAGGCTTTTCCGGCCAAGGCCCGCGTGCCTGAAAGATCAGCCTAGACCGCCATCCCCAAGTGCGCCAATGGCCGGTTCCGCGCGGCCAAAAATGCCTCGCCTGTAACATCAAGCGCTCGAAAAAACTCTAGGCAAGTTCCAATCACACCAAGGCGTAACCGATGAAAACTTACAAGAAAGTAAAACTGAACGACGACGTGACCATGCAAATCATCAACATCACCGAGCAAATGATGTCCGCGCGGTTCTGGTTCACTGGCAAGGGTTTTGGCAGCACCCACCATCACTCCAATGAAGAAGTGAACGTGGTGATCAACGGCGAATTCATCGCTACCAATGGTGCCGAACGGTTCCCGGTGTATGCCGGGCAAGCGGTGTGTGTCGCTCCAAATGTCGAACACGACATGCGCTGCCTGACGCCGGTGGGCGAGATGATTTCCACCTGGACGCCACCACGCAAGGATCTGATCGAAAAGTTCGCGCAAACCGAGTAACGGCAGATCAAGTACGTGAACGGTGCGGCCATGCGTGATCAAACAGTCAAATTAACTGGCGTTTTCTGTAACAGCTCAAACGTTCGGGCATCAATCACGCTGACTCATTCAAAAAAAAAGGAGTGTCAGCGTGTTTAAAAAAACCGGAATTCGCCTGTTTAACTTAAGTGCTTGTTTGCTTGCCATTGCCGTTACCACGGGCAGTTCGATCGCCACGGCGGCCGAAGGTGTAGAGGCCAGCGCCAGAGCTAAATTTGAAAGTAATACCGTCGTCAAATTGCCGGAAGGCTATCGCAGCTGGACGCACATCGGCACGTACTTCAAAGAGCCGGGTAAAACCACGATTCTTGATGGCAGCGTCATCGAAGGTGCGCAGTTCGGCAACACCTACGTCGAGCCTTCGGCGCTGGCAGCGTACAAAAAAACCGGCAAGTGGCCTGACGGCACCCAGTTCGTCAAGGACTTCACCGCATCGAGCCTGGGCGACGAATGCGACGACAAATCCGGCGTCTGCACCAAGAACAAAGGCCAGAAATGGCCGCAGGACATCGAGAGCTGCGACAAAGTCACCGGTGAATGCAAGACCACTCACGGCACCGGCGTGTTTGAGGCGTACTACTTCGGCGCCGGTTACATGGTCAAGGACGCCAAACGCTTTCCCAAGGCGCCCGGCAATTGGGGCTACTTCGGCTTTGGCCCCGTCAAAGGCACGCCTTATCCGAAAACCGCAGAACTGCGCCCGATGGAACAGTGTTCAGGTTGCCACGTAGCCAATCGCGCTGACAAAGACTACGTCTTCAGCGACTTGCACCTGGGCTTGCAGCAGTAACCGCAGAAGTTACCTCATGGATTTAAAACTTTTCAGGAATTTCCAATGAACTACTCAATCTCGAAATTTGCTTTCGCGTTTTCGGCTGCCTGCCTGGTCAGTGCTCCGGCCATGGCCAGTCATCACTTTGAATCGGTGATCGTGCAAAAGACTCCGGCCCTTAACCAACTCGACAACTATGTCTTCGCGTCGCCGAAGGCGGATCACACCGTCTTCATCATGACCCTGAACTCCGCGCCAAAAACCGGCCCGAACGGGGTGTTCGCGACCGATGCGCTGTACAACATTCACGTCGCGGATGACGCAACTTATAAAACCGGGCATACCTTCAGCCTGTCGTTCAGCAGCGATAACAAGTTCACCGTGTACGAGTCGCAATTGCCTAACGCTGCCGTCGGTGCCAAAGGCGCGAAAATCGGTACCGGCGAATTGGGTAAAACCAGCGAACTGGCCAAGGGCGTGAAAGCCTGGGCCGGCGTGGTCAAAGATCCATTTTTCGGTAACTCCACCAGCCTGGGGTTGATGCGTGCACAGTTGAACGCCGGTAAGCCGTACGACGCGTCCATCTGGGCACAAGCCCAGGGCAAAAGCATTTTCCTCGGTCGCAAAGCCGCCGCCATCGTGCTGGAAGTCCCGAACTCGATGCTCGGTAAGACCATCCGTACTTTCATGACCACTGCAGTGGACAACAAAGGCACCTGGACGCAGGTGCAGTACTCGGCCAACCCGTTGCTCTCGCACATCACGCTGTTCGAAAACGCGGCGCTGAAGGCAGAGCACGACCAAAGCCGTCCTGACACGGATAACCCTATCAAGGCGCTGGTCTCCGCTCGCGTTGCCCGCGCTTCGGCCCTGGCCAAGACCCAGCAGTATCCACAGCAATACGGTGACGCTGTCGCTGAAAAACTGATCCCTGACGTGTTGACCTACAACGTCGGCAGCGCCGCCAAGTACACCGTTGACGAGCGTAACGGTCGCGCGCTGGACGACGATGCCATGAGCACCATCCTGTCCATGGTGCTGGGCACCCCGACCGATCAGAAGATCGCCAATCCGAAGCTGCACACCACGACCTTCCCGTACCTCATGCCGGCAGAACTCAGGTAATCGCTGACGTCGTGCAATGACAAACGGAGGGGGGCTTATGCCCTCCTCTTTTTTCAACCCGGACGGGATCAGACCATTGTCCTTAAAGATGAAAACCGACTTAACACCTCCCGCAAAAAAAACCGCTCGCACGATAGCAACGCTCACCCGCACCGCGCGCATTTGCGCCCTGATGTTGCTCGCGCCACTCGCCTCGGCCCATGAGTTCTGGCTTGTGCCCCACGATGGCGTGACCGCAGTTGATAAAAAGGTCGTGTTCGAGCTGCGGATCGGCCCCACCTGGCCCGGTGTGCAGAGCCCGCGCTTGAATAACCTGGTGGACTGGTTTATCGCCAAGGATGCCAAGGGCGTGCGCAAAGTCGAGGGTCGCGACGGCGCACTTGCGGTCGGGCATTTGCAGACCCGCGCAGTTGGCGCGACGGTCGTGGCCATGCGCACCAACAGCACGCGCATCAATTTGTCGGCCATTGAGTTCAATGAGTATCTGGAAGAAGAAGGCTTGAGCAATGTGCTGGCACTGCGCAAGCGTTATGACCTGATGCAAACGCCTGGCCGCGAACAGTATTCGCGCTGCGCCAAAAGCATCGTGTTAGTCGGCGGTCGCAGCGATGGCTTTGATCGCGTCATGGACATGCCGCTCGAATTCGTTGCGCACACCGATCCACTGAAATTCCAGGCCGGCGATGAGTTCCACCTTCAGCTTTTTTTCAACGGCGAACCGTTGGCGGGCAACCTGGTCAAGGCACAGCTCAAGGCCGACCCGGTGAAAGAAGTCATGGCCATCAGCGATGAGCACGGTCGCGTCGCGCTGCCACTTACTGATCCGGGCTTGTGGCTGTTCAGCACCGTACACATGGAGCCCAGTGGTGAGGATGGTGTTGATTGGGAAAGTCTCTGGGCCTCGTTGACCGTGAACATTTCCTCTAAAGACCGGAGCCCATCGCAATGAACTCGCCAATCAAACGATTTGTCAGCCTGCCGCTGTTACTGGCAGGGGTAATGGCCAGTGAGCTGGCGCAAGCGCACAGCGGCGGATCTGCCGGGTGGTTGCATCCATTGTCCGGACTCGACCACTTGCTGGCGATGATTGCCGTTGGCGCATGGAGCTGCCAGATGGGCGGCAGAGCGATCTGGATCGTGCCGAGTGCGTTCGTCTGCTGCATGTTGCTCGGCGGGCTGTTGGGGTTCGATCAGTTTGATCTGCCGGGCAGCGAGATCGGCGTTTCGTTGTCAGTGGTGTTACTCGGTTTGGCCATCGGCCTGCGAAAGACCTTCGCCGTGCCGGTCGCAGCGCTCGGCGTTGGTGTCTTCGGCATTTTCCATGGCTATGCCCATGGTTATGAAGTGCCGGTGATGGATGACAAGGTGGCGTACGCCAGCGGTTTCCTTCTCACCACCGCCAGCCTGCACGTCATCGGCGCCGTGGGTGCCTGGCTGATGCTCAAACTGAACGCCGGCGCACGGATGCTTCAGATCATGGGCTTTGCCTGCGCGGCGGCTGGCGCCTGGTTGCTGGCCACGTTGTAGCGGGTTTTGCAGAAATCCATTGAGGGAGCGGGCTTGCTCGCGAAAGCATTGTGTCAGTTGACGCAGATGTGGCTGGTTTACCGCTTTCGCGAGCAGGCTCGCTCCCACAGGGTTCAGCGCCGCTCACAAATCCTGCAGACAACCACAGTCATATGTGGGTGCGAGCTTGCTCGCGAAAGCATTGTGTCAGTTGACACAGATGTGGCTGGCTTACCGCTTTCGCGAGCAGGCTCACTCCTACATTTTTGTGGCGCCTGTCAAGGGTGGTTTTCAGCGGGACTTGAGATCACATTGCCCGGAATCTTCACTGCACGAGGTCAGGCGGTCGCGGATGTCGGCGTACATCAGGTCGTACAGTTTGTGGTTGTACTTGATCAGGCCGTTATCGCGGGACATGCCGTGTTTGTGCGCCAGGCGTGTCGCCACGCTGCCGAAATTGTAGGCGCTGCTGCGAGGCAGGCTAAAGGACTCTTCAAAACGTTTGCCCGCCACTTCTCCCACCAGACGCATCTGCACCACCGAACCTTCTTTAGGGTCGTGCACGATGCTGTAATGCAGGTCGACGCAATACGGCGGCTGACCATCCAGAGGGTTCTTGTTAGCACGGTGCAGGCGCCCCGGCACGAAGCTGTCGTAAGCCGAGCAACTCGACTCGAATGCACGGCGATAGTCCGCAAAGCGCTCATCAATATCGGCGTTGGCGCGGATCACGTCCGGGTGCTCTGCCGTCAACAGGTCCGCGTCGGCGAGCCCACGGTTGCGGCTGATGAAGTTGATGATTTTGGCCACACACGGTGAGGACTCCCGACTGAGTTTGCACTCGTCATGGGTAATTTTTCCCGCCACTTCACTGCGCACGGTCAGGTGCAGGAATGGATCGTTCTCATGCTCACGGACAACCTCGTATGCAACGTCGATGGAGAATACGGGGGACTGATCAGGGCGACTGCGATGACGTAGGTAGCCTGGTTCAACACGCATGGTGATTTTCCTTTTGCTCCGCCGGGTACGACTGGCGGTGATAAAAGTGCTGTTCAAAAAAAACCTCCCGAAGGGAGGTTGAAAAGAGAGGTCTACGCCTGGCTCGACAGGCGTAGACCCTGAAAGCTAAACAAAACGACGGCCTCAATCTGTAGGAAATTTCCTATTTTGCCGATTTTGTTCATAGATCATCACCGCACTCAAAAAGGCAAAAAACAGACATTTCCTACATTGAAAATCGAGCAACCCTTGGACACTGACTCGATTTGTCCGCGAGTTCTTCATGCCGCACACCTCTTTGCAAAACCTGAACACCGCCAATCTGACCTGCCCATTCGCCGAGCAAACCGTGCGCAGCCTTGAGGTATTCGACCTGTTGTGCCCTGGACTGGCATTGCACGCCACCCTCTATGTCATCACCGGGGAAGCCGACGATGTGCTGACCGCTCTTCGCCAGGCAGATGCCGAAGCCGCCAACGCGATCCTCTGCCAGCCCAATATTTCCAACTGGTGGCGCTCACCGCATGTTTACGCTCAGCGGCATCAGCAACGCCTGCAAGCTGCCGCCAACGCGCGCGCGCAGATGTACGCACTTGGCAACGAAGAACACGCCGCGAAACTGGTACGTCTGGGAAAAGTCATGGAGGCTGCGTGCCAAGGCACGCATTTGCGCCGTATCGCGCAGATACCTGAATGGTTCCTTTATCTGGCGATTGATGCCCTGAGCAACACTTGCACGGATCTGAAAGGACATTGCCGCACACGCATGCCAGCGAACTGGAACTTTAATCTGCTTTGCCAGATTCTGGCTGCAGACGACATGTCACCTTTGTACGCCCTGCTGCTGATGCTCGAACGCCGGGACAATCTGTACTGGCGTGACTTCGATGCCCTGCTCGAATGGCCTGACCTTGCCGAATTTCTGCTGGAAAACCCGGCCATGACCCGTTGCCTGATCAATGAGCTCTCGATCAGCGGACGTTTGTCATTGCTCAAGGTGTTTGAAATGCACCCGGCTCTGGCCCAGACCTACGCCGACGTCATGGTACAGCTTGCCGTGGTGGGCGATCGTCGCGTACGCGTTGTCGCCGCGCCCCAAGTCATCGCCCTGCCCCTGCCGAACAAGCTTCCGCATCTGCGCCAGCTCATGAACCACGGTACAGAAAGCGAGCGCACGCGCGCGGTCAAAGTGCTCGCCCATAACGGCGAAGCGGTGCGCAAAGTGTTTCAAGCGCGCCTGAAAGTGGAAGGCGCCAAACCCGTACTCAAAGCACTCAACCATGCACTGGCGCAAAAAGTGAAAGCGTGAGAGCCGGTTCAGGCGCCTCGCTCGGCAAACGCTATTCCCGCCGATTTGAAAAACTCAAGTTGCGTCACATAAACCTGACGCGAGAGCTGAAGGAGTTTTGCGTGGGACGCGTTGATCCTTGTCAGCAATGCCACACCATCGAAATTGCCCTTCTTCTGGATGTAGCGCTTCACCCACAAATAGTAGGCAGCTTCCGTCTCGTAGTAGCGCACCAGCGCCAGGGAAAACGCGTTGGCATGCGCACTGTGGGGAATGTTATCGATATCCGTCATGGCTGCTCGCGCTGCGTCGCTCAGGCGCTGCATCGTCCGGTATTTCATCGAATAATAATCGAAAGTAAATTCCCCGCTTTGGACTCTCTGCTGCACTTCCTGCACCTTGTCCCGGTGCGAAAGATATTGCGTCATGACCTTTTCGTTGTAATCGAAATCCGGGTCGCCACCACAGCCAGTCAATAGCAAAAAAATCAACGAGGCGAGTATTCGAGCTGTTTTCAAAACCAATGCCTGCGATATTCCATATTGATGTTCTCTCCTGTAATTGCTGTTTCTGATGCTCGAAAGGGTGCGCATCCCATTCATCACAACGGGCGACCCTACACGCCAGCCATTGACTTAGCCAATCTGTCGATCGAGGTTTTCGCGCAATTGCGTCATGGCCTGAGCCAGTTCGGCAGCAGCCTGGGTCACCTGATCGCGCTCACCGTTGATACTGGCAAACTCCAGTGACTCGCATGCCTCCATCAGCCGCGATGCCTTGATGATCCGTGCGCCACCCTTCACTCGGTGAGCCAAATCTTTCAAAGCGCTGGCGTCCATTGGCTCCTGCAAAGTTTCCAGCAGTGCCAGATCCTCTTTGTTGCTCCGCGCCAGATCAATCAACAACCCGCGCGCCACTTGTTTGTTGCCGCCGGTGAGTTTCAGCAGTGCGCCCCAGTCACCTTCTTCGTGTCCATCTTCGCCATCATCCAATGGCGGGACTTGCCGAGGCGGTTCGACTCCGCTCAAACGTTGCTGCAAGTCATGCAGGGTAATCGGCTTGAACAGGCACCCATCCATGCCGGCGGCAAGGCAACGCTGACGCTCCTCAGGCAGCGCATTGGCGGTAAAGCCCAGTAACAGACAGGCTTTGACGTTCCGGTCCTTTTCGTCTTCCCGAATGGCGCTGGCCAACTCATAACCGGTCATTCTGGGCATATGGCAGTCGGTAATCACCACATCGAACTGCTTGCGCCCCCATACTTGCAAACCGTGAACGCCATCAACGGCTTCCTCGACCCGGTGCCCGAGATATTCCAGTTGTTGGGACAGCAACATGCGATTGACCGGGTAATCATCGACCACCAGTACCCGTAATCGCGCGCCCGCCGGGACTGAAGTCACTTGTTCGACACCAGGATCATCTGCAGGCTCGAGCAGCGGAAATTCCAACAGAGCGCTGACTCGGGTGCCTTTGCCGACTTGGCTGGTGAGCGTCAGTGTGCCCCCCATCATTTCGCACAATGATCGTGAGATCACAAGGCCGAGTCCGGAACCTGTACGCGCCGCATTGCGATTGCCTCGCGCCTGGGAAAACGGCGTGAACAAACGCATCTGATCTTCATCCGAGATACCAATGCCGCTGTCAGTCACGTCGAATTCGACCCGCAAACGCTGGCCATCCTCTGACTGGCGACTGCGATAGCTGACGCGTACTTCACCCCTTTCCGTAAATTTGATGGCATTGCCGACCAAGTTGGACAGCACCTGCTTCAGACGAAGCGGGTCAACCAGTGCGTCGTCTCGACTGACTTCCTGCACTTCCAGCACCAGCGCAATGCCTTTTTGTTGTGCCAGCCCCTCGAAGATACGGACGGTGGACTCGATCAGACTGCGCACCCGCGCGCGCTCCGGAGTCAGGGTCAGCTTGCCGGCTTCAATACGGGCGATATCGAGAATGCCACCGATCAAGTCCAGCAGATCCCGTGCGGCGCCGGACGCGACGTCCAATGCCAGTCTGTCCATGATGCCCTGGTCACCCTTCTTCATGGCCAGTTCGAGCATGCCGATCACCGCGTTCATCGGCGTGCGGATCTCATGGCTCATGGTGGCGAGAAACGTCGTCTTGGCGCGGTTGGCGTTTTCTGCCTCTTCTTTGGATTCCTTGAGTTCATCTAGCAGGCGCTGACGGTCACTGACGTCAATCCAGCCAGCGATTAAACCACTGACCATGCCGTTGCTGCCGCGATAAGGCAGCGCCCAGTGATAAATCGTCCGCGTCTTGCCATTGGCCAAGGTCAGTAGACGGTCACCGATAACCGCTCGACCGTGCCTCATTACCTGCTGATAGGACTTATCGAACTCCAGAGCCTCAGCAGGGCTTAGCTCAGAACCCTCAACCAGGCGTTTGCCGAGAAGACTTTCCATGTCCCGACCAAACACTTCCAGATAACTGGCGTTGCAGGAAATCAGCTTGCCCGCTCGATCCCGCACATAAATCGGATGGGGTGTTTCGTCGATCAATACCCGCATGAATTCCATCTGATCGCTGAGCGCTCGCTCCGCTTGCTCGCGCCGATACACCAGACGTTTAAGATAGGTAATCCAGGTGATGGCCACAATCAACAAAATGCCGGCGACGATAAAACCCTGAATGATCAGCCCGCGATAACGTAACCAGTAGCCATCCTGAAACACCAGTTCGGAGCGCCAACGCTCTGCCAACGTATCCATTTCACCGGGTGGAATACTCAGCAAGGCTTTATTGAGAATCGAGTTGAGTTCAAGCTCGTCGGGTATAGTCGCAAACGCGATCTGCGAGCGAGAAGTCCCCACCGTCGACGTGATCTTGAGCCGTTCCTTGAAGTCCCGGGACAATAGATAACGGGCGCTGATCAATGAACTGATGGCCGCCTGCGCCTGCCCATTGGCAACCATCGCCAACGCCTGGGTGGCGTTGTCGGTCTCGACAATGTGAATCGCCGGATAGTGCTCGGTCAAAAAGCTTCGCAGGTAACGATCATCGGTGAAGGCCACGGTTTGTCCCGCCAGTTGATCAAGCGTGCCGGGGCTGCTGACAGAATTTTTTGTGAGCAATACGAAGGACGTCGTGAAATACGGCCGAGTAAAGCTCAAACCGAGGCCCTGATCCTGCCCGGAGGAGAACGCGGCGAGCATATCTGCGTCACCACGATTCAATGCCGCCACCTGATCTTCCCGTGAATGGACAGTCTTTATTTCAAACTTCAGCCCGGTGCGCTGACTGACGTTATCCAGGACATCGGCGCTGAGTCCCCGAAAGCGGTTTTGCTCATCGAGATAGGTGAACGGCAGCAGGCTGTCATCAATCAACACACGGACGGTGGGATGCCGCGATAGCCATTGCTGCTCAGTTGTGCTGAGCTGCAAGCGGTGCTCGCCGGGAATGCTGATCTCATCGGCCCCCCAGCGCTGCAGGATGGTCATCCGTTCGCCTTTGGGTATGGCGTCCAGCGCCCGATTGACCAGACGCAGCAAGGTGGGGTTCTGTTTAACCAGTGCAAAAGAGAAACTGGCGGTATCGAGATGGGCAAAATTGACCAGCCGGACGATGCCCCGATAGTTGCGGTTGACCAGGTAGTTGGCACCGATGGCATTCCCCAGAAACACGTCCGCCTGACCGAACGCCACGGCGCCCATGGCGCTCAGTGTCGAAGGGTACAGCTGAAGCCTGGCGCCCGGGTAAACCTTGTTGATGGCCGCCTCGGGGAGATAGTGATAAACAGTAGCTACCCGAACACCTGCCAGATCGACCGGGTACGTGACGTCTTCACCGATTCGCGTCACCAGTGTCGGTTGGTCAGTGGCATACGGTTCGGACAACACCAGTGCGGGGTCCGCAATGTCGTAGTCATTGGAAGAACCCAACAGATCGATTTCACCGAGTTTGAGCGCTTCAATTGCCTCACGGCGAGAAAGGTATCCTTTGACTTCGACCCTCACACCGAGCAACTGCTCCAGCAGACTGGCGTAGTCTGCGGTAATGCCCTCGTAATCACGATTATTGGCAATGATGTCCAGCGGAGGGTAATCAGGCAGGGAAACGCCAATGCGCAGGACACGCTTGTCGGTCAGCCAGCGCTGATCAGCCTCACTGAGGTCGACCTGATAACCCGTCACGAGTGAACGACCGAACAAACGCATATTGTCGTTACTTGCTGCCTGGCACAGCCCCATGCAACCAATGAACAGCTGGAGCGTCACGAAGATGGGTAAAAGAATTGCTCTCATCAGCCCAGGCGCTCTTGAGTTAAATCAAGCCGTTGCGTTTTGCCAGATCGGCGAGTTCCACAACTGATTTTAACTCGAGTTTTTCAAGAAGCCGGGTTTTGTAAGTGCTGATGGTTTTGTTGCTGAGAAACATTGTGTCGGCGATCTGTTTGTTACTGAAGCCTTTGGCCAACTGCTGCAACACAAGCATTTCGCGATCGGACACCGATTCAAGCCGCTGCTTTTCATCAATGTCATCATGTTTGCGCACGGAACTGAATGCGATATTGGGAAAATAGGTATAACCATTCATGACCGCGCGCGCGGCTTTCGACAATTCGGCCAACTCGTCGTTTTTGCACACGTAACCCGCGGCGCCTGCATGTTTGCAGCGAATTGAAAACTGTTCGGGAGACTGAGTACTGAGCACCAGCACTTTCACGGAGCGACTGAGCACCGACAACCGGTTGATCACCTCAAAACCGTCCAGGTCAGGAATTCCGATATCCAGCACAATCAGATCAGGTTGCAGGTCACGCACCAGCCTGATTGCTTCTTGGCCGTTACCGGTTTCACCGATGATTTCGAAGCCGTCCTGTGAGAGCAGTGCCTTGACACTGGCGCGGACAAAAGGATGGTCGTCTACAACAATAACGTTATACATGTAAGGCTCTCCAGCGATTGGCTCTAGGGAGGCATCCACGTGGCCCCATCGAGAGGCTTGCGGATGTGCTGGCTCGTTCACTCGCGCTGTTCCAGACTGGATAAAAGAGTGGTCCTCGCTCGATGGAGCAGCACTCGGACATTACCCTGTGTAATGCCATGCCGATGGGCAATATCATTCATCCCCATGCCCTGATAGTCATAGAGATTCACGACCTCACGCTGACGGCGGGGCAAGGTTTGGAGGCAGGCCTCAAGCGCCTGGACTTTTCGATCACGCACCAGAATTGCGTCGGGTGTTTCGTCGTGCCAAAACAAACAGCCACCGCTTTCTTCATGCTCTTCCGCAGACACTACTTTCAAACCGTTGCGCGGAAGACGAGACACTTCTTTGCGAGACTTTCGCAGGTGCGCCTTGGCCATATTGGCGGTAATTACCAACAGCCATGTACGCAAACTAGCTCTCCCTTCGAAGTGCTTGATGTTACGAAAAACACTTAACCAGGCGTCTTGCACGACATCATCGGCAAGTGCCGGCCCCACTATCGCACGGGCCGCCGCATCCATCCGGCTTTGGTGCTGTTTGACAAACTGGTTGAATGCGTACTGATCCCCTTCAATCAGGCGTGACAACAACTTGCATTCTGCACTCATAGATTATTCCGCAAGGTTTGATTATTTCTTATTTAATTTGAAGAGCACGTTCAAATTAGCGATAAAAAAAACCAAACAGTGTAGGAAATTTCCTAAATCGATGAGTTCATCTAAGCTGCGATTGCCTTACGACTTTGCAATACGCGCCAGACGATTTAAATGAGAACACACAAGGGTCTTTGAAAAAACGTCTTTAAGCGCCATTTTTTACCTTAACGCGCCAACATGTCACGCAGAGGCGCACAGATACACGTCAGTGCAGCTGATATCCACCTGATCGGGATGCAAGTGATCACTGGCATAACTCAAACAGGCGCCGGATCGCAGAAATACGTTAAACAGCTCCGCGTCCAAGTGCCCGTTCTCACACATTTCGCGCATGATTTGCAGGGCCTGCGACAATGTTTTGCTCGGCTTGTACGGTCGATCCTGTGCAGTAAGCGCCTCGAATACATCGGCCAGAGCCATCATCCGCGTCTGCGGAAGCAACTGATCCCCGCTCAACCCTCGCGGATAACCTTTGCCATCAATGCGTTCGTGATGCCCGCCGGCAATTTGAGGCACCTGACTCAACTCTGGAGGAAACGGCAAGGCATTGAGCATGACGATGGTCTGCACAATGTGCTCATTGATTTTGTACCTCTCCTCGGCTGTGAGGGTGCCCCGCTGAATCGACAGATTTTTCAACTCGCCGCGGTCATACAACAACTCGGGCACTTTCATATTGAACCCCCAGACACCCTGCGGATCGAGGTTTTCCTTTGGATTGCGGGCAATACGCTGCTCGGGTCGATCGGCTAACAAGTTTTCCATACACGGCAACGGCTGCATCGGCTGCGCCTCTTTGCGCACACGCTCCTCACCGGAAATCCCCAGGCGGTCATCCAGCGTCCTCAACCACTGACGCGAACCAATGGCTCGCAGCTTGTGCAGCCCCTCCTCGTCCATGAACTCCCGCCCGGTATTGCAACGCGCAATATAGGCAAATTCATCGTCGAGCGTCTGCCACAGGTTATTTCTGATCTCACGTGCGGCCTTTTCATCTCCGCCTGCCAGGCAATCCTGCAGATACTCAATATTGGCATCACGCTTGAGCACTTCAAAACGGGTACGGATTTCATGAATCCGGTCATACAGGCTTTCCAGTTTTGTCGCTTTGTCCACGACGTATTCAGGCGTGGTCACCTTGCCGCAATCATGCAACCAGGCAGCCAGATGCAGCGCGCGGTGGTCGCTTTCGCTCATGCGGAAACGGGCATAGGGCCCTTGCGTCTCAGCGCAAGTAGCTTCAGCAATGATTTTCGCGATTTTCGGCACCCGCGAGCAGTGCTCGCCGGTATATGGGCTCTTGGCGTCGATCGCCCCAGCGATTAATTGAATGAACGCCTCGAACAATGCGGCCTGGCGCTCGATGAGCCCCCTCGCCTCAAGCGCGACAGCGACTATTCCCGATATCACCTCGACAAAGCGGATCTGGTCAGCGCTCAATGCCTGGCGACTGAACAACAGCAAGACACCCACCTCATGATCGTTACGCGTGAACAACGGCACGCTCAGCGTCGCCGCAGGCGGCAACCCCAGCGCAGCACAAGCCTTCGGATCAGCCTTGCGGGACTGGCACACCCCGACCAACAGCGCTTCTTCAAGATTGAATTGGCCGATAGCATCGCCCAGCACCGCTATGTCCAACTCGGACTCCTCCCAACGTCCAGCCATGACACTCAATGCCTGCTCTGGCTCAGGACGAATGCACAGCAACGCACCGTTCACCTGGCTCGCCTTGCAGATGGTGCGCAGCAACGTGGGTAGCATCCGCACAAAATCGGCTTCCTGGCTCAGTTGCGTGATGAGTTCGAGAAAACGCTCCTGCGTCGAACGATTCTGCTCAAGCGCTGCACTCAACTCATTGACTTCACTGATTCGGCTGCGTGTAACCGGCCAGGCACTGTAGTTGAAGTCGCCCATATTCCTGGCGTTGCGCGTTAGTTGTGTGATCGGTGCGACCAGATAACCGGAAAGCCAGAAAGCAAACGGCAATGTCAACGCAAGGATCAACAAGGTTTGCAGCAGAACGTCGTCGCGCAACTGGTTGGCTTTGGCGAGCAGCTCATTGTCGGGAGCGACCATTCCCAGATACAAAGGCTGGGTCGAATCCACCTGCAAACGGCGGCGCTCCAGGTGCCAGAGCTGGCCGTCAATTTGCAGCTGGCCTCGCGTCACCCCCAGCGGTGAGAAAGCAGAATCGGCGGGCAACGTCGCCAATGCCGCCAGCGCGGGATGGCCCAACGCACTCACCAGCGGCGAGCGCTTGATACCGCCAGCGAATACCTCGGGGCGATCACTGGCAAGCACCTGGCCGTCCGCATTGTAAAGCGCGAAAGCCGTGCTTTGCGTCAACCGGTAACGTTTGAGCACCTCATCCATCTGGTGATGCAGTAAATCAATGCCGACGACCGCGCGCCCGTTTTCAGTGGCAATAGCCAGAGTAGAGCCAATGTCACCACTGGGGAAAAACGCATACGGCCGCGTACGGATCAACTTTCGTTGAGTCAACGCATCTTGATACCAGGGTCGCGATCTCGGGTCGAAATTCGCCAGATCCTGATCCGTTTTGCCGCTGATCATTTGCAGCCGATCATCGTAAAACACGGTCATGGCACGGGTTCCCGTGGAGGTACGCTGAATGATCCACGCCACATAACCCGCACTGCCGGTGACCAATGCACTGCCTCCCTGGCGTTTGCGCAGGTACAACTCACTGCCCTGATCGTCAGCGATATATACCGAGTCGATGGCCGGCGAGCTTTTGAGTACCGCCGCCATGGACTCCAGATAGTGCTCAAACGTCTGAACGTTGAGCGTTTCACCGCGATAGCTGAGTGCGAGCAGGCGAATCGCCGAGCGGGCCGGGCCTAGGCTACTGTCAAACGTTCGGGTGGCCGCTTCGGCAACAGTCGAGGCATGTTCCAGTGCGTGTTCATTGAGCAGACGTTTCGTGCGCTCAAACGTCAGCTCGGCGATGCTCGCCCCCGTCGCGACGACCAGCACTGTGATCGTCAGCATCAGCACACAGCGCAAGGAAAAATGACCCTTCATCAACGTGGCCTCGGCAACGCAATCAACGCTTCGCCTGCAAGTTTCAGTCGCATTGCTGCGTCCCCAGAAACTGCAGGTGCCGCTCATACTGGTTGAGGATGTCAGTGATAACGTCTTCGCGAGCCCACCCCATCATGCAGTAGCCTTGACCGCCCTCGAGAAGAAAAACTTCGGCACGGAAATAACGCGATGTGTGAATCTGATCGTTATTGCTGGAGGGCGCAAAAACCGGCAGTGCCACCGAGCGCAGTCGCACCTCGTAGGTAAAGGGTGTCTGATCACCCAGACTGACGTTCAGCCGAACACGACCATTGTCAGCGCTGCTCACCGACGCACGGACATCTCGCAGCTCCATTTCGCGACCCACCGCCTCGCAGGCCGGGGCGACGACATCGCGTAGGTAGAAGGCAACCGCTTCGCGTTCTGGAAAGTGCACCAAGCGCTGCAAGCGTTGCTGCCACACCCCTTCTTTCGCACTGCCGAGAATGCCCGGCAGAGGCTGACGCGACAGCTGACGTTTGTCGGCGTCCACGCGCAATGCTTTGAACAGCCCCCACAGCGCCAGCAACAGAACAATCGCGAAAGGTAACGCACTGGCGATCGTCGCTGTCTGCAAGGCTTTCAAGCCATCGGCCAGCAGCAACGCGATCGCTACAGTCCCGATCAATACGGACCAGAAAATCCGCTGCCATATCGGCGAATTGTGTTGGGTTTTCGATGCCAGCATATCCACCACCAATGCGCCGGAATCCGCCGACGTGACAAAAAACACCATGACCATCACCACTGCAATCAGCGACAGCACGTGCGACCAAGGGAAATGCTGGAGAAACGCAAACAGCGCCAACGAGCTGTCCTGATTGACCGTATCCGCCAGTTGCGTCAGGCCATTGTTGAGAATCAGGTGAATCGCACTGTCGCCAAATACCGTCATCCACAACAGCGTGAAGCCTGTCGGCACCAGCAGTACGCCGCAGACAAATTCGCGGATAGTGCGGCCACGGGAAATCCGTGCGATGAACAGGCCGACAAAAGGCGACCACGACAACCACCAACCCCAATACAGCAGCGTCCAGCCGCCCATCCAGCCTGTTGGCTTGTAGGCATATAGATTGAAGGTCTTGCCGACGATTTCAGAGAGGTAGGCTCCGGTGTTTTGTACGTAGGCTTGCAGCAGAAAAACCGTTGGCCCCAGCACCAGCACAAATACCAGCAGAATCGCCGCGAGCCCCAGATTGATCTCGGACAACAGCTTGACCCCGCGATTGAGGCCGCTGGCGACAGAAATAGTCGCCAAGCCGCACGTCAACACAATCAACCCGATCTGCACGGTGGTGCTGACGGGCAAATTGAACAGCTGATGAAAACCGCTGTTGATCTGCAGAACGCCATAACCCAACGAAGTGGCAACCCCGAATACCGTGCCCAGAATCGCAAAGACATCGACGGCATGGCCGATCGGCCCATGAATGCGCTCGCCGATCAAGGGGTAAAGCGCCGAACACAGCGTCAACGGCAATCCATGACGAAAGCTGAAGTAGGCCAACACCAGACCGACAGCGGCATAAATGCCCCAGGCATGCAGCCCCCAATGAAAGAAGGTGATTTTCATCGCCTCGCGCGCAGCCTGCACGGTGCTCGGATCACCAATCGGCGGGTTGCTGAAGTGCATGACCGGCTCGGCAACGCCGAAAAACATCAGGCCAATGCCCATCCCGGCGGAAAACAGCATGGCGAACCAAGTCACGCTTTTGTATTCCGGGCGGCTGTGATCAGGGCCCAGGCGGATATCACCAAAGCGTCCGAACGCCAGAAACAGCACGCTGATCAGCACCACAGCGACGGCCAGTACATAGAACCAGCTGAGGTTGGCGACGATCCAGCGTTGCACTTGGTCGAACACCCCCTGTGCCAGTTGAGGAGCCAGCACAGCGAACGCGACCAGTGCTAGCGTCAATGCCGCAGAGGTATAGAAGACCGGAGGATTGAGGGTAGTCCGAGTAGCAGGAGCATTTTTCATTGAACAACAGCGTTCCTTGGGGGAAGCGCATGGGGTACGACTCCAGGAATGGAGAGCGGCCGGGTTGACGAGGTGCGACTGATAGACGTGCGCGCACGACCAAGAAGGCTTATGCGGTAGCACCAAGGCTACAGTCCCGGGCCAGGAAGTGTGTTTTTTACGCGGACAGGTATGTAAGAGTCTGTAGGAAACTTCCGATGGCACCTCAAATGGGCAGTCAAGTTTTCAGATCTACAGATACACCCGCGATCAGCGCGACAACGATGCTCAAGCTGTCAGATAAAAAAGCACTGCATCAAATACAAGTCCTGCGAATAACAGGATCATAAAAACCCAACTTGGGTGATCATTTTTTATTAATCGCATTTGCCTATTCCCTGAATTTGAACTCAGTTAACCAACACCATCCTTTGAACCACAATTCGTCATACATCAACTGCGATTCGCGCGACATCAAGTCCCCATGCCCTTGCCCGATTAACTTGCCCTCCTCAACTCAATGGGCAAAACCCGGATGAACAAAACCTTCAAAGCGGCGACGTACGCATTTCTGTTACTGAGCGCATGGACGGCAGCGGCTAACGCAAGCGGCTTGAACTGGGATCGATTGGGACGCGCAGAAGCACAACTTTCCAGGGATCACGACACCATCCGCGTGAGCGGTTTTCGCGACAGTTATCGACGCCTGAAAATCAAGGTCAAGGATGCCCCGCTCGACCTGCGCCGCATGGTCGTGGTGTACGACAATGGCGCCACTGAAAACCTCAATGTGCGCCGTTTCATCCCGCAAGGCGGTGAAACGCGCCCGATCGATTTACGTGGCTCCGGCAAACGCAGCATTCGCAAAGTCGAGTTTTGGTACAGCACCCGGGGCAGCGGTCGCGGGCACGCGGATGTGATTCTGTAAGGTTTGCGCTGACCGCCGGACGCACTGGGCCCGACCACAGGCAAATGCCAGGCCGAGCCGAGAGAAGCCGTTAGTTGAGGTTGTGGCTTTGCGAAAACATCATCGCGTGCTCACGACGCATCTGGCTCAGTACATCAGCAACGATCGCCTGATGCTTCTGCATCCAGACCATTTTGTCCTTGTCGGACATGGCGCTATCGGGCGTGGCTTTACCCAGTTGATCCATGACATCGCCGAGCATTTTCATGTGCTCGCCCATCATCGGCCCCTGATCTTTTTTCGGCATTTTTTCGATATCGGCCAACATCATTGCCGAGGCTTGCTGCATGCGCAGCAGGTCTTCGATGTGTGCAAACGTCCGGTCTCCGCCGCCTTCAGCGAAAACAGCGGAAGAGACAAGCATTGCCCCTGCAAGAAATACAGTTTTGAAGTGATTCATTTTTATTCCCATAGCGATAGGCGCTGGTTGTTTTATAAGTATCAACGTTCATCCGACACTGTCGGCTGAGAGTGCTGCACTTAGAGCCGCTTTCAGGGGAGTGAAATGAAAGAGGCTCTAAGGGCTGCACTTCACTAGCACTCAGAAACTAGCGTCAGCAGGCGCCCACTTCTGTAGGAAATTTCCTAAATCTCGGTATTTTCGATCTCGACTTGAATCAATTCACGCCAATTAGTTCGTGACTGCCTTCTTGACGGCTTTGCGGCCCAAATTGTCTGTAGCAGCGCTCACTTTTTCATCAACATTGCCTTTGATGTCAGAGACCGAGTCTTTTTTTCCTTGGAGACCCACGGTGTCAGCTGCGGCCTCCTTCGGCGAACAACGCCCGCCGACACCGACCGTGGCTTTCATGGCGGTGCTTTTGGCTGCTTTTTCTGCGGTGCAGTCCGGATTCATTACGCCAGCCTGAGCATTCACACTCAGTAATACCAGGGCCATGGCCCACATTGTCTTGGTCATTGTGTCGCTCCTGTGGATGAAATATCTGTCTATTCGCGGGCGCGTAGTCTCATCGCTATGCCCGAGGCTGAGCTATAGGAAATTTCCTTAAATTCACTGTTTTTTTTTGGGCTTTCGCACGTGTAGACGCGGCGATTTTTTGGCTATAAGTTTTTTCTGCAACAGACTGGAAAACCACAAGAAAAGTCCTACGCTGAATCTGTTCGTAAAGGACTTGATACGGACGAAATTTCTGACCACGCAGTTAGAGGTATGGAAACGATGCAAGAGTCTCCTCGTTCGCAGTTTGGCTCCCATTTGCGCCCACAACGTCAGGCCCTTGCGCTGGAGCCAAGGATTCTCTTTGACGGCGCCGCCGCGTCTGCCGCTGTCGACCAGCATCACAGCGACCCTGCTGCGCCGCCGGCAGCGGTCGATGCACAAGTCCCGCATGCCACGCCCACCGAAGCCCGCGCCACGCCAGAACAGGCGCCATCAGCGGCGCGCAGCCTGTTGGTGATCGACAGTCGTATCGAAAACCGCGACCAACTGCTGGCGCAATTGCCCGGCAATGTCACGGCGATTGTGGTCAACGTCGGCGAGGACGGTCTCACCGCCATTTCTGCCGCTTTGGCGCAACTGGGCAAGGTCGACTCAATACAAGTGATGTCCCACGGCGCATCCGGCCAGTTCACCCTCGGCAATCGCACCATTACCTCGGACAACGTCGACTCCCTCAGCAAAACCCTCGAACAATGGCGCGGCAACCTCACGCAGGGTGCGGACATTCAACTGTACGGCTGCGACGTCGGCGCTGGGGCTGCCGGGCAAACGCTGGTCACCGAACTGGCGCGCTGGACAGGTGCCGATGTCGGCGCCTCCAGCAATGACACCGGCAGTGCCAAGGCTGGCGGCGACTGGACGCTGGAAACCAAAGTCGGTGACATCGACAAGAGCATCGCCATCAGCGGCCTGGCCATGAGCCACTTCGATGGTTTGCTGGCCGACGCTGCGCCCACTGCGACCGTCACCACCGCCGGCACCGATGTACTGATCGGCGAGCGGTTTACCTTTACCGTGAATTTCAGCAACACCTCGGGCCAGACCGGTTTCGCGCCCTTCATCAACCTGGCCATGCCGGCCACCGGCAAGGATGGCGATGACGGCGTCAACTTCATTTCTGCCACGTTCCTTGGTCAGAACCTGACCGCCCAAGTGTTGACGTTTGACGCTAATGGCAACGCGACCCACCCGCTGGCAAAAGACGCCAGCGGCAACTTTCTGATCATCAATGCCGCCAGCTACGGCATGCGCGCCGGCGACAAACTGGTGGTGATCGAACTGCCGTTTGCCAGTGTTACCAACCAGCAACCGCTGATCAGCGTGCAGGTCACCGCCAGCCTGAGCAATCTGGCTGACACCTCGTTTTCCAACGGCACGCCGGATCTGACCTTACGCGCGAGCGGTGGCTTCGAGTTCGGTAACGATGCGCTGGACAATCCGACCAACGACCCAAGCCTGATTCAGGCCGGTACCGCAGCGTTTGTCGTGCATCCGACGGTCATCACCGTCAGCGAAATCATCAATGCTCCCGAAGGCGAAACGGTCAGCGGCCCCAACTACGCGCGCACGCTGACGCTGTCGGCCACACCCGCGCCGGGGCAGACCCTGACCAATGTGGTCATCACCCAACCGCTGCCGGACAACATTCAGGTTAATTCGATTACCCCGGGGGCCGGTGGCCGTCTCGCGTCGATCACCCTGCACGACGGCACCGTGGTCAGCAATCCTGCGCAAATTGCCGTGTTGCTGGCCGCGAACGACGTGTACATCAATTCGTTCACGGTCGAGTACGCCACCCTCACCGGCAAGACCGACACCGTGGTTGCGTTTTACGTACCAGAAGTCGATGCCAACGGTCAGCCAGTGATCAACCCGGTCACCGGTGATGCTGTCACGATCACCATGGGCCCTCCGACCGCGTCCGGGCAATGGACGCCGCTTGATCCGCGTGACGTGACCGCACCGAACACCACCATTGATTTCAGCGGCACCGGCCTGGGCACACAGTTTGTGGCCAAGTCGATCACGCTGCTGAAAACCGTGTCGATGCAAACCGATATCGGCCACGTCGGCATCAGCCCCGGCGACACGCTGCAATACAGCCTCAATGTGGCGATTTCCGACTACTTCGCCTTCGGCAAGGACTTCTTCAACGAAGGGCAATTGGTGGTGCGCGATCAACTCAGCGACGGCCAGACCCTGAGCGGCACGCCGACCGTCACCGTGACCATCAATGGCGTTGCGCAAACCATTAACCTGGTGACCACGTCAGTGGCCAACGCTGACGGCAGCACCTCGATCGTGTTCGACATCGGCCAGTCGCTGCGTAATTCATCGAATAATATCCGCGGCTGGCTCAACGGCGATCTGGCCTTCGACGACACGCTGCAAGGCGCCGTGCTCGCGGTGTTGAGCTATTCGGCCGTGGTCGGTCAGACCTACAAGCCACCGTCGGGCAACCCGCAACCGGACATCAATGAAGGCGATGAGCTGGGCAACACGGCCACCGTCGATGGCACGTTGCTGGTGGATCAGTTCAACCTGACCGGTCAGAGCGAAACTGACGGTTCCTCGACGACTAGCGTGATTCCGACCAGTACCGTCGACATCAGTCTGGTCGAGGTCAATAACGGCACACCACCCGGCAACGGCGAACTGCGTCCGGGCGATGAAGTCACGTTCGAGCTGAGCTATGACCTGGTCACCGGTGACTACGAGCAATTCAAACTCACCGCGTATCTGCCATTGCCGCTGTTCAATGTAAACGGCGTGACCTGGGGCAGCGGCAGCGATGTCGGTCAGTGGCAACTGGGCCCGGGCAATACCAATGCCGGCGGCGTCGTCAGCGTGACCAGCGCCAATGGCAATTCCGTGGTGTTCGACTTCGGCAGTTTTGCCACCAACACCACCACCGGTAGCCGCATCGTCATTCGCTTTACCGTGCGCGTTGGCGATCAACCCTTTGCCGACCAGCGCTCGCTGGATGTGCTTGCGCAATCGACCCAGCAAACCACCCTCACCGACCGCACGTTGATTTCCTCGGACGTGGTGGCGATCGTCTCCGTCGCAGAGCCAGTGTTGAACATCAAACACGGCGTGGTTTCAGGCACCAACGGCACCGTCACTGGCACCACCGGCAGCTGGAATCCACCGGGCAGCACCGGCGTACCGTTCAATGGCAGCGTCACCGATCTCGCCGCCGTGGATGGCAACATCAGCAACATTGACGGCGCTGATCGCCTGCGCCTGGTCACCGCGATTGAAAACACCGGTGGCGGCGGCGCGTTCGATGTCGGCACCAGCATCACCCTGCCCACGGGGCTGAGTTTTGTTGGAGGCAGTCTGGCCGCGGCCAATCTGCAGATCTATCGCGGTGACGGCACCCTGTTGGTACTCGGCACTGATTACAGCGTCAGTGGCAACCAGATTACCTTCCTCGATGCCGGCGGACAGGCGACTTTGCTCGCCGGACGCGCCAGCACCGCCGCTGACACCAGCGGCGCCAACGTCGTGGTGATCAGTTATGACGTGGTGGTCAGCAGCACCATCGAAGCCAATCGCACTCTGCAATCGAGTGCGACCCTGAACAACTACGCGAGCGTCAACAATGGCACCGATTTCACCCCGACCGATCTGACCGATCTGGCCAACCAGCAAGTCGCCGCGCCGGTGATCAGAAAAGGCTTCGCCGACGGTTCGCTCGACAACGGCGATTCCAGCGCCACACACACCACCGGCAGCGATCTGGTGGTCGGCGAAAGCATGCGTTACGACATCGTCATCAGCCTGCCCGAAGGCTCCACGCAGAACCTGCGCATTCAGGATCTGATTCCACCGGGCATGCGTCTGGACACCAGTTTCAACGGCGGCCTCGGTTATCAGATCATCACCACCCGCGCCGGCAGCGGCGCACTCGGTGCCGATTTCGCCGGCAGCGTGTTGATCAGCGGTTTCGCCGGTGTCGGCGGCGCATTGGGCGCTGACGGCGTCGATGCGCGCTGGACCTTCAGCGTGTCCAGCGTTTCGGCCGACAACGTGACTGGCAACAACACCTTTGTGATTCGCCTGCAACTGGTGGCCAATAACGTCATCGCCAACCAGGCCAACGTCTCCCTGCAAAACAATGCGCAACTGACCTACAGCGACCCTGATGGCAGCACGCCGAATGGCACGGTCGCGCAGGACCGTAACGTCGCGCTCACTGGTGGCCAGCCCACTGTGACCGTGCGCGAACCAACGCTGCAGATCAACCAGGTGATCACCTCGACCTCTGGCCTCGGTGGTTACGATCAGGGCGATACGGTGACGTTCACCATTACCATCAGCAATGGGAATGGCAGCAACGATTTCACCGCGTTCGATATCAGTTTCCTCGACAACCTGCCGACCCAATTGAGTAACGTGACGCTGGTGGGCGTGTTGTATCAGAACGGCGCCACCAACAACGGCGGCGTCGATTTCCAGATCATCAATGGGCAGTTGGTGACCGCCAACGGCGCCAATATCGACATTGCCAAGGGCGGCAGCATCGTCTTGCGCCTGTCGGGCGTCGTCAACGCCAGCGCTGCCGCGCAATCGAATATCGCCAACGTCGCCAGCGTGCAGTGGACCAGCCTTGATGGCGCCAATACCGGTGAGCGCACCGGTGTCGACGGCACACTCAATGGCGGCACACTCAACGATTACCGCAACCTCTCGACATTGATTATCCCTGTGGCCCAGGCCATCGAGATTTCCCGGGTCGGCGGTCTGCCGGACACCGCCGCGCCCTCGCCGACCACCGCGATTGTCGAGCAAGTGACGGTCGGCGAAGTCATCCGCTACCGTGTCGTGGTGGTCGTGCCCGAGGGTGACAACCCCAATTACCAGATACAGATCACCCTGGCCAACGGCTTGCAATTCATCTCCCCGGACGCCTTGGTGAATGCGCTGCGCATCGCCTTTATTTCCAACGGTGGGCTCAGCAGTGATGCCAACCTGATCGTCGGGGGCACGCTGAATATCGATGGCAACGAAAACAGCCCGGAAGCCCTGCCGATTACCGCCAACCTTTCAGGTGCCGCCCCGCAAGGCGTGTTCGACCCGAGCCGCGTGACCGTGATCACCAATCCCGACGGCAGCCAGGTGGTGACGTTCAATCTGGGCAACGTGGTCAACGCCGGCGACGATGACGATCTGGAAGGTGTTTCCATAGAGTTCAACGTCAGGGTCACCAACATTGCCAGCAACGTTGCCGGCGTTCAGTTGGGTGCAACAGCCCGGGAAATAGTCAACGGCGGCGGACGGGCCGTCAGCGATACGGTGCTGGAGCGGATCGTCGAGCCAAGCTTCAGCGGCCTCGACAAACAGATCGTTGCGTTCGATCCCAATCCAACCGGCACCACCGGCAATGCCACGGTGCAACTGAGTTTCACCCAGAACGGTGGCCTGCCCGCATTCGACGCGCAAGTCAGCGACAGCTTTGCCGGCGGCAGCAACTACACGCTGGTCAGTATTAGCATCAACGGCGTGACCTACGGCCCGGGCAACCTGCCGGCCGGTGTGAGCTTCAGCACCAGCGGCGGTTTGAGCGTGAATTTCGACCAGCTCGACGTCGGCGCACAGATTCAAGTGCGCTATCAGGTCACCCTGCCCAACTCGACCATCGTCGCCAGCAGCAACGCAACACTGACCTGGAGCAGCCTGCCGGAAGATTTCACCAGTTGGGGCGGCAACAGCGTCGGCGTCGACGGCACCACCACTGGCGAACGTGACGGCAGCGCCGTTGGTCCGAACCAATACATCCTGCGCGACAACGCCGGGCTCGGCGTGATCAGCGGCACGTTGTGGAACGACACCGCCAGCCCGACCGCCAGCGCCACACCGGACGGCGCAGGCCTCGCCGGACAAACCGTGACCCTGACGTGGGCCGGTGCCGACGGCAATCTGGCGACCACTGCCGACAACCTGATTTTCTCCACCCTCACCGATGCCAACGGTCAGTACCGTTTCGGCGTGCTGCCGCTGGGCGTATTCCGCATTGATGTGCCGGCCGGCCTGGTCAGCTATCCGCAACCGATCGGTGATCTGCGCGTACGCGTCGACAGTGATGCCGGCACTCTTGGTCAGATCACCATCAGCCTCGGCGATGCTGCCGCGCAAAGCGCCAACGCCGGTTATGTCGAACAGAACGACGCGCCGGTCAACACCCTGCCTGGCACGCAAAACGGTCAGGAAGATATCGTGCTGGCGATCGGCGGCATCAGCGTTGCCGACGTCGACGCCAACCGCGATCCGAACGTCAACGACCGTGCGATCAGTGTGATCCTGCAAGTGACGCAGGGCACGCTGTTCCTCGGTGCAACCGTGCCGGGCGTGACCGTCACTGGCGCCAACACCGCTACCCTGACCTTGACCGGCAACCTCGCCGACATCAACACCGCGCTGGCCGGTTTGCGTTATCTGGGCAACGCCAACTTCAACGGCATCGACACCCTGACCGTGATCAGCAATGACCGTGGTAATTACGGCGATGCGGATGGCGACGGTATTCCCGGTACGGCAGCGGATGCACTGACCGACACCGACACTCTGCAAATCGTCCTCGCTGCGGTCAACGACAACCCGGTCGGCGTCAACGACAGCGCCACAGCCATCGAAGCCGGCGGCACCAATAACGCCTCGGCCGGCGTCGACCCGCGCGGCAATGTGCTGGACAACGACACCGATGTCGACATCGCCACCAATGCCGATTCGCTGCAGGTAGTGTCGGTTGGCCCCGGCGCCGGGATCCCGATACCGAGCAACGGCGTGGTGGTCGTCAACGGTCTGTACGGCCAATTACTCATCGGCAGCAACGGTTCCTACGAGTATGTCGTCGATAACAACAATGCCACCGTGCAGGCGTTGCGGCTGTCCGGCCAGACCCTGCAAGACACCTTCAATTACGTGCTTGCCGACCTTGCCGGGGCGACGTCAACCGCCGTGTTGACCGTAACCATTCAGGGCGCCAACGATACGCCGCTGGGCATCAATGACGACGGCGTGGCGGTTGAGGCTGGCGGCATCAACAACGGCACCCCCGGCAGCCCTGCCGCCGGCAACGTGTTGACCAACGATCAGGACGTCGACAGCGTGGCCAATGGCGAAACCCGCACCGTGACGGGTATCCGTGCGGCGGCCGAAGCGGGCTCGGGTGATTTCACGGCGGTCAGCGGGCCGACCAATATCATCGGCGCGTACGGCACGTTGACCATCAACCCCGATGGCACTTACACCTACGTGATCAACAACGCCAACACCACGGTGCAGCGCCTGAGTGCCGGCGAACAACTGATCGAATTCTTCAGCTACCGCCTCACCGACACCGGCGGTCTGGACGATGTCGCGCAACTGCGCATCACGATTCAGGGTGCTAATGACAATCCGGTGGCCAGCGATGACGCTGCCGAAGCACAAGCCGCCTCAACCAACGGCAACGCAGTAGAAAGCGACCCGAGCGGCAACGTCATTCTCTTTCCAAGCCGCCCCGGCAGCATTGATCAACCCGGCGGCAACGGCGTCGATCAGGACGTCGATGACAACGATCGGCCCAGCAGTCAGTTGGTGGTCAATGGTGTCATCAATAAACCAGAAGCCAGCTACAACCCGGCCGTCGATGTACTGAGCGGCGTCGCTACCGGCACCACCTCGGGCAACGGCACAGTCGTGGCAGGACTTTACGGTACGTTGCGCATAGGCGCCGACGGCTCGTACTTCTACGATGTTGACAGCACCAACGCCGACGTACAGGCATTGGCCACCGGCCAGACCCTGACCGAAGTATTCACTTACCGCATCACCGACACCACCGGCCTGACTGACACCGCACAACTGGTGATCACCGTGCGCGGCGTCAACGATCCACCGGTAGCGCAGAACGTGGTGAGCATCGCCACCGAAGCCGGTGGCATCAACAACCTCACGCCGGGCGTCAATCCGGCGGGCGACGCTACGGTCAATGACTTCGATCCGGACGGCGATCCGCTGACCGTCACGCTGATCAAGGCAGGTCCGGAAGGCAGTGCTGGCACGCCGGTCGCAGTCAATCTCGGCGGCACTGTCGTTGCCGGGATCTACGGCACACTGACCATTTTCCCCGACGGCAGTTATGTCTACGAGGTCGACAACAACAACGCCGACGTGCAGGCCCTGCGCCGTGGCAGCGATCTACTGCTGGAGCGCTTCACCTACACCATCAGCGATGGCGTTGGCGCGACCCCGGAAACCGACTCGGCGGAAATCATCGTGTTGATCCGTGGGCAAAACGACAACCCGGTAGCGAACGATGAAAGCGGTCTGGCTATCGAGGCCGGTGGCGTCAACAACTCGCTTCCAGGCCAGGATCCGGTCGGCAACGTGCTGGACAACGACACCGACGTTGACGGCGGCGAAGTGCCTGGCGATCTGCCCAACCATGACTATGGCGAAACCAAAGCGGTCGCCTCAGTGCGCACCGGCAGCGAACTCGACACCGGCACCGCCGGCGCCTTGGGCACCGAACTGCGCGGCACTTATGGCTGGCTGACCCTGAATGCCGACGGCAGCTACAGCTATCGCCTCGACAACAACATGGCTGAAGTCCAGGCCTTGCGCGCTGGCAACAGCCTCCTCGACTCGTTCAGCTACGAAGTCATCGACGCTGCCGGGACGACGGATCGCGCTACGCTGAATATCAATATTCAGGGGCGCAACGACGCGCCGGTGGCGCAGAACGATACCGCCACGGCCGTCGAAGCCGGAGGCTTGAACAACGCCACGCCGGGCGTCAACCCGACCGGCAACGTATTGACCAACGACACCGACGTCGATGGCAACGGTGAAGTCATCAGCGTGGTCGGCTTCAATCAGGGCAGCTCGGTGGGCCTGGTCGGCAGTGCCTTGAATGGCACCTACGGCAGACTGACCTTGAATGCCGATGGCAGTTACAGCTATCTGGTCGACAACTTCAATCCGCAGGTTCAGGCACTGCGCAGTAACGCCGACACCCTCAGCGAAACGTTCACCTACCAGATCCGGGACCTCGCCGGCGCTACCAGCACCGCGTCGCTGACCATCACCATTCGCGGTGCCAACGACAACCCGCTGGCGACGGATGACAGCACGGTTTCGGTCGAGGCCGGCGGTACTTTCAATGGCACGCCGGGGGTGAATCCAACCGGCAATGTGCTGACCAATGACAACGATGTCGATGCCAACGACGCGATGCTGGTCACTGGCATTCGCAGTGGTACCGAAGCGGCGGGCGGGACGTTCACCACCATTGGCGTCACGCAATCGTTCGCCGGTCTGTACGGCACCCTGACCATCAACGCCAACGGCACTTACAGCTACGTGCTCGACAACAATCTGGCGGCGGTTCAAGCATTGAAGGCTGGCGATTCGCTGGTGGAAACCTTCACTTACCGCATGCGCGACATCGCCGGTGCCACTGATACCGCGCAACTGAGCATTCGCATCGACGGCGCATGGGATGCCCCGGTCGCGGCAGACGATCTGGCTGTCGCCGTGGCCGATAACGGCAATGACAACGGGGTCAATCCGAGCGGCAACGTGCTGCCCAACGACACCGATGTCGATCAGGGTGACAGCAAAACCGTCACCGGTATCCGCTTCGGTGCTGAAGGGGCCAACGGCACCCTGACCGACGTCAATGCCGAGACCGACAACAGCAACGGCACGTTGATCAACGGCCTCTACGGTCAGTTGATCATCGGCGCTGACGGCAGCTACACCTACAACCTCGACTCCAGTAACCCGACCGTTCTGGCGCTGGGGCCACTGCAATTTCTCAACGAGCGTTTCACTTATCAGGTCACCGACAGTGGCGGGCAGAATGATCTGGCGGAAATCCACATCATCATTCGCGGGCGCAACTCGGCACCTGTGGCCAATGGCGACACAGCGACGGCGGTCGAGGCCGGCGGCGTCAATAACGGCCAACCCGGGGTCAACCCGAGCGGCAACGTCCTCAACAACGACACCGATGCTGAAAGCGATCCGCTGACGGTGATCGGCATCCATACCGGCACCGCCAGCGATATCGGCACGGTCGGCACCGTGGGCACAACCTTGCAAGGACAGTACGGCACTCTGTTGCTCAACGCCGATGGCGGCTACACCTATACCGTCAATAACAGCCTCGCCGCCGTGCAAGCCTTGCGTCAAAGTGGCCAGACCCTGTCGGAAGTGTTCACTTACACCATCGTCGACAAGTGGGGTGACACCAGCACCGCCGAACTGCGCGTGACGGTGGATGGTCGCAACGACACGCCGACTGCCGTCGATGATGGATCCGTGGCCGTCGAAGCCGGCGGCGTCAACAACGGTACTCCAGGCAGCAACGCCACCGGCAACGTGCTCGACAACGACAGCGATGTCGACAGCGTCGCCAATGGCGAAAGCAAACACGTCTTGAGCGTCAGCAATCAGGCCGGTCAGTCGGCAGGCGCCGGGCAGGTATTGATGGGCCTTTATGGGCAACTGACGATCAATGTTGATGGCAGCTACACCTACGTCATCGACAACAACAATCCGCTGGTTCAAGCCTTGCGCACGGCCGGTGAAACCCTCAGCGAAACCTTCACCTACCGCATGGTCGACACCGCCGGTGCAACTGCCGACGCGCGTTTGACCGTGGTTATTCAGGGCGCCAACGATGCGCCGATTGCACGCAACGACAGCGGCTTCGCCAGCGATCAGATCGCCGGGCCACAAACCACTGGCAACGTGCTGCCCAACGATGGTGACATCGATGCCAATGACAGCCTGGTCGTGGTTGGCGTACGCACCGGCGCCGAAGCGGGTTCAGGCGCGGACGGTGTGATCGGTCAACCGATCAAAGGCCTCTACGGCACGCTCGTACTCAACGCCGACGGCAGCTACACCTACACCATCGATCAGAGCAACCCGGACGTGCTCGCCGCAGCCGGACTCGGCCGCGTACTGCGTGACGTGTTCACCTACACCATCAATGACCGCGCCGGCGCCAGCGATCAGGCCGAACTGGTGATCACCCTGGACATCGCCACGCCGTTCATTCCGGCACCGGATGGCGGCAACCGTTTCAGTCGTGACAGTGATCTGGATTCCAGCGATTTCCTGATCCCCGATCCGCAACCAGCGATCTTCATCACCCCGGTGGTCGAGCGCTACGCCGAGGTCAACGAGCTGACCAGCTACGGTGTCGATGGCAGCAATTTGCGTCTGGCCTCGGTGGGGGAATTCGAGGTTGATTCGTTGGGTAACGGCTTGGGTCTGGTGCCGGGACAATTCGTGGCGCAAGCGGTGCGCGAAAGTCGCCGCGCCAGCGAGTTCGACCAGCTCTGGGTGCAGGGCCGTGAGGGTCGCACCAATTTGAGTGCCGACGGTTTGCTCAGTGATCCATCGTTGTTTGCGCTCGATCCGGCAAACATGACGAAACATCCGATCCACGCGGAAAAACCCGCAGAAACGCGTCACGGCAAAGGCTTCTCGGCGCAGCTGCGACACGCGGCCCAGCGCTTGCATACCAGCAATCCCAGCGGTAACAGCAGCAGATCCGAATAAATTCCAAGAATGCAAAGGAATGAACATGCGTAAAAACGCGACCCGGCTTCTCAGTACCGCCATCGCCTCCGCACTGCTGCTCAGTGCCTGTTCGTCGACGGAACCGAAACCTTCCACCGACGAGGAAAACCGCCAACGCATCATTGCCGATCAGTCGCGCATGTACTCCGGGCAGGAACCGGTCACAGCGCCGATCACCTTTTACGACGCAGCAGCCCGAGCGCTGAAATACAACCTCGACTATCGACTGAAACTGATGGAGAGCGCGCTGGCCTCAGACCTGCGTGATGTGTCCAGCCATGAAATGCTGCCGAAGCTGGTGGCCTCCGCCGGTTATGCCGGACGAAACAATGACTCCGGCGGCACCTCGATCGGCATCGAGGATCGTCAGGTCAGCTTGCGGCCATCGACGTCAGAGGAACGCTACCGCGAAGTCTACGGCCTCGGTCTGAGCTGGAGCCTGCTGGATTTCGGCGTCGCCTATTACCGCACGCAACAGAAATCCGACCAGATTCTGATGGCCGAAGAACGCCGGCGCAAAGTCGCGCAAAACGTCCTGCAGGATGTGCGCAACGCGTACTGGCGAGCACTCGGCGCGCAACGTTTGATGCCGGAAGTCGACAAGCTGTTGATGCGCACCCACACCGCGCTGACCTCCGCGCGTGAAGCGGAAACCCGGGGCCTGTTGCCGCGTCAGGAGATCCTCGCCTATCAACGCGCCCTCCTCGACTCGATCTACCTGCTGACCGTGCGCCGTCAGGATCTGGAGTTCGCCCAAGCCGAATTGTCGGCGCTGATGTCGCTGCCACCGGGCTCGAAAATGGTGCTGGCTGACGTGCCCGATCCACCGCTGCCGGAAGTGCGCCAGAGCATGGCGCAGCTTGAGCAGTTGTCGCTGGAGAACCGCCCGGAAATCATGGAAGAGTGGTACCGCAAACGCGTCAACCAGAAGGATCTGGAGATTGCCAAAGCGCAGTTGTGGCCGAACGTCAGCGTCGATTTCGGCTACAAGTACGACTCGAACAAATACCTCTACAACAACGACTGGATGAGCACCGGCCTGCAAGTGTCGACCAACCTGCTGCGCCTGCTGCAACTGCCGTCGCTCAATGCTGCGGAGAAATCCCAGAGCGAAACCGATGACACCCGCCGCGTGGCGCTGTCGATGGCGATTCTCACGCAAGTGCGCGTTGGCACCCTGCGCTATCAACTGGCGCGTCAGGAAGTGGAGTTTGCTGAAGACAGCCTGCGCGTCGACCGCAGCCTGCTCGACTATGCGCAAGCCGCAAAGACCGGCGCACTTGGCTCGGAGCTGGAAGTGATCCGCTCCGAAGGCCGTTATCTGCTCTCGCGTTATCAGCGTGAAGCGGCGTTCTCCAGTGCCCAAGCGGCGTGGGGGCGCATGTACAACTCGGTCGGTCTCGATGTGCTGCCGAAGGAAATCGACCAACACGACATCAAGACCCTGTCGCGGGAAATCCAGCGCACCCTGAACCAACAAGAACAGCAACGCCTGCTCGTCACTTCGCAAGGAACGCCGAATGCGCAAAATCGCCCTTGAGCCCCGTTTCGGGGTTCTGTTGTTGGCCTGTCTGATCCTCAATGCCCACGCCGAAGACGCACCTTCGGCCCCGTCCCTGGAAAGCGCGAGCGCCATTCGTGTGTTGCTCGCTTCCGAGCTGGAAACCACGCTGTCGAGCCAAATGAGCGGCACCCTCGGTGAACTGAAAGCCGGGTTCGGCGAACAGGTCGGCAAGTCCGAACTGCTCGCCCGCTTCAACTGCAACGAGGCCGAAGCGCGGGCCAAAGTCGCGGCGGCAGAACTGGCCATGGCCAAACAGAATCTGGAGGCAAAAAAACAACTGCGCCAACTCAATGCCGTTGGCGATATCGAAGTGTCGATGGCCAACACCGAAGTGCAAAAGGCCGACGGCGCGCGGGCCATGGGTGCCGCGCAAAGCAGTTATTGCCAAGTGCTCGCACCGTTTGCCGGGCGCGTGGCCAAGGTGTACGTCAAGCCGTACCAGACCGTCACCGCCGGTACGCCATTGTTTGATCTGGTCAGCGATGGCGCGCTGAAGGTGCGTTTGAACGTGCCGTCCAATCTGCTGAAAAATCTGAAACCCGGCCTACCGCTGCAAGTCAGCATTCATGAGACCGGCAAGACCTATCCCGCGCATGTCAGCGGGATCAACTCGCGCGTCGATGCGGTAGCACAAACCGTCGAACTCGAAGCGCGCCTCGACAACAAATATCCCGACCTGATGGCGGGCATGAGCGGCACGGCGCAATTTGATCAAGCTGCGCAACCATGAGCATGAACGAGCAACTGCCGCACCCTCACCTGCTGCTCGAACTCGACGCGCTGCGCGACAAGGCCATGGCGGCCGACTCGCTCAACGCGTTGGCATTCAGCATGGCCAACGACTTATATCCGTTGTTGCAATTTCATCAGGCGCTGGTGTTTGCCCAGCGTGAATCATCACTGGAGTTGTTGAACGTCTCGGGATTGTCCCGGCCCAGTGAAGACTCGCCGTACCTGGTGTGGCTGCGCCGCGCCAGTCGCTGGATCGCCACGCAAGTCCCTGCTGGCGAACCGGTGTGGCTGACACAGGAAACGGTCGACGCACCGGCCGACATCGCCGAAGGTTGGGGCGAATGGTGGCCGTCGGGCGTCTGGTGCGTGCCGATCCAGGATCGCGATGAGCAGCGCCTCGGTTTGCTGCTGTTACTCCTGGAGCAAGAACCGCCGGCGGTGTTGTGGCAGCACCTCAAAGGTCTGGTCGGTACGTGGGCGTATTGCTGGGCGGCGCTGACCAAGCGCAAGCGTTTCAATCGCTGGCGGCCCAGTCGCAAGCAATTGCTGCTGACCGCGATTGTGCTCGGTGCCCTGCTGCTGTTGCCGGTGCGGCAAACCGCGCTGGCGCCGACCGAAATCGTCTCGCGGCAGGCACAGATCATCAGTTCGCCCATCGATGGCGTGATCGAGAAGATCGAGGTTCGCCCCAATCAACCGGTCGATGCTGGCACGCTGCTGTTTTCCCTCGACGAAACCACGTTGCGCAGTCGCGCCGAAGTGCTCGGCAAGGAAGTCGCGGTGGCCGATGCCGAGTTGCAGGCGGCCAGTCAACGCGCGTTCGACAACCCGCAAAGCAAAAGCGAATTGACCCTGCTTGAAGGCCGCTCGCAGCAACGGCGCGCAGAACTGGCGGCGGTCGCAGCGCAGTTGAAGCGCACCAAAGTGCTGTCGCCGAGAGGCGGTGTTGCGGTGTTCAGCGATCCCAACGATTGGCTGGGCAAACCGGTGGTGACCGGCGAACGAATCATGCAAGTCGCTGATCCGACGCAACCGGCGATGCTGATTCAACTGGCCGTAGCCGACGCGATCGCGCTGGAACCGGGCGCCGAAGTGACGCTGTTTTTGACCGCTTATCCGCTGACGCCGCTCAAGGGCAAGATCCTTGAAACCAGCTATCAGGCACGGCCGAGTGACGAAGGCGTGGTCGCCTATCGCTTGTTGGCGAGCATCGACGGCGCACCGGAACACGCGCGACTGGGCTTGCACGGCACCGCGAAACTGTATGGCGGTCGAGTGATGCTCGGTTATTACTTGCTGCGTCGACCACTGGCGACAATGCGGGCGTGGAGTGGCTGGTAATGCTCGATCCGGCCGATCTGCCCCTGCCCCCGCTGCGTGAAGACCTGCGCCTGAGCGAGGCTGCCGATGGCAGCAACGGTGAACCGGCGTGGGTGATTCAAGACACGGTGATCAATCGTTTCTACCGCATCGGCTGGCTGGAATTCGAGTGCCTGCTGCGTTGGGGCCAATCACCCCGGCAGATCAGCGAGCAGATAGCTGAAGGCACGGCGCTCAAACCCGACGTCGAACAGATTCTCGATTTCCGCCAGTTTCTTGAACAGCATCAGCTGCTGCGTGCCGGCCCGGCGGCGCTGGAAAAGCTTAAAGCCAAAGGCGAAGAAGGTGGCTGGCTGACCTGGCGCTGGTGGCTGCACCATTACCTGTTTTTCCGTATTCCGCTGCTGCGCCCGCAACAGCATTTGCAGCATCTGGCGAAGGCCTTGGGTTGGCTGTTTCATCCGCTCACCGGCATGCTTGTGCTCGGTTTGAGCCTGCTCGGCATCGTTCTGGTGTTGCAGCAGTGGGACACGTTTACCAGCGCGGTGGTCGAGTCGTTTTCCACCGAAGGCCTGTTCAGTTTTGCCTTGGCGTTGATCGTCGCCAAGACTCTGCATGAACTCGGCCATGCCTTGGTCGCGACACGGCTGGGCTTGCGCGTCGGGCACATGGGCATCGCGTTTGTGGTGATGTGGCCGATGCTCTATACCGACACCGGCGAGAGCTGGAAACTCAGCCGTTCGCGGCAGCGTCTGGCGATTGCCTCGGCGGGGATCATCACCGAACTGTCGCTGGCCGGTCTGTCGACGCTGGGCTGGGCGGTGTGCGATCCGGGGGCGCTACGCAATGCCCTGCTGTATCTGGCGACCACCAGTTGGTTGCTGTCGCTGGCGTTGAATGCCAGTCCGTTCATGCGTTTTGACGGCTATTTCATTCTTTCCGATTTGCTTGATTTTCCCAATCTGCACGAGCGTGCATCGGCACTGGCGCGGGTGACGTTGCGGCGCAATCTGCTCGGTTTGCGCGAGGACTGGCCGGAGACGTTTCCGACCGGTCAGCGGCGACTGTTGGTGACGTTTGCGATCTTCACCTGGGTTTATCGTCTGGTGCTGTTTCTGGGGATCGCGCTGGCGGTCTATCTGTTCTTCTTCAAGGTCTTGGGGATTTTCCTGTTCATGGTCGAACTGTCGTGGTTTATCGCCCTGCCCGTCATGCGCGAACTCGGTCACTGGTGGAAACACCGCGCGGCGGTGCCGAGCCGGCGCAAGGTGCAACTGTATCTGGTGTTGCTGGCGATTCTGGCGGGGCTGGCGATCCCTTGGCGCACGCAGATCGATGCAGTGGGCGTGGCGCGGGCCGAGCATCAGATGCGCGTCTATGCGCCCTACCCGGCGCGGCTGCAATCGATTCACGCCGATGGTCCGGTCGAGGCTGGCACCAATCTGGTCGTGCTGGATGAGCCGGACATCGCCTCGCGCGTACGCAGCAGTGAAGCCAATGCACGTAGCTATGAAGCGCGGCTGTCCGGGCTGATCGCCGATCCCGGTGGTTTGGCTGAGGATGCCGTGACCCGTCAACGTCTCAACGTGCAATTCGAAGAAGCCCGCGCGGCCCGCTCGGAAATCGCCCGGCTGAATCTGCAAACACCGTTTTCCGGGGTGTGGCTGGACGTCAACCCGGACTGGAAACCGGGGCAATGGGTCGGTCGTCAAGAATCGCTGGGCATGCTGGTTGACCCGCGCAGCTGGCAGGTGGATGCGTATGTCGCGCAGGATCAAGTGCACCGCATGGCCATCGGCGACCACGTACGCTTCTACCCCGACGGCCAGACCACGCCACGTAGCGGCCGCGTCCTGCAAATCGGCAGCACCCGCGCGAGCCAGTTGTCCCACCGCATGCTCTCGTCACGCTTCGGCGGCCCGGTACCCACCACGACTGCCGAGCACTCGTTGATCCCGAGCAGCGCTTTGTTTCAGGTACTGATCCAGCTCGACGAACCCATGCCCACCCTTCGCGAAACCCGTGGGCATCTGAAAATCGAAGGCGAACGGCGCAGTTTGCTGGCCGATGGTGCAACGCATGTATTGGCGGTGCTAATGCGCGAAAGTGGCTTCTAACCCCCAAGCTCTCAGTCCATCCCCCTCACCACAAGCAAAGGCTGTCCTCCAGACACACCCCAACCCTTGAGAACACATCCAACCCTGTGGCGAGGGGATTTATCCCCGATGGGCTGCGAAGCGGCCCCAAACCCGCAAACCCGATACATCAGACACACCGCATGCAATGGCTTCACGACTGCTGCGCAGCCGGTCGGGGATAAATCCCCTCACCACAGGGGAATGGGGGTCACCTCAGAAAACTGCACTTCTGCGAAACCCAGCTAGCCATCAAACCCAATTCCACTGACACACCACAAACCCTGTGGCGAGGGGATTTATCCCCGATGGGCTGCGAAGCGGCCCCAAAACCTACAATCCCGGCACACCAGACACACCGCATGCAATGGATTTGCGACTGCTGCGCAGCCGAACGGGGATAAATCCCCTCACCACAAGGAAAGCGGTTACCCAGAAAAATCTGCACTTCTGCTGACCCCAGCCAGCCATCAAATCCAATTCCACTGACACACCACAGGGAATGGGGAGCTTCAAGGTGGTGTGTAGGTAGCTCTGGGGAAATTCAGCCCGCCACCACAAAGATGATGATCGGCCCGCACACCGCCAGCAGCACATTGGAAATTGCATAACACACGGTGAAGCCAATCACCGGTGTATTGCTGCCGGACTGCTCAATGATCTTGTTCATCGAAGCCGCCTCTGTCTGTGCCCCAGCCAATGCGCCAAAAAGAATCATCGGGTGCAAGCGCAGCACGTAGCGACCGAAGTACAGTGCCACCAGCGGCGGCACAATCGTTACCACGGCGCCGGACAGCAACAACGCCAGCCCTTGCTCTTTCATCGCTGCAAACGCCGCTGGCCCGGCCAGCAGGCCGACCACCGCACCAAACGCGGTCAGGCCGAACTCGGAAAACGCCCATTGCGCCGCCGGTGGCAACGCGCCGATTTCCGGGTGGCGCGAGTTGTACCAGCCAATCACCAATGCCGCGACCAACACCCCGCCGCCAATACCCAGTTCCACCGGAATCATGCCGATATGCGTCGACAGCAAGCCGATCAACGAGCCCACGACCATGCCCAGCGTGTGCATGGCGATGTCACTTTTGTAATTGTTCTTGCGAATGCGCCCCAGCCGTTTGGCGATCATTTCGACGCTGGCGGTGCGCCCGGTCAACGTAATCACATCCCCCCGGCGCAACACCGTGTTCGGCAACAGAGGCAAGTCATAGCCCTGACGTGTGATGTTGTTGACGAAGCAGCCCAGGCGCTTGTCATTGGCTAAACGGCTTTTCGCCTGATGAATCGTCTTGCCGGCGAACTCCGCCGAGGTCAGCACAATGTCCACCTCACGGGTCGGAAACGACAGCGACTCAGGATGATCGATCTCCGGCCCGACCCAATGGCTCAGCGTGCCCACCGCGTCGCGCAAGGCATACACACCGACCACATCCCCCGCCATCAACACAAAATTTTCATCGCGCTCGATCACCTGCCCGGCCCGCACCACGCGCTCGACCGTCAGCGATTCGTGCAGCTTTTCGATGTCGATGATCCGCTGCCCATCGGCCTGACCATTGCTCGCCACCTGATGCGCACGCACAACGATCCTCGTGTACGGCACGGTGATCGCCTCTTCTTCCTTGGCGATCCCCAGTTCCAGCTCCAGTTCACGCGCCGATTCGCGCAGATTCACACCGAGCAACTTCGGCGCAATGCTGCCGACAAACACGATCAAACCAATGGTGCCGAACAGGTAGGTGATCGCGTAGGCAATCGCCATGTGGCTGTTGAGTTTCGCCACGGCTGCCGCGTCGAGACTCAACTGATTGATCGCGCTGGTCGCGGTGCCCATGATCGCCGTATCGGTGAGCGCACCGGCACCGAGTCCGGCGGTGAAACCGGCGTCGAAATCAAACAGCCAATACATCGCCAGAATCGCCACCAATGCCGTCGCGCACAACACCACCGACAACAACACCAGTTTCAGCGTGCCGCGATTGAGGCTGCCGAAAAACTCCGGCCCGCTCTTAAAGCCGACGGCGTAGATGAACATCACGAAGAACACCGACTTCAACCCCGTCGGCACTTCCAGACCGATCTGGCCGATCAGCAACCCCATCAACAGCGCGCCGGCCACCGAGCCCAAATGAAAGCTGCCGATGTGAATGCGCCCGACAAATACGCCCAGCGCGATCGCCAGGAACACGGCGATTTCCGGATCAGCGCGTAACGCGTGAAGGACAAAATCGAGCATGGTGCGGACTCCCTTGCAGCGACGGTCACTGATCCTTCGGTTCTTGCGCCGGCGAGGTAAACCACTTCTCTCGCGGCACCCACTTCTCGGCCTGCGGATCGCCCAGATAATGCGGCGACATGATCTGCACGCCGTACTCGTTGAACACGTCCTGAATATTGGCGTGGAGCATGCTCAACAGCACCGCGCGTGGCCGTGGCTGACTCGGAATCGCCTGCGCCACCAGTCGATATTCCGGGTAGAAATCCGACAGCGCGGTCTGAAACACCTGCGCCGCCGGGTCTTCGAGAATCCCCGGCGTGCGTTTGGCCGCTTCCAGCAGCATCGCTTCGACCTGCCGCCACGGTGTGTCGTAGCCGATGGTCACCACCGTGTCGACCACGTAACCCGGGCCTTGCACGGTGCGCGAGTAGTTCTTGGTCACGGTACCGGTGATCAGTGAATTGGGCAGTGTCAGCACTTCACCAAGCCCCGTGCGAATACGCGTGGTGAACATGCCCAACTCGGTGACCGTGCCTTCGTATTCGCCGATTTTGACGAACTCGCCCGGGCGCAATGTGCGGGTATAGGTGAGGATCAACCCGGCCGCTGCCTGCCCCACCACGCTGGTCGCACCGAGGGAAATCATCAGACCGATCAACACCGACAAGCCCTTGAACGCATCGGTTCCGGCGCCGGGCAGATACGGATAAGCCATCGCCAGCGCAAACAACCAGATCGCCAGCGACGTCAGCCGTTGGGTCGGTTGCAGGGTTTCGTGATTGAGCCAACTGAACGTGCCCGGCGTCGACATGCGCCGCAGCATGCGCCGGGTAAACGCAGTAGCGCCGCGCGCAATAAAGAAAATCGCCAACGCCACGCCCAATCCCGGGACGGCGCCGACGATGCCTTGCAGCAGATAGTCGGCGAGTTCGAACAGGTAGTTGTTGAGGCTTTCACCCCAAGGCCGGGTGTAGGGAAACCGCGACAGGACAAAGCCCAGCCACTCATAGGTCAGCAGCAAAATCACCAGCCAGCGCAGCACCAACAGTAAACGGCTGACCAAGGGATAAAGGAAATTGGCGTCGATGACCTGCACCCGCCCGACCTTCAACGCCTTGGTGTGGCGATCCATCAGTTCGGGGAGTTTTCTCAGCAAGCGCCGGCGCATCCAGGCCAGCGCCCACAACAACGCGACATAGATGACGGTGGCCACCGCCGCCAAGGCCAGCGACCTGATGATCAGATCCATGCTGCGCGCTTCACGGGTCTCGGAGACGACCTGACGCAGTTTTTCAGCCGCACCTTCGGCGGCCTGCTGCACCGAGGAATATTGCAGGCTGTCGACATCGTTGGGTGAAACGATGAATGCCCGCTTGTTGCCGAGCAGCACCATGTAACTGTTCTGGATCGAGTCGATGCTGATGTTCAGTTCGGCGTCCTCATCGAGCGCTTCACTGATGACCATTTTCGCCCGTTTGACCCGCGAGGCCGGCGCCTCGCCCAGAATGGTTGCGCGAAACGTAATGATGCTGCGGTTGGCGACCTTCAACTCGACCGCGTCGTTATCCGGTTTTGCGGCGGCATCAAGCGCCCATCCAGCCCCGCACCAAAGCGTTGCGAAAACCACCATCAATACTGCCAGCAGCCTGCTTCGCATGCGCCTTTTTCCTTACGCCACAGTTATTTGTGAGGGATACGTAAGGCAGCGTAGTTGAGCGATGAACGGTTGTCAGATTTCCTCTGCCAACAGTTGTTGTACCCGCCAGTTGCGCGGAGAAACGCCCGTCCATTGTTTGAAATGACGGCTGAACACCGAGACGTCGGCGTAGCCCAGATTCAGCGCCAGGTCGGTGATGCTGGTCTTGTCGTGCAGCAGATTCTGTTTGGCGATTTCCAGGCGTGTGTCCTGCAACAAACGACTAAAACTGCTGTTTTCTGCCTTCAGGCGTTTCTGCAAAACCCGAGGCTGTAATCCCAATGAATTACTCACGGCGTCGATGTTGCATTCACCGGTATTGAGCAGGCTGCCGATGAGGTGACACACCTGCGCGCGGAGATTGTCGGGGTATTGAGTCTTGAGCGACTGCATGCGGCTGATCCAGTGTTCACGCATCAAATTCTCATCGGCCAACGGCGAGCGCTTGAGGTATTCGAAAGGAAAACTGACGCCGTCAAATGTGCTGTCGAAGCGGACTTTGCCGTAGACGTTGATGGACTGCCAACCGGGACTTTTCAAGGTGCCTTGCTGCAGGTGCATACGAATTTGCGGGCTGTCGGCACCGCTGAGGATTTTCATTGCGTTGAACAATTGCGCGGCACTGAGCTGACTCAGTTGTTGCAAGCCCAACTCGTTGGTGAAATCGAACCGAAGCTTGACCTCGGCGCGCTCTCCCCGACGACTCAGTTCAAGGTGCAAGCCGCTGGCATGCAGGTACAAATACTGCCGGGCGAAATTCAACGCTTCGCCGATAGTCGCCTGGCGACTGCCGGACAACGCCACGTCGCCGATGGCCAGCAGGTTTTGTCGCGATGCCAAGCGTAAACCGAACAACGGTTCATGGCATTGCCGCGCGGACGCGTCCAGCAAATCCGCAGTCTTTTCGTAAGACAGATAGCTGTTGGGTTCGCGCAATTGCGCAACTACCATGCCGCCATTACGCAGCAGAGTCATCGGGTTCTGCCCAAGCTCGGTCACAAGCGCGCTGTAGCCCTCGATGGCACCGCTGCGTAACAGAAACATTGCCTGCATCCTTAGTCGAAAAGTGGGTCATGAATCAGGTTTCAACCGCCCACTGTCAAGAGGAAGGCTCTTCAACTACTGGCATAACAGGCCCATCAGGATCGGCCGAGTGATACACCCAACCGATGAACAGCTCGTAACCAATCGCCAAAATGACCGGGCCGGTAAACAAACCGATGATGCCACTGGTAATCATCCCACCGAGCGCACCGATCAACACCACCGGCATCGGCACGGCCACACCGCGCCCCAACAGCATCGGCTTGAGCACGTTGTCTGAGAGCCCGGCGATGATCATCCAGACCGCAAAAATAACCGTGCTCGCGCTGACGCCACCTTGGGCAAATGCATAGATCACCACCGGCAGCGTAATCAGCAACACTGGCAGTTGCATGATGCCCAGCAGCAGCACCATCAAGGCGAGTACGCCCGCCGCCGGAATGCCCATGATCACCAACGCCACACCAATCAGCAGCATTTGAATGAACGCGATGCCGACCACGCCCTGCGCCACCGCACGAATCGTCGCGGTACACAGTTCGGCAATCTGCGGCCCGCGTACCGGACCGGAAACCCGTGAGGTAATCGCTACCGCTGTGCGGTGGCCCGCCTCGCCGTTCTTCATGATCAGCCCGGCGAAGATCAGCGCGAGGATGAACACGACAATCCCTGTACCGACTCCGGCCACTTGATGCAACGCCACTTTGCTCCAGTCTTTGAGGTGTGGCGCCACCTGATGAAACGCCCAGCTCAGATCCTGCGAGGCGTGCAGCCAGACGCCATACAGCGGCGCGCCGATCAGCGGCCAGCTCTCGACATTGGCCGGTGGTGGCGGAATTTCGAACTGACCATTCTCTACCGCGTGGATGCCGGTTTGCACCGAGTCCGCCACCGAGGCACCCAGCAGACTCAACGGTAGCATCAGGATCACCAGGCCCAGAATGACCAGAATCACCGACGCCCAGCCATACCGACCACCGAGCTTTTCACCAAGCATCTGGTTGAGCGGATAGAGGGTGACGGCAAGGATCAGCGACCACAACATCACGTTGAGAAACGGATGAAAGATGTCGTAGCAGAACAGCACCAGCACTGTGATCAGTCCGGCGCGGATGAGTACATCCAGTAATGCTCTGGAACTGTTAAAGGTCAAAAACGGTTTCTCTTCCATTGCTACTCTCCGAGGCTCATTCCTTCAGTGCGCTGAGACTAGAACACATCTGCGCAGTCGTCGTGCTTACGCGTAACAATCCCACAGTTCGGGCATCCACGCCGGTATGCATTCGCAAAACATCAACACTAATTCGCTAAACGCAAAGTCAGAAAACCCTCGGCTGCGTAGCCTTGCATAACTGGCTGAATGGTTTCACTTGTACCTTCAATACGTTTGTCCCGCTCGGCTGCGGCCGATCCTTCCGCCATTTACGCCAACCCACACTGAATCCGCCGCTGCACGTAGCCGCTGCCGCTCGTGTTCGCCTGCGTTGAATTTGGCAAAAGGACCCTTTGCATGAATCACCTCTACCGCGTGGTATGGAATCGCGCTGTACGCCGTTTTGTCGTTACGTCTGAACTGGCTTCTTCGCGCACCCGCAGCGGGTCAGCGAGTCTTGCCGCGACCCTGTTGGTGTCGCTGCTCGGCCCATTGAGCGCTCAAGCAACCGAGGTTGCCGACGGTACCCGCGTGACCCTGGCGCCCGGCGACTACAACACCACCGCCGATGGCGAGAGCGTCATCGAGGCGCGCAACGGCGGTGACTTGAGCGCCAGCGGCGTTGATCTGACGTCTTCGGGCAACGCTGCCACCGGCGTCAGCGCGATTTCCGGCGGCAACATCACCCTCGACAACAGCGATGTGACCACCCATGGCAACGGCGCCACGGGTGTGCTGTCCGCCGGTTTAAGCGGCGATGCCAGCCAAGTCACCGTCAACGATAGCAACGTCACCACCGATGGCAACAATGCCACTGGCATGGCGGCCATCCACTCGGGCGAGATCACTGGCAACAACGTCAACGTCTCGACCTCAGGCTCTGATTCGATCGGCGTAATCGCAGGAGATCCGGCGGCGGCTGGCAGCGATGTACCGATCATCAGCCTGACCAACAGCTCGATCACGACCTCTGGCGCCAATTCGGCGGGACTGGTCGGCCAAGGCCTTAGCGGGGTGTATCTGGGCGACAGCAGCGTGACCACTCAAGGTGATGGCAGCACCGGCATCGTGACCAGTGATGACAGCATCATTACCATCGAAAACACCACCGTCACCACCACCGGCGATAACGCCAATGGCGTGAATGTCGTCAATGATGGTATGCACACACGCTTCGAAATGACCGGTGGCGGTATCAGTACGGCGGGCGATCAGAGCATCGGTCTGTACAACGACAATGGCCATTACGCCAGCGTGACCAATGCGACAGTCAGTACTTCGGGAACCGACTCCGCAGCAATAGTTGCTTTGGGTACCAACAGCACCGGGGTGCGCAGCACTGTGGTTGTCAGCGGCAGTCAAATCACCACCGGCGGCGAGCAATCTGCCGGTCTGGTCGCGCAGGATGGCGGGAGCATTTCCGCCAGCGACAGCGGCGTTACGACGACCGGCGATAACGCTGCCGGTGTTGTGGTGACGGGCGAAGGCAGCCGAGTCAACCTGACCGCGAGTAACGTCGATGCACAGGGCCAGGGCTCGTCCGCCGCACAAATGAGTGGCGGCACACTGAGCCTCAATGGCGGTTCGTTGACCAGCGCCCAGGGCAGCGCGATCGAAATCAATGCCGGCGGCAGCGGCATGTCCCTGATCGATCTGAACCACGGCGCCCAGGCCAGCGGCGGCAACGGCGTGTTCGTGCAAAACAATGACGAGAGCCAGTCTGTCGGCATCAACCTTGATCAGCGCTCCCGCGTGCAGGGCGACATTATTGGCGTCGACTCCAACGGCGACGGGCAAATCACCGCCACCACTGACATGACGCTAAACGACATGTCGAGCTGGCAAGGCGCAACCAACGGCGCAGTGGATCAGCTGGCCCTCAGCGGCGGCAGTGAATGGACGATGACCGGCGATTCAACGGTCGGCCAGGTCGATCTGAACAACAGCACCATCGCCTTCGCCCAGCCTACCAATGGCGACTTCAAAACCCTCACCGTCACGGGCGACTTCAACAGCAACGGCGGCGTGCTGTTGATGAACAGCGAACTGAATGGCGACGACTCTCCCTCCGACATGCTGCACGTCGAGGGCAGCACCTCCGGCCAGGCGTACGTGCACGTCAATAATGTCGGCGGCGTCGGCGACACCACCACCGATGGCATCGAATTGATTCAGGTCGATGGTCAGTCCGACGCGCAGTTCGACCTGGCCGGTCGCGCAGTGGGTGGCAGCGAAGAGTATTTCCTCTATCAGGGCAGCTACACCGATCCTAATGACGGTGACTGGTACCTGCGTTCGGAATTGCCGACTGATCCGACCGATCCGATCGTGCCGCCTCCAGTCGATCCCGGAGAGCCGGGAGATCCGACCGATCCAATCGTGCCTCCACCCGTCGATCCCGGAGACCCGACTGACCCGATCGTGCCGCCACCTCCAACCGCCCCGGCCGTGCCGGTATACCGCCCGGAAGTCGGCAGCTACCTGAGTAACCAGGCCGCAGCAGTGAACATGTTCCAGCTGTCGATGCACGACCGTCTGGGCACGCCGGAACTGGATCCACAAAAACTCAGCGATGATCGCCTCGGCAGCCTCTGGGTTCGGGTCAATCGCACCGACACCGATTACACCGGTGGCAAAGGCCAACTGGACGTCGACAGCGATACCTCGGTGCTGCAGATCGGTGCCGATCTGGCGCATTGGGGCGAGTACGGCCGGGGCATTTTCGGCGTCATGGCCGGTACTGGCAGTAATCAAAATACCACCCGCTCCGGCCTGACCGGCTATAGCTCCAAAGGTGAAGTCGACGGTACCGCCGTGGGTGTCTACGGAACCTGGTTCGCCAATCCGACCGGCGAAACCGGCTTGTACGTCGATAGCTGGCTGCAATACGGCCGCTACGACAACAGCGTGCAAGGCGAAGGTCTGGACGAAGAAAACTATGACTCGCGCACGCTGGCCGGCTCCATCGAAGCCGGGTACTCGTGGAATGTGTTCAGCAATGAAACCTCGCGGGTCTACGTGCAGCCACAACTGCAGATCACCGCGACGCATTACGACAGCGATGATCATCAGGAAACCAACGGCACCGAGATCAAATCCGACGAGGCCGGCGGTGTGACTACCCGCACAGGCATGCGGGTGTACAGCCAGATCAACCTCGACAGCGGCATGAAGGTTCAGCCCTATGCCGACGTCAATTGGTACCACAACAGCCGCGACAACGCCGTCGCCTTTAACGACAGCGTCATGCAGGGCGGCGATCCGAAAGACCGCTACGAGTTCAAGACCGGTGCGCAACTGGTATTGGGCAAGCACTGGAGCACCTGGGGTCAGGTCGGTGTGCAAAGCGGTGAAGACGACTACGGCAACGTCAGTGGCCAGGTCGGTTTGAAATACAACTTCTAATCGCGGCATTGACTACCGCCTCCCCTCACCCGGCCCTCTCTCCCGTAAAGGAAGAGGGGCCGCGCTGTACAGGAATCATTAAAACCGATGAACTTTTCAGAGATTTGGCTCAACGTTCAGCAGTTCTGGAGCTCGCTGGACAACCATCCCTACGTCAACGCCAGCCTGACGCTGTTGGCGCTGTTATTTGTCGCCCTGTTGCTCGGCCGTATCGGCCGCTTTGTGATCGCGCAAGGAGTCGGACTGCTGCGCCGTCAGGCGTCTATGCGCTGGATCGGCGATCTGAGTGACAACAAGGTTTTTCATCGTCTGGCGCAGATCATTCCGTCGCTGGTGGTGCAATTCGGCCTGGCGATCATTCCGGGCCTGAGTGACAGATTGCAAACCATTCTCGGCAACCTCGCGCTGTCCTTCACCCTGTTGTCGCTGGTGATGGCGATCAGCGCATCACTCGATACGATGCTGGTGATCTACGCGCGCACCGAGCATGCCCGTACTCGTTCGATCAAAGGCTACGTGCAACTGGCGAAGATGCTCTTGTATGTGCTCGGCGCCATCATCATTGTCGCCACGCTGATCAATCGCTCACCGCTGTTACTGCTGTCCGGGCTGGGTGCGATGTCGGCAGTGATTCTGTTGGTTTACAAGGACACGCTACTGTCGTTTGTTGCCAGTGTGCAGCTGACCAGCAATGACATGCTGCGGGTTGGCGACTGGATCGAAATGCCGCAATTGGGCGCGGATGGCGATGTGGTGGATATAACGCTGCACACGGTCAAAGTGCAGAATTTTGATAAAACCATCGTGTCGATCCCGACCTGGCGCCTGATGTCCGACTCGTTCAAGAACTGGCGCGGCATGCAGCAGGCGGGCGGGCGCCGGATCATGCGCGACGTGCACATCGATGCCGGCGGCGTACGCTTTTTGAGTGACGAGGAAGAGCGTCATCTGGGTCAGGTGCGCTTGCTCAATGAGTACCTGGCGCGCAAACAACCCGAGCTGCAACGCTGGAACGAAGCCCAAGGCAATGTCGCTGCGCTGTCGGCCAATCGCCGCCGCATGACCAACCTCGGCACCTTCCGCGCGTATGCCCAGGCCTACCTCGACAGCCACCCTTCGATTGCTCCGCACATGACCTGCATGGTGCGCCAGATGCAATCCACCGCTCAGGGCGTGCCGCTGCAAATCTACTGCTTCACGAAAACCACCGAATGGGGCGAATACGAACGCATTCAGGCGGACATCTTCGACTACCTGCTGGCCGTCCTCCCCGAATTCGGCCTCAGCCTCTACCAGCAACCGAGCGGCAACGACTGGCGCGGCGCATTACCCAACACCGCCATGCAACTGGCCGCCACCCGCCATCACGCCTGACAAAAACTGTAGGAGTGAGCCTGCTCGCGATGGCGGTCAATCTGCCAATTCCCCATCGCCTGTCCCACCGCTTTCGCGGGCAAGCCCGGCTCCCACAAGGTTCTTCAGTGCCCACCAAAGCTGCGATCAAACGCCGATAAATGTAGGAGTGAGCCTGCTCGCGAAAGCGGTGGGTCAGACACCCTACTCGACTGACCGACCGCTTTCGCGAGCAAGCCCGGCTCCCACAGGGTTCTTCAGTGCCCACAAAAGCTGTGGCCAGCCACCGATAAATGTGGGCGCGGGCTTGCTCGCGAAGGCGTCAGACCTGCGCCCGCCATATTCGCAATCGATCAAATTACGTTCGTCAAACGCCAAGTGACCCAAGGCGCGAAAAGATAACTTTATGACAAACAAGAACCCGCCCGTGCCGATGTCTTTTTGCGGGCCAATAACACCCTCATCCAGCAGGTCATTTCATGTCGAAGTGGAAGCATCGTACCCCTCGCGCCGTTTACCTTTCCGGAGGCGGCAGCGGTATCGGTCTGGGCTTTGCCCATGCATTGATTGCAGAAGGTTGCAGCGTGGCCGTGTTCGATTTGCAAATGCCTGGCGACACCCTCGCGCGCTTGCAGCAGGCCTGCAAAGTCAAAGGCCAGTCAGTACGTTTCTATCCGGCTGACGTCACCGATCCGCAGGCGATGGATCTGGCCATGGCCAATGCCCACGCGCAGCAAGGTGCGGCCGATCTGGCATTCAACTGCGCCGGGATGATGCGTAATGCAGTGTTCACCGACCTGCCCTACGAGACCTTTGAGCGAGTCATTCGGGTCAACCTGCTCGGCAGCCGCAACTTCGCCGCCAGCGCTCTGAAGCATTTGGCCACGCAAGGGCATCTGGTGTTCATGGCGTCGCTGGCCGGCATCGTCGGCAGTTACACCCAATCGGCCTACGCCGCGTCCAAATTCGGCGTAGTCGGTCTGGCAGAAGTGTTGCGCGCCGAACAGAGACTCAGCGGCATTGATGTCTCGGTGGTCTGCCCCGGTGAGATCCAGACGCCGCTGCTCGACTACGAACGCCAGCACGGCAGTGACGTCACCCGCGAGCTCAATTCGGTGGCCGGTGTACTCACCGTCGATCAAGCGGTGGCCGGCATCCTGCGCGGCATCCAGCGTCGGCAGTTCATGATCACGCCAGGGTTCAAGGCCAAAGTCATCCGTGCCGTTGCGCGCAAATGCAGCTCGCTGCAGCGCTGGATCGTCGACCGCAACCTGGCCAAAAGCTTTCGCAGCAAACCCGCGCGAGCGTCGTTGCGCTGAACGATTGATCTCGCCACTTCTACCTAAAGGATGCTCTGCCATGCGTGCATTTGAACAAATTCATCACTTCCAGGACTCCCGCGCCGCTGCCGGTCAACAGGCGCGCGTAGAAGATACGCGGATCGCCGCGCGACAGTTTCGTGAAGACATGCTTAACGGCCCCAAGGTTCGCTACTTCGAATCGTTCGACCTGATTACCGTGCCCTACCCCGTGCGTTACGGCTTGCGCAATGCGTTCTCGCGCGAACGCTTTGTCGAATACATGCACATCCAGAACCGTCTGTTCGTTGTGCAGTTCGACACTGCCGAAGGCCTCAAGACCCTGCTGGTGTCGCCATCGGATCACGAACGCAACATCGAAACGCCGTTCTTCCGCCGCTTGCAGGAGCGCACCGCCGCGTGGCTGACCAAATTGATCATCAAACGCCAGAACAGCGTGCCCGAGATTCTCACGCGCATCGGCCTGCGTCCTGAAGACATCGACTACATCACTTACGACCACCTGCACACGCAAGACGTGCGGCGCTGGCTCGGCACCGACAAGGCACCCGGCCTGTTCCCCAATGCACAATTGCTGGTGCACTGGCGTGAATGGGAATCGGCTAAAGACCTCAACCCCTATCAGGCCGACTGGTACTGCCCGAGCGGTATCGCCGGGATACCCGACAGCAAGGTCGTCTGCTTCGACGGCTCGATCATGCTCGGCGAAGGTGTTGCTCTGATGCACACCCCGGGTCATACCGAAGGCAACCATTCGATTGTCGTTCACACCGATTAAGGCTTGTGGGTCACCAGCGAGAACGGTGTCAGCGTCGATGCCTACGCGCCGCTGCTGTCCACGGCCAGCGGTGTCGCCGAATACGCACAGATGATCGGCACCGAAGTAATCATCAACGGCAACACGCTGGAAAACGCCGTCGATCAATACATCTCCATGGTTCAGGAAGCCACCGTCGCCGGCCCCTCGACGCGCGACCCTCGCTTCCCGAACGTCTTCCCGTCCTCGGAAATGACGCCGTTCTGGATGTTCCCGGGGACGCGTCCGGCGTTCTATGTCGGGCATGCCAGACACGGCAATCTGAAACGGCCTTAACCCGCCACCCATTCTTTGCGCAACGGTAAAACCTGAACCAGACTGGCTCAGGTTTTCCGATCACGCATGAACAGGAATCCACGATGCACATACTAAGAACTGCCCTCCTGGGATTTGGCCTGAGCCTTGCGGCCATGGGCGTCACCCAGGCTGCCGAGAAGCCGAACATTGTCGTGATCATGATCGACGACATGGCCCCCATGGACGTTTCGGCCTACAACCGCGGCCTCGGCGCCGTGACCACGCCAAACATCGACCGCATTGCCCAGGAGGGCATGATGGTCTCTGATTACTACGCGCAACCGAGTTGTACCGCGGGCCGCGCGGCGTTCATCACCGGCCAGTATCCGATCCGCACGGGCCTGACCGCTGTTGGCCAGCCCGGTGCGAAAGTCGGCATTCAGGACAGCGACGTCACCCTCGCCCAGTTGCTCAAGGCGCAGGGCTATGCCACCGGCATGTTCGGCAAATCGCACATCGGCGACCGCAACGAATACCTGCCGACCGCTCATGGCTTTGATGAGTTCTTCGGTTTTCTCTATCACCTGAACGTGATGGAGATCGCAGAAATGACCAATTTCCCCAAAGACCCGAATTTCCCCGGCATCCCGCGCAACATGATCCACTCAGTGGCGACCACCACCGACGATGCAACAGTTGATCCACGCTGGGGCCGTGTCGGTAAACAGAAGATCACCGACGAAGGTCCGCTGACCATCGAACGCATGAAGAGCGTCGATGACCAGATCACTGACTTGTCGATCGACTGGGTGAAAAAACAGAAAGCCGCCGACAAGCCATTCTTCCTTTGGTACAACCCGTCGCGCATGCACCAGAAGATCCACGTCAGTGATGAGTGGCTGGGCAAAAGCGGTCACACCGAGTACACCGACGCCATCCTGCAGCTCGATTCGCTGGTCGGCAAACTGCTCAAAACCCTCGATGACCAAGGCCTGGCGAAGAACACTATTGTGCTGTTCACTTCCGATAACGGCGTGAACCTGTCGCACTGGCCAGACTCGGGTGCTGCGTCTTTCCGGGGTGAAAAAGGCCTGACCTGGGACGGCGGGTTCCGTGTGCCGATGCTGGTGCGCTGGCCGGGCAACATCAAGCCCAACACCTGGACCGGCGAGTTCATGACCTCTGAAGACTGGGTACCGACGCTGATGGCTGCGGTAGGCCAGACCGACGTCAAAGAGAAACTGCTGACCGGTCTGGATGTCGACGGCAAAACCTTCAAAAACCATCTGGACGGCTACAACCAGATCGACATGCTGACCAAACCGGGCGGCAAATCCAATCGCCATGAGTTCTTCTTCTTTGGCGAAACCCACTTGAACGCCGTGCGCGTCGATCAGTGGAAAGTCCACACCGCGATCAAAGACAAGTGGATGGAGGCGGCCAAAGAAATTCCGGGCGGTCTGGTCATCGACATCAAAGTCGATCCGTACGAGCGCTCGCCTGAAGCCGGCGATCACTTCCGCTGGCAGCAACAGCGCAGCTGGATCATCCCGATCATCGCGCCGTACATGCAAGCGTTCGCCAAGAGCATGAAGGACTACCCGCCTTCGCAGAAAGGTGCCGGCGGTATCGGCATGGCCTCGATGGCCAACTGAGCCCAACCCCCTTCCTCAATTGAATGACCACATTCGACGACATGCGCCCCTGAGCGGGCGTATGTCGAGCGAATGGGAGAAAACTTATGTCGAAAAAAACACCTTGGCTGCGCTGTGCCCTCGCGACAGCAGTCTTGAGCAGTGGCTTTGTCGCAATGCCAACGTTCGCTCAGGCGCAGCCCGATGCACTGCTGAGCATGCCCACCAGCCAGGAAAACATCGCCGCCGGTCTTGAGGCCGACGCTTACGCCAACGGCATCAACGCGTTCACCTGGGGTTATCCGTTGGTACGCATGGAACGGGTGATTCGCGAATACACCGACGTGCCCAACCCCCGTCCCGACACCAGCTATCGCGCACCGTTGAATCAACTCGGCTGGGCCAAGACGCTGGCCACCCCGGCAGCGAAAGACATGCCGACCGCCAACAACGACACGCTGTACCTCAGCTCCGTTGTGCAACTGACTGAACCTTACGTGCTGCACGTTCCGGACACCGCCGATCGCTACTACGTGGTCGATGTGTTCAACATGTGGCAGGAGTTGCAGCACTACATCGGCCGTCGTACCACCGGCACCGCTGCCGGTGACTACGTGCTGGTGCCGCCGGGCTGGAAAGGTACGCTGCCCAAGGATTTGAAACGTCTGGATGTCAGCACCAAAACCGTCTGGCTGTGGGGTCGTCTACGCGTCAATGACGGCGAAGACCTGAAGCCGCTGCACGCCTTGCAAGCGCAATTCACCTTGCGTCCGTTGTCGCAACGCAACAACCGCGATTACAAGCCCAAAGAGCAGACGTTGGCCGCACTGCCGACAGGCAATGACGATGGTTTGGACTTCATCCGCGAACTCGCTGCTGGACTCAAGGATAACCCGGTGCCAGCGCGTGACGAGGCGCTGTTTGCACAGTTCGGCCGATTCGGCCTGACGGAAAAAGGTTTCGATCCTTCGCGGCTGTCCCCGCCACAGAAGGCCGGTTTGCTGAAAGCACTGGCCGACGGGCCGAAAGTCGCCGTATCGGCACTGGCCTCGGCCGCGACACAGCGCAATGGTTGGGCCTGGGCAACCGGTCTTGATCAATTCGGCGCCAACTATCCTTTGCGCGCGCTGGTCAGCGGGCCGTATCTGGGTGGTCAGGGCGAGAAAGAAGCGATGTACCCACTTCGCTCGACCGACGCCAAAGGCCAACAACTCAGCGGTGACAAGCACTATGTATTGCGCTTCAAAAGCGCCCCGCCGGTCGATGGTTTCTGGTCGCTGACGGTCTACAACGCCGTCGACAAAATGCTCGTCGACAACCCGATTGCCCGCTACAAACTCGGCTCCGACACACAGGGGCTGAAAGTACTCGCCGATGGCTCTTTCGAAGTACCGCTACAAGCGGAGAAACCCGATGGCGAGTTCGCGGCCAACTGGTTGCCGGCGCCTAAAGGGCCGTTCTACATGATCCTGCGTCTGTACCAGCCTAAAAGCGAAGTGCTGGCCGGCAAGTACGAACTGCCACAGGTGGAAGCCGTTGAATAAGTTCAGCGCCCCGCAACGGCTGACCCTCACGGCAATGGCGATCAGCAGTTTGCTGATCGCCCTGCCCGGTGCCGCCAATGCCGTTGAAATTGCGCAACCCCAAGGCCCCGTCGCCAACACCGTGATGACACCAGGCTACGCCCGCGCCGTTGCGCAAATGGCGTATGTCTGGGGCTGGCCGCTGGTGAATTTGCAGACCCGACGCATGATGTACGAGCAGGTGCCAACTATCGGCCTGCTCGGCCCAACGCCAGTGGCCCCGGTCAATCAGTTGGCCATGCTGTCGGATTACATCGACCCGGGCATTCGCATCGTTGCGCACCCGAATCAGGACGTGGTTTACGGTTTCGGCGCACTGGCGCTGGACAAAGGCCCGGTGATCCTGCAAGTGCCAGACTTCGGCGACCGCTTCTGGATGTATGAACTGGCCGATCAGCGCACCGATAGCTTCGCGCAAGTGGCGAAAATCTACGCGACCAAACCGGGCTTCTACCTGATTGTCGGCCCGGACTGGAAAGGCGAAAAACCTGAAGGTGTCGAAGCGGTGCTGCGTTCGCCAACCAACACCGGCGTGGTCATCCCGCGCGTGTTCATGGCCGACACCGCAGAGGATCGCGCGGCGATTCAACCGGTGCTCAATCAAATCGCCATGTACCCGTTGTCAGCGTTCGACGGCAAGGTCAAAACCATCGACTGGAAAAACCTGCCGAAACTGCCGCTGCCCAAAGCCATGGTGGATCAACCACCCGGCGAGACCAAATGGGTCACACCACAGCGCTTCTTCGCTCAGCTTAAAGGCGTATTGGCGCAGGTGCCGCCGTTGCCGGGTGAAGAGTCGCTCTACGCACAGTTTCGCGCACTCATAGCGGCTGGCGAGCATGATCCGGCGATCGCACGTGTGTTACAGGAAACTGCACAGCAAAGCGAAAAGGACGTGGTTGATCCGCTGTTCTATCTGAGCAGTAATGGCGTGCGCATCGCCAATGGCTGGAACCGGCCATTCAACAACGCGGCATTCGGCACCGACTACCTGACACGTCTGGCGATCGCCAAATCGAACATCTTCGAGAACAACGTCAAGGAAACCGCGTACATCTTCCGCGAAGAGGATGGCGACGGGCAGCGCCTCAGTGGCCAGCGCAGCTACACCCTGACCTTCCCTGCCGGGCAGACACCGCCGGTGTCGGGTTTCTGGTCACTGACCCTGTACGACAAGCTGCATTTCTTTGCCGACAATCCGATCAAGCGTTACTCCACGGGTACCAAAAACAAAGACCTGAAGTACAACGCCGACGGCTCGCTGACGATCTACATCCAGCATCAGCGCCCGACTGAAGACAAAGTCGGCAACTGGCTGCCGGCACCCGAGCAGGAGTTCGCCCTGACGATTCGCGCCTACGGTCCTTCCGAAGCGTTGATTAAAGGCGATTGGACACCTCCGCCGCTGGTGCCGGGGCCGATTCACGACTAAAACTGATGCACGTCCCAATTAATAAGGAAGTACCGGATGAGATCCACTCACTCACTGATGATTCTGGCGTTGGCCGGCACTGCCGGGCAGGCGATGGCAGGTGGTATTCAGTTGTATGAAGCGGGTCAGGAAGGCGCGGGGCTGGCCAATGCCGGCTCGGCGGCGCTGGCCACCGACCCGAGTGTATTGATGAGCAACCCGGCGGGGATTGCGGCGCTTAAAGGGACGCAAGTCACCATGACCGGTCAGGCGCTGTTCGGCGGTATCAAGTTTGATCGCGATGGCAACAATGACATCTCCGGCAACGAGGGCGGCAACCCGCTGCCGGTGCTGCCCGGGGCCAGTTTCTTCATCAGCCATGAAGTCAATGACCGTGCCAGTGTCGGTTTCGGCATGTACGGCAACTTCGGCCTCAGCGTGAAGTACGACGATGATTGGGCCGGCCGTTATCAAACGCAGGAGTCGACACTGATCGGTATCTCGTTCCAGCCAACGTTCGCCTACAAAATCACTGACGACCTGTCGATGGGCATCGGCCCGCGCCTGGTCTACGGCTACTACTACACAAAAATGGCCATCGACAATAACGCCTTCCTGCCGGGTGATCCGTTTCAGCAGGATGGCAAGTTGCAGTACAAGGACACCGACACCGGCACCGGCATCAATCTGGGCCTGCGCTATCAACTCGACCCGCGCACCACGATCGGTCTGGCGTACACCAGCAAGGTCAAACTGGAGTTCAAGGATTCGCCATCGGTGCATGGCGTACGCAACCCGCTGCTCAACCTGGCGTTGTCGAGGGCCGATGTCGATGACTTGGGCATCGACATGAACATCCCGCAGACCGTGACCCTGAGCGTCGCTCATCAGTTGAACGATCAATGGACATTGCTCGGTTCGGCCAACTGGCAGGACTGGAGCGATTTTGCCGATATCGGCGTGGAAGTGGATACCGGTGGCAACAACGTTTCGCGTTCCGTCGACCGCAAATATCAGGACACTTGGCACCTGTCGTTCGGTGCGCAAAATCAGCTCAGCCCGAAACTGCGCTGGAACATGGGTGTGGCGTATGACAGTTCGGCGGTAAAGGATAAGGATCGCACCGTCGACAACCCGATGAACGAAACCTGGCGGCTGGCCACGGGCGTCAGCTACAAGCTGACCGACGACATGGACGTCAACCTCAATTACACCCTGGTGTGGCTGGGCGACATGGACGTGCAGCAGAGCAAGCGCGACGGTCAGACGCTGTCGGGCAGTTATCCCAACAGCGCCCTTCATATCATTGGCGGCGGTGCGACCTGGCGTTTCTGATTCACATGTACCCGGGCCGTGCGTGCACGGCCCCTATCAAGGCAGCACAGTTCATATGGCTTACCTCACCCGTGCTTCGGCTCTCCATGGGTTCCACGAATTTGCCATCAGCCAGAAACTCAACCCGACCGATATTCTGCGCAAGGCCGGGCTACCCGGCGATGTACTGGAGAACCCGGATGCGCTGATCTCCTTGCAACGTTTTGCCATGGTGCTGGAACTGGGCAGCGAAACCAGCGGCAATCCCCTCTTCGGTCTGGAGTTCGGTCTGCATCAAGGCGTTGGCATTTTTGGTTCGTTGCTCTATTTGATGCGCAATTCCAACACCGTCGGCGACGCGCTACGCGATTTTGGTCGCTACTTCCACGTCCATGACAATTTCGGCGATGTGGTCATTCAACAAACAGACGGACACGCTTTGTTGTACTACGCCAGCGAATCGGAAAATCTACCAGGCCGACGTCATGTCAGCGAACTGGCCGTCGGCGTGGGGTATCAATTGATGCGCAGCTTGCTGGGTAACCGCTGGCAACCCGTCGCCGCGTTGCTGCAAAACGCACCGGTGGCGAGCAATGCACGCTATCGGCGTCTCCTCGGCGTAATCCCGAGATTTAACAGCACTTTCGACGCCTGGATGTTCGACGCCAATTTGCTGGATATAACGCTGAGTGACGCCGATCCGAAACTGCACCGTTTGATTTTGCAGCAACTGGACACCATCGACCGCATCGACAGCGACGAACTGCCGGCCCAGATCCAGCGTTTGCTGCGCAGTTTTCTGCCCAGCGGACGGGTGACCATCGACTACATCGCCGACTTTATGCGCGTCAGCCCACGCTCTTTGCAGCGCCACCTCGCCGGACATGGCACCTCGTTTCAGGCGCTGCTCGACGAAACCCGACAATCCATGGCCGTGCGCTACCTCGAAGAATCGGACATGAGCCTGATGCAATTGACTGAAGTGCTTGGCTACGCCAATCAGAGTGCATTCAGCCGGGCGTTCCAACGCTGGTTTGGCGCCAGCCCGCGGCAATGGCTCAAGCAGCAGAAGGCTTGAGTTAATTGGCGTCTGGTCAGACGCCTTCGCGAGCAAGCTTTGCTCCTGTGGATCGCATTTCATACTGTTGGTGCAAAGCTTGCTCGCGATGCTTCTAGCGTTTGTTCATCCATCAACTAGCCTTGAGCGTGGCATCTCTTGTACGACTGCCCCCCACGAAAAAACCTGATTCCAGTAAGGAAAAACCCTGCATGAAACCACTTTTGAGTACGTTGACGCTCGCCGCCGCCCTCATCACCGTCGCCGGCTGCTCTACGACCTCACAACCCGGCAGAAGTACCAGTCTGGGTGAGGACAACCTGAACGGTTCGGGCTTTTTGGCTGACGTTTACCCGCAGATGAAAGAAGGCAAGGATGGCGAAGCATTGCGCCTTTACCGCAACCCGAAATACGCCTCCACCGCCAGTTTCACCCGCTACAAGAAAGTGTTGCTGGATCCGGTCAAACTGTATGCCGGCCCGAAATCCACACTGCACGAGGCACCACAAGCCGATGCCAATGTAATTGCTCAAGGACTCTACAATCAGTTGCATGAGCAACTGGGCGAAGACTATCAAATGGTCGACACCCCAGGCCCCGACACTCTGCACATCGCTGTCGCCATCGTCGATGCAGAAGCCGCCAATACTTCGCTGAAAGCAGCGTCCTACATTCCGATTCCACTGGGCGTGCCCGGTGCCAAAGCCGCCGCCATGCAAGCCGTTTCGCACACCACAGGGCAACCGCCGTTTACCGGCCAAGTCACTGTTGAAGGAAAAATGGCTGACTCGCAGACGGGTGAAGTCATCGTCGCAGAGATCGATCGCCGCACGGGCTCGCGCCGTCCGATCATCGGTTTGTTCGAAAGCAGCACGTATGACTCCTGGAGCGACGTGACTGCGGCTGAAAAATACTGGGCAGAAAAAGTACGTTATCGCCTGTGCATGCGCCGAGAAGCGCCGAACTGCGTGGAAGCCGTCGAATAATGTTGCGGGGCTCTTGAGGCTAGAGACGAAATAATTCAGTGAACGCTGAATTATTTCGTATCGCCATGTATCTGAACCCAAAGCGCAATGCCATCAAACAGATAGCACCGATTCAGATCAGGTACAGGGAAACCGCCCATGAAATCCAATGAACAAAGCGTCAGTCCAATCAGACTGAAAGACATCACCATTGTCGACGACGCAAAAATGCGCAAAGCGATTACCGCCGCTGCGCTTGGCAACGCCATGGAATGGTTCGACTTTGGCGTGTACGGCTTCGTCGCCTACGTCCTCGGCAAAGTGTTCTTCCCCGGCGCCGACCCCGGCACACAGATGATCGCCGCGTTGGCGACGTTCTCCGTGCCCTTCCTCATCCGTCCGCTGGGCGGCCTGTTTTTCGGCAGGTTAGGCGATAAGTACGGGCGACAGAAAGTCCTCGCCGCGACCATCGTGATCATGTCGCTGAGCACCTTCGCCATCGGCTTGATTCCCTCTTATGCGTCGATCGGCATTTGGGCGCCGATCCTGCTGTTACTGGCGAAAATGGCTCAAGGCTTCTCGGTCGGCGGTGAATACACCGGCGCCTCGATCTTCGTCGCCGAATACGCGCCGGATCGCAAACGCGGCTTCCTCGGCAGTTGGCTGGACTTTGGCTCCATCGCCGGTTTTGTTCTCGGTGCCGGTGTCGTCGTGCTGATTTCCTCGACACTCGGCGAAGAGCAATTTGAATCGTGGGGCTGGCGCCTGCCGTTCTTCCTCGCCCTGCCCCTGGGCATGATCGGCCTCTACCTGCGCCACGCACTGGAGGAAACACCGGCATTCCAGCAGCACGTCGAAAAACTCGAACAAGGCGACCGCGAAGGCCTCGCCGATGGCCCGAAAGTCTCGTTCAAGGAGGTCGCCACCAAGTACTGGCGCAGCCTGATGACCTGCGTCGGCGTGGTGGTCGTGACCAACGTCACCTACTACATGCTGCTGACGTACATGCCGAGTTACCTGTCGCACAACCTGCACTACAGCGAAAACCGTGGCGTGCTGATCATCATCGCGATCATGGTCGGCATGCTGTTTGTGCAACCGGCGATTGGTTTTATCAGCGACAAGATTGGCCGCAAACCCTTCATCGTCGTCGGCAGTATCGGCCTGTTCATTCTGGCCATTCCGGCGTTCATGCTGATCAACAGCGGCAAGATCGGCCTGATCTTCTCCGGCCTGCTGATGCTCGCGGTGCTGCTCAACTTCTTCATCGGCGTCATGGCCTCGACCCTGCCGGCGATGTTCCCTACGCACATTCGCTACAGCGCTTTGGCCGCTGCTTTCAACATCTCCGTGCTGATCGCCGGTTTGACTCCGACCATCGTCGCCTGGCTGGTCGAAAGTACCAACGACTTGTACATGCCGGCCTACTACTTGATGGTCATTGCCGTGGTTGGCCTGTTCACCGGCGTCACCATGAAAGAAACCGCCAACCAACCGCTACGCGGCGCGGCCCCGGCGGCTTCGGATCTGGCGGAGGCGAAGGAGCTGTTGAAAGAGCATCACGACAACATTGAGCAGAAGATTGAAGACATTGATGCCGAGATTGCTGAGCTGGAGGCGAAGCGCAAGAACCTGGTGCAGCAGCATCCGCGGATTAATGAGTGAGATCGGCAATCCATTCGTGCTGCGGATGCAATCGTTGTAGATGATCCACCAGCCATTGCCGATCCTCGCCAGAGAGTTTCGGCAATGCGCGGGTGAAATCGCCCTGGTCTTTGGGGCGGGTATTCTTGGCTTTGAACAGCAGCGTGGCGGCGGGTCTCAGGTATGGGATGCCGCTTGCGCTGAGGGCGACCATTTCCGCGCGCGGATAGACAATCGACGTGTCGCGTTTATAGACCCACGACTGCGCACTCCCCGCTTCAAGCATCACATCCACTCGCCAGGCATTGGCCTCGGTATCAAAACCCCACACCTGAAAAATGTCGTCGCCGGGAAGATCATGCTCCGGCAGGCATTCGAACGCGCCGTTTTTGACGGTGTAGAACTTTAGCTCCGATAACGTCTGCCGGAACAATGGGAAATCCTCACGCCGAACTGTGAACTCCAGGTCATTGTGTTCACGGGTTTGCTGCCCGTGCCACAGATCCAGCGCCCATCCGCCGACCACGCACCATGGGCGCGCGAGGTGTTGCAGGCGTTGCGACAAGTGTTCAGGCGTCCACGCCAACCATGCGTATTCATCCATGATTCAATAACTTCCTCGTCCTTAGAATTTGAAATGCGATCCCCTTGTGGGAGCGGGCTTGCTCGCGAATGCGGTGTGTCATTTACCACATCAGTCTTAGTTTGGTTATTGGGGTTTGGGGTTTTTGTTTTGGGGGCATATCTGTTGCTGCGGTGATGGCTGCTGGCGGTTTCGCTCTTACAGCGAGTCACCTTTTCCAGACGCCGAAAAGGTAACCGAAAAGGCTTGGCCCCGGCGTACGGCACTTCGCTGAGGCTCAGTGTTCCCTCGCTACGGTGTCCATCCGGGGACATCGCCTACGGTTTGCTTCGCTGCACCTCCTCTCGATGTGTGCGGCTACGCCGCACGGCGCTACGCGCCTGATCACCGGATGGACACCTACGCTCGGCCTGCCGAAGGGGCTTGAGATCAAAAACCAGATCAAGATCAAAGGCCCCTCACCCTAGCCCTCTCCCGGAGGGAGAGGGGACTGATTGCGTGGAATGGAAGAGGTACGCCGACGTGAAAGACCGAGTCGAACGCATATCTTGAAAATCCCACCAATCGGCCCCCTCTCCCTCCCGGAGGGAGAGGGGACTGATTGCGTGGATTGGGAGAGGTACGCCGACGTGAAAGACCGAGTCGAACCCAAATTTTGAAAAGCCCACCAGTCGGCTCCCTCTCCCTCGGGAGAGGGCTGGGGTGAGGGGCGAAAACACCACAAAAACCAAAGCCAAGCACGCCCGCCCTTCACCACTCAATAGGCCGAGTGCCAGCTCGCCTGCTCTTGATCTTGACTCACCGGCCCGTCGGCAGGCTGAGTGTAGGGATTGATCCGGGGTGGGAGCGCAGCGACCGTTTGGCGCAGCCAAACACAGCGAGAGGAGGTGCAGCGAAGCAAACCGTAGGCGCTGCCCCCCGGATAAATCCCGGAGCGAAGGAACCCGAGCCACAGCGAGGGCCGAACGTCAGGGCAAAGCCTTTTCGGTTACCTTTTCGGCGTTTGGAAAAGGTGACTCGCCGTAAGGGCGAAACCGCCAGCAGCCACCCCCGCAGCAACGGATATACACCCAAAACCCAAAACCCCAATCACCCAACCAACATCCCATGACACATCAACCCCAACACACTCCGCATATGCCGTGAATGCGCCTCCCGATCCGGCGTCAATTCAGTCGCCAACCGAATAAACGCCACATTCGCATACTGATTAAACACCGTCGCCGCCACATCAATATCAACCGAGTCTCGAATCCTGCCAACCCCCTGAAAATGCACGAGCAGCGCCTTGGTCTCCTCAATCACCGCCGCATTCCAAGGATCAAGCGCCCGAGCCAATTCCCCGGTAAACAAAAACGGCGCCAACTCCCGCCACAGTGAAGCCGGCATAGCCTCCAACTGGTAATGCGTCATCAACCCCTCAAACGCACACAACGCCTCCAGCGGATCACTGTCGTCATCAAGACGAGCCCGCGAATCGCGCATGGCTTTTTCGTCAGGCTGCTTCAGCAACGCCAACAAAATCTCCTGCTTGCCGCCGAAATAATTCACCACCGTCGGCGCCGACACCCCGGCCTGCACCGCGATCTGATCCAGCGTCGTCGCCGCAAACCCGTTGGCCTTGAACAGCTCCAGCGCCGCCTCGGCAATCACCTGCCGGCGCTGTTCCTTTTGCCGCTCTCGAAGTCCGCTCATGTTGCCTCTGATGATGCTTGCCAATGACCCTCAGCCTACGGCGATATTTTTTCACCGACAAATATTTTCTTTACAAAAATATTTTTAGGTGACAAAACTTTACTCGTGCAGCGCGGCAACGAACGCACTCACCCGCCCTTTTCTCTGGAGATCAGCCATGTCCGCCGAATTCGATTCGACCCGCAGTACCAGCGATTACCAAGCCGCCGATGCCGCGCACCACATTCACGCGTTCGTCGACCAAAAGGCCCTCAACGAAGAAGGCCCACGGGTGATGGTCAGCGGTGATCGCCTGTCGCTGTGGGACAACGATGGCAATCGCTACCTCGACGGCATGTCCGGCCTGTGGTGCACCAACCTCGGCTACGGTCGCAAGGATCTGGCCGCCGCCGCGACCGCGCAGCTGGAACAGCTGCCCTACTACAACATGTTCTTCCACACGACCCACCCGGCGGTGATCGAACTGTCCGAGCTGCTCTTCAGCCTGCTGCCCAAGCACTACAGCCACGCGATCTACACCAACTCTGGCTCCGAAGCCAACGAAGTGCTGATCCGCACCGTGCGCAAGTTCTGGCAAGTGATGGGCAAGCCCGAGAAGAAAATTATGATCGGCCGCTGGAACGGCTACCACGGCTCGACCCTGGCGGCGACGGCGCTGGGCGGCATGAAGTTCATGCACGAAATGGGCGGCACCATTCCTGACGTCGCGCACATCGACGAACCGTACTGGTTTGCCCACGAAGGCAACCTCAGCCCGGAAGAGTTCGGCCTGCAAGCCGCGCGACAACTGGAAGACAAGATTCTCGAGCTTGGCGCTGACAAGGTCGCCGCTTTCGTCGCCGAACCGTTCCAGGGCGCGGGCGGCATGATCATTCCGCCGGCTACTTACTGGCCAGAAATCCAGCGAATCTGCCGCAAGTACGACGTGTTGCTGTGCGCCGACGAAGTGATCGGCGGGTTCGGCCGCACTGGCGAATGGTTCGCGCATCAGACCTTCGGTTTCGAGCCCGACACTCTGTCGATCGCCAAGGGCCTGACCTCCGGTTACATCCCTATGGGCGGTCTGATTCTGTCGCGGCGTATGGCCGATGCACTGGTTGAGAAAGGTGGCGTGTTCGCCCACGGCCTGACTTATTCCGGGCACCCGGTGGCGGCTGCCGTGGCGATTGCCAACCTCAAGGCGTTGCGCGATGAAGGCGTGGTCGCTCAGGTAAAGGCTGATACCGGGCCGTATCTGCAAAATTGCTTGCGCGAGGTGTTTGGTAATCACCCGTTGATCGGCGAGATTCAGGGCGTCGGCCTGGTGGCCGCGTTGCAGTTTGCTGAGGACAAGGCCAGCCGCAAGCGCTTTGCCAACGAAAACGACATGGCCTGGCGTTGCCGCACGATCGGTTTTGAAGAAGGCTTGATCATCCGCTCGACACTGGGCCGGATGATCATGGCGCCGGCGCTGGTAGCGACCCGGGCGGAGCTGGATGAGTTGATCGACAAGACCCGAATTGCCGTGGATCGCACGGCGCGGGAGTACGGCGTCCTCTGATCTTCGTCACTGCACAATCCCCCTGTAGGAGCTGCGGCACGCTGCGATCTTTTGATCTTGATCTTGAAAAACAAAATCAAAAGATCGCAGCGTGCCGCAGCTCCTACAGTTGCCTACCCAGTAGCCATTGGCGGACAAAGTTAGATCCCGCCGATTACTCCGCGCGCCGCTTGGTGTTAAATAGGCGCCAGTCTTCACCTTGTCGCTTAAAGCTGTGCAACGAGAACCGATATGAACACCCATTCCAAGAAAAACACCCACATTCCAACGGCGGTGACCGCATGATCGAAGTCACCGAAGTTTCCATTGCGCAACTGCGCGCTGCGCTGGAATCCGGCCAGACCACCTCGGTCGAGCTGGTGCAAGCCTACCTCGCGCGCATCGACGCCTACGACGCCTACGACGGCGCCGATACGCCGACCGCGCTGAATGCGGTGGTGGTGCGCAATCCTGAAGCGCTGAACGAAGCGCAAGCCGCCGATGCCCGTCGCGCCAAAGGTGAAACCCTTGGCCCGCTCGATGGCATCCCCTACACCGCCAAAGACAGTTATCTGGTCAAAGGCCTGACCGCCGCGTCCGGCAGCCCGGCGTTTGCCGATCTGGTCGCCTATCGCGACGCCTTCACCATCGAGCGTCTGCGCGCGGCCGGGGCGATTTGCCTGGGCAAAACCAACATGCCGCCGATGGCCAATGGCGGCATGCAGCGCGGCGTTTATGGCCGCGCCGAGAGCCCGTACAACGCTGATTACCTGACCGCACCCTTTGCTTCCGGCTCGTCCAACGGCGCCGGGACTGCCACCGCTGCCAGTTTCGCCGCGTTCGGTCTGGCCGAAGAAACCTGGTCCAGCGGTCGCGGCCCGGCCTCGAATAATGGCCTGTGCGCCTATACGCCGTCGCGCGGCGTAATTTCGGTGCGCGGCAACTGGCCGTTGACCCCGACCATGGACGTCGTCGTGCCGTACGCGCGCACCATGGCTGACTTGCTCGAAGTGCTCGACATCGTCGTCGCCGAAGACCCGGACACCCGTGGTGACCTGTGGCGTCTGCAACCGTGGGTGCCGATCCCGAGCGTCAGCTCCGTGCGCCCTGCGGCTTATGCTGATCTGGCCGCCGACGCGAAAGCGCTGGCCGGCAAGCGTTTCGCCGTACCACGCATGTTCATCAACGCCGATCCTGAGGCTGGCACCAGCGAAGCACCGGGCATCGGTGGCCCGACCGGCCAGCGCATCAACACCCGCGAATCGGTGATCGATCTATGGAAACAGGCACGTCAGGCACTCGAAGCGGCGGGCGCTGAAGTGATCGAAACTGACTTCCCGCTGGTCTCCAACTGCGAAGGCGATCGTCCTGGCGCGCCGACCGTGTTCACCCGTGGTCTGGTCTCGAAAGAGTTTCTTCACCATGAACTGTGGGATCTGACCGCTTGGGCGTTCGATGATTTCCTGCAAGCCAACGGCGACCCGAAGCTCAATCGTCTGGTTGACGTCGATGGGCTGAAGATTTTCCCGCACGAGCCGGGCACCCTGCCCAACCGTGAGGGCGATCTGGTTGCTGGCATGGACGAATACGTGCGCATGGCTGAACGCGGGATCACGCCGTGGAATGAAATCAGCACCGTGCCCGATGGCTTGCGTGGGCTAGAGGAGACGCGTCGCATCGATCTGGAAGAGTGGATGGATAAACTCGGCCTCGACGCTGTGCTGTTCCCGACAGTGGCCGATGTGGGGCCGGCGGATGCCGACGTTAACCCGGAGTCAGCCGATATCGCCTGGAGCAACGGCATCTGGGTGGCCAACGGCAACCTCGCGATCCGTCACCTCGGTGTACCGACCGTCACCGTGCCGATGGGCGTGATGGCTGACATCGGCATGCCGGTCGGCCTAACCTTCGCCGGTCGCGCTTACGACGATTCGAGCCTGCTGCGCCTGGCCGCCGCATTCGAATCGACCGGCAGCAAACGCCAGATCCCGCCACGCACCCCGCCATTGTCGTAACTATTAATATCTGAAATGCAATTTAACCTGTGGGAGCTAGCCTGCTGGCGATGAGGGAGGAACATTCAACATCATTGTTGAATGAACTGACGCTATCGCCAGCAGGCTAGCTCCCACAGGGTTTGTGTTGTGTCATCAAGTCAGCACATTGGCTCAATCACCCCTACCTGAAATCCCGCGATCATCGGTGCCACTTCAATTGCTGCTGGCCTCCGACCATGATCCATCGCGCACCCTCGCGTCTCACCTTGCTAGTCCTGCTCTGTGGTCTGTCCGGAACCGGCGCCGCCAGCGATTTCTTTGACGACGCGAAAACCGAAATCCTTCTGCGCAACTTCTATTTGAGCAACGACTACCGATCCCCCTCGCCCAGCGGTAAAAACTATAAACAGGAATGGGCGCAGGGTTTTATCGGAACCTTCTCATCAGGTTTCACTGAAGGAACACTTGGCTTCGGCATCGACGCCCACGCCTTTTCCGGGATCAAACTCGATGGCGGCAAGGGCCATTCCGGCACAGGTTTGCTCCCGGTAGACAGTGACGGCCGCAGCGAAAACAACTACTCCAGTGCCGGCGGTGCACTCAAGCTGAAAACCTCGCGCACCACCCTGGCGTTCGGCGAAATGACCGTAGAAACGCCGGTCTTCGACACCTCCGACAAACGCCTGCAACCGGAGTACGCCACGGGTTTGCTGCTCAACAGCCGAGAGATCGACAACTTGAATCTGGTCGCCGGTCATTTCACCGCGTTCAAGAATCAGGACAGCTCATCGGGCAAAGGCGATTTTTACGGCTACGGCGCCAATACCGAAGCCGGCGGCATCAGTTTTATCGGCGCCGATCTGTTCGCAGACAGCCCTCTCGGCGGCGCGCTCTACGCCTCCGACCTGAGCGACACCTGGCACCAGTACTACGGCAATCTGCACTTCAAGCAATCCGGCCTGCTGCTCGACGCCAACCTCTACCACACCCGCGATACAGGCCAGGCGCTGGCCGGCGCGATCGACAACACTGCGTTCAGCCTGTCCGGCAAATACGCCTTCGGCCCGCACGCGGTGATGCTCGGCTGGCAGCGAGTCAATGGCGACACGCCGTTCGATTTTGTCGGCGGTGACTCGATCTACCTCGCCAACTCGATCAAATACGCCGACTTCAACGGCGCCCACGAACGCTCCTGGCAAGCACGCTACGACCTCGACCTCGGCGCCTTCGGCATCCCCGGCCTGACCTTCATGACCCGCTACGTCACCGGCGACCACATCGACGGCACCCACGCCCCGGTTGGCGGCGCGTATCAACTGCAACAAGGTGATGGCGGCAAACACTGGGAGCGCGACATCGACATGAAATACATCGTCCAGTCCGGCGCGGCAAAAGACCTCTCAGTACAACTTTCCCATGTCTCCCACCGCGCCAACGAAGCCCAGGCCGGCGACGACATCGACCGCCTCTACCTCGTCATCCAATACCCGCTCGCCTTCTGACAGAACAAATCACCCTGCCCGAAACACAATCAAAACTGTGGGAGCGGGCTTGCTCGCGAAGGCGGCGCATCAGTCGCCCGCAATGTTGACTGACCCACCGCTTTCGCGAGCAAGCCCGCTCCTACAAGAGAGCACCTTAGCGCACCAATAGTATGATAAATTCCGCGCTATCGACCCTTTCACTGGAGGCCCGATCATGGGAACCGTTCGAAAAACCATCACCGTGACTGACCAACAAGATAACTGGATCAAAGCTCAAATCGACGCCGGCCATTACACCAACGACAGCGAATACATTCGCGATCTGATCCGACGTGAACAAGAACGCACTGCTGAACTTGAAACGATTCGTGCAGCGCTTCGCGAAGGTGAGTCCAGCGGCAAACCACGCCCCTTCGATCCAGAGGCGTTCAAACAGAGAATGCTGACTACGCATGGCTGAATATCGCCTGACACCTGCTGCCGAGGGCGACCTCGAGGCGATCTGGAGTTATACCGCGCAACAATGGGGCCTGGATCAGGCAAATCGTTACATCGATATTCTCACCACTGCATTTGCTCAATTGACTGAGCGTCCCAAAACAGCACCCGCCTGCGATGCCATCCGTGTTGGTTATCGGCGCTGCAGCGTAGAACGGCACATGATCTACTTTCGCATTACGGCCTATGGCATTGCGATCATTCGAATCCTGCATGATCGGATGGATGCGCAACGCAAACTTTGAACATCAAGAGATCGCAGGCTTTTATAGGAGCTGCCGAAGGCTGCGATCTTTTGATTCTGCTAATTGGCGGAAGGCAGCCGGAGTCGAACCTGCCCGGGAACGGATGCCGTCCCCAACCGGGTTTGAAGCCCGGCCGCGCCACCGGGCGCGATTGCCTTCCTTGAACTCAGTGCGCGCTGGTGTTGGCCAGTGCGTTGTCGTAGCGGATTTGCCGTGCTTCGCCGCTGCGCCGGGTCAGGCCGAGGCGGTCGAAGTATTCGAGGAACTGAATACAGCGTTTGCGTCCCAAGCCTAGCGCATCGCGGAAGGTTGTCACCTGGATCTGCGGATTTTCCTTGGCCAGTTGCAGGAGGATCGCCGCCATCCTGCGCAGTTGGCTGTCGCTGAGGAACAGGTCGCGCACCACTTGATGCATCAACCCCAGCCGCGCCAGTTTGCGCAGCAGCAAACGCACCACGGCGTCATCCTCGCCAAGCATTTTCGCCACGTCGCGCAGCCACGGCGGATCGAAGCCGCCGTTTTCAAACAGCGGTTGCAGTCGCTGCCAGAGGATTTCGTCCTCGGCATTCAGACGCACCTGGTGATCCGGCAGATGCAGCCACGGGCCACTGGCGGTGATCGCGCCAGCGTCGCGCAATTCGTCGAGCAAACTGGCAAACGTCGAACGTTCCAGCGGCAGCGCGCTGAAGCGTCTCAGGCGATCACGATCCGGGCCCATCTGATCGGGTTCCAGTTCATGAAACTTCGCCAATTGCTCCAGCAGGGTGAATTTCAGTTGCCCCCAGCGCTGCACGTTGAATAGCACCGGGCCTTGGCGCGTCTCGATCAGGCGAACATTCCCAGGCAAAGACCAGCTTGCGCGCGGACGATTGAATTGGCGTTCCAGCCGTTGCGGGCCGAGGCCGCCGGCGCTGTGATCAAGCAACGCTGACAACACCTGCTCAAAACTTTCGCTGTCAGCCAACGCCTGCAACTGCGCCAAACGCTCGGGACTGCGGCGCTGTCGGGCCGGGGCAAACGGATCCAGCACACGCCCACCACCGAGGGTGCGCTGAGCGCTGGAGTCGCGCAGGATCAGCCGATCGCCCTTCACCGCATGCACCGGCGCGTTGATCAGCAGTTGCGCGAACATCCGCTCGCCAGCACTCAGGCGCGACCCTTCAAGCAGCGCCACCCGCGCGATCACGTCCTGCGTGCCGAGATGCACATGCACCGGATGAAAATGCTCGAAAGTCCGTTCGCCCGGCAGCAATTGAAATTCGATATCCACGCGCTGAGTCGGAGCATGCAACCACTCCGGCAGCAGCCATTGCCCGCGATGGATCTGCGCCAATTCCAGGCGTTCGCCGCTCAGATTCAGCGCCACCCGTTGCCCGGCGAAGGCTTGCTCAGCAGCCTGATTCTGCGCGTGCAACCCGCGCACCTTCACCGGTTTCCCGGACGGCCCAAGCGTGAGTTTGTCGCCGACAGAGACCTCGCCCGACAGCGCCGTACCCGTTACCACAATCCCCGCACCGGCGACGCTGAACGCCCGATCAATGGCCAATCGAAAACCACCCTCACGACTGCGTTCCAGCACTTCACGTTGCGTTTGCAGCAACAGTTCGCGCAGTTCATCAACGCCCTGCCCGGTCACGCTCGAGACAATCACAACCGGCGCCTCGGCAAACGGCCCGGCCTCCAGCAGATCGAGCACCTGACGCTGCACTTCTTCCACCCTGCCCGCCTCGACCCGGTCGCACTTGGTGATCGCCACCAGCGCACGCGGTATTCCGAGCAGTTCGACGATCGCCAGATGTTCACGGGTTTGCGGCATCACGCCGTCATCCGCCGCAACCACCAGCAACACCCGATCAATGCCTTGCGCCCCGGCGAGCATGTTATGGGTGAATTTTTCGTGCCCCGGCACATCGATAAATCCAGTCAGGCCCGCGCCCGGTTCGAGTTCGGCATACAGATAACCAAGGTCAATGGTCATCCCGCGTTCGCGCTCTTGTGGACGCCGATCACCGCTTTGTCCGGTCAGCGCTTGCAGCAGCGATGTCTTGCCGTGGTCGATATGCCCCGCTGTGCCGACAATCACGGGTCGACCTGCAACTGCGGCAGCTGCGCCAGCCACGCCGGCTCATCGTCGAGTTGGCGCAGATCTAGCCACAGCGCATCGTCGTCGATACGGCCGAGCACCGGGATCGGCAACGCGCGCAGTGCCGCTTCAAGATTCAACAGACAACGCCCGCGCAGTCGCTTGGAAACTTGCGGGCGAAGACACAGCGCCGCACTCGGCAAACGCGCCACCGGTTGGCTGCCGCTGCCGATCATGCCCAAGGCCTCAACCGCACGTACCTGCCAACCCTCGCCCATCAAGTCAGCCAGCGCCGGTTGCAAGCGCGAGGCCTGCGCAAAGATGTCCGCCTGCGGTCGAGTCAGCAGTCGCAAACTTGGCAGACGCTCGGCCAGTCGATCCGGATCGCGATACAAACCCAGCACCGCTTCCAACGCCACCAAAGTCAACTTGTCGACACGCAACGCGCGTTTCAGCGGGTTCTTTTTGATTTTCGCGATCAGCTCTTTTCGCCCGACGATCAATCCGGCCTGCGGCCCACCGAGCAATTTGTCGCCGCTGAAGGTGACGATGTCCGCGCCATCGAGCAGCGCCTGACGCACCGTCGGCTCGGCCGGCAAACCCCAGCGCGTCAGATCAAGCAAACTGCCGCTGCCCAGATCCTCCAGCAACGGCAAAGCATGCCGATGCGCCAACTCGGCCAGCTCAGCGGTGGGCACTCGCGCGGTAAAGCCTTCGATGGCGTAATTGCTCGCATGCACACGCATGATCAACCCGCTGCGTGGGCTGATCGCTGCTTCGTAGTCGCGCGCATGGGTGCGATTGGTCGTGCCGACTTCGTGCAGACGCACGCCGGCGCGGGCCATGATGTCGGGGATGCGGAAGGCGCCGCCGATCTCAATCAGCTCACCGCGCGAGATGATGCCTTCCTTGCGCGCGCCCAGGCTGTTGAGCGTCAGCAGCACCGCCGCAGCATTGTTATTAACCACGGTGACGGCTTCGGCACCGGTCAGTTCGCGGATCAGGCCTTCGATCAAATCATCGCGATCACCGCGCTTGCCGCTGGCCAGATCGAACTCGAGATTGAGCGGATAACGCGCGGCCATTTGCACGGCTTCAATGGCTTCGTCCGGTAACAGCGCGCGGCCCAGATTGGTGTGCAACACCGTACCAGTGAGGTTGAACACCCGGCGCACGTTACTGCGTTGTTGCTGCGCCAAGCGTTCGCCGACGCGACCGGCGAGCACTTCGGGGCTGATTTCAACCGCCGACAATTGCCCGCTCAACACGGCGGGACGCAGTTCATCGAGCAATTGACGCAAGCTTGCCAACAACGATTCACGCCCATGACGCGCAAGCAAAGGCACACACGCAGCGTGACGCAACAAACCATCAATGGAAGGTAACCGCAGGGACATCAGCCACTCCTGGAGACAGATCACTGCGCCAGAGTGTAGACGCTCAGATCATTCGTCTCCCGGAGCCAGCAACAGATTCGGCGCCAGACGCTGATAACCGTCCTGTGCCAGTCGCATGTCCAGCAACAAACTGGAGAGATCCGCCGACAGCGCCTCGGCGTCAGCATCGTTTTCCAAATAAACCAGTTTCAGATAACTGTTACAGCCCGGACAAACCTCAGCCCGCAACGGCGCCTGATTCGCCGCGTGGCGATCATCCTCAAGGCTGAAATAATCCAGGCCCTTGCTCGATTCGCAATACACGCACTTGACCCGCACCACATGCCATTCGCAGGCACACAGTGAACAGACCAGATAACGCAAACCGTTGTGCTTGCCGCGATGACGGATGACCCCCGCCATCGCCGGCGAACCACAAGCCGGGCACTGGCTGAGGCTATCGCCAGGTTTCAATTTGAGATCCGGCGCAGTGAGCAGCCAATGGCTCCACGCCGTTTGCAGCGCCGCGCCGAGAAACGGCACCAATTGCGCCGGCACCATCGAAAACTGGCCGCTGACCAGCGCCACCGCCCACGCGCGCAACTGGCCGGAACTGGCGCCGCGCAAGGTGTCGACCGCCTCGACAACAGCAGGCTGTTCACCCGGCTGATAACGTTGCAACAAAGCCTCGAGATAAGCCTGCCAACCCTCCTCGCGCACCAACGTATCCGCCGCGAACGGCGGCAAACCATGCTGCTGACACGCCTCGATCCGTTGCTGATCAAACGGCGCGGTCAGCGGCGGATCATCGAATACCTGCTGCTGCACCCGACACAACCCGGCAATCAGTCGCAGGTATTCCGCCAGTGCATGCCCTTCGGCCAGTTGCTCCAGGCGATCAGCCCGCAGCGCAAACAGGTTCGAAGGCGGCAGGTGCAGAAACGGCGGCGAACTGGCCGCCGCTTCGATTTCCCCAGGTTCAAGAATGGTTGGCAAAAGTCAGCCCTTTTTGGTGATCGGTCGCTCCGGCACGTCCGGTTGACGCTCGTCGCGGGTGATGTCGCGATACCACAGTTCATGGTGTTTCTTCGCCCAGGCGCGGCTGACCCAGCCGTGCATCATCGCGTCCACCGAACCCTTGATCCACAGCCCGGCGTAGATGTGAATGATGATGCTCAGCACCAGCACGAATCCGGCGAGCGCGTGCAGAAGCATCGCCCAGCGGATCACGGTGATGCCGAAAAACGCACTGAAATACGCGCGCCAGATCACCAGCCCGGTGAACAGCAACCCGAGCATGCACAGCAGTAAAGTCCAGAACAGCAGCTTTTGCCCGGCGTTGTATTTGCCCACCGGCGGTACGCTTTCTTCATCGTTGACCAGTACCCGATCAATGCGGCGCATCCACTTCCAGTCGTTGTCGATAAAGAAGTTCGCGCGCCAGAAACGGAACACCAGACCGAGGAACAGCACGAACATCGCCACACCCATAAACGGATGCAAAATCCGCGTCCATGGCCCGCCGCCAAACAGGTTGCTCAGCCAGAACAGCGACGGATGAAACAACGCCAGTCCGGACAGTCCGGCCATGAAAAACAGGATCGCCACCAGCCAGTGATTGGTGCGCTGGTTGGCGGTGTAACGCAGGATCGTCTTGTTGCTCATGGCCGCTCCTCCCCGCGTGGATCGAAGGTGTGCACCGCCGGATCGACGACGTGCACCGAGGTATCGGGTGGCGTTGGATGTTCATCTTCTTCGACGCGATTCGGCCCGATGCGCACGTAGTGGAAGAATCCGGCCAACACCGCCGCGCCCATAGCCAACAGGCCCAAGGGTTTGCTGATGCCTTTCCATAGGCCCACCAACGGACTGATCGCCGGATCCTGCGGCAGGTTGGCGTAGATCGTTGGCGTGTCGGCGTGATGCAACACGTACATGACGTGCGTGCCGCCAACGCCTGCCGGGTCATACAAACCGGCGTTTTCGAAGCCACGGCTTTTCAGGTCAACGATGCGTTCGGCAGCGTGTTCCTTCATGTCCTCCTTGGTACCGAAAACAATGGCGCCGGTCGGGCAGGTTTTTACGCAGGCCGGCTCCAGCCCGACTGCGACCCGATCCGAACACAAGGTGCACTTGTAAGCCTTGTGATCTTTCTGCGAAATGCGCGGAATGTTGAACGGGCAACCAGTGATGCAATAACCGCAGCCGATGCAGTGATCCTGATCGAAATCGACGATGCCGTTAGCGTGCTTGATGATCGCGCCGGGGCTCGGGCACGCCGCCAGACAACCGGGCTCGGCGCAGTGCATGCAGCCGTCCTTGCGGATCAGCCATTCGAGGTTGCCGGCGTCGGTTTCGTGTTCGGTGAAGCGCATCAACGTCCAGGTTTCCGCGCTCAGATCCTGCGGGTTGTCGTAGGTGCCGTGGTTGTGGCCGACCTCGTCGCGCAGCTCGTTCCACTCCGAGCAGGCGACCTGGCAGGCCTTGCAGCCGATGCATTTGGTGGTGTCAATCAGCTTCGCCACCGCCTCCTGATTCCGCACCGACGGCGGCACCGTTGTGGTGGCCGAGCGGGCAATGATGTCTTGGCTGGCCATTTAAAGATTCTCCATCAGAGCTTCTCCACGTTGACCAGGAATGACTTGGATTCCGGGGTCTGTGTGTTGCCATCGCCGAGGAACGGCACCAGGGTGTTGGTCAGGTAACCGTGACGCGTCAGGCCGGTGAAACCCCAGTGCAGCGGGATGCCGATCTGATGCACGACCTGGCCGTTGACCTGCAGCGGCCGGATCCTCTTCGTCACCACCGCCACCGCTTCGATAAAGCCGCGTTTGCAACTGACCCGCACGCGATCGCCGGCAGCAATGCCCTTCTCTTTCGCCAACACTTCGCCGATTTCCACGAACTGCTCGGGTTGGGCAATCGCGTTCAACTTGCAGTGCTTGCTCCAAAAGTGGAAATGCTCGGTCAACCGGTAACTGGTGCCGGCGTACGGGAAGTCCTTGGCCTCGCCGAGGGTTTCCCAGACCGAATCGAAGATCCGCGCCGCCGGGTTGCTGGTGGCTTTCTTGTTTTGCGGGTGCAGCGGGTTGATGCCGATCGGCGTTTCGAATGGCTCATAGTGCTCGGGGAATGGCCCTTCATTCATCTTGTCGACGGCGAAGAATCGCGCCACGCCTTCGGGGTTCATGATGAACGGGTTCATCCCGGCTTCTGGTGGCACGTCGGCCTTGTAGTCCGGCACGTCGGTGCCGCCCCAGGCTTTGCCGTTCCACCAGACCAGACGTTTTTTTGAATCCCACGGTTTACCCGAGACATCTGCCGAAGCGCGGTTGTAGAGAATCCGCCGATTCGCCGGCCACGCCCACGCCCAGCCCAAATGCTGGTGCATGCCATACGGATCGGCGTTGTCGCGCCGCGCCATCTGATTGCCGGCCTCGGTCCAGCTACCGGCGAAAATCCAGCAGCCGGATGCGGTGCTGCCGTCATCCTTGAGCAAGCCGAACCCCGACAACTGCGAGCCGGCCTTGACCGCCGCGCCCGTGGCATCGGTGAAGTCAGCCACGGCGCTGCCGTTGATTTCCTTGGCCAGTTCTTCCGGCGAAGGCTCGTCGGGGATCTTGTACGGCCACGTCAGTTTCAACAGCGGATCAGGGAATTTGCCACCCTCGGCCTGATAGCGCTTACGCAGGCGCAGGAACAGTTCGGCCATGATGCGAATGTCGGTCTGCGCTTCGCCCGGGCCATCAGCGCCTTTCCAGTGCCATTGCAACCAGCGGCTGCTGTTGACCAGCGAGCCGTCCTCTTCGGCAAAACACGTGGTCGGCAGGCGAATGACTTCGGTCTGGATCTCCGCGCTTTTCACATCGTTGTACGGCCCGACGTTGTGCCAGAACTCCGAGGTCTCGGTGGCCAGCGGATCCATCACCACCAGCCATTTCAGTTTCGCCAATGCGCCCATCACGCGGTTTTTGTCCGGCAGCGCGGCGATCGGATTGAAGCCCTGGCAGAAGTAGCCGTTGACCTTGCCCTGGCTCATCAGGTCGAACATTTTCAAGACGTCGTAGTTGGGGATGTCGAGTTTCGGCAAATGGTCGTAGCACCAATTGTTTTCGGCAGTGGCGTTGGCGCCGTACCACGACTTCATCAGGCTGACGTGGAATTTGCTGTAGTTCTGCCAGTAAGACAGTTGCCCCGGGCGCAGCGGAACTTGCGTGCGTTTATGGATGAACTGACCGTAGTCCTGCTCGCTGTCGCTGGCCAATGTCAGATAGCCCGGCAGTGCATTGGAGAGCAAGCCAAGGTCGGTCAGGCCCTGAATGTTGGAGTGCCCGCGCAAGGCGTTGACGCCGCCGCCGGGCATGCCGACGTTGCCCAGCAGCAGTTGCACCATCGCCGCGCTGCGGATGATCTGCGCGCCGATCGAGTGCTGCGTCCAGCCAAGGGCGTAGAGAATCGTCATGGTCTTGCCCGGAATCGAGCAGGTGGCGATTTCGTCCCAGATTTTCTGCATGGCGTCGACCGGCATGCCACAGATCTGGCTGGCGAGGTCGATGTTGTAGCGGCTGTAATGCACCTTCATCAATTGATAGACGCAGCGCGGGTGTTGCAGGGTCGGATCGACTTTGGCAAAGCCGTCATCACCCATCTCGTAACCCCAACCGGACTTGTCGGTGTAGCTGCGCTTGGCGACGTCGTAGCCGCTGAAGATGCCGTCTTCGAAGCCGTAGCCTTCTTTGACGATGAACGAGACGTCGGTGTAATTGCGCACGTACTCGTGCTGGATTTTGTCCTCGGTCAGCAGGTAATTGATCAGCCCGCCCATGAAGGCGATGTCGGTGCCGGTGCGGATCGGCGCGTAATAGTCGGCCACCGAAGCGGTTCGGGTAAAACGCGGATCAACCACAATCAGCCGCGCAGCGTTGTGCGCTTTGGCCTCGGTCACCCATTTGAAGCCGCACGGATGCGCTTCTGCTGCGTTGCCACCCATCACCAGGATCAGATTCGCGTTGGCGATATCAGTCCAGGTATTGGTCATGGCACCACGGCCGTACGTCGGGGCAAGACTTGCCACCGTCGGGCCGTGTCAGACACGCGCCTGGTTATCGAACCCCAGCATGCCGAGACTGCGAATCACCTTCTGGGTGATGTAACCGGCTTCGTTGGACGCCGCCGACGCCGCAAGAAAACCGGTGCTCAGCCAGCGATTCACCGTTTGCCCAGTGGCATTTTGTTCGATGAAGTTGGCGTCGCGGTCGGTCTTCATCAGGTCGACGATGCGATCGAGCGCTTCGTCCCAACTGATCCGCGTCCATTCACTGCTGCCCGGTTTGCGCGTTTGCGGGTAAAGCAAACGGCCGGGGCTGTGAATGAAGTCGAGCAGGCCTGCGCCTTTCGGGCAGAGAGTGCCGCGGTTGACCGGGTGGTCAGCGTCGCCCTCGATGTGAATGATGTTTTGCGCAACGTTCTTCGCAGCATCGCCCTGGCTGTACATGATCAAACCGCAGCCGACCGAGCAATACGGGCAGGTGTTGCGGGTTTCATGGGTGTGGGCAAGCTTGAAGTGGCGCACCTGCTCGGCGAAGGCCAGCGTCGGGGCCATGCCCAACGCGCCCAGGCTCGAGCCTGCAAGGCCGATACCGGCGACCTTGAAGAACTGACGACGGCTGAGATCCATCGTGCACTCCTGATCAGGTGGAACCCGGTACTTGTGCCGGGTTTTATCTGGACAAACACGGTTGCGGCAAACGTCTGCCGACCTTTTCACTGTAGACAAAGACCATACGTTCTGTGTGAAAACCGACCGTCGGAGGCTGCAGAGCCTTTGTAGGAACTGCCGAAGGCTGCGATCTTTTGACTTTGCTTGTAAAAAACAAGATCAAAAGATCGCAGCCTTCGGCAGCTCCTACAGGGGTTGAGGGTTTATCATGGCGCCCATGAACAACCCGCCTTCACGAGACCGCGCATGACATTCGATTTTGATCAGCTATTCGACCGCCACAACACCGGCAGCACCAAGTGGAGCCGCTACCCGGCCGACGTGTTGCCGATGTGGGTTGCTGACATGGATTTCGCCGCGCCGCCGGTAGTCATCGAGGCGCTGCAACAGCGCTTGCTGCACCCGCTGGTGGGTTACAGCGTTGCTCAGGACAGCCTGCGCGAAGCCATCGTCGCCGACCTCTGGGCCAAGTTCGCCTGGAAGGTCAAACCGCAAGAGCTGATCTTCCTGCCGGGCGTTGAATCCGGTTTCAACATGGCGTTGAAAGCGCTGGTGCAGCCGCAGCAGAACGTTGTGGTGCAAGTGCCGAACTACCCGCCGCTGCGCCATGCGCCGGGGCATTGGGGGTTGAACAAGGTCGAGCTGGAATTCAATGCTCAGGCGGACGGCTCCTATTTAACCCCGCTGGACGTGCTGCGTGACGCACTGACCGGTGGCGGCGCGCTGCTGCTGAGCAACCCGCACAACCCGTTGGGCAAAGTGTTCGGCCGCGAAGAGCTGCAAGCCGTGGCCGATATTTGCGTGGCGCAGGACGCGTGGATCATCTCCGATGAGATTCACGCCGAACTGTGCTTCGACGGCCGCGTACACATTCCGACCGCCTCGCTGAGCCCGGAAATTGCCCAGCGCACCATCACCCTGATGTCGGCGAGCAAGGCTTACAACATCGCCGGCCTGAAGACTTCGTTCATGATCATTCAAGACGCCGCCCTGCGCGAACGCGTCAACCACGCCCGCTGCGGCATGGTCGACAGCGTCAACCCGTTGGGCATGGAAGCGACCCGCGTGGCGTACAGCGAAGGCGCGCCGTGGCTGGCCGAGCTGAAAACCTATCTGCAGGCCAACCGTGATTATCTGGTAGATGCGGTGCGCAGCCGTTTGCCGGGCGTGACGATTAATGTGCCGCAAGGGACTTATCTGGCGTGGCTGGATTGCTCGGCGCTGGATCTGGCCAACCCGCAGCAGTTCTTCCTTGAGCAAGCCAAGGTTGGCCTCAGCGCCGGTCTGGACTTTGGCGATCAGCACCAACAGTTCGTGCGCCTGAACTTCGGCTGCCCACGCTCATTGCTGGAAGAAGGCATTGCGCGGATGGAGCGTGCTTTGGCTAACCGCTGACACCATTCCCCTGGAGGAGCTGCCGCAGGCTGCGATCTTTTGATCTGGTTTTTTAAGATCAAGATCAAAAGATCGCAGCCTGCGGCAGCTCCTACAGGGGGGGGGTATGGAAATCCGATCGAACTCACGGCAAACACCCCGGGTCAACCACCCATACCTGCCATGAGACCTCGGAGACCCGCGATGACCGACTATCCAAAACCTCCCTTTGCCAAACAAGCCCAAGCCGTCCCCGGTTCGCAAAGCAAAATGCAGCCTTATCCCGATTGTGGCGAACAAAGCTACGTCGGCTCTGGACGCCTGGCCGGCAAAATTGCCCTGATCACTGGCGCCGACAGCGGCATCGGTCGCGCCGTGGCGATTGCCTTTGCCCGTGAAGGCGCAGACGTTGCGGTCGCTTATCTGAACGAACACGAAGACGCCAAGGAAACCGCACGCTGGGTCGAACAGGCCGGGCGCCAGTGCCTCTTGCTGCCGGGCGATCTCGCGCAGAAATCCCACTGCCAGGCCTTGGTCGATAAAACCGTCGAACGCTTCGGCCGCATCGACGTGCTGGTCAACAACGCCGCGTTTCAGATGACCCACGAAACCTTCGAGGAAATCCCCGACGAAGAATGGGTGATGACCTTTGACGTGAATATCACGGCGATTTTCCGCCTGTGCCAGGCGGCGCTCAAACACATGCGCGCCGGCTCGTCGATCATCAATACCAGCTCGATCAACTCGGACATGCCCAAACCCAGCCTGCTCGCCTATGCCACCACCAAAGGCGCGATTGCCAATTTCACCGGCGGTCTGGCGCAGATGCTCGGGCCGCAGGAAATTCGCGTGAACTGCGTGGCGCCGGGGCCGATCTGGACGCCGCTGATTGTCTCGACCATGCCCGACGAAGAAGTGCAGAACTTTGGTGCGCAAACCCCGCTTGGCCGCCCAGGCCAACCGGTCGAAGTAGCGCCTATTTATGTGCTGCTGGCCTCGGATGAAGCCAGTTACATCACCGGTCAGCGCTACGGCGTCACCGGCGGCAAACCGATGCTCTGAAACCCTGTGGCCTTGCGTCACTGTAGGAGCTGCCGCAGGCTGCGATCTTTTGCTTGTGTTTTTCAAGATCAAAAGATCGCAGCCTGCGGCAGCTCCTACAGTGATATGGCAGCTACCAAAAGAATGCGGTGCGATTGCCGTCATATGGAACATTCGGAGGCGGCACAACATGAGTTTTATCGTGTGGGTCGCGGTGCTCGGCGCCGTGTTGTTGACCCTGGCACTGACCTCGTCGTACCTGCGATGGATGCCGGTCACGACGTCAGCGGTGTGTTTGCTGCTGGGGATCGGTATCGGCCCCAGTGGCTTGGGCCTGCTGAAACTGCCTCTGGAAGAAACCTCGCTGTGGATGGAGCACCTGACGGAAGTCGCGGTACTCTTTTCGCTGTTTGTCTGCGGGTTGAAATTGCGATTGCCGCTGCGTGACAAGCGTTGGCGAATCGCTTTTGGACTGGCTGGGCCGGTGATGGTGGTGACCATCATCGGGGTTTGTCTGCTGTTGCATTGGGCGCTGCAATTGCCGTGGGGGCCGTCGCTGCTGATTGGTGCGATCCTGGCGCCGACCGACCCGGTGCTGGCGGCGCTGGTGCAAGTCAACGATGCGCGGGACGTCGACAGCGTGCGCTACGGCCTGTCCGGTGAGGCGGGTTTGAATGACGGGATCGCGTTCCCGTTTGTGATTCTCGGACTGCTGTTGATCCATGGCGAAGGCACCTTCGCCGAGTGGCAGGGTTGGGTCTTGCGCAATGTGCTGTGGGCCGTGCCCGCGGGACTCTTGACCGGTTATTGGATGGGGCGCGGTATCGGACGCGTCACGTTGTCACTGCGCATCCGTAATGACGACAGCACCTTGAGCCCCAATGATTACCTCGCGCTAGCGCTGATCGCCCTCGCCTACGTGGTGGCGGAAGCCATCGGCGGCTACGGCTTTCTGTCGGTGTTCGCAGCGGGCTTGGGCCTGCGCCAGATCGAAGTGAAATCCACCGGTGCCGGTCAGCCGCCCGCCGAGCATCTGGTGCAACCGGTGGTGGGCCACCAGAACATCGAGCCGCAGTACGCGGTGCATGGCGATACCGAGCGGCTGGAAAGCAGCCAGGTGGCTGCCGGCATCATGATGGGCGACATGCTTTCGTTTGGCGGTCTGGTCGAACGGGCCATGGAAGTGTTTTTGGTGACTCTGCTCGGCGTCGTGTTGATCGCCCATTGGGACTGGCGGGCATTACTGGTCGGTGCCGTGTTGTTTTGTGTGATCCGTCCGGCCTGTGTGGCTTTGATGCCCTGGGGATCGTTGCTTGAAGGCAGGCAACGATTGTTGATCGGCTGGTTTGGCATCCGCGGGATCGGCAGTCTGTTTTATCTGTTTTATGCGCTGAACCATGGGCTGACGGATTCGGTGGCGACGCTGTGCACGGATCTCACGCTGTCGGTGGTTGCGCTGAGCATTCTGCTACACGGCATCAGCACGCAACCGATCCTGGCGCGCTACGAACAGCGAAAAAAACAAAAAAGCTGATTTTTCCTTACAGGTTTTCCATGAAGATCCATCGAATATTCTTTTGAAAAAAAATGGATCCCTGCCCGATTTTCGACAGTCACAAGCATAACCCCCCGCCGGATGAGTCCGACGGGGCCCGGCAGGTTCGGTTCCCCTGCGGCTTGAGGGCCTGAGAAAAGGAACCCCGAAGAATAAGGTTACGGTCATGAAAGAATGCTCGACTCCTGCGCAAATCAAGGCTTGCAGAGCACTGGCTCTGGAACGCAATCGTCAACTCTTCGAAAACGCCCACGCGCTGAATCGGGCGGCGAATGCGTTGCTGGAAGTGGAAAATATGGATTTCGAACAGTTTGAGCACTATCGAGCCTTGCGCAAGAAAGCCGATTTTATGTTTGAAGACGCGATTGATCATCTGTGCGTGCTGAACGAGGACTTCCCGCCGATTCCGATGTCTTCGCAGAATTCGGCGGGGTTGCGTCGGGAGCTTGAGACGGTGGCTTGAGGCTGTAGGTCAAAAGCCCCTCACCCTAGCCCTCTCCCGGAGGGAGAGGGGACTGACCCGGGGATGCTCTTGATTTTTTGTCGACCTGACACTGCTTTACTGAATCCATAATCGACTGGATCTTTCAGGTCGATGCATCTCGTAAGACTCCAAGGTCGGCCCCCTCTCCCTCTGGGAGAGGGCTGGGGTGAGGGGATCGATCTGAAGCACACCTCCTACCCCAAACGAGCAAGGAAGGAATGCCCGGCCATTTCAGTCGGGCTTTTTGCTATGCATCATCCCCCAGGATTAGTCACCTGAATAAACACCGCATAACTCCCCAACACTATCCAGAAAACCGCAAAAATCCACGGCGTACGCACCGAAAACAGCAGCGACTTTCGGTACCCCTTGTGAGTCGACTCCATCTCACTGAACAGCGGCGACTCGTCATACGCCAACCCCATCACCGGTTCACTGTGCAGCAAGTGACTCTGCTTGAAGTGCCAGTGATCAATAATGTCGTACGCCGCCCGAATCCCTGGCCAGGCGTTGAGCGAGCTAAGCAGCCCGAGCAATGCCAGAAACGGTGGCACCACCAAGGTGAACAACTTGCCCCACTCCGGGTTGAGATTGGCCATGCACGAAGCAAAAGCGATCACCAGAAACGATTGCGCCGCCAGATAAGCGTCAGTACGGTTGGCCAGAATGCTGGTTTCGTACTGTATTTCCCGACGGTAAAAATCCAGCCGCTCCTTGGGCGAGCCAAACATTTTTGCGTCGTGTTCGGTCAGGGTTTCTTCAGCAGTTGGATGAGTCAGTATGCGAGACAAGGACGCACGCTCCGGAGTGGAAAACAGTTAGAAGAACTCCACAGCGGACAAGTTCAGGCGGATCTCCCGACGGGTCATTTCATTGATTGGGCAATGACCTCCAGCAGATTGAGTTGCGTGAACGGTTTCGGCAAACGCGGCAGTTGTGCCGCAAAACCCTCCAGACGCTCGGCGTAACCGGTGGCGAGGATGATCGGCAGATCCGGTTTCAACAACCGTACGGCGTGGGCCAGTTGCGCGCCGCTCATGTGCGGCATGGCCATGTCGGTGATCATCAGATCGATCACTTCACCCTGATCGAACAGGTTCAACGCCTGAGCACCGGAGGTGACGCTCAGCACCCGGTGGCCAAGGTCTTCGAGCAGCAACACCGTGCTGGTCAGTACCAGACTGTCGTCGTCCACCACCAATACGCTCAAGCGTGGCACTGAACTGACGGGTTCAATGACCGGCAACGGACTGGCAATGTCCGCATGGGTCGCCACTGGCAACCAGAGTTCAGCCGTGGTGCCCTGCCCCGGTTCGCTTTTAAGAACGAAACGCCCGCCCAGTTGCTCAATAAAGCCATGCACCATCGACAAGCCCAGCCCGGTGCCTTTGCCCAGGCCTTTGGTGGTGAAGAACGGATCCTTGGCCGATGCCAGGGTGTTGGCATCCATGCCGGCGCCCGTGTCGGTGAGGCTCAGGCACACGTAGTGACCGGCCGCCAACGCATGCTGAGCTTGTTCCAGCACCACTTCGTGTTCAGCTTTGATAATGACGCTACCGCCGTCGGGCATGGCATCACGGGCATTGGTCGCCAGATTGAGGATCGCCAGTTCCAGCTGATTGGTGTCAGCCAATACGCGATCAAGTTCGAGGGGGAAGCGTGTCTCGATTTTGATGTTCGGCCCCAAGGAACTGCGCAGCAGCCCGGTGATGCCTTGCACCAGTTGCGGAATATCGACCGCCTCGGTCTTGAGTTCCTGACGACGAGCGAACGCCAGCATGCGCTGGGTCAGCGACACGCCGCGAAGTGCGCCTTGGGTGGCGTTTTCCAGCAACCGGGTGAGTTTCGGATCATCGCCAATGCGCTTCTGGACAAGCTCGAGGTTGCCGAGAATCACCGTCAGCAGGTTGTTGAAGTCATGAGCGATGCCGCCACTGAGTTGGCCGATAGCCTGCATCTTCTGCGCCTGGAACAAGGCTTCGCGGGTTTTTTCCAGATCTTGTTGGGCTTTATGGGCTTCGGTGACATCACGGGTGATCTTGGCAAAGCCGAGCAGCGTGCCGGTTTCACCGCGAATGGCATCGACCACCACGTGCGCGAGAAACCGCGTGCCGTCCTTGCGTACCCGCCAGCTACGGTTTTCGAAGCGACCTTCATGGGTGGCAATCGCCAACGCCCGTTGTGGTTCGCCGGCCGCACGGTCTTCTGGCGTATAAAAAACCGAAAAATGCTGACCGATGATTTCTTCAGGCAGATAGCCTTTGATCCGCTGTGCACCCTGGTTCCAGTTGCTGACCCGACCTTCGGGGCTGAGCATGTAGATTGCGTAATCGGTCACGCCCTGCACCAGCATGCGGAACTGCTGTTCGCTGCGTCTGAGGGTTTCCTCGGCCATCTTACGGTCGGTCAGGTCGCGGGTGATTTTGGCGAACCCCAGCAGCTGGCCATTGGGGTCGATGATCGGATCGATCACCACGTGCGACCAGAAATTGGTGCCATCCTTGCGTACCCGCCAACCTTCGCCCTCGAAGCGCCCTTCACGAATCGCCGTGTCGAGCGCCCGCTGCGGCAACCCGGCGGCGCGGTCGTCGGCGGTATAGAAGCGGGAAAAGTGCTCACCGAGAATCTCGGCTTCTTCGTAGCCCTTGAAACGTTTGGCGCCGGAGTTCCAGCTGGTGATGATGCCGTCCGGGTCGATCATGTAGATCGCGTAGTCGACCACTGCATCGATCAAAAGCCTGAAACGCATTTCTTCGATCGCAGCGGTCTTGGTGTTTTTGATCATCAGGTACGACTCAAGCACATTTGGTATTGGAGGAGTATGCGTCAAACCGGCGGTTTGGGAAGCGCATGTCGGTTAAACCTCGCAAGGATTTGGTCATTCAACGCTGCACGTACTTGAGAATGCGTGAATAGAGCGCGTCGTACACATAGTCAGGGATCTGCTCGGCGTATTGCCGGGTCTGCAGCAGCATCCGGTGGCACGCCTTTATAAATTCGTCGCGTTCCATATTGCCACTGATTGAAGCACTGCTGATGCGCTGGTACTCCGCATAGCTATAAGGCTCATTCGGCGTGGTCACGTTCAGTACGCCCTGCTCGTTCCTGCTGTAAAGGCTGCGTGCACGCAACACGCGATCTTGCAGAGCCCCCATTCCACGTTCGTATAAAAGGATTTGCGAGCCATCCGACAACTTTGCCGCTGCCTCAAGTGCAAACACTACTGCATGCGCCGTTGCCAGACTGGCTTTGAGTTCCGAGGGCCGGACAAATCGTTCGACTTCCTGCGTTTCCAGGCTTTTGAAGGCCCGTTTGAAGCCGGACAAAAATGCAAAAGGCTGATTGCACGCGACGATGTGCACCTCCAATTGATATCCCGCGTTGACGGCGATGGCAGGCAGCGCTGCAAAGTCGATCGAGTCGAAGGCGCATTCCATGATGATGTTGAGTTTCTCAGTGAAGGCTTTTTCGAAGATCTTGCCGCACAGCTCGCGAATGAACGTTTCGCTGTGCTCATAGGCGTGTAGTACGCCGTGCTTGAGCATCTCTTGATACTGCGGGTGTTTGCTGCGGTATTCCGGCAAATACAGGCGCACGTGGTTTTTGTAGTTGCCGGATGGCAACAAGGTTTTTTCCAGCAGCCAGGTCTTGCCCGAGCTTTGTACGCCGGCGGTGATCAATAGTTTGGGTCGGGTGTCAGGCGTGATTCCGGCGAACAACGTTCCAGTGATATCGCTGAGAGCGGCACTGAGTTGTTCCGGGGTATAGCGGTAGATGGCGTTAATGGTCATGGGTCGATGTCCTTATCGATAATGGGCTGAACCGCTTGAGCGGTCTTATCAATAAAGTCTGCTTTTGCGAAACCATCAAACACGGCTTCAATACGGGATATGTCATTGCTTTTAAAAGGAAAAATTTCCTACAGCGCTATCAGAAACGGCCTCCAAAACAATCAGCCAGGCGAATGCTGTAGTGCCCACCATTTCGGCAGTAGCTGCTTGATCCGGCTCTCGGCAAAGCGGTCATCGATCAACATCACCACACCGCGATCCTGGCGAGTGCGGATCACCCGGCCCGCCGCCTGCACCACCTTCTGCACACCCGGGAACAGATAGGTGTAGTCATAACCGGCGCCGAAAATCGCTGCCATGCGCAGTTTCAACTGTTCGTTGACCGGGTTGAGCTGCGCCAGCCCCAGCGTCGCGATGAACGCACCGATCAACCGCGCGCCCGGCAGGTCGATACCCTCGCCAAATGCTCCACCCAACACCGCGAATCCGACGCCTTGGCTGTCTGCTGTGAACTGATCAAGAAACGCCTGCCGCTGCCCTTCGGCCATGCCCCGCGATTGCTGCCACAGGGTGATCTGCGGGTGCCGTTCGGCGAGCAACGTTGCCACCTGTTGCAGATAATCGAAGCTGCTGAAAAACGCCAGATAGTTACCCGGACGCTCGCTGAACTGGCGCGCAATCAGTTCGACAATCGGCTCCAGTGATGCCTGCCGGTGATTGAAGCGGGTCGAGATGCGACTGATGATCTGCACCTGCAATTGCTCGGCGCTGAACGGTGATTCAACGTCGATCCACACCGTATCAGCCGGCGTGCCGAGCAGGTCGGCGTAATAACGCCGTGGGCTGAGGGTCGCGGAGAACAACACGCTGCTGCGCGCAGACTTCAGGCGCGGGCCAATGAACGCAGCAGGCACCACGTTACGCAAACACAGCTGTGACAGCGGTCGTTTGCGGTCGAGGTCGCGCTTGCTGATGTCGAACAGGTAATGCTCGTCGTACAGTTCGGCCACCCGGCCAAACTGCAGTAAATCGAAATAGAAGTTCTGCAACGCGCTGTCGAGCCCTTGCGGGTGATCGTTGAGGTAATCACCGATCGCCGCGCAACACAGAGAGATCGCTTGCAGCAATTTTTCCGGAGCTTTGTCGTAGGCCTGATACGCCGCCAGTTGCGGCGCATGCAGCGCGTTCCATTCACGGTTGACCCTTTGCAGCGATTTTTTCAGCGCTTCGGGGGCGGTTTTGCGCACGCTGCCCAAGACGAATTGATCGAGGCTGGCGCTGTACATCTGCCGGCCACGTTCGACCAGGTTGTGCGCCTCATCGGCCAATACCGCGACTTTCCATTGATTGAGCTGGGCGAGACCGAACAGCAGCGCGCTGAAGTCGAAGTAATAGTTGTAGTCGGCGACGACCACGTCCACCCAGCGGGCCATTTCCTGACTCAAGTAATACGGGCACACCGAATGTTGCGCGGCGACTTCACGCATGGCGGCTTGATCGAGCAGATTGATGCGGCTGGCGGCTTGACGGGCGGCGGGCAGACGATCATAAAACCCTTGCGCCAACGGGCAGGATTCGCCGTGACAGGCTTTGTCCGGGTGTACGCAAGCCTTGTCCCGGGCAACCATTTCCAGCACACGCAACGGCAATGTCGGCGATTGATCGAACAACACCTGACTGGCGTCCAGCGCCAGTTTGCGCCCGGGGGTTTTAGCGGTCAGGAAGAACACCTTGTCCAGTTGCTGCGGCGCCAGCGCCTTGAGCATCGGGAACAGTGTACCGAGGGTTTTGCCAATGCCAGTGGGTGCTTGGGCCATCAGGCAACGACCGGTGCTGATAGCCTTGAACACCGATTCGGCCAGATGCCGTTGACCGGGACGAAAATCCGCATGGGGAAAGCGCAACTGCTGCGCCGCCAGATTGCGCGCCTCGCGGTGCGCCATTTCCTGCTCAGCCCAGTACAGAAACAAGCGGCATTGCTGCTCAAAGAACTCGCGCAAGGTGTCGACGCTGAACGCCTCAACCAGACAGGTTTCCTTTTCGCTGACGATGTCGAAATACACCAGCGCCAGATTGATCTTCTGCAAATCCAGTTTGCGGCACATCAACCAGCCGTAGATTTTCGCCTGCGCCCAGTGCAACTGGCGGTGATTGGCCGGTTGTTTGCTCAGGTCGCCACGGTAAGTTTTGACTTCTTCGAGGCAGTTCTGCGCCGGGTCGTAGCCGTCCGCCCTGCCCTTCACCTTCAACTGCAGGAATTCGCCTTCCAGCGCCACTTCACTTTGGTAATTGTCGCTGCGCCGCGAGGCTACGGTGCGGTGGCCGGCGATGCCTTCCAGCGCGGTGGGTGACGGCGTGAAGCGCAAGTCGAGGTCGCCGGTCTTGGCGGTGAACTCGCACAGTGCCCGCACGGCAATGCTGTAGCTCAAGCGCTCTGCTCCGCCCATTGCACGTAACACACGGCAACCGGCATCTGGTGCTGGTGGCAGAACTCCAGCCAGCGCAACTGGTTGTCCTGCAAGCGGTCGCCGGGGCCTTTGACTTCGATCATTCGGTAGGTTTTGTGCTGCGGCCAGAACTGGATCAGGTCGGGCATGCCGGCGCGATTGGCCTTGATGTCGAGCAGCAAACGATTGAACCAGTGTTTGAGGTGCTCCGCGGGCAAGCAGGCCAGCGCCTGTTCCAGCAAGTCCTCGTTCAGCGCACCCCAGAACACAAACGGCGACTGCACGCCCCATTTATCCACGAACCGTTGACGAATGGTGTCGGCATAACGGCCATCATCAAGTTCGGCGAAGCAGGCCTGGAACAGTTCGGTGCGACGTTGCTGGAAATCTTCATTGAGCAGATCGACCGGGCCGCGCTGGAACGGGTGAAAAAACGCCCCGGGCAACGGCGCGAAAATCGCCGGCCAGCAGAGCAAGCCGAACAGCGAGTTGATCAGACTGTTCTCGACGTAATGCACCGGGCCCTCGTCGTCGTGCAGATGCGCCTGCACGTAAAACTCCACCGACAGCGCCGGATCGTTGCGTGGCAGGTGCAAATCCAGACGCTCCACGGGTTTTGCCGTTGCGCGCTTGAGCGGCGGGCCGCCGAGTTTGCGTCGCATCCTCGGCATGATGCGTTGCAGACCTTGCTGCTCAGCGGCGCTTTCCGGGGCTTGTTCGGCCAATAACGCCAACTCCAGCGCCAGCGCGTATTCGGCGCTGCGCTCCAGCACGCGGATCATCCGCAGCCGTGCACCGGGATAGTCGCAGTCACGGTAGATGCTCAGGGCCAGGGCAAACTCGGTGATGCGCTCGCAATACTGGCCGATCTGGAACAGCACTTTGCCGCGCCGTCGTTGCAGCCAAGGGTTGTCGAAGTGCAGCGCGCTGACCTGCTCAAAGATAGTTTCCAGCGGTTCACCGGCTTCGAAACGCAACTGGCAATTGTGCAGGAACAGGCAGGCGTCGACGTCCGCGCGGCTGCGCAGGCCTCGGGAATCGGCGCAGAATTCGACTTTTTCGTAAGTAAAGATGCCGAGATCAGCCAGGACGAATTCCGACCAATCCTGATAAAGGTTGCCGAAGAACATCAGGCGCAGGCGATCGCACAGATCCATGATGGTCAGGCTGAACAGGCGATCATTCAGAGACGGCGCCCAGTCGCAGAGGGTTCGCGGCGTATCGAACTGTTCTGCCAGCAAAGGCAGCCATTCATCCTTGCGGCCCTTGGGTCGATCAATACAGTCACCGAAAGCCTGCAGGATTTCAGCCTTGAGCAACACATCAAAGAGCTCTGCGATCGCCAACGGTGCCTGCTCGTCGAGCCAGCCGCGCGCCAATAACGGCTGTGCGGCTGTAGCGATGTCGCCGATTTCGGCGTAAGTCAGTTTTCCCGCACGAAAATGAATGCCCTTGCGCATCACCATCCGCACCAGCAGACCCTGCGACGCTCGCGGCAGCGCATTGAAGTCGCGGATAAAGGCGTGCTCCGCTTCGCTCATCACATCGGCATAGCGAAGCTCAAGCCAATCAAGCACTTGCCGGAAGTTGTTGAGGTAATAAAACGGATCGTCGAGGGGATTGGCAGTCACGGGAATTCAGGGCCATGGCGAGCGAGCACTGGTTATGCGTACAGATACCAGCTCAGCCCTACCCCGTGCAAACGGAAAAAGATCAATGGCATTTTTTATCCGTGAACATCGAACTTTTCACGGTGCGATGACACCAACCGCGTTAGAACACCGACAATGATCGGTACTACATCGCATGAGGAGTTTGAGGTGGCTATGAACATCAAGACGCTGGGCCTTCCATTGGCGGTTGCCGCCCTGTTGGCATTGGGCGGTTGCTCGACCCAGACCGTGGTCACGTTGCAGAACGGCACCCAGTATTTGACCAAGGACATGCCGAAGACCGAAACCAAGGATGGCTTCTACGAGTTCGAGGATATTTCCGGGGCGAAGGTGAAAGTGCGCGCCGATGAAGTGGCGACCGTGCGCAAGGAGGACTAGCTCTATCGTTCCCACGCTCGGCGTGGGAATGCCGCAACGGACGCTCCGCGTTCGGCTCTGGAAGGGACGCGGAGCGTCCCGGGATGCATTCCCACGCAGAGCGTGGGAACGGTCATTACTCGGGAGTTGCCATGCCGGGGATGCTGTTGTCGCAACTCATGTACGTCCCGCCGCGCTTGACCACTTCGCCCTGCAAACGCTGGCAACGCTGCAGATCCTGTTGCGCCATGCGGTCGATGCTCAGATTGCCGGTGGTTGGCGGCTGCTTGCCGTCACCCAGACGGATCGTCACGAACGGTTGTTCGGGCTGGATCTGAAAGCGGCTTTTCTCTTCGACCGGTTTGTCCTCGGCAGTCTTCACCGGGTTCGGCAGTTGGTCGGTGGTAATGCCGTAGCGGCTCAAAATCGAGCTTTGAGGCAGATCGGCGCAGACGTTGGCCGAACACAGCGCCAGCCCGACGAAACCGATATACCCCTTGAAACCTTTCACGTTTGAATCTCCTGTACTCAATGGCAGCTAGCTGTAGAACGTGTGTGCACGTGCTGGCTTTAGGCCGCATTTCCTGTTTTTGCAGGGGTTTGAGTCAGAAACAGGCTGATCAGTCACATACACCATTCATTGTGGAGAGGGGATTTATCCCCTCTCCACAGGTTTTGGGATAGCCCTAACGAATCAGGCGATCACGATACCGTCGGCATTCAGGCTATTCAGCGCCACGCCCACCAACGTTACCGAGTCGTTGCCAAACGTCAGCACCGTGTCCTGCCCGACACTGGAGGCATGCGCACGGAAGCCATCCGCCGGCAAAACACCCTGCACACCGAGAAACACCAGTTTGTCATTCGACGAATAACCCACCACCCGATCCTGCCCGAACGCGCCGTTGAACAGGAATGTATCCGCCCCGCCTCCCGATTCCATCAGGTCATTACCTGCGCCGCCGACAAACACGTCGTTGCCGGTCCCGCCAATCAGGTGATCGTTGCCATCCAGCCCAAATAACCAGTCACCACTGGCGTGCGCCTTGAGCGTGTCGACGCCACTGCTGCCTTTCACGCTCGACTCGTATGCCGTGACATTGCTGCCCGCTTTCAAGCCATTGGCCGTGACGCTGTGGCTCACATCATCCTTGAACACGCCCCAGAGAAACCCCGGTTCCTTAGTCAGAATCGTGCCGATGTCGCGAGTGATGCTGATCCCGCCCTGTGCATCGCGGATGTACAGATTGCCCACGCCGTCGTTGGCGAAGTCGAAGTTCTTCACTGAGTTCTGCAAATCCAGTGAATTGTTGCCCTGCCCGCCGAGGATGACGTTGTAACCACCGCTGTCACGGAACGTGTCGTTGCCTGCGCGTCCCTCCAGGTAGTCGTTGCCGCTGCCGCCCTGGATCAGGTCATTACCGTCACTGCCGATGATGAAGGTGATGCCCTTGTGGGTTTCGGCGTTGCGATTAAGATCCTGCACCCAGGTGTTGGCGCGAGCCGGGTCGGACAGGTTGGCGACGATGATCGTCGAGTCGCGGCTGGTCAGGTCGTAGAACTTCGACTCAATCACCCGGTTCATGCCATCGCCATACGCGGTCGGCAGGTGTGAGATCCACGTCGGAATATTCAGGATCGAGAATGGCAGCAGATTCCACGCGGTCGAGGCGTAGTGATCGTTGAAGCTGACGATGTTGTCGGTGGTCGATGCGTGCGGCGCGTCATGCACGCCGACCGAGGCGCCGGTGAAGGTCGAGCCGTCGAGGGCGCGGAATACCGGGTCGTTTTCGTAGCCGACATTGAGCACTTTGTCGGTGCTGCTCTGGGTCGGCGAGGCGTAAGCGATGTAGTTGGAATCGGCGAAGAAACCGCCCCATTTGCCACCGCTCAAATCGGCCATGCTGTTGACCGCGAGGCCGCCGAGGCTGTGGCCGCTGACCAGTACGTCGTTGCCGCTGAGGCCGTTGGCCTTGGCGAACGCCACCACGTTATTGAGCAGATTGCCGAAGGCTTCGCCGACGTAGTTTTTCGCGTAATCCTTGGGGCCGAATGCCGCGAGCAGATCGTTGATCGCGTCGCCGATCGAATCGCCAATGAGGATTTCCCGTGGCCCGCTGGTGCCGCGAAAGGCAATGCCCAGTTCGGTGAGATGGCCTTGGGCGTCATATTTGCCGAGAATTTCTACCTGAGCGCTGGTGTAGCCGGCCTTCTCGCCGAAGAAGGTGCCACGCGCATCGGTCTTGCCTTCGTAGCCGAGTTGCGAGGCGGGGATCGGTGTCCAACCGGCTTGTTTGACCGCGTCGAGGGCGGCTTTTTCCGAGTCGGGGTTCCACGGAATGCCGGGGATGACGCCTTGTGAATCGGTGCCGCCAATCAGCGCTGTGACCAGTGTGGCTGGCAAGCCGAGGCCGAAGCCATTGTGCTGATAACCGGCAGCAAACCCGTTATCGAGGTTGTGATAGGAATACAGCGTGATCGCCATGGCGTCGCTGAACAGCGCCTTGGAATCGGCTGTGCCGAAGTTTTTGTAGTCATACACACCCATTGCCATTGCCTCTCTTTTTGTTGGAATTGTTCAGAGATAGCTCACAGCCAGAGCGCCCCTCGCAGGCCGCCCCGGAGCATTTCGATACAGCACTTCTTAATACATGCGCGCACACTCCCCCTGTAGGAGCTGCCGAAGGCTGCGATCTTTTGATTTTGTTTTTAAGATCAAAAGATCGCAGCCTTCGGCAGCTCCTACAGGGATTGATCAGGGTCTAGGCGAAGACGAACGCTGAGTCCGACAGGTTAGCCACTCCCACCCCAACCAACGTCACGGCAAAGTCGCCAACCTTCAGCACGGTATCGCCGCCGCTCTGCGACGCGTGCTGTTTGTAGTCATAACCCTGCCCCGCGCCCTCGACGCCCATGAAAACCAGTTTGTCGCTGCCCTGATAGCCATTGATCGCATCAAAACCAAACGCACCGCTGAACAGGAAGGTGTTGTTGCCACCTATCGCATTCATCACATCGTTGCCAGCGCCACCGACGAAGGTCACGTGGCCCTTGTCGCTGATCAGCGTGTCATCGCCGCCCAAGCCAAACAGCCAATCATCGTCCGCCGTGGCGTGTAGCGCATTGCCGTAACCATCGCCGTTCAGTGAATGGTTGTACTGGGTCAGTTCGTTGCCATTACTCAAACCCTTGGCCGTGACGCCCCAGGTGATTTCCTTGCTGCCCCACCACGAACCCGATTCCTTGCTCACCAGCGCGCCGATGTCGCGGGTCATGCTGATACCGCCGTAGGCGTCGCGCACGTACAGCGTGCCGTCGCCATCATTGGCGAAGCTGAAGTTTTGCAATGGTTTCTGCAGTTCGAACGTGTTGTGGCCTTGGCCGCCGAGCAAAATATTGAAGCCGCCGTCATCGCGGAAATGGTCGTCACCGCCCAAGCCTTCAAGGAAGTCGTTGCCCGCCCCGCCCTTTAACCAGTCGTTGCTCTGCGTGCCGATGATGAAAGTGCTGCCAGTGTGCGGTTCACCGCTGCGGCCCAAGTCCTCAACCCAGGTTTTGCCCCGCGAAGATTCCTCCAGATTGGATATGATGATCGTCGAGTCTTTATGCGTCAGGTTGTAGAACGTCGAGTCGATCAGCCGATTCAAGCCATCGGCATAACCCAACGAACCATGCGCCGACCAGCTCAGCGGATTGATGATGCTGAACGGCACCAGGTTCTGCGCGGTTGAGGCGTAGTTGTCGTTGAAGTTGACGATGTTGTCGGTGGTCGAATCGTGCGGTTTGTCGTGTTTGCCCATCGAGGCCGTGCTGAACGTGGTGCCGTCGAGCACGCGGAACACCGGGTCGTTCTCGTAACCGATGTTCAGCACGTTGTTGCCGGTGCTGCTCTGGGTCGGCGAGGCAAACGCGATGTAGTTGGCGTCCTTGAAGAACCCACCCCAGTTGTTCGCGCTTAACTCGGCGACGCTGTTGACCCCGAGGCCGCCGAGGCTGTGACCGCTGAACAGCACGTCCTTGGCAGCGATGCCGTTGGCAATGGCGAACGTCGCGACAGCCTTGAGCAGATTGTCGAAAGCGTTTTTCGCGTAGTTGTTCGCATAATCCGACGGCCCGACAGCGGCCAGCAGATTGTTTTTCATGTCGCCGAAGGTGTCGCTGTAACCCAGCCCGCCGGTACCACGAAAGGCAATGCCGAGGCCGATCAATTTGCCGGCCGCGTCGTACTTGCCGAGCACCTCCGCCTCGGCGCTGGTGAAGCCATCCTGCTCACCGAAGAATGTGCCTTGCGGCCCGACCTTGCCCTGATAACCCAGCGCCGTCTCAGTGACCGGCGCCCACGCGGTTGCCGGCAAAGGCTTGCCGGTCGGGGTGTAGGCGTACAACGTCAGGGCGATGGCGTCGCTGTACAACGCTTTGCCATCGGCCTTTTTGTAATCGAACAATCCCATGTTGTGCTCTCTCTTCCTTTAAACCGGCAGCCTTTCGCAAGGCTGCCGGTACGCTTTAGAACTGCCAGTCGAGTGTGAGGCCGACACCGTGGTCTTTCTCGTTCGAACCGATCAGCCCGTTGTAATCCAGATTCACCCGCACATCGCGATTGAGCGCCAGACCTGCACGCACGCCGACCACCGCTGCATCACGATCCATCGACACGCTCTGCACGTTGAACGCGCTGTTGCCGTTGGCAAAAGCCAAGTGGCTGTCAGCGTCAACGCTGCTCAGGTTGTGCTGCCAGCCGAGGCTCGCACCCAGTTCCAGTTGATGCTGATCCGACAGGGCGAAGCTGCGCTTGGCGCGCACGCCGAGGGTCGACAGCACCACGTCGCGATTGTCTTCACCGCCCTTCAACGCCGCCGCGTCACCCTTCTCGGTGAAGCTGTCGGTGTTGAGATGCACGTAGGACAGATTGGCGAACGGTTCCAGGTTCATCGGCTGCAAGCCCAGGTCGTAAGCGGCTTCTGTGAACAATTGCGCGGTGGTCGCATCGCGTTTGGTTTTCTGCTTGCCGCTGACATCGCCGATTTGCAGATCACGCTTCGCATCGATGCGGTGCCAGCTGTAAGCGCCGCCAACGGTCAGGCGCAGGGCATCGATTTCATGCCCCAGATACGCACCCAAGTGGTAGCTGTCGACCGAGGCCGACGAATGCGTGCCGCTGCCCATGCTCAAAGAACTGTCGCTATAACCGGTAACGAAACCGAGACGGGTATCTTCAGCAATCAAGCCATCGACACCGGCGAGCAAGCCACCGATCGAGCTGGTGGAATCCGCGTATTTATTGCCGCCATCACTGGTGCCCCACGAGCCCAACACCTTGACCCAGGCGTTGCTGCCCTCGCTTTTCGGTGCATCGGCGTTGAACAGATCGCGTTCACGCAGACGCTCGCCAACCGCTTCGCGCAGGTAACGGCTGTCGTTGATCAGCAAGGTGCCAATGGCCGGGTGAATCTCGCCGGACAACTGTTGGAAAGCCTGTTGCGCCGACGCCGCGTCAGGCGACAGCAGCAGGGTTTCGAACAGCGCATTGCCGGCACCGAGACGATCCGCCGCCGCCGCGACTGAACGCTGATTCGGCGTCAGACCGACGCTGGCGAACGACGCGCCATTGCGGCCAACCTCCAGCTGTACGCCGTTTGCCGAATAGTCCAGCGTACCGCCGAGGAACGCATAGTTCGGCAACACCTGGCCGAACTGGCCGGACACACCGCCCGCTGCCTGGAGGATGTTGTATTGCGTGCCGAGCAGGCTTTTCACTTCGCTGGTAGTCAGCAATGTCGGGCTGTTTTCCAGCGACAGTGCGACGGTCGCGCCGTCGATTTGTGCGGCGCCGCCGGCAACGATGCGGTCGCTGCTGGTCGGCGAGACTTCCACCGCGTAGGTCGAACCGCGTTCGAAGGTCACGTCACCCGCCACGTTCAGCGTGCCGATGGAATTGCCCGGCGCCACGGTGCCGCCGCTTTTCGCGGTCAGCGCGCCGATGCGACCGTTGCCGCCGAGGATGCCGCTGTCGTTCACGGTGACTTCAGAGGCCAGCGAACCGTTGATTGCCAGTCGGCCCTGATTGACCAGCGTTGGGCCGCTGTAGCTGTTGTTGCCGGTCAGCACCAGGGTGCCGATGCCTTGCTTGGTCAGGCCACCGTGACCGGAGATATCGTTGCGCCAGGTGTCGAGACCGCAGGTGATGTCGTTGCACACGCGCTCGGTCGGTTTGCCCTGGTCGATGATCGCGCCGATGCCCGGCAAATCCGCGACAAACTGACCGGAACCGTAGGCGCCATTGACGCGGAATTCCTCGGGGATGTCCTGCTCGGTGACGAACATCGACGGGCCGTCGATACCCTTGCGCAGGTTGATCATGCCCCAGCCGTACAAGGCGTCGATGCCCGGTGCGCCGAGGTCGGTGGCGGTGGTGCGCAGTACCGTCGCGACCTGATCGCCGGTCATGTACGGAAAACGCTCCATCAGCACCGCCATGGAACCGGCGACGTGCGGCGCGGCCATCGAGGTGCCGTTGTAATTTTTATAGCTGGTGGTCAAGTTATCGGCGTTGGTGCCTTCGATGATCGAGCTGAAGATTTTCGTGCCCGGCGCTGACACGCAGAAACTCGCGGTGTAGCCGCAACGCGACGAGAACGTACTGATGATGTACGGATTGGCGCTGGCCAGATCCGGGTTCTGTTGCAGCGCGGCGACGGTGATCCAGTTCGGCGCGATCTCAGGCACGAAATAGCCGAGGCCGGCGATGGCGTCGGGGTTGTTGAGGTTGTAGTCGTTGCCGGCAGCGAAAATGGTGACGATGCCACTGCGCGCGGCGGCGATGGCGCCGTCATACGCGCCGCCGGGTTTGGTGCCGAGCAATGTGCGGATTTCGTTGAACTGCACTTGCGCGTCGTTGACGGTGAAATGCGGGTACGCCGGGTCGCGGCCGCCGAGGTCGAAACGGTCGGTGATGCCGATGCCCCAGCTGTTGTTGATGATCCGCGCGCCGCTGGCGATCAGTGCATCCCAACCGGCCTTGTACACCGCGCCGTCATTGCCACGGACGATGCCATCTTCCGGGCCCGGATCACCGTTGTCGGCGCTGATGATTTGCGCGGCGAACGCCACACCGTGCATTGGCCCGCCGTCACGACTGCCCGCCGCGATACCGCCGACGTGGGTACCGTGGGCGCCGAGCTTGCCATCGGAACCGACCGAGGGCGAACCGTCATAACGAAACGCATCGCCGGCCTTCACCGGGATGTATGGGTCGGTGTATTCGCGGATGCCGCTGGTGACCAGCGTCACGACTTTGTTGCTGCCGGAAAACTCCGGGTGCGCGGCGTACACCGGTTGATCGAAGATCCCCAGTTTCACGCCTTTGCCGGTGTAGCCAGCGGCGTAAGCGTGATCGGCACCGATCGCGCCCAGGCCCCAATCGGCTTTGAATTCGGCGCTGCGCCAACTGGAAGGATCGCCCGTGCGACCACTCTCGACGTAAGGCGCGGCGTGTGCGCTGCCCCAGGTGGTGAGTGCGCAGAGCACCGCGAGATTCAGGGTTTTCAAGGCAAAACGGCCACCCGATTGCGCGGGTGTATTGTTGTTATTCATCCAGCGACCTTCCTTAGTGATGTTGCGAAAAAATCCGTATCGTTGTGATCGTTCCCACGCTCCGCGTGGGGATGCAGCCCGTGACGCTCCGCGTCACTGGACGCGGAGCGTCCCTAGAGGCATTCCCACGCAGAGCGTGGGAACGATCAGGGGTGCGTCGATCTTTTAGAACTGCCAGTTCAGGCTCAGCCCGACGCCATGGCTTTTCTCGCGACTGGCCAGTTGTCCGTTGTAGTCGAGGTTCACCCGCACATCGCGGCTCAGCGCCAGACTCGCTTGCACGCCGACCAGTGCGGCATCACGCACCAGCGCCGAACTCTCCACCGAATACGGCGCGCCGCCGCTGGCAAAACGCAGGTGCTGCTCAGAATCGATGTCACTCAAGCTGTGCTGCCAGCCGAGGTGCCCGCTGACGTCGAGGGTCTGCTGCGCCGACAGGTTGAACGTCTTGATCGCGCGCACACCGAGCGTGCTCAACACCGCATCACGCTGATCGCCAGAGCTTTTCAGCGCCGCCGCATCGCCCTTCTCTTTGAAGCCTTCGGTGTCTAGATGCACGTAAGCCAGATTGGCGAACGGTTCCAACGCCAACGGTTGCAGGTGCAGTCGATACGCCGCCTCGCCGAACACCTGGGTGGTGGCCGCGTCGACTTTGGCTTTCTGTTTGGCGCTGACATCGCCGTATTGCAGATCGCGTTTCACATCGGCGCGATGCCAGCTGTAGGCCGCGCCGGTGCTCAAGCGCCAGGCGCCGATTTCGTGGCCGGCGTAGGCGCCGAGGTGGTAGCTGTCGACCTTGGCCGACGAGTGCGTGCCCGAGCCCATGCTCAGCGAACTGTCGCTGTAACCGGTGACCAGACCGATGCGCGTCTGCTCGTCCAGTGCGCCGTCGACACCGGCGAGCAAGCCGCCAATCGAGGTGCTGTAACCCGCCGTGTCGTGGCTGGAATCGGTTGTGCCCCACGCGCCGAGGGCTTTGATCCAGCCGTTGTTTTGCGTGGCCGACGCATCGTGCAGACGTTCGCCCACCGCATCGCGCAATTGGCGGCTGTCGTTGATCAACACCGAACCGAGAGCCGGGTAGATTTCACCGCTCAATTGTTGGAACGCTTGTTGCGCCGATGCGGCCGATGGCGACAGCAGCAGGCTTTCATACACCGAACTGCCGGCACCGAGACTTTCAATCGCCGCCGCGACGGAACGCTGATTCGGCGTTTGGCCGACGCTGGCGAACGTCGTCGCGTTGCGTTCGATATTCAGTTGAATCGCGTTGGCGGCGTAGTCGAGACTGCCACCGATAAACAGGTAGTTCGGCACAACTGCCTCGAATTGGCCTTGAACGCCGCCGGCCGCTTGCAGGATGTCGTATTGGCGACCGAGCAGGCTGCGGGTTTCTGTGGCGCTGAGCAGCGTTGGACTGTTTTCCAGCGCGAGGCTGACGGTTGCGCCGCTGACTGTGGCCGTGCCGCCGGCGACGATGCGGTCGCTGCTGGTGGGCGATAGCTCTACCGCGTAGGTCGAGCCTGGCGCGAGCGTGACGTTCCCCGCTACGTTCAACGTGCCAATGGAATTGCCCGGTGCGACGCGAGCGCCGCTGTTGGCGGTCAAGGCATTGATCCGCCCGGAACCGCCGAGGGTGCCGCTGTCGTTGACGGTTACCGCCGAGGTCAGCGAACCGTTGACCGTCAGCAAGCCGCCATTAACCGTGGTCGCGCCGCGATAGGTGTTGTCGCCGCTGAGGATTAATTGGCCGCCGCCGGATTTGATCAGGCTGCCCTGATAAATGCGGTTCGCAGCTGCAGCATCACGCGCCATGCCCACGGCGTAATCGGTCTGATCCTGCTGACTGGCGCCCGCCGCCACGCCGTTCTGCCAGCCTTTGTCCTGCAGGGTTTGCTGCCAGGCGTTGTGCTCGGCGAGGTCTTCACTCTGACGCTGGATCAGCGCTTTATCGGAGATGTCATTGCTCCAGACATCGCGCTGCCCTGCCCCCAGATTCGCATCGAACGCACCGAGCAATTGCCCCGGCCCGCGCATCGCCCGCTCAAGGTTGGCCACGCCCCAGCCGACTCGCTCGGTCGGCGCGTCGGTGACGGAGCCATCCAGTTGCGTGGCGGTGGTCAGCAGCGTTTCCAGCGCTTGCTGGTTGTTCATGTACGGGTAACGTTCCATCACCAGCGCCAATGCACCGGTCGCGTGCGGCGCCGACATCGAGGTGCCGGACTTGATCGCATAACCGCCGCCGGGAATGGTGCTGTCGATCTTCGCCCCCGGCGTGGTGATGCACCAGTATTTGGCGAGGCCGCACTGGTTGTACTTCTGTTGATTGCTTTGATCGAGCCCGGAAACCGCCAGCCAGTGGCCTTCAAGATCCGGCTGAAAGTACGGCAGCGCCGAACGCACGCTGGCATTCGGGTAGCCACTGTTGCCGGCGCTGAACACATTGATCACCCCGCGACGCGAAACGTCGGCAGCGGCATCGAGCCAGGTGCCCTGATTCCAGTGCTGGGCGTATGCGGCGTGCAGATCGGCCAGCGTGCGATAGCTTACGTCTGGCGGCTGACTGCCCCAGCTGTTGTTGATCGCGCGCACGCCGGCATCGGCCAAAGAGTCGTAAACAGCTTTGAAATAACGCGGATCCGGTTTCGGGCCGAAGAGGAAACTGTCGTTGGCGTTGGTGTTGCCGACGTAGATTTGCGCGTTGTATGCGACGCCGTGCATGCCAGTGCCGTCGCGCGAGGCGCCCATGGTGCCGACGACATGGGTGCCGTGGGAATCGTTGTTCGGGTTGAGTGTGCCGTCGACGTTGAATGGGGTGCCGTTTAGGTAACTGCCGTTGGCTTGCACCGGGTGATAGCGGTCAGTGGCGAACTCGGGATGGCTCGCATCGAAACCGGAATCGAGAGCGCCGATTTTTACGCCTTGGCCGGTGATGCCGGCGGCGTAGGCTTGATCGGCCTGCATGCGCGCAAGGCCCCAGTCGCGCTGGAATTCGGCGCTGCGCCAACTGGCGGCGTCGCCGGGTTGGCCGGTTTCCAGGTATTGGGCCTGGGCTTGCGTGGTAGAAATCACCAGCAACAGGGTGCCGACTGATGCCGGTTTGATGCGTACGTCCATGTTCACTCCTCACTTTTTTTGTTGTTATGTAGGAGCTGCCGCAGGCTGCGATCTTTTGATCTTGTGGCTTAAAAGATCGCAGCCTTCGGCAGCTCCTACAGAGAATTGCGGTGTTGCTGCCCCTCACCCCAACCCTCTCCCGAGGGAGAGGGAGCCGACCGAGATGGCCTTGCTTCATTCGCCGACCTGAAACAACCCGTCGACTATGGATTCGGTAAAGCAATCTCAGGTCGCCGTATATCTTGAACATCCCCCAATCAGTCCCCTCTCCCTCTGGGAGAGGGTTAGGGTGAGGGCTGTTGCGCGACCAAAAATGCCTCATCCACCCGTGCCAGATCCTGTTCGTTCAGCGTCCCCGCGTAGTAATGCAATTTCGTCCACGCCATCAGATAGTCGTAGCGCGCCTGCGCCAGGTCGCGGCGGGTGGTGAACAGTTGTTGCTCGGCATTCAGCGCGTCGAGGTTGGTGCGTTCACCGCCGAGAATGCTCTGCTTGGTCGACACCACCAGCGCTTCCGCCGAGGACAATGCCTTCGAATACGCACGCAATTTGCTCACCCCCGACAAGCACGCACTGAACTGCCGGCGCAGCTCGATCAACGTCTCGCGGGTTTTGCCATCCAACTCATACTCGGCCTGTTCCATGCTGCGACTGGCCTGCCGCGTCGAGGCCGACACGCCGCCACCGGCATACAACGGCACGCTGACTTCGAAACCAATGGTGTTAGTCTCGTAGCGCTGGTTGTAGGTGTTGCCGCTTTCCGATTCGTTCTGGCGCATCGAGGCGTACGCGTTGACCTTCGGCAAATGGCCGGCGCGGTTACGTTCCACTTCATAACGCGCGACTTCCACGGCCTGACGCTGCGACGCCAGATTCGGGTTATTACTGATCGCCATTTCGTGCCAGGTATCGTAGTTGGCCGGCATCAGCGCGAAGGTCTGGAAGTTCTGATCCAGCGGCGCCAGCTCATCGATGTTCACCGCCGCAACACCCACCAACGCACCGAGTTCACGCAGTGCAGCATCCTGTTCGTTACGCGCTTCGATCTCTTCGGCGGTCGCCAGCTCGTAGCGTGACTCGGCTTCAAGAATGTCGGTGCGCGTGCCTTCGCCTTGGCGGAACATGTGTTCGTTCTGCTGGAACTGCTGCTCGTAAGCTTTTTTCTTCGCCTGCGCGATGTCGATCTGATCCTGAGCGAACAAGGCTTTGGTGTAGTTATCCAGCACCCGCACCAACAGTTCCTGACTCTTGCCGCGGAAGTTTTCATCGGCGAACAACGATTGCGCGACGCCCTTGCGATACGCGGCGTAGGCCTCGTAATCGAGCAACGGTTGTTGCACGGTCAGGGTCGAGCCGTAACTGCTGTAATTGCGGTCATCGGTGCGGTTGCGCGCGCGTTCGTCGAGCGAGGTGGCTTTCGACGAGTTGCGGCCCTTGTTGTAGTTGTACCCAACGTGAGGCAACAGGCCGGCGCGGCCAATCGCACGGTTTTCCAGGCCGGCGTCGCGCTCCTTGATCGCGCCGAGGAACACCGGATCATTGCGCAACGCCTGCTCGTAGATCTCGAACGGCCCCATCGCCGCCACTGCATTGTTGCCGGCCAACAGCGCGAACGCTGCCGTCAGCATCGAAAGCTTATTCATACAGCCGAACATCCTTATTCTTCGGTCAACGCGGAGTTGGCCCGGTCGAGCAACGGTTTGAACAGGTAGTTGAGCAGCGAACGTTCGCCGGTGCGCACGAACATTTCTGCGGGCATGCCGGGCTTGATCACCAGACCGTTGAGTTTCTCCATGGCCTGATCGCTGACACGGGTGCGCAGCACGTAATACGGTGCGCCGGTTTTCTCATCGACCATCTGATCCGCTGAAATCAGGCTGACTTCGCCCGGTACACGCGGGGTTTTGCTCTGGTTGAACGCGGTAAACAGAATGTCCACCGGCAAGTGTGTGCCGACCTTGTCGATCAGGTTGATCGGCAAGTGCCCTTCCACTTCCAGCGTGGTGCCTTGCGGGACGATTTCCAGCAAGGTTTCGCCTTGGCGTACAACGGCGCCTTCGGTGTGCACCCCGAGATTGACCGCCACACCATCGGCGGTGGCGATGATTTCGCTGTGTTGCAGGTCGAAACCGGCGGAGGTCAGTTGCTCGGACAGGGTGACGCTTTTCAGCTGCGCGTCGGCCAGTTGCGTGCGAACTTCTTTTTGATATTCCTCGCCGTGCTGCTGCAATTTCAGGCGCGATTCAAGGATGCCCTGCTCGACGCGGCCGCTTTCGCCGGTGTTCTCGGCCAGTTGCTGCTGCACTTGCGAGAGTTGGCGCTGATATTCCATCAAGCGGTTGCGCGGGATGTAGCCGTTGTCGGCCAGTGGCTGCAGGTTGCTCAATTGCTGTTGCAGCGATGCGGCTTGCGCATTGAGGTCGGTGCGTGCGCGGCGCATGCCGGCCAGTTGCGCGGTGGCGCCTTCGATGCTTGCGCGCAGTCCGGCCTGCTCGCGATAGAACGCTTCGCGGCGGCTGCTGAACAGTTGGCGTTGGCCCTCAAGCACCAGCGCCAGACGCGGATCCGGATCGTTGCTCAGTTCAGCCGGAAAGGTCACTTGCTTGAGGTTGTCGCGCTCGGCCTGCCAGCGCGCCAGGCTCGCCCACGCCATGCGGTACTGCGCTTGCAGCGATTGCACGTCAGCCGCCACTTGCGTCTGATCGAGACGAAACAGCGGCTGCCCCTGCTTCACGATCTCGCCTTCGCGCACCAGAATCCGGCTGACCACGCCGCTGCTCATCGATTGCACGGCTTTGCGTTTGCCCGAGACGACCACCGTGCCCTGCACCGGAATGCCTTGATCCAGCGGCGCCAACGCCGCCCAGGTAAAGAAGCTGCCTGCGCCGACAATCGCCAGAATCCAGCCCATCCGCGCAAAAAACTTCGCATCGCGTTCCGGACGCTCGTTGAGGTAGGCGTGTTCCATGTTCGCTTCGTTTTCAGTGTTCATGCTGGCGCTGCTCATACACCCGAATTCCTTGTCGTGGGCTGATACTGCCGGCTCATGCTGAGCCCGCCCGGTGCCTGTGCAGCTTTTTCCCGTTGTTGTTCTTGCTGGCCGGACAGTGCCTTGAGCACATCCTGACTTGGGCCGAAGGCCTGCAAACGACCATCATTGAGCACCAACAATTTGTCGGCCTGAGCCAACACCGAAGAACGATGCGTCACCAACACCACGGTGGTGCCTTGGGATTTGAGTTGCGCGATGGCGCTGGCCAACGCGGCTTCGCCGACGGTGTCGAGGTTGGAATTGGGTTCATCCAGCACCACCAGGCTCGGGTTGCCATACATCGCCCGCGCCAGTGCCACACGTTGTTTCTGCCCGCCGGACAGACCGCTGCCGTCCTCGCCCAACTGCGTGTCGTAGCCTTGTGGCAGGCGCAGGATCATTTCGTGCACGCCCGCCTGTTGCGCGGCGGCCACCACTTTCTGCGGATCGGCCTCGCTAAAGCGCGCAATGTTTTCGGCGATGCTGCCGCTGAACAGCTCGATGTCCTGCGGCAGGTAACCGATGTACGGGCCGAGTTGGTCGCGGTTCCAGCGATGAATATCCGCGCCGTCCAGGCGCACGGTGCCGCCAAGGGTCGGCCAGACGCCGACCAATACGCGGGCCAATGTCGACTTGCCCGAGCCGGAAGCACCGAGCACGCCCAACACTTCACCGGCCGCCAGATTGAAATTGACCATGTGCAGCGTCGCCGCGCGTTGACCCGGAGGGCCAGCGCTGACCTGCTCGAAGGTGATCTGGCCTTTCGGTGCCGGCAACGCCATGGCGTCGTCACTCGGCGGGAAGGCTTGCAACAAGGCATCGAGACGACGGTACGCCAGCTTCGCCCCGCTCCACTGCTTCCACACGGCGATCAACTGGTCGATCGGGCTCAGCACGCGGCCCATTAAGATCGATCCGGCGATCATCATCCCGGCGGTCATGTCGCCCTTGATCACCAGCAATGCACCGAGGCCAAGCACCAGCGATTGCAGGCACAGGCGCAGGGTTTTGCTCAGCGAACTGATCACCGCACCGGTGTCGCTGGCCTGATTCTGCAAGCCAAGGAACCGCGAGTGCACGCCAAACCAGCGCTTGCGCAACGCCCCGAGCATGCCCATGGCTTGAATGGTTTCAGCGTTGTGCAGATGGCTGGTCGCCAGTTGGCTGGATTTCTGCGAGAAGCCGGCCGCTTCGCCCAACGGCGTTTTAGTCATGTATTCGTTGAGGCAGGCCAATGCGATCAACAGCAGCGCGCCGGCGGTGGCGAGTACGCCGAGCCAGACGTTGAACAGGTAAATCACCAACAGATACACCGGGAACCACGGCGCATCGAAGAACGCGAACAGCGCGGGCCCGGTGACAAATTGGCGAATGTGCGTCAAGTCGCCCAGCGACTGCCCGGCGTTGCCCTCGCCCTTGAACAGGTTGCGCTCGAACGCGGCCTGGTAGACACGCAGGTTGAAACGGCGCTCCAACTGGCTGCCGATGCGGATCACGATAAAACTGCGCACCACCTCTAGCAGACCGATAAAGGCAAAGAAGCCGAGGACCATCAGCGACAACATCGCGAGTGTGGTTTCGTTCTGCGACGAAAGCACCCGGTCATAGACCTGGAGCATGTAGATGGAGGGCACCAGCATCAGCACGTTAATCAGCGCGGTAAAGCAGCCGACACTGATCAGAATGCTTTTATAGTCAGCCAATGCCTTGAATAAGGGAGCGGTGGCTGGGGCCTTCGCCATCTTCATTGATTCTTCCTGGAAAATATTCCCGCCACTCGTTGGCAGGACTTTTATTAATTATTGGCACTTCACCGAGGTGTACTGTTTAAGTGACCGCTTACACTTTCATAACAACTACCGGCGAATATTACGGCGCAGTTGTTCATCGAGGCGCTGCTGATAGCCCGCCCGTGGCGCTTTATATAAAAACGCTGTCGTAAATTTGATAGTTACGGCTGTTGCGCCGCACGTTCGAGCGTAATGATCAGGCCCGACTTCAAAGTCGTCTGATATTGCCCATTACGTTGTCTGCTGAAAAACTGAATCCTTGAACCTTTTTTGCCGGTGATCGACAAGCCATCGGGATCGGGAAACCAGCCCACCGGAGTTTCTTCCAGCCATGCGCCCAGACACGTGGAACTCAGGGTTTTGTTCGCCGCCAGTTCAACACCACACGTGTTTGACGGTTTGTCCTGGAGCTTTTGCGCATCCTCTGCATCTTCGCGAGCCGATAATGTTGCCTGCCAATGGCCGGCAAATGCCGAGGGTTCTTCGAGTCTGAGGCTGCTTGCCATGCTTGTTTCTCCAGAAATCATAAGGAGCGCTGCCGTAAACCACGACACTGCCTTGTAGGTAAAAGCCTTACTGACCATGGGAATATTCGCTCCGGCACGTAGCCTTGCCCACTGAATCATTCGATGCAAGTAAAGAAAGCGACGCTCGCACGCCGCTTTCCCCCGGCTACATCACGCCACGATGTCGCTGGTCGCTGCCTGGCCAACCGTGCTGACGATGAAGTCAGCCACGCCGTGCCCGGAGAAATCCACCGACAGCAAGCTGTTGCCGCCCGACGAGGTCAGCACGGCGTCGCCCACCGCACCGGTGAAGCTGCTGACGAAGTGCAGGCCTGCACCGTTGGTGATCCCGGTCAGGTCGATTTTGTCGAGACCGCTGACAAAATCGAGGATCTGATCCACCGCACCCGGTTTGGAATCCGAACTGGCTGCGAACACAAAGGTGTCCGAACCGGCGCCGCCCCACAGTTTGTCGGCACCACCGGCGCCCCAGATGATGTCGTTGCCGGCACCGCCCTTCAACTCGTTGGCCACGCTGTTGCCGATCAGCAGATCGTTGCCCGAACCGCCAATGGCATTTTCGATGATCGCGCCTTTGGCAATGGACACGTTACCGACCATGCCGCCAACGTCAGAGAACGAGGCATCATTGAGGTTGATCTTCTGGTTCTGGGTAAAACCAGAGAAGTCCAGGGTGTCCTTGCCGCCCGCATCCCACACCGAGAACACCAGCTTGTCACTCGACGACGAGGCGCTGAGGAAATCGCGACCGGCGTTGGAGTTAAAGCCGTAGGTGGTGTCGCCGGTACGGATATTGGTGTTGGCACCGTAGAGTTTCTGGATGGCCGCGATATCGTCCATCAGCGGGCCAGACGCATAGGCTTCCACGCCGCCCTTGCTGAAGTTCTGGCTGGTGTTGCTCTCGCTCCAGTAACTCATGAGGCTGTAGCCGCGGGTGTCTTGCCCGTAGGAAGCGTCGTTGTAAGTCGGGTTGCCATTGCCGGCGTTGTAGTCGCCCGGGTGGGCCAGACCGAGGCTGTGGCCGATCTCGTGGGTCAGGGTCTGACGGCCGTAGTTGTTCAGATCCGGGTTCTTGTTTTGCGTGTAGCCACTGTTGATCAGGTACCACGATGTGCCGTCATAACCGGCGCCGGTGCCTGGCAGATATGCGAACGCTGCCGCGCCGTCCTGGCCACCGCTGTAGTTACCGAAGGTCATGTGGCCGTCACCGCCCGAGGCTTTCTCGGTGAAGGTCACGTTGGCCACGTCAGCCCAGGATTGCATGGCGAGCGCTGCTTGGGCTTTTTGCTGGGTGCTGAACTGGCTGAACCCGCTGATCCCGTGCTTGTTCATCGTGCTCGACGAAGCAGAGGTCAGGAACGTGTAGGTGAGTTCGATCTTGCCGCTGCCGTCCTTGTCCTGGTAGGCAGCACCGTCGCGCAGCAACTGGGTGGCGGCCTGGTCGACGGAGAAGGAGGGTTTGCCATTGACCGTGAGGTTGCCGCCACGATCGTATTGATGGCTGAAACTATTGATCTGATTCCAGGCCGAACTGGCAGCTGCCAGTGGCTGAACGGCACCAACCGGCTGGAAAGCCTGTTCGGCAGCATCAATAGCATTGGTTTTAACTTTCGACATAAACACACTTCCTTGTTTAGCAATGGAACAGTTTTTGTCCGATAGCGGCGATCCCTGGCGAGATCGTCCTATCACTCGCCCCATTGAGGGCGAAAGAAAACTGACACAATTTGAAATCTGCCGTAAAGGATTTTTTTGGAATGAAATCTGAGTGTTTCTGAAAACTGCCGTAAACAAAGCGCGCGAGGTCTAAAGAATGTTTAAAGTTTCGGGCTTTCGCCTAATTGTCTGACGATTTTATATTTAATTATTAAATATCGGTAAGTTGTGTTTTGTTAGCTGCGTCTCACTTTTCCGCACTTTAACAGTGCAGTGCCAGTGTATTGATATCAACTTCTCAAACTCACTGAATAACCTATGTGGGAGCGGGCTTGCTCGCGAAAGCGGAGTGTCAGTCAAGCTCTATGTTGACTGAACAGACGCCTTCGCGAGCAAGCTCAGCTCCTACAAGTTATGCTTTTTGCCAACATGTGTTTTCACGCCTGTGGAGCTTCCTCGCTGTCGATGCCGTGGATATCGAATATGACGTCAACTTTGTAGAACCTGGAATTTCGGTACTCAGTCGTGAAACACAATCGGCCATTGATGATCTGCTGAGGGGCATGATTTTGCAGAACCACTTCCCCGCTCACCGCCGCGTTGGCATGGCCAAATTCGGGATGAAACATGAGGCTCGTGAGTTCAAGGCTCGGCAAAGGGAAATGGCCACTGGGTTGATCCCTGTCCACGAAGCCGAAAGAAATGGAGGCGCCCTCTGACACCATGAATCCAGACGCCTCTAGACCACTGGTTTGATACCGGTTCACCTCGCTGGTTTCGAAGTTGTAGGTGCGGATCAATACGTCGGTCGCTGTATAAATCTCGACCGTCCCTTTCATAGTGCCGATAGTCGCTGTAGTCATATCTGCTGCTCCTTCTGCGCCCAACCGTTGCGGTCGCGCTAGCGTCAGTAAACGACAAGCAGCAGCAATCAGGCACCTGTCATATCTGACAGGTGCCTGGATTATCTAGCGATAGAAAATCGAGATGTCTTAGCTACCCGTGCGAATCTTGTTCCAGACCCGCGTACGAATCCGGTCGATATTCAGCGGCATCGCCTCCAGTGCGAACAACTTGCCCATCATTTCTGGACTCGGATACACCTTGGTGTCGTTTTTGATCGCCGGGTCGATCAGGCTGTCGGCCTGTTCGTTGCCGTTGGCGTAGTGCACGTAGTTGCTGATGCCGGCCATGACGTCCGGGCGCAGCAGGTAGTTCATGAATGCATACCCGGCCTTCTCGTCCGGTGCATCGACCGGCATGGCGACCATGTCGAACCAGATCGCCGCGCCTTCCTTGGGAATGTTGTAACCGATGTCGACACCGTTCTTGGCTTCCTTGGCGCGGTTTTCCGCTTGCAGGATGTCGCCGGAGAAACCGACTGCCACGCAGATATCGCCGTTGGCCAGGTCGCTGGTGTATTTCGAGGAATGGAAGTAGCTCACGTACGGCCGCACTTTCATCAGCAGTGCTTCAGCCTTTTTGTAGTCTTCGGGATTTTTGCTGTGGTGCGGCAAGCCCAAATAATTGAGCGCTGCCGGGAGCAATTCCGGGCCGTTGTCGAGGATGGCCACGCCGCACTTCTGCAGTTTTTCCATGTTCTCGGGTTTGAAGATCAGATCCCAGGAATCCACCGGTGCATCGTCGCCCAGCACGGCTTTGACCTTGGCGATGTTGTAGCCGATGCCGGTGCTGCCCCACAAATACGGGAAGCCGTGTTCGTTGTTCGGGTCGTTGACCTGCAACGCCTTGAGCAGCACCGGGTTGAGGTTTTTCCAGTTCGGCAACTGGCTCTTGTCGAGTTTCTTCAGCGCCCCGCCCTGAATCTGCCGCGCCATGAAGTGGTTGGACGGAAACACCACGTCGTAACCGGATTTGCCGGTCATCAACTTGCCGTCGAGGGTTTCATTGCTGTCGTAGACGTCATAGGTAACGCCAACGCCGGTTTCTTTTTGGAAATTCTTGGTGGTGTCTGGCGCGATGTAGTCGGACCAGTTGTACACCTTGACCGTGTCCGCCGCCTGAGCGAGGGAAACGGCCAGCATCAGCGGTGCCAGAGCGAGGGTCTTGCGGATCATGGGTCGATTCCTGTGTAGGTTTTTTTGTTGGCAGGCAATCAAAGGGATCAAACGATCAGAAAATCAGTACATAGGTCTTGCGCACGGTCTCTTCGATGTCCCAGATACCGAGCGTGTTGGCCGGCAACATCAGTGCGTCGCCACCTTGTATGTGCAGGGTTTCGCCGCCACCGTCCGGGGTGAACGTGCAACGCCCGGAGATGAAATGGCAGAACTCCTGCGCGGTGATCTGCCGACGCCAGCGGCCCGGGGTGCATTCCCAGACGCCGGTTTCGACGCCGTCGTCGCGCTCGACGCTGGTGGTCGAAGCGATAGCAATTGGTTCGCCAAGAGGAACGGCCACCGGGTTGGATTCGTCGAGCTGCAATGTCGCGGTGTTTTTGAACTGGGTAATGCTCATGGTCTGACCTGTCTTTTGGGCGTTCTTAAAATCAATCGACGTTTAGTGCATGAAACCTTCCATGAAACCGGCCACCTGGCTGGCGAGTTTGCGCCGCCATGGCGCGGTCGCAGGATTGGCCAGGGTCTGGTCTTCATGGACGAAGCTTTTGATGATCGCGTTGTAACCGAGCCAGCGGCACGGCTCCGGTTCCCAGGCACGCAGCGCATGAATGCCGCCGTCCGGCAGTACCCACGGCTGATGCACCAGTTCGCTGTCGCGTTCAAGAATCAGGTCCGCCAAGGTGCGGCCGCCGAGGTTGCTCGCACCGACGCCCTCCCCGCCATAACCGCCGGACAGCGCGATGCCGTTGGCGCGATCGCAGAGCATGTGCGGCTTGAAGTGTCGCGACATGCCGAGGTTGCCGCCCCAGGCGTGAGTGATTTGCACGTTTTTCAGTTGTGGGAACAGTTCGCCGAACAGATAACGGCGCAGTTCGACCTCATCGCGGGTCAGATCGAAGTTGTGGCGCAGCTTGCCGGCGAACTGATAACCGCCACGGGCACCGAAGATAAGGCGGTTGTCGGCACTGCGCTGACCGTAAGTGACCTGACGGCTGAATTCGCTGAAAGCCTGGCCGCGATTGAGGCCAATCTCATCCCACGTGGCGGCGGACAACGGTTCGGTGGCGACAATCAGGCTTTGCACCGGCAATTGATAACGGCCGAGCGGCGGCAAGGTCACCGAATAACCTTCAACGGCCGGGACGATCCAGCGACTGCGCACGCTGGCCTTGGCGGTGCGCAAGCTGCCGGACTGCCAATGCGTGACCGGACTGTTTTCGTAGATCTTCACGCCCATGCTTTGCACGGTCCGCGCGAGACCACGCACCAATTTAGCCGGGTGAATGGTCGCCACGTGCGGCGCGTAAATACCGCCGTAAGGTTTGGCCACGCGAATCTGCTGCGCCAATTGCTCGGGGCTGAGCCAGCGGTAATCGTTGTCGTTCAGGCCTTGGGCGTGCAGTTTCGCCAGGTATTCACGCAGCGTGGCTTCCTGCTCCGGGTAACGTGCAGCGCAATACAACACGCCGCCCTTGCGATAATCGCAGTCGATGCCTTCACGTTCGAGGACGACTTCAACTTCATCGGGAATGCTGTGCAGCAGATCAAACGAGGCGCGGCGCTGTTCAGGTGACAGTCCGGCGAGCAAGCGATCTTCACCGAGCAGATTGCCCATCAGCCAACCGCCGTTGCGACCCGACGCGCCAAACCCGGCGGTTTGCGCCTCGATGATGGCAATGTCCAGGCCGGGGGCGAGTTTCTTCAGGTAGTACGCCGTCCACAGCCCGGTGTACCCCGCGCCGATAATCGCCACGTCGACGTCGAGATCCTGCGTCAGCTCGGGCCGCGCGGTCAGCGGCTCGTCGAGTTGATCCATCCACAAACTGATAGTGCGCCACGCCGGCATGCAAGACTCCGCCACTGAAAACCTTCGATGGCGTCGATCCTAGTGCGTGGGCTTAAGCGTTGTCTTGCGCGCGTGTCCGCAAAGAAATTTGTTTGACGTAGGCCTTCGGTGACTGGCCGGTGTGCTGACGGAAACAGCTGTAAAACGCCGAGACCGAGTTGAATCCGGCAGCGAATGCTAATTCATCAATGCGCACGGGGGGCGTGGCGCCATCCAGCGAGCGCAACAAATGCTGCAACCGCGCTTGGTTTACGTAGCGATAGAAGCTTTGCCCCAACACCTGATTGAGCAGGTAAGAAATCTGATTGCGGCTGTACCCGCACTCCTTCGCCACTCGCTGCAGGTCGAGTGCGGGATCGAGATACGGTTGCTGTTTTTCGAAGTATTGCTGCAGATCTTCGGCCATGAAGCTCAGTTGCCGTGGCGACAAGCCCAGACGACTGACCGCCGGGCGCTGATTCGACGCCGAAGTACCGCCTGCCTGCGCACGCACCAGTGAGGCGTATTCGTTGACGCGCCAGATCAGTCCGTCCTTGACCGTGATCGCTTCACTGGAGCGGAACGACACCAAACCGTCGCCGCCGCGCAATGTCACTTCGTATTGAATGAACGCGGTGTTGCCGTCGACGCGAATGCGGTCGCAATGCTCGAGCGCTTCGTCGGATTCTCGCGGCATGCTGACACGCACGTACTCGCGCAGGTCGTCGAGGCCGAGCACGCGGTTCTGGAAAAAGTCGTTGTATTCGATGTCCGGGTGATACAGCGCCATGACGGCGTCCAGATCGCGGTGTTTCCAGCTCAGGTGATAGCGCATGACCGTGGCGGCCGTGGCCTCGGTCTGTTGTGGGCCGTCGTCGTCGGCGTGCATAAAAGGCTCGGCGAAAAGAAACCGAGCTTGCCCAACTTCGCCTCGGGCAGCAATGGCCAATCGATAGTGGCCATTTGGCGATAAGTGCATTTGGCGTGACGCACATCAAAAAACCGGTCGCAATCGCCAAATGAACTGAAAAATCTCACAGAAAATTCACATCCGGATGCTACTTTTAAGTCCTGACACTGGTTGAGCCAATGAAGGCTCTTCCCACCTACCATGAGCAAAAGGAAACGCTCGATGATGAAGGCGGGCAACAACATGAATAAAGGGTCAAGCAAAGTCACGTTCCCCAACGCTTGCCAGCTGATGCGCTGGCATTTTCATCCCATGGGTTTCGAGGCCACGATGGACGCGCCGGGCAGCATGGTCGCGCGTCTGTTTGATCGCGCCAGCGGCGAAACCCTGATCGCCATCGCCGGCATCCCGTGTGCAACGGTGATGAATGCGGCGGATGTCGAGCGGATGATTGAAGCGGTGGAGGATGAGCTGGAAGCTTTCATACCGCCTGAATCTCTCAGGAGTTATGCATAAGCTTTTGATTAACAAAGAAAAGCCCGCCGTTAAGCGGGCTTTTTTGTGGGCGAAGGTTTCAGGCGGTTTGGCTTTCTGCGCGGTGATCGACAAAGAACGCTTTGCCCTTGGCCACCCGCTCGGAGGCTCTTGGCATGTTCACCGCTTGGCTTTCCTGTGGTTCGACGTACCAATAGCAATGGCTGACGGCGCGGGTGATGCCGACATAAGCCAGGCGCAGGATTTCGTCTTTTTGCGCGCTGTCGTAAGGCTCGTTGTCGCCGCTTTTGCCTAGACCGGCCATGCGGTAAACCTGATTCTTGTACGGCGAGCTGGTCAGGTGCTGACAATCGCCGAGCAAAAATACCGCATCGGCCTGCAAGCCTTTGGCGCTGTGATAGGTCAGTTGTTTCAGGCGCCGAGCTTCGTATGGCAAACTCGAATCCACATTAACTACAGACTGAATATGCTCTTCTATCAATAACTTATCACTGCTTTTTCGATAGAGCATCAAGATCGAATCGCCCTGACGGTAGTGTTCGGCGAGGCGCCGACCAAGACCTTGGTCATCTCGCTCCAGCACATTAACCGGTTGTAGTGGTTTGGGCTCGCCGCTGGACTTGGCTTTCTTGCCGGGGATCGCCGGCGCTGCGCGAACGATGTGCTCGGCGGCGTCGATGATGTGCTGGTGGCTGCGATAGTTGTCGCTGAGCATGACCCGCGTGGTGCTCGGCGACGGGAATTCCTTGTTGAATTCCATGAAATAACTCGGCGAACTGCCCCGCCAGCCGTAAATCGACTGCCAGTCATCACCCACACACAGCAACGACGAGCGTTGCGCACCCCGCCCGACATGCATGGCCGGGCCTCGGCTGCGAATCTCCGTGAGGCTCGCGCGAATCCACGAGACGATCTGCGGCGAGACGTCCTGAAACTCGTCGATCATCAGGTGCGACATCGGTCGCAGCAGCTCATCGCTGAGCAACTTGAGGTTCTCCGGCGAGTGTTCGCTGAACAGCGCAAACATGCGGTTGTAGGTCATCACCGGCGGTTTCTGATCCAGCAGATGATCTTCCAGCGCACGCCAGAACAGGCTCAATGCCTCGAAAAAGAACCGATCCGGGTCTTCCTTGGCGAAACTCATGCGGCCTACGGCGTCCGGCACGTCCAGTCCCAAGTTCTCAATGAAGCCTGCGGCGGCGACGAAACAATCGAGTAGCGGCGCGGAAGCGAGTTCGCCTTTGACCTTGTAATCAAAGCCCGGACCCGCGCTGGCATCACCGGCCAACGTGGCCAATACGCGCCTCGATGACTCGTAGGAATCTATCCATATCAATGGCTTACGACAGAAAGCTTGAAACAGGGTGCGCTTAACCGCCCATTCAGCGCGGATAGAGAGCTTGGCGTTTGGCCGACAGATCTGGGCGTTTTCGCGCGGATCAAAGCCCAGTACCACCCACGCGTCGAGGCTTGGGATGTAGCCATGGGCATGGAATTTCGCGCCATTGATGTCGAAGGTCTGGCGGTTCGGTTCGATGCCTTTGATCGGCCAGGCGCCCGCGCGAAACCATAGATCCTCGATGGCGTCGCAGAGTTCTTCGTCGCGCTTGGCTGCCAGCTCGGTTACCGCCACGCGTTTCTGCACGTCCGGGTGATCGCGTTCCAGCTCTTTAAGCTGCAACGCCGCGCGAGACAGCGGCTGTATCAATTCGCGGAAACGTTCATCGTGAGTAAACAGGCGGTGATAACAGGCATTGAGCTGCTGACGCTGGGCGTCGTTGATGCGCAGGTCGAAAGGGTTGCTGTCGACCTCTTCATCGCTGCCCTGCGGGCGATTGCTGAGGTTTTCGAAGGCTTGCAGGCGTTCGAACCCCGGCAGGCTGCGCACCATCGGCAAAATGCGCGAGTGAAAGGTGCGCACCAGTTCGCGCGCCTGTTTCGGGCTCAAGGCCTGACCCCAGAGCGCGAACATTTCCATCAGCTTATTGATGAAATCTTTGCGCGACTCACGGGTGAAGGTCACCACGGTCATCGAATCCAGCTCAAAACCCAGATAGTAAGTGAGCAGCAGAATGCGCAGCACCAGCGTGGTCGACTTGCCTGCCCCGGCGCCGGCAACCACCGAAGTGGACGGCGTCTCGCTAAAAATCATTTTCCATTGCGCGGCACTCGGTTGCGCCTTTTCCGGCAGCAAACGGGCGACATCGGCTTTGATGCGTTTCTTCAGATCGGCGGTCAGTGGCAAACGCCAATCATCGAACAAGTGGTTGTCGATGCTCGGCGGTCGATGCTCGGTGTTGCGGCTGTCGCGAATCAGTAGAACCTGACGGCCTTCCTCCAACCCTTCAAGCTTGCCTTCGTTAAAACCGTATTCGACGCCAGCGGTGTGCCCGCTGCGAAAGCCATCGGCTTGGCCATGCAGCCACGACGCGCGGTGTTGAGCGCGTAAACGGGTCAGGCCGTGGCCGAAGAAACGCGCGGCCAAACGCTTGAACCAAGGCATCTCGGCCAGAGGACGAAGTTCGGGAGGTAGATCGGGGGTGTGTTGCGCCACGCTGACGACTCCAGGGTGTGAGGCTGTTGACTCTATGGTGTCTGCATTTGCCGTCGAGTTCTAGCGAAATGCTTGCAGGTCATTGGTTTAGGCGATGAATTGAAGGTTTTGCTTAATCATTTCAACGCTATTTTCTATCGACTGATTCGATGGTAATGCCGCAGTTTTTACGCTTTTTATCGATGTTTGGCTGATGGATGATGGCCGTCATAAACCTCGTTTTCAGGAGACGATCATGCTCGAACTCAGACCCTTCAGCTCGCTGGGCGGCGCCCATCACGGCTGGTTGGATGCCCATCATCATTTTTCGTTCGCCGAATACTACGATCCGCAACGCATGAACTGGGGCAACCTGCGGGTGTGGAACGACGACGTGATCGCCGCTGGCACAGGCTTCCCGCAGCACCCGCATCGCGACATGGAAATCATCACCTATGTGCGTGAAGGTGCAATTACCCACCAGGACAATCTGGGCAACAAGGGCCGCACCGAGGCTGGCGACGTGCAGGTGATGAGCGCCGGCACCGGTATTGCGCACAGCGAGTACAACCTGGAGGCGCGCGATACGAAGATCTTTCAGATCTGGATTTTGCCGACCGAAACTGGCGCACCGCCGTCGTGGGGTGCCAAGCCGTTCCCGAAAGGTCAGCGCGAAGGTTTTGTGACGCTGGCGAGCGGTAAGGACGGCGATGATCAGAGCCTGCGGATTCGCGCCGATGCGCGTTTGGTAGCAGCGAATATCATGGCTGGGGAAACGGCGGAGTATCGTCTGGATGAAGGGCGCCGGGCGTATCTGGTACCCGCGACTGGCGTGATTGAGGTCAATGGTTTGCGGGCAGAAGCGCGGGACGGCGTGGCGGTTGCGCAAGAGCGAGTGTTGACGGTCACGGCGATTGAAGACAGCGAGATTGTGCTGGTTGATCTGGCTTAAGTGGCAGGCATGAAAAAGGGGTGACCAATGGGGTCACCCCTTTTTTACGCCATGTCTGGTTGAAATACTTTGTGATGAGGGGATATATCTGTGGCGAGGGGATTTATCCCCGATGGGTCGCGCAGCGGCCCCGCTTTAAATTGCAGGGGGACTGCTGCGCAGTCCATCGGGGATAAATCCCCTCGCCACAGGTAAATCCCTTCACCACAGATGCATCACCTACAAAGTGTGCAGGCCCAGGTTACTTAGTGGAAATCGCCCCATCCACCAACGTCTGCGCCTCTGCCACCAGTTGCTTGAGGTGGTCGTCGCCAATAAAGCTTTCAGCGTAGATCTTGTAGATGTCCTCAGTGCCCGACGGACGCGCCGCGAACCAGCCGTTCTCGGTCATCACTTTCAAACCACCGATCGCCTGATCATTGCCCGGCGCATGACTCAGAATGCTCTGAATCTTCTCGCCGGCCAGTTCAGTCGAGGTCACTTGCGTCGGCGACAACTTGCTCAGCAAAGCCTTTTGTTCCGGATTCGCCTTGGCGTCTACGCGCACCGAGAACGGTTCGCCCAGTTCATCGGTCAATGCGCGGTAAGCCTGACTCGGGTCGCGACCGGTACGAGCAGTCATTTCCGCTGCCAACAGGGCCGGGATCAGACCGTCCTTGTCAGTGCTCCAAACGCCGCCATCCTTACGCAGGAACGATGCACCGGCGCTCTCTTCACCGCCAAAACCCAGCGAGCCGTCGAACAGACCGTCGGCGAACCATTTGAAGCCGACCGGCACTTCGTACAGACGACGACCCAGACGCTTGGCCACGCGATCGATCAAGCCACTGCTGACCACGGTTTTACCCACGCCAGCATCGGCGCGCCATTGCGGACGGTTCTGGAACAGATAATCGATGGACACGGCGAGGTAATTGTTCGGCGCCAGCAAACCACCGGACGGCGTGACGATGCCGTGGCGGTCATGATCCGGATCGCAGGCGAAAGCGACATCGAAACGCTCCTTCAGACCGATCAGACCTTGCATCGCATGGCTGGACGATGGGTCCATGCGAATCTGACCATCCCAGTCGACGGTCATAAAACGGAAGGTCGCATCAACTTCTTTGTTGACCACTTCCAGATCCAGACGATAGTGCTCGGCAATCGCCGACCAATAGCGCACCCCTGCTCCACCCAACGGATCCACGCCCAGACGCAGTTTGGCGTCACGAATGGCGTCGAAGTCGATCACGTTGATCAGATCGGCGACGTAGGTGTTGAGGTAATCATGGCGGTGCGTGGTGCTGGCCTTGAGCGCTTGCTCGTAGCTGATGCGCTTTACGCCCGCCAGTTTGTTCGCCAGCAACTCGTTGGCCTTGGCTTCGATCCACTTGGTGATGTGGGTATCGGCCGGGCCGCCGTTGGTTGGGTTGTATTTGTAGCCGCCGCTTTGTGGTGGGTTGTGCGACGGCGTAATAACCACGCCGTCCGCCAGGCCAGTGGTACGGCCACGGTTGTAGCAAAGAATCGCGTGGGAGATCGCCGGCGTTGGTGTGTATTCATCACCTTCGGCGATCATGACGGTCACGCCGTTGGCGGCCAGTACTTCCAGCGCGCTCGCCCCGGCCGGGGTCGACAATGCGTGAGTGTCGATGCCGACAAACAGCGGGCCGGTGATGCCCTGGGCTTCGCGGTACAGGCAGATTGCCTGGCTGATGGCCAGAACGTGCCATTCATTGAAACTCAAATCAAAGGAACTGCCCCGGTGTCCGGACGTGCCGAACGCCACGCGCTGGGTCGAAATCGATGCATCAGGCTGGCCGGTGTAATAGGCCGTTACCAGTCGCGGGATATCGACCAACAATTCTGCCGGTGCCGGTTTGCCCGCAAAAGGACTGAGTGTCATGCAAAACCTCTGAGATCGAGTGGTTCAGGAAATACAGCGCAGTTTACTGGCAGTATGACCACAGCGCGATGGGATCTATCCGGCACATCGCAGAAGTTTTCTAACGTCACTCGGCGGGCGCAAGGCGCAAGGCGTCACCGACAAGCCCGACCACGCTGGCCAGATCATGATCGCTGTGACTGATCGCGCTCAAGCGCAGGTGCTGCGCGTGCTGTCGATGCAGGCTGAACAACTCGCCGGGGGCAATCACAACCTGTTGCCTGAGCAAGTCATGAAACACCTCGCTCATGTTCACCGTCCGCAGCGACCGAACCCAAACCGTCGCCCCGCCCTGTGGCTCGACTATCTGCAAGGCATCGCCCAAACGCTCGCGCAACAGCTGAATCAGGTGGGTTCGGCGTTCCTTGAGTAACCGCCGCAACACCAGCAAATGCTGATCGATGCGCCCACTCGCATACAAACGCGCGATCGCTTTTTGCCGAGTGACCGACAAGCGGAACGAGCGCAGCAGAAAATGCCGCTGCAATTCGCTTCGCCACTGACGCGACAGGACGAAACCGTAAGGGGCTTCGGTGCCGATGATCCTGTCGAAAGCAGAAAACACCAGCAAACGCTCGGGATCCAGCCAGTCGCGTAACCGCTGGCCATCGTGCTCGTCTGCCAGCTCACTGCAACAGTCATTTTCCAGCACCCAGGTGCCCTGCTCCGCGAGTAATTTTGCAATCAATTGCCGATTGGCCGTCGGCGCGGCGCTGCCATGCGGCAGATTCAATGCCGAAGACAATAAAATCAGTCGCACAGGTTCAGTCTTGAGCAACGACGCCAGCCATTGAGGATCCAGTGCGCCATCGATCTGCAACGGCAACTCGATGACGCGTACCTCGGCCGCCTCGAACAGACGCAGTATCACCCAATCACAGGGTGACTCGACCAGAACCGTGGCCTGGCGCAATTCCAGCACGGCGATGAGTATTTCCAGCACGGCGCGTAGATCAGCGCCGATGTAGACGTCATCGGCATGCCAGCAATGGGTCGATGAAGTGGTGTAGCGCGCCGCCAGAACCGTGCGCAATTCCAGTTCACCACAGGGTTGCAGCAGCAATTGTGGCTGGCGCGGGTATTGCCGCAGCAACTCCCTTTCCAGCATCAGCAAAGGACTGTCCAGCGGCTGCAGCGACGCCGGATCGTCGGTGCTCAACACGCACATGCCCGGGCGCCGGGCGTTGACATAGACAGCCTCTAGCAGATCGCTGCCATTGGCCGGCGGCACCAGGAGCGAGCGGGCTTTTGCGTAATAACCGGACTTGGCTATCGAGTAAACCCGCCCTTCCTTCTCCAACAGCGAATACGCGTATTGAATGGTCGAGATCGACACCTTCAAGCGATCCGCCAATTGGCGCAACGACGGCAATCGCATGGCGCCAGCGGCGTCGGACTCGTTAATCACCGACGTCAGGTAGCGGTACACCGCTTGGTAAGCAAAATCGTTTTCACGCAAGACCTTCATGAGCCCTCATCCATAGGCATTGGCGCAATATGTGCCAAAAGGCTCAAGTTCAACCTTCCGCCGACCGGTCACCCGCAACGACATCCGCCTCGCTGTCATCGGCGCGAGAGCCTGATGCTTCAGTCGATTGCGGCATGTGAATCGGCCCCATAGCGTACAAACGGCTGATCAGTTTGACCGGCAATCCGCTGACGTCGGTCATCCACTTCATGACCTGTTCCGGCGCACTCGAGCCCTGCATGGCGCGGTGCAGGTCAGGCAATGCCACCAGCATGCCGGGGTGGCACTTGCGCAGAAACCGCTCGAGCCCGGCGCCATGATCGATGAACGGCGCAAATAACAGGCACGTGAGTTGGGTTTCACTGATTGCGAATGTCGCTTGCAGCTGATTGGCCGCTTGAATGCGCCGCTGCTCAAGGTCGAGCAAGTTGCCGAAATTGGCCAGCAACTGCTCACACACCGGTTCGGGCACCTGTTTGAGGCGCATCGTCAACAGGCTTTCCTGCAAATATTCGCTGATGCCGGCCTCGTACGTCCGCCCCTCGATCACGCACGCCTGCAAACCCTGAAGATGCGCGGCAAGCAGCGGCTCAACGTAGTCGTTGTCGCTGTGATACAGCGCAAGATCGTCGGCCTGGAACCCGAGAAAATCACTGAGCAAAGGCCAGCGCTCTTCAAGTTTTCCGACAATCATGTCGTTGATAGCGATAAAACTGGTGCGGCGACAGGCCTCAAACTTGCCCTCCGGGCGCCATGGCAGGTGCTCACCGTCCGCATGAAAATGGCGGTAGAAATCTGGGCCAAGACCGTCGAGCAACGGGAATAAAGCGTCAAATCCACCGTGTTCAGCAGACAAACCACCGATTTCGGCCTTGAGCGCAGCGCGATTCAGCCCCTCGAGAAACTGCTGTTGTCGGCGCGGTGTTTCAGCACCAATCATCGCATCGACGCCATTGTTCCAGCGTGCGATCTGGCTGTAGAACTCCGCCGTAGCCAGGTAAGCGTCGTCCCACAGTTCAAGGGGCTCATCCCATGTGCGGCGATGGCCGACCATCAACAGATTGACGCGATTGGCTTCACGACTGTCCTCGCTGGCGGGCGTCTGATAATCGAACGGCAGCACCTCGCGATGATCCACCATCAACAGTTCAACCCGAGGATCGTCATACAGAAACAGTGCGCTGTAGCTGCGGTGCATGTTCTGCAAGGCGAAAGGACTTGTGCCGTTCCAGCGCAGGTTGGCCACGCGCAACTGGAATGTCGCCGGTGAACGACTGGCCAGGCTCAACTGCGCGGCCCGCAGCAGAGCCAGCGTGTAACAGCTGTCCCGGGAGCCCGACTGGACGACCAGCACCTTGAAATGACCGATGTTTTCCATGCCGCCAGCGGCCACCAGCAGTCGCTGCATCAATAGCTGCAACGCCGTACGTTCTGCGCGTGAGAAGAAGCTCAGCAAACGCTGCAGGACTTGCTGGTAGACATAATTCATTGCCTGATCATGGATCGTGCTCATCGGTATTTACCCGGTATCAATAGTTTCATGCTGCGCAGACTGAATGCTCAGTCGCACAACAATTCATCAATAAGTAATAGACGCTCAAATGCTAACACTTACGCAATCGTAGTTATTTGAAACACTTGAACAGTTAAGACCCCACCAACGCCCACGCCACGGGCTTCAACCGATTGTTAAATAACGGTATTTTTTTGTGGAAAATATTCCTAGGAAACTTCCCACAACAGCCCACGACAATTGAGTACAAGAAAAAAGGACGCAACTTCGGAATAGCCCTACAACAATTAAACAGAAATTGACACGACCAGCAGAAGTAGCCGTTTGATATTGCACAGGGCAAATAGAATGCACAGCCATGGCTCATTCCTTGAGATGAAAGTAATCATTCAATTATCAGGGCTTATATAGCGATTAGAAGATACAGATCGAGAGCAAAAACCAGTTCAGTTGCTGAATGGCCCTACACGCATCACGCGCAGGCAGTCTCTTTTTGGGGGATAAACGCAAAGAGTCCGTGGGGCCACGGACTCTGTTCAGCAGTGTTACGCCGGTTCGACCTGCAGGGCGACCCGTTCGCGACACGGGCATTCATCCATGTAGCGGTGTGCTTCGACAAACTCATCGAACGGGAACACCCGAGTCTTGAGCGGTAGCAGCACACGATCAGCGGTCAGCTGGTTGATGTCACGCAAGGCACGTTGCAGCGCCACGGAATCCTGCGTGATGCCCAGCTCCGGTTTGCCAGTGAAGTTGCCGATGCAGTGCACAAAGAACTGAATGTTCTTCTGGAACGCTGCACACGCCGGGAATGGCGTCTGGTTGCCACCTTGCAGACCGTACAACACCAGGCTGCCACGCGGGGCGAGAACGTCGCCGAGCAACGACATCTGCGGGCCACCCAGGCCATCGAACACTACGTCAACGCCACGGTTGTCGGTGATCTTGTTGATCCGCATCAGCAGATCTTCTTCCTCGGTGACGATGACTTTCTCGGCACCCAGCGACAGCAGGTATTCACGTTCTTCCGCGGTTTTGGTCGCGGCAATCACGCGTACACCCAAGGCTTTGCCCAGTTGTACAAAGGACGGCCCGGCACAGTGGCTGGCGTCAGTGACCAAGGCGAATTGCCCCGGCTTGACCCGCGCCAGATCGGCGTAGGCAAAATAGGCAATCAGCAGCGGCGTGTAATGCACGCTGGCTTCGATCGGGCTGAGGACGTCTGGATAACGGGTCAGCGCGGTACGCGGCAGCAAGATCTGCTCGCCGTAAACCGGATAATCGTTGGCGCTCTCGGCCGGGAAACTGGCCACCTTGTCGCCTACCGACAGATCATCGACACCGTCACCGACGGCGGTGACCACACCGGCCATCTCGTGACCGAGGCCTGCAGGCAAACGTGCCTGAGACGAGGCCAGGTTCTGACGCCAGAGCGTGTCATACCAGCTGATGCCGATCGCTTCGACACGTACCTGCACTTCGCCAGGACCTGGCTGAGCGGCCGCATGCTCTTCGCATTTGAGCACCTCGGCGGGACCAAACTTGTGAAAACGGATCGTGCGGGACATCGCAAACCTCGTCAAAGTAACCTCTAATGCCATGAACTCTATCTGGGCTTTTAACCCAAGACTATCAGTGGCTATTAATAGTCGACATGCCTGTCATTGATTCCGCAGTATGGGCGGCATTGGCACAATCCAGCAAAAAATCACTGCCACCGGCTCGGTAAAGCTGAATTTTCCGGTGCAGAGTACCAGCCTTTCCCCGTAAGATTCATGCCGGCCATTGTTCTCATATGGCCGCTCTCGTCAAGCTTGATGACTCTGCCAGGACTCCAGATGAATCGTAATGACCTGCGTCGTGTCGACCTGAACCTGTTGATCGTATTCGAAACATTGATGCACGAACGCAGCGTGACCCGGGCGGCGGAAAAGCTCTTTCTCGGTCAGCCGGCGATCAGTGCGGCGCTCTCGCGCCTGCGTAGCCTGTTCGATGACCCGTTATTTGTACGCACCGGGCGCAGCATGGAGCCGTCTGCCCGCGCGGTGGAAATCTTCGCCCTGCTCTCGCCGGCCCTGGATTCGATTTCCACCGCCGTCAGCCGCGCGGCGGAATTCGATCCGGCGACCAGCACCTCGGTGTTCCGCATCGGTTTATCCGATGACGTCGAGTTCGCCCTCCTGCCGATGTTGCTTAAACGCCTGCGCGCTGAAGCACCCGGCATCGTCTTGGTGATTCGTCGCGTCAACTACATATTGATGCCGGGCCTGTTGGCTTCCGGCGAGATATCCATTGGCGTCAGCTACACCACCGACCTGCCGGCCAACGCCAAACGCAAGGTTTTGCGTCGCAGCGCGCCTAAATTGCTGCGCGCCGATACCGTGCCGGGGCCGTTGAGTCTGGATGATTACTGTGCGCGGCCGCATGCGCTGGTGTCATTTGCCGGCGACCTCAGTGGCTTTATTGATGAAGAACTGGAAAAGCTTGGCCGCAAACGGCATGTGGTGCTGGCCGTGCCGCAGTTCAACGGGCTCAGCACGTTGCTCGCGGGCACTGACATCGTCGCGACCGTGCCGGATTACACGGCGGAAGCGCTGACGGCGGCTGGCGGGGTGCGGGCGGAAGATCCGCCGTTGCCGACGCGCACGTTTGAGCTGCACATGGCTTGGCGTGGGTCGCAGGATAATGATCCGGGGGAGCGCTGGTTGAGGTCGCGGATTCAGATGTTCTTTGGCGATCCGGACAGCCTCTAGAACCTACCGTCGATAGTGACGTCGTCGCTGACACCTCAGCGACGTTAGCCTCTTTGCGCCAACCACTGCTGCGAAAATTCCTACGCACACTTCTTGCTGCCACACCCAGCCGATATATATGATAAGGATTATCATTTGTACCATCCTTATCCGGCGCCCTCCTAAGATGCTTCCATCTCCACAAACCAGTTTCTGCGATGTCGCTGTGCTCTATCGCCAGCAGCACGGTTGGTTACAGAACTGGCTACGGCGTCGGCTCAATTGCACGCAGAGTGCGGCGGATCTGGCGCAAGATACGTTCATGCGCCTGTTGGCCAAGGAACAAGTGCCGGAGCTACACGCCCCGCGCACGTTTCTGGCGAAGGTGGCGCAGAGTGTTCTGTGCAATCACTACCGCCGACAAAAACTCGAACGCGCCTACCTTGAAGCACTGGCGGCGATGCCCGAGCAGGTCGCGCCGAGCCTGGAAACTCAGGCCATTCTGCTGGAAACCATGATCGCCCTCGACGCTGCGCTCGAAGGTCTTGAGCGCCCGGTGCGCGAGGCGTTTCTGTTGTCGCAGATGGACGGTTTGAGTCACGGTGAAATCGCCGCGCGGCTCGACGTTTCGATCACCACGGTCAAGCGCTACATCATCAAGGCCGGGGCGATGTGCATCATGCTCGACGACAGCCTCGACCTGCCATGAACCGCGAAGACACTTTGGCGATTTCCGGCGACGTCGCCGAGCAAGCCATGCACTGGCACCTTGAATTGCAGGAGCCCGAGGTCAGCGAAGCGACGCTCGCGGAGTGGATGCGCTGGCGTCAGGCGCACCCGGTGCACGAGCACGCCTGGCAACGGGCGGAAGTGTTTGCACGACGCATGCGCGACCTGCGCAGCCCCGACCAGCGCCCCCTCGCCCACGCCGCCCTGCGACCCACGCTGTCACGGCGTTCGGCGCTCAAGCAGTTGAGCGTCTTGTTTGCGGCCGGTGCCGGTGCCTGGGCCATGAAAGACACGGCGTTGGTGCAAGACTGGCGCGCGGATTACTACAGCCAGGTTGGCGAGCAAAAGAGCTTTACGCTGGCCGATAACACGCAAATCCAGCTCAACACCGACAGCGCAATCAACGTGGTTTTTGAACGGGAATCGCGGCGCATCAAGTTGCTGCGCGGCGAGCTGCTGGTCACCCGCGCCGATGGCCGATTGTTGTCGGTGGACACCGCTCAGGGTCGACTGGAATCCGCACTCGCGCGCTTCAGCGTCAGACAGCGCGCCGGTTTCACTCAGGTCAGCGTTTATCAGGGCACGTTGGCGATCAACCCTTCCCGTATGCCGCATCAGCCCATCACACTCAAGGCCGGCGAACAAATCAGTTTCAGCGCCGGGGAGATTTTCAGCAGGCAAGTCATTGCACTTACCACGCCGGCCTGGAGTCAGGGCATGCTGGTCGCGCAAGGCCAACGTCTGGCCGACTTCCTCGAAGACCTGAGCCGTTATCGCCAGGGCCATCTGGCCTGTGATCCGCGTTTGGCCGACCTGCGGGTTTCCGGCACCTTCCCCCTCGGCAACACCGAGAAAATCATCTACGCCGTCGCCGACACTCTGCAGCTCGACGTGCAGCAATTCACTCGCTACTGGGTGACGTTGAAACCGCGCACCACCTGATACTGAAAAATATTCGCATTTGGGTGGTCTGATTTCGATTCTCGCGAGACTTAAACCCCAGACATTCAATTCAATGGGGAAGCAACTCGTGAATCGCACCGCACGCAAACGCCAGGGCTGGCAATTTTCGATCAAACAGAAACTGGCCGGCGCCGTGGTTCAAGGCATCGCTTGCATGGCAGTGACCGCACCACTGCTGATCGCGCCAAACTGGGCCGCTGCCGAGCAAGCGCAAGAAGATTTCGATATCCCCGCTGGCGCACTCGCACCGGCGTTGACGCGTTTTGGCCAGACTGCGCACATCCTGTTGTCCTATTCCACATTACTGACCGAGGGGCGCAGCACATCCGGCCTTAAAGGTCGTTACGACGTCGACCAAGGTCTGGCGATTCTGCTGGCCGGCTCCGGGCTTGAAGCCAGTCGCGGCGCCAACGGCAATTATTCGCTGCAGGCCAGCACCGGTGATGCGCTGGAGCTGGGCGCGGTGTCGATTTCCGGCAAGGCGCCGGGTTCGACCACTGAAGGCACCGGGCTCTACACCACGTATTCCTCCAGCAGCTCGACGCGGCTGAACCTGACCCCGCGCGAGACTCCGCAATCGATGACGGTGATGACCCGTCAGCGTCTCGATGATCAGCGCCTGACCAACCTGACCGATGCCCTCGAAGCCACGCCGGGCATCACCGTGGTGCGCGACGGTCTCGGTTCGGAAAGCGATTCCTATTGGTCGCGCGGTTTTGCGATTCAGAACTACGAGGTCGACGGCGTTCCCACCAACACGCGCCTCGACAACTATTCGCAAAGCATGGCGATGTACGACCGCATCGAAGTCGTGCGCGGTGCCACCGGTTTGATCAGCGGCATGGGCAACCCGTCCGCGACGATCAACCTGATCCGTAAACGCCCGACTGCCGAAGCGCAGGCCAGCATCACCGGTGAGGCCGGCAACTGGGATCGCTACGGCACCGGTTTTGACGTCTCGGGGCCGCTGACGGAAACCGGCAATGTGCGCGGACGCTTTGTCGCCGATTACAAAACCGAGAAAGCCTGGATCGACCGTTACAACCAGCAGTCGCAGCTGATCTACGGCATCACCGAGTTCGATCTGACGGAAGACACCCTGCTGACCATGGGCTTCAGTTATCTGCGCAGCGACATAGACTCGCCGCTGCGCTCCGGCCTGCCGACGCGTTTCAGCACTGGCCAGCGCACCGACCTGCAACGCTCACTGAATGCTGCGCCAGACTGGTCGTACAACGATCATGAACAGACCAGTTTCTTCACTTCCATCGAGCAGCAACTGGGCAACGGCTGGAGCGGCAAGATCGAACTGACCCACGCCGAAAACAAGTTCGACGAACTGTTCAACTTCGCTATGGGTGACCTGAATACCGACGGCAGCGGTCTGTCGCAACTGCCGGTGCGCTTCTCGGGCACGCCGCGTCAGGACAACCTCGATGTGTACCTCACCGGCCCATTCAGTCTGTTCGGGCGCGAACACCAACTGATCACCGGCATGACCCTCTCACAGTACAAAGAAAGCACGCCGAGCTGGGGCGGTTGGCGTTACGACTACAACGGCTCGCCGGCGGGCGCTATCGACAACCTGTTCACCTGGGACGGCAACTCGGTTAAACCGGACTTCGCCGTCAGTGGCAAATCGTCGATCGACGAAGACCAATACGCGGCGTACCTGACCTCGCGTTTCAGCGTCAGCGATGACTTGAGCCTGATTCTCGGCAGCCGCGTGATCAACTGGAAACGCGACACCTCGGATCGCCCGTATGGCGGCGAAGAAAGCGAAGTCAATCGCGAAGAAAACGGCGTGTTCATTCCGTACGCCGGTATCGTTTACGACCTCAATGACACCTGGTCGCTGTACGCCAGCTACACCAAGATCTTCAACCCGCAAGCCTCGTGGGTCACCGACGAAGACAACAAACCGCTCGACCCGATGGAAGGCAAAGGCTACGAGATCGGCATCAAGGGCACGCACCTCGATGGCAAGCTCAACTCCAGCCTGGCCGTGTTCAAACTGGAGCAGGACAACCTGGCGATCTGGCAACACGACAACGTCTACAGCTCCGAGCAGGACACCACCTCCAAAGGCATCGAGATGGAGCTGAACGGTGAACTGGCCGAAGGCTGGCAGGCCTCCGCCGGCTACGCGTATTCAGTGACCACCAACGCCGACGACGAGCGCATCAACACCAACCTGCCGCGCAACAGCTTCAAGACCTTCACCAGCTATCGCCTGCACGGCCCGCTGGATAAAGTCACGATTGGCGGCGGCGTGAACTGGCAGAGCAAAGTCGGCGCCGACCTGCATACGTTCAGCCAGGGCAGCTACGCGGTGACCAACCTGATGGCCAAGTACGACTTCAGCCACAACCTCAGCGCTTCGGTGAATCTGAACAACGTGTTTGATCGCGAGTACTACAGCCAGTCCGGTCTGTACGGGGTTTACGGCGCACCGCGCAATATCATGACGAGCTTCAAGTACAACTTCTGATCCGCTCTGAAGTGGCGCGCCCTCTTTATGGGTGCGCCATGCGCCGGCAGCGCCTCGCATGAAACTTTCATTAAGGATATTGATAGCACCCTAACGAAAGGTGCATGCTAGAGGGCTCGCTACGGTCTTATATCATTCCGAATGATAGTTACCTTTGCTTCATTCGATTCGTGCCATCACAGCCTGCCGAGCATCATCCGCCCATCTTCAATACATTGGCGGATGCATCCATGGAACAGTCACTCAAACATTTGCGCTTCCCGTTGGCCATGCTGGCCATCCTGGTGATGAGCGCCTGCGGCAAGACTCCGGAGACTGCCGCCACCCAGCCTGCTGCCAAAGTCAGCGTGGCCAAGGTGATCGAACAACCGGTCAACGAATGGGACGAATTTACCGGCCGCCTCGAAGCACCGGAAACCGTTGAAATCCGTCCACGGGTCTCCGGCCAGATCGACGAAGTCGCTTTCACTGAAGGCGCCCTGGTCAAGAAAGGCGACCTGCTGTTCCAGATCGATCCGCGTCCGTTCCAGGCCGAGGTTCGCCGCCTCGAAGCCCTTGTCGCCCAATCCCGCGCCAACGCCACCCGCAGTGAAAACGAAGCTGGCCGTGGCGAACGTCTGCGTGCCAGCAACGCGATCTCTGCCGAACTGGCTGACTCGCGCACCAGCGCTGCTCAAGAAGCCCGCGCCGCCGTCGGTGCCCTGCAAGCGCAACTGGATCTGGCCAAACTCAACCTCAGCTTCACCCGCGTGACCGCGCCGATCACTGGCCGCGTCAGCCGTGCCGAGATCACCGCCGGTAACCTGGTGACCGCCGACACCACGCCGCTGACCAGCGTGGTTTCCACTGATCGCGTTTACGCTTACTTCGACGCCGACGAGCGTGTATTCCTCAAATACACCCAACTCGCCCGCAACGGTCAGCGCGGCGCGACCACCCCGGTGTACATGGGCCTGTCCAATGAAGACGGCAACCCGCACCTCGGTCAGATGAACTTCGTCGACAACCAGGTCAACCCGAAAACCGGCACCATCCGTGGTCGCGCAGTGTTCGACAACAGCGACGGCACCTACACCCCGGGCCTTTACGCACGACTGAAACTGGTCGGCAGCGGCACCTACAACGCCATGTTGATCAACGACGAAGCGGTCGGCACCGACCTCGGCAAGAAGTTCGTGCTGGTGATGGATGCGGACAACAACACCGTGTACCGCGCCGTCGAACTCGGTCCGAAAATCGAAGGCCTGCGCATCGTCCGCACCGGCCTGAACAAGGACGACACGATCATCGTCAAGGGTCTGCAACGGGTTCGCCCTGGCTCGCCGGTTACCCCGGAAGTGGTGCCGATGGCCAGCGAACAGACCATCGCGGCACTCGCTCAACAACGTCAAGCGCTGGAAGCCAGCAACCTGCCCAAAGTCGCCCCTGCCAAGGGTGCGTCCGGTGCGGTTGTGAAGCTGGCCGCCACGACCCCACGCGGTTAAGGGACGACAACTCCGATGAATTTTTCCCAATTCTTCATTTCACGGCCGATCTTCGCAGCGGTGCTGTCGCTGCTGATCCTGATCGCCGGTGCGATCTCGCTGTTCCAATTGCCCATCAGCGAATACCCGGAAGTCGTGCCACCGACCGTGGTGGTGCGTGCGAACTTCCCGGGCGCCAACCCCAAAGTCATCGGTGAAACCGTGGCGGCTCCATTGGAGCAAGCCATCACCGGCGTCGAGAACATGCTGTACATGTCCTCGCAGTCAACCGCCGACGGCAAGATCACCCTGACCATCACCTTCGCCCTGGGCACTGACCTCGACAACGCGCAGGTGCAGGTGCAAAACCGGGTGACCCGTACCGAGCCGAAACTTCCCGAGGAAGTGACACGCATCGGTATCACCGTCGACAAGGCCTCGCCCGACCTGACCATGGTTGTGCACTTGACCTCGCCGGACAAACGCTACGACATGCTTTATCTGTCGAACTACGCAATCCTCAACATCAAGGATGAGCTGGCGCGTCTGAACGGCGTCGGTGACGTGCAACTGTTCGGTATGGGCGACTACTCGCTGCGAGTCTGGCTCGATCCGAACAAAACCGCTTCGCGCAATCTGACCGCGACCGATGTGGTTACCGCGATTCGTGAACAGAACCGTCAAGTGGCTGCCGGTCAATTGGGCGCGCCCCCTGCCCCGAATGCTCAGAGCTTCCAGCTGTCGGTGAACACTCAGGGCCGTCTGGTCACTGAGGAAGAGTTCGAGAACATCATCATTCGCGCTGGCGACAATGGTGAAATCACTCGCCTGAAAGACATCGCTCGCGTCGAGCTGGGTTCCAGCCAATACGCCCTGCGCTCGTTGCTGAACAACCAGCCTGCCGTGGCGATCCCTATCTTCCAGCGCCCAGGTTCCAACGCCATCGATATCTCGAACGAAGTTCGCGGCAAGATGGACGAGCTGAAGAAAAGCTTCCCGCAAGGCATGGACTACAGCATCGTCTATGACCCGACGATCTTCGTGCGCGGCTCGATCGAGGCGGTGGTTCACACCCTCTTCGAAGCACTGATCCTCGTGGTTCTGGTGGTGATTCTGTTCCTGCAAACCTGGCGCGCCTCGATCATTCCGTTGGTGGCGGTGCCGGTATCGTTGATCGGTACGTTTGCGGTGATGCACCTGTTTGGCTTCTCGCTGAATGCGCTGTCGCTGTTCGGTCTGGTACTGGCCATCGGTATCGTGGTGGACGACGCCATCGTGGTGGTGGAGAACGTCGAGCGGAACATCGGACTCGGCCTGACGCCGGTCGAAGCGACCAAACGGGCGATGCGTGAAGTGACCGGCCCGATCATTGCCACGGCGCTGGTGCTGTGTGCGGTGTTCATTCCGGCGGCGTTTATTTCCGGCCTCACCGGGCAGTTCTACAAGCAGTTCGCACTGACCATTGCCATCTCGACCGTGATCTCGGCGTTCAACTCGCTGACCCTGTCGCCAGCGCTGGCCGCTGTGTTGCTGAAAAGCCACGACGCACCGAAAGACCGCTTCTCGAAAGTGCTCGACAAGATCTTCGGTGGCTGGCTGTTCCGTCCGTTCAACCGCTTCTTTGACCGCGCCAGCCATGGCTACGTCGGCACGGTGGGCCGGGTTATCCGCAGCAGCGGCATCGCCCTTCTGCTGTACGCAGGCCTGATGGTGTTGACCTTCTTCGGTTTCTCCAGCACCCCGACCGGTTTCGTACCCGGCCAGGACAAGCAATACCTGGTGGCTTTCGCGCAACTGCCGGACGCTTCGAGCCTGGATCGCACCGAAGACGTGATCAAACGCATGTCCGACCTCGCGCTGAAACAGCCAGGCGTGGAAAGCGCTGTAGCGTTCCCGGGCCTGTCGATCAACGGTTTCACCAACAGTCCGAACGCCGGCATCGTCTTCGTGACCCTGAAGCCGTTCGACGAACGTAAAGACGCGAGCATGTCCGCCGGTGCGATCGCCGGGGCCTTGAACGGCCAGTTCGCCAACATTCAAGAAGCCTACATGGCGATCTTCCCGCCACCGCCGGTACAAGGTCTGGGCACCATTGGTGGTTTCCGTCTGCAAATCGAAGACCGGGGCAACCTGGGCTACGACGAGCTGTACAAAGAAACCATGAACATCATCAACAAGAGCCACAACGTGCCGGAACTGGCAGGCCTGTTCACCAGCTACACCGTGAACGTGCCGCAGGTCGATGCCGCCATCGACCGTGAAAAAGCCAAGACCCACGGCGTGGCCGTCAGCGACATCTTCGACACCCTGCAGATTTACCTGGGTTCGCTGTATGCCAACGACTTCAACCGCTTCGGGCGCACCTATCAGGTCAACGTTCAGGCCGAGCAGCAGTTCCGCCTCGAATCCGATCAGATCGGTCAGTTGAAAGTGCGTAACAACAAAGGCGAAATGATCCCGCTGGCGACCTTCATCAAGGTCAGCGACACCTCGGGCCCGGATCGCGTGATGCACTACAACGGCTTCATTACCGCAGAAATCAACGGTGCCGCAGCCCCAGGCTACAGCTCCGGCCAGGCCGAAAAAGCCATCGAGAAACTGCTCAAGGAAGAACTTCCGAACGGCATGACCTACGAGTGGACCGACCTGACCTACCAGCAGATTCTGTCCGGCAACACCGCGCTGTTCGTGTTCCCGCTCTGCGTATTGCTGGCGTTCCTCGTACTCGCCGCTCAGTACGAAAGCTGGAGCCTGCCACTGGCGGTGATCCTGATCGTTCCGATGACCCTGCTGTCGGCCATCACCGGCGTGATCATCTCGGGCGGTGACAACAACATCTTCACCCAGATCGGTTTGATCGTACTGGTCGGATTGGCGTGTAAGAACGCGATTCTGATCGTCGAGTTCGCCAAGGATAAACAGGAAGAAGGCCTCAACCCGCTCGCCGCAGTACTGGAAGCTTGCCGTCTGCGTCTGCGGCCGATCCTGATGACCTCCTTCGCGTTCATCATGGGTGTAGTGCCACTGGTGTTCTCCAGCGGTGCCGGTGCCGAGATGCGTCATGCCATGGGCGTGGCGGTGTTCTCCGGGATGCTCGGGGTGACCTTCTTCGGTCTGTTGCTGACGCCCGTGTTCTACGTGCTGATCCGTAACTTTGTTGAGCGCGGCGAAGCCCGCAAAGCGGCTAAGGCCCTCAAACTGGAGGCGCAACAATGAGTCTGAAAGTCTTCCTGCCGAGCCTGCTGGTGCTGGCCCTCAGCGCCTGCGCCGTCGGCCCCGACTACAAGACCCCAGCCACGGAGGCGGCCAACATCACGGCCGTCACCGACGGCGCCGCCGGGCAAAAGAACTTCGACCGATCGAAATTCGAAGGCATCTGGTGGCAGCAATTCGACGATCCGACCCTCAACCAGTTGGTGACCCAATCGCTGCAAGGCAACCGTGAACTGCGCGTGGCGTTCGCCCGCTGGAAAGCCGCTCGGGCAATCCGCGACGATGCCAGCAACGATGCAATGCCGACCATCACCAGCCGCGTCAGCAGTGATCTGGCCAAGGGGCAAATCCCCGGCCAGACCACCGATCGGGTCAACAGCGAACGCTATGATCTCGGTCTGGACATGGCCTGGGAGCTCGATCTGTTCGGGCGCATCCAGCGCAATCTGGAAGCCAGCGACGCCGATCAAGAGGCCGCCAAAGCCGATCTGTACCAACTGCAAGTCACCATGATTGCCGAACTGGTCGACGCTTACGGTCAACTGCGCGGCGCTCAGTTGCGGGAAAAGATCGCCGTGGCCAACCTGAACAACCAGCAGGAGTCGCGCAAGATCACCATCAGCCTGCGTGACGCCGGCGTTGGCGATCAGCTCGACGTCGAACGTGCCGATGCGCGTCTGGCTTCGGTAGAAGCCAGCGTGCCGCAATTGCAGGCCGAACAGGTTCGGCAGAAAAACCGCATCGCCACCCTGCTGGGTGAGCGTCCGGACAAGCTGACCGTCGACCTTAGCCCAAAAGACTTGCCGGCGATTGCCAAGGCCCTGCCAATCGGCGATCCGGGTGAACTGCTGCAACGTCGCCCGGACATCCTCAGCGCAGAACGCAACCTGGCTTCGGCCACAGCGCGCATCGGCGTGGCGAAAGCCGATCTGTTCCCACGGGTCAGCCTCAGCGGTTTCCTTGGCTGGACGGCCGGGCGTGGTTCGCAAATCGGTTCCTCGGCGGCCAACGCCTGGGCACTCGGCCCGAGCATCACCTGGGCTGCGTTCGACCTTGGCAGCGTGCGAGCGCGTTTGCGCGGCGCCGATGCCGAAGCTGAAGGCGCACTGGCGACTTACGAGCAGCAAGTGCTGCTGGCCCTGGAAGAATCGGAAAACGCCTTCAGCGATTACGGCAAACGTCAGCAACGGCTGATCTCGCTGATTCGTCAGAGTGAGTCGAGCCGCAAGGCTGCTGACCTCGCCGAGATCCGCTATCGCGAAGGCACTACCGACTTCCTCGTGCTGCTTGATGCTCAGCGTGAACGTCTGAACGCCGAGGACACCCAGGCGCAGGCCGAAGTCGATCTGTATCGCGGCATTGTCGCGATCTACAAAGCCCTCGGCGGCGGCTGGCAACCGGAGACTGTTGCCAGCAAGTAATCGATTGTTAAAGAGCTCCTTTGGTTGGCCGCAACCAACCAAATTTTTTGCCCCGCGTATCATTCGGTCGCGGGGCTTTTTTGTGCCTGCCGAATCAACATGTAGGAGCTGCCGAAGGCTGCGATCTTTTGATGTTGCTTTTGGATGGGCAAGATCAAAAGATCGCAGCCTTCGGCAGCTCCTACAGGGGTTAGTGTGATTCCAGGATGGTTACGGTGGCTGTGGTGCCCGCTCGCAAGCGGTTCTTGCCAGCGTAATCCGCGTCAATCTCGATCCGCACCGGCACCCGTTGCGCGAGTTTTACCCAGGTGTAACTCGGGTTGATGTTGGCCAGCAGTCGACTGCCCGGGGCGTTTTCGCGGTCGGCAATGGCGTAGGCGATGCTCTGCACCGTGCCGCCGAAGGTTTCGCCACTCATCAGCTGCACTTTGACCCGGTCACCCTCTTCGATCCTCGGCAGTTTGGTTTCTTCGAAATAACCGCTGATGTAGAAAGAATCACTGTCGACCAGCGCCAACAGCGCGCCACCGGCCACGGCGTAATCGCCCTGCCGGGTCAGTAGATTGGTGACGAAACCGCTGACCGGGGATTCGACACGGGTGCGCTGCAAATCCAGTTCCGCTTGGCTCAGTGCAGCAATAGCCAGTTGCACATTGGCCTCGGCCAGCCCGAGATTGGCCTGATTGCGCAACAGATCGGCCTGGGCCACGGCGACGTCGGTGCTGGACTTCTCCCACTCCTCACCGGAAATGGCAAAACCCTGTTTCAACGTGCGCCGCCGACGTTCTTCGCTTTGGCGCTGTTTGAGCAGCGCCTCACTGGCAACAATCGAGGCTTTCGATTGGCCCAGCGTGGCTTTGGACACCTCGACCTCACGTCGCGCATGTTCCACCGCCAGTTTGTAGCGTGCCGGATCAATCTCCATCAGCAATTGGCCTTTATCAACGTGCTGGTTGTCCTGCACTGCCAGACTGACGATGCGCCCGGACACATCGGCCGACAATGTCACCACATCCGCCCTCACCCGGGCATCCCGTGTCCACGGCGCGCGGGTGTAATACTCCCAGGCGAACCAGCCGAGAACGATCGCCAATATCACCACCGCCACGGTCATCATTCTTGCCAACAACATTTTCAAGGGTTCAGGCTCCCATCAACAGAATCAGCGTGGCACAGACACAGGCATACAAGGCGCCTTCGAACAGGGCTTCATGCCAGACCAGGCGCAACACACCCAGACGACGCAGCACCCAATCCAGCAGCAGGAATATCGGAATCGCCAGTAACAGCGCCTGGGCAATGGGCGGCAGGTAGACGCCGCCAACTTCGAAATCAATGGGCAAGGATCGGTTCTCCTTCAACGGTTCCTGCTTGCAGATATTCGCCATGACGTTGCAGGAATGACACGACGATCAGCAACGCCACACGCATACGGAACACCGAGCCTAGATGTTCGTGACTGGCGACGTGCAATTCGTCCAGCTCATCGCCTAATGCGTGAAGTCGTTCCAGCAATGGCGCCAGTTGCACATCATCACGCGCGGCGACAAACCGCCCGGTGTGGCGCAACGCTGAAGACAAATGCTGGCTGAACGCAGGCGTCACCAGCGTGTTGTTCTGTGCTTGCAGCCGTAGTTGCTGCATCGCCACCCCCAGCGCCAGACACGCCAGCGTCACTTCGTAGAGTTGCGGCATCGCTCGGTCATTCACCGCCGGCAACAGACCCTGCATGCTGGTCAGGCGATCGACCATGCGGCTTTCGAAAGCGAATTGCTGTTCATCGGTGGCCGGCAGCTTGGTCAGTTGATAGACCTGCTCGCGTGCTTCGTTATAGAGGCGACGCAGACGCCACGCCGGACGAAACGGGAAAATCCACGCGTAGACAATCAGCGCCAGCATCGCCGCGCTGACGTAAGCGCCGGCGAACTCAAACCATTGAATTGCGCTGTTCTGACCGGTACCAGCGTTCTGCGGGCCAAGCATCAGAAAACTCGACAAACCCAACCCCATCGCGATGCCCGCCGTGGCCGGACTGGATAACCCCACCGCGATCACATAGAGCAATGGCGCGAGCACCAACGCCAGCATTTCGAAGTTGCTGATCGCTGGCACGATCATGAATTGATAGAGCGCCGACACCAGCAACGCCACGCCCAAGCCACGCGCATAACTCTGCGCAGCCATCAGCGGCCGCGGGAACGTCGCCATCAGTGAACACAGGATGCCGACCAGAATCATCCCGCCGCGCGCACCATCCCACGCCGTTTCGATCCAGATCAGCCCGGCCACCAGCAAAGCGGTAAACGCTCGAATTGCGTTCATCGAGGCCAGGGTGAAATCCAGATGCAGCGGGCTCTGCTGACCGCGAAACATGCAACTGGCCTCGCGCCCTTCCTGGATCGCATCGCTGAGTTCAAGAATTTGCTCCAGTTGTTGCATCAACCGCGCTTGCTCCCAGCGCAGCGCCCACGCCAGTGAACGCAGTGTGGCGCTCATGTCCTCGGTCAATTGCTCGGCCTTGTAGGCCATTTCATCGAACTGTTGCTGCAGCGTGACGAAGTGGTGCCGGGCCTCCTCAGGCATGGCACGGCCCTGCCGCGCCAACTGATCGAGAAACGCCAGTTCATCGGCGCGTAATCGCTGGATATCCAGCGGTAGATCACCTTCCCAACGCTCGGTGAGCAATTGCCGCTGGTGACGCAGTGCGGTCAGCCGCGACGTTAGCAACATCAGTTGATTGCCCAATAACAGCACCAGATTGTTAGCGCTGCGCAGGCGCGGTGCATCGAAGTACAAATGCCGACGCAGGCCTTCCAGCGCACTGATTTCAGCGAGCACCTGCATTTGCCGACGCTGAAAATCGGCTTCGCTTTCTTCCGTGCGAATCACGGCAGCGGCATGGCCGGCGACCAGTTTGATCACTTGATCAACCTTGGCGAAATAACCCTTGGCCACCGCTTCGGGCCTCGCCGTCAGCAGGCTGACCACACAGACGCAGGCTACCGCCAATAACGTTTCAGTGACTCGGGTGACGGCCAGCAGGAACGTCCCGTCCGGTTCGGGAATCGCCAACAACGCCACCACCACCGCTGTATACCCGCTGAGCACGAATGCCTGCGAACTGGTGTAACGCAACAACGTGCCGCCCGCCGTACACAGTGCCAACCACAACGCGAGCGTTGTAATAAATGGCAGCGGTGCCTGAGGGAAGATCGCCATGATCAGCACTGCCACCGCCGCACCCAGCGTGGTGCCAATCACCTGGCCAAAACTGCGTGCCAGTGCCATCCCGGCCAGCGGCTGGCTGACAATCACCACCGCCATGATTGACCACTTTGGCTGATCAAGATCGAATACAAATGCCAAATATAAAGTGAGCAACCCGGCGGCAATGGTGCGCAGGGCAAACAACAGCACAGCCTGACCCGGATGGATCACCGCTTTGAAATAATTGAACAGGGCTTGCATGGGCACACTCATTAAAAGCAACTCCTGCAAGCGTAGACACTGCATCGCAAGCCGGACGAGTAATGCATTCGACGCGTGTTGTAGGACGTTTCACAAGGACAAGGTTTGACTCCCGCGCCGAGCTGACCGAAGCTTGCCGCTCTGCTCAAGTCAGCACGTTTCCGGATACCTGCATGCTCCAGTCCCGCCGCTACCTGCTCATCAGCCTTGGCCTCGCATTGATTGTGATCGTCGCCTGGTTGTCACTGCGCAGCACCACTCCGGTTGTCCCCGAAGCGATCAAGCATGGCTACAGCGAAGCTTTGTCGGCGGCGCGTGCCGGTCAGCCGGGGGCGGCGCGGCAGTTGTATCAGCAATTGGGGCGTCCTGATCTGTCGGTGAAACGCCGCGTGTGGCTGCATGCGGAATTGCCCAATTATCCAAGCCCGCAGGCATTGAAACTGGCCGATGCTGATTTGCAGAGCGAAGCGGCCGATGTTCGCCTGGCGGCAATCAAAAGTGTCGTGGGCCTGGTACCCGGCGGCCAGCGCAGCCTATTGCTCGGGCCGCTGCTGGAGGACGAGGATCAAACCGTTCGCTTTGCCGCGATCAATGCCCTGCTCGGTTTGACCCCGGATGAGCTGGGGTTGTACTTCGCGCCGCTGGAGCAAGCGATCGACGGCTGGGAGCAAGTCCTCAAGGAGCAACCACCGAGCGCTGCGACCTACGCGCAACTGGCGCGCCTGCACTTGCACAATGCCGAACTCAAGCAAGCGCAGGACGCGCTGGAAAACACTTTGCGCCTGGAGCCGGGCAACTTGCCGGCGCTGGTCATGCAGATTGATGTGCTCGACCGTCAGGGCCAGAGCGACGCTGCCCGACAATTGCTTGCGCAGCAGCTCAAAGCCCAGCCCGATTCGGCGTATCTGCAACATGCTCTCGGCCTATGGCTGCTGCACCATGATCAGCTCGAATTTGCTTTGCTCGGCTTATCCAAAGCCGTCGAACTTGAACCCGACAACAAGGATTATCGCTACGACCTCGCGACCACCCTGCACAGCGCCGAAGAGCTGGAAGCCGCGCAGAATCAGTTGCAGGAAATCGTTCAGCGCCATCCTGCCGACCGCAAGGCGCGGGTGTTGCTGATCAATTACTGGAAAGAAAGCGGTCAATTACAGAACGTGCAGGTTTTGCTGGCTCAGCTGGAACAACTCAATCCGGATGATCCTGCTTTGCAACAGGGCCTCTAAACCTCAAGCACACTGACCGAATTCACCACTGCCTGTGGCGAGGGGATTTATCCCCGTTGGGTCGCGCAGCGGCCCCTCTTCACCAAAAGCAGGGCCTGCTGCGCACGCCAACGGGGATTTATCCCCTCGCCACAAAATCCTGCCTCAGCTTTTTGTGTTCGCCGTAAACTTTCAAGAAGAAAGAGCGGAACTGCCATCACGGCCCAAGGTCAAGTAATCAGGCAGCTCAATCGAGTCAGCTGCCTCGCTTCCCCTAGTCATGAGAGGGCATTTTTTGTCTACATCTAACGAGTTGATCAGTGCAAAAGCCGCCACCGGCATTGTGGGCCTGGATGACATCCTGGCCGGTGGCTTATCGCGCGGGCATGTTTTCCTGCTGGAAGGAGAACCCGGAACCGGTAAAACCACGGTCGCTTTGCATTTTCTAATGGCCGGCGCGAAAGCCGGCGAACGCTCGTTGTACATCACGCTGTCGGAAACCGAGAATGAATTGCGCCAGGGTGCGCTCTCCCACGGCTGGGAGCTGGATGAGAACATCAAGATTTTTGAGCTGACGCCACCGGAAAGCCTGCTCAATGCCGAGCATCAGCAGAGCTTGCTGTACTCCTCCGATTTGGAGTTGGGCGAAGCAACCAAGCAGATTTTCGAAGCGGTCGAACGCTTCAAACCGACCCGCGTCGTGCTCGATAGCCTGTCGGAGATCCGTTTGCTGGCGCAAAGCTCTTTGCGCTATCGCCGGCAGATTCTGGCAATCAAACATTACTTCGTGCGCTACAACGCTACCGTACTGTTGCTCGACGATTTGACCACCGAGTCCCTCGACAAAACCGTGCACAGCGTGGCCCACGGCGTGATTCGTCTGGAAGAGCTGACCCCAAACTATGGCGCCGAGCGCCGCCGCGTGCGGGTAGTCAAATACCGCGGTCAGAAGTATCGCGGAGGCTTCCACGACTTCACCATCATGGGTGACGGCGTTCACGTATTCCCAAGGCTGGTCGCCGCCGAACACCGTGGAGAATATGCACGCCTGCAGCTCACCAGCGGCATCAAAGAGCTGGACGCCCTGCTCGGCGGTGGCATCGAAACCGGTTCCAGCACACTGATTCTCGGCCCGGCCGGTACCGGTAAATCGCTTATCTCGATGATCTTTGCCGCTGCGGCAGTGACGCGTGGCGAGAAAGCTGCGTTGTTCATTTTCGATGAAGAACTGGGTTTGCTGTTCGAGCGCATGAGAAATATCGGCATCGACCTCAAGGCCCTGCAAGCGACCGGCAATCTGTTGATCGAACAGGTAGACGCCGCCGAACTGTCGCCGGGCGAGTTTTCCCACCGCGTGCGACGCTGCGTCGATGAAGGCGAAATCAAAACCGTGGTGATTGACAGCATCAACGGCTATCAAGCCGCGATGCCGGAAGAAAATGCCTTGGTGCTGCACATGCACGAGTTGCTGCTGTACCTTAACCGCAAAGGCGCGGCGACGTTTATGACCGTCGCCCAACATGGTCTGGTCGGCGATATGCAAGCGCCGGTCGACATCACTTACCTGGCCGACACGGTGATTCTGTTGCGTTACTTCGAAGCCCTCGGCAAAGTCCGGCGGGCGATTTCCATCATCAAGAAACGCACCGGCAGCCACGAATCGACCATTCGCGAATACCGCATTTCCACGCAGGGCATGACCATTGGTGAACCGCTGGAAGCCTTCCAGGGCGTGCTTCGTGGCGTACCGACTTACCTCGGCGCGAGCAAACCGCTGCTGCAGGAAGATAACTTGTGACGGTGGCTACGCCGCTGGCCGAACGGGCGCTCATTCTGGCGCCCGTGGGTCGCGACAGCCAAATTGCGCTGATGATCCTTAATGAAGCTGGATTTGGTGGTTTGATCACGCCGGATCTGGCGACACTGTGTTCGCAACTGGAACCTGGCGCCGGGTTGTTGTTGATTGCCGCGGAAGCGTTGCGTGGCCCGGAGCTGGAGGTGTTGTTCCAGCATCTGGAGCAACAACCGGCCTGGTCGGATCTACCGATCGTGCTGCTCACTCATCACGGCGGACAGGAACAAGGTCCCTCCTCACGCCTGAGCACTTTACTGGGCAATGTGAGCTTCCTTGAGCGCCCTTTCCACCCGGCCACGTTGGTCAGTATGGTCTCCGCCGCCCTGCGCGGTCGACGACGACAATATGAAGCCCGCGACCGCTTGATCGATCTGAGTGAAAGCGAACGGCGCCTGCAATCGACACTGGAAACCCTCGAACAACAGGTCGAGGAACGCACCGCGCAACTTCGCCACAACGAAGAAGCGTTGCGCCAATCGCAGAAGATGGAAGCGGTCGGCCAGCTCACGGGCGGCATCGCCCACGACTTCAACAATATGCTCACCGGGATCATCGGTAGCCTTGAGTTGCTGCGCCGGCGACTTGCGCGTGGGCGCCTGGATGATCTCGACAGCCTGATCGATCTGGGCGTGACCTCTGCCAACCGCGCTGCCGGCCTGACCCATCGGCTGCTGGCGTTCTCTCGTCGGCAGTCGCTTGATTCCAAAGCCGTACAGATGAATACCCTTGTGCTGTCGATGGGCGAGCTGCTGCAACGCAGTCTCAACGAGAGCATCCAGCTGGACATGCGCCTGAACGACAAATTGTGGGTCGCCGAGGCCGATCCGAATCAACTGGAAAGCGCCCTGCTCAACTTGGTGATCAACGCCCGCGACGCCATGCCCGAGGGTGGCAAATTGATCGTCGAAACCAGCAATCAGGTGCTGCATCGCGAATTCACCGAGGCCTACAGCAACCTTGAGCCCGGCGATTACGTGATGCTCAGCGTCACCGACAATGGCAGCGGCATGCCGCAAAGCGTGATCAACCGCGCGTTCGATCCGTTCTTCACCACCAAACCAATCGGCCAGGGCACCGGGCTCGGTCTGTCGATGATTTACGGCTTCAGCAAACAGTCACGCGGGCATGTTTCGATCGACAGTGAAATCGATCAAGGCACCACCGTCAGACTGTATCTGCCGCGCTTCCGTGGCGAAGAACTTGAGCAACCCGACACCGATATCCAGCAAGCGCCGGATGCAATCAACGGTGAGACAGTGTTGATCGTCGAAGATGACCCAGCCGTTCGCGTGCTGGTCAGCGCGGTTTTAAGCGAGTTGGGTTATGCCTTCGTCGAGGCCGGGGATGCCGATGGTGCTGTGCCGATTCTGAATTCGGCGCAGCGTATTGATCTGCTCATCAGCGATGTTGGCCTGCCGGGCATGAATGGCCGGCAGTTGGCCGAGATTGGTCGTCAATATCGGCCGGGGTTGAAGGTGCTGTTTATCACTGGATATGCCGAACACGCGGCCGTGCGCGGCGGGTTCCTCGATCCGGGAATGCAGATGATCACCAAGCCGTTCACCTTTGACCTTCTGACGGCGAAGGTCAGGGAGATGATCCGGCAGTGACGTTTTATCTACCTATCAGACCCTGGAACTCCTCAAAGGCAACCTTTCAGCAGAGTTGCGGCGCACGGAAGTTCGTTGACGAGTTTGCCTGTCAGCAGCAGCCTGTATGTTCTTTTCTGAATCCGCGCTGGGTGTCGTGACAGTCGAAACGGCACTCACGCCAGTCCAGCCAATACCCTTCAAGACATACTCACCGCCCAATGCATTGGCCTCACTGACGACTTGAAGATTGTAAAGACCGGCCTTTATAGCACTCGGTAAATTTTCACTTCCGAGCTTAATAAGTCCTTCGTTGATAAGGGCGTTACCCTCATTGGTTATGACACCCACGGCGAGGTCGTGCCCAATTGCTCTCAAACCGTTAGGAAGATCCTTCCAGTGTGCGACGAGGTCTCCATGTTTGCTTCCGTAATAACTGGCTGGAACTATCGACGAAGCGAGCACGCTCGTAGTGATGACGCCTTTGATCGCGCCATTGACCATGGGAAACACCCCTTCCGGCAAACTGTCGGCCAAAACATTCTCTAACACGCCCTCGACTACATTGTTGATCACACTGCCGCCGCTATCGACGAGTTGCGATACAACCGTGGCGTCTCCGTTATATTGAATCTTGGGACCAATGGGGCTGAACAACCTTGTGCCGAGCTCGCCGGAAAAATCTTTGGAAACACCAACCAATACGGCTAACGGGTCGGAAAATATAGCGGTTGTATAACCAATTGCGAAGCCAGGTAGGGCACCTGACGCGAACGCTACGGCTCGACCGAGACTCGAACCAGAATCGGGATAATAAGAATCATACGCCAGCTTCGCGAGTGAACCTCCCGAGTAAGCCCAAGACACGCCGTTTAGATTCGCTGAGAGAGACATCAAGACGCTTTTCGAAGCGCCACTTAATACAGCGCCTGCTGCCTTGCCGGCACCGTACCTTATTAGCCCTTTTACCGCCCCGCGCGCGCCCGCAGTCAACGCGGCCTTACCATATTCAAACCGGGTAACCGGGTGGGTGACAGGCGTTTCCTCCAGCCCTTGAGCGTCGACGAAGCCGATCGGATTCCCCCCCACCATCCGATACAGATTCAACCCGTCGTGCGTACCTCCCGGATCCACACTTAGCCAACGCTGGCGCCACGGCATGTAATAGCGAAACCCGTAGTAATACAGTCCGGTTGCATCCCGCTCCTGCCCGGAATAACGCACCGTCCGGTAACTCGCCTCGACTTTGTCGCGCCCGGCGTACCAGGCGGTACCGCCGTAAGGATAGTAACTTTCCTGGCTGATAAGCCGAGCATCGGCATCAAGCTCCAGACTGTTGGAGTTGAGATGATTCGTCAGAGTGTAGCGAGCTTGATCGTCGGGAATGCCCACCGGTCGACCTTTTTCCCAATGCAGAATCTGCACGGTGCAGCGCCCGGCCGCGACGCTGATGACGTGCAAAATTTCTTCCGGCGTTGTACGAATTTCCACCCCGGACAAGTAGCGGGTTTCATGGGTACGGGTTCGGCGGGAGCTGTAAGCCGTGCGAATTTTTCGCACGCGCTGCCCCTCGCCATCATAGATATAGCGCTCCGCGTCGTTGGGTTCTGCATTGCGAATCACTTGATCGACCTGGCGTAACTGGTCACGTCCGTTCCACAACAGGTTCTGACCTTTTTGCAGGACATTGAGATTGCCATTGCCGTCGTACCCTGCGGCGATATCACCCTCTCCCGGACGCACATCGGCCGCGGTATACGGCAAACTGCGGTTGCTATAGGCGGCGACAGCGGTGCGCTCTGTGCGTTGACCGCTGTCAGCAATGTGCTGCAGCGTCAGTAGATTGCCGCCGGCGTCGTAATCGAACGTCTGCTGATAGTTTTCCAGTTGAGTGGAATCCGGTGGCGATATGAACTCCGGCAACTGTGGCCCACCCAACGCGTTGACGCATTGCCGGCCAGTGGCCGCGATCAATTCATAAAGCGTGTTATAGCGGTAGGTATTGAGAGGAGCGACACGCTGATTGCGGAAATAACGGATCGGCTGGGCAGCATCGCTGATGCTGAGAAGGTTACCCACTGCATCATAGGCGTAGTTCAGTTGCTGTAGCGGCGGTTCGTTGGCAACTTGCGCGATCAAGCTGATGATCTGTCCACTTTGCGTATCAAAAACACTGCGCGTTACGACCCCGTTTCCCGCCGATTGCTGCTCGATCTGACCAGTGGCGCTGTAGCGAATGTCGCTCACCAATGAGGTATAACCGCCAGCGCCAGACAACTTCAAACAGGTTTCGAATAGCTCCCCTGCCCGGGTCTGACGCAGTAATTGTTCATTGCCCAACGCATCAATATGGCGGATCTGCTCACCCGCCGCGTTATAACTGTTACGCGTGGTCGCGCGTTCAACTTCCAACAGGACGTCGCGCCCGGCGGGATCTTCCGGCCAGTCGGGCAACTCCAGCGCGTCGAGAAACCGCCGCGTCTGCGCAAGTGGCGAACCGAAGACACTGCACTCATCGAGAGAACGTGTACCCGCCCCGTCATCATGACGAATCAGTTGCCCGCTAACGTTGTGCAGGGCGGATTCGGCGCTTGCGTCGGCCCAGCCATAACATTCGCTGCGCCGGATCTCCTCACCCGCCTCCTGCTCAAAAAGGAACGCTGGCCGCAGCAACTCATCGTAAGCCACGCGGCGGTGATTAAGCTTCTGACCCCAGCTTTCCAGCGCCTGGCCGCTGGCGCCGGCCAGGCTCAGACGCCAACCGGCGTCAGCGTTGACCGACAGCAACGAGGTGCCGGACAAGCTGGACAAGGTCGTCTGGTTAGCAGGCTGCGTGGAGTCATTTTGAAACAGCGTAAACAGTCGGGGATCGCGGCTATGGCAGGTGCGGGTTTGCCGTTCATAAATGTTTTGGGTGATACGGGCCTGAGGCGCATCCGTCTCCGATTGCCGGCAATAGGCAACCGAGCGAACGGCCATACCGCTGGAGTCGATCACAGCGAGTGCGGGTGTGCAACGATCCATGTTCGCCATCCCTCAGGTTTGGTTCGCCCGCGTGACACGTGGCAGGCACGAAGATTTGTGCATCCTTTATTCGCCGTTACATCGTCCACGTCAACTGTCAGAACTGTCAGGTACCGACGCAAAACACCTGTGCCTGGATTATTGGCAGCAGCTAAACCTGGATCATCAGGCAAAGGTTCCATAGCTTACCGGCGCCCTTTCGCTCCGTGCAGATCGTTTCAGTAATTTTTGCAGACCCGAGTTAATGTTGCCTTTGTAGGCCATGCGCGCGACTAGAGGCACGGCCTTTGCGACAAAACTGATAACGCCCTGTGCTAGCGTGCCTAGCCCACTACTTGGCAGTAGCCGATCCGCAACTCGAGACAGGAAATCAACAAAAGTACGTGTAGCCGTATCCCCGATCAATTTAACAGGGGTTAATTGAAGTGCTCCTCCCTTGGCAGGTTTATAGGTGGAGTCCTGAGAAAAATAGCTGCGCGTCAGACTATTCGCGACGCCAATTGCTCCCCTTGTGGCCGCTGAAAAAGGTACGTTTTGAATAGCACCATTCACGTTTAGCAACGTTGGATTATTGAACAGTTGGGCATCCAGGAGCCTGAAGCTTCCCAACGTCAAGACAGTTGCCGCTCTTTCGGAGTATCTCGCCCTTATTGGAGGTGTCCCTTTCCAGGCGTTGCCTGGAAGTAGCCCGTCAAACATTTGAGAAGAGAATTCAAGACTGAAGTTACCCGCCAGTTTGGGAATCTCCAGGAGCGCATCCACATTTACAACGGGATTCAAGAAGTGTCCCGCTAAAACAGGCAGAACCGAGGCTCCAGCACCCACAATCACGCCAGCCGTTCGCCCCATATACTTCTTTAGCGAACTGGTTTCTTCTGTTTCCTGATCCTTGGCCGCCGCCATCCCGACTATCGCACCATTAACCAATGCGGAGGCTGCGCCGACCCCGGTTATCAGCCATTGGTACGGAGGTAGGGTGCCAAACGCGACAGTAAGCCCATACTCCACAGTTGCCCCAATAAACTGGGAAGTGAAATTAAGCGCCCCGGCGCCTGCCGCGGCTTTGACCGTATCCCAACGTGACAAGCCCTTTACATCGACATACCTCACAGGATTACCCGCGACCATGCCGTACAGATTCAAACCATCCTCGATACCCACCGGATCCGCACTGGCCCAACGTTGTCGCCAGGGAATGTAGTAACGCCGACCAAAGTAATAAAGCCCCGTTGCGTCACGCTCCTGGCCTGAGTAACGAAGGGTTCTATAGCTGGCCTGTATTCTGTTCGCTCCCGCCCACCACGCCGTTGCGCCGTAAGGGTAATAGCTCTCCTGACTGATCAGCCCTCCGTCACCGTCCAGTTCCAGAGTGCTGGAACTCAAATGATCCAACAGGTTGTAGCGATGTTGATCCGGCGGATTGTCTGTGCTTCGTACCTGCTCCCAATGCAAAACCTGAACTCGGCAACGTCCAGCCTGGACACTGATTACGTGCAGCGTTTCTTTGGGGCTTGTGCGGATTTCCAGTCCAGGCAGATAACGCGTTTCATGAGTCAGGGTGCGCTTGGACGTCACTGTGCTACGGATCTTTCGTACGCGCTGCCCGGTACCGTCATAGACATAGATTTCGGCATCATTCGCGGCCTCCTCCCGGATGACCTGATCCACTCGACGCAATTGGTTTTGCTTCCCCCAAAACAACGTTTGCCCACGTTGCAATGCCTTGAGGTTGCCATTGCGGTCGTAGCTCTGACCGATAACCTCTTCAGTCGGTGGCAAATCATTTACAAAAGGCAGGCTGCGGTTATTAAGTGCGGCCACAGCGGTACGCTCGGTACGGCTACCGCTGTTGGCGTGGTGCAACAAAGTGTGCAAGTTGCCGCCCGCGTCGTAGTGGAAATCCTGTGTGTAGTTTTCCATTTGGTTCGCATCAGGCAGTGAAACAAACTGAGGGAGCTGAGGGCCACCGAGAGCACTGATTTTTTGTCGCCCGGTTGCGCTGATCAATTGACCCAAGGTGTCATACCCATAGGTGCTGGTAGCGGCGACGCACTGGTTGCGAAAGTACTGAACGCCAAAGGCTGCATCAGTGATTCTGACGGGGTTACCAACGGGATCGTAGAGGTAATGAAGATCCTGCAAGGGCGTGGTATTCGCAGCGTGCGTCCTCAGCCTGATCAAGCCGCCGTCCGCCGGTTCGTAACAACAGATGGTCACCAAAGCATTGGCGTTGGTCTGCTGTTCGATTTGACCGGCGGCGCTGTATTGGATATCGCGAAGCAGCGTAAGCGGATTGCCCGAGCCCGCCATTTTCAAGCAGGTTTCATACAACTCGCCGGCCTTCGTCTGACGCAGGATTTGCTCATTGCCCTTGGCATCCGTAAGGCAAATTGGCTCGCCGACAGCATTCAGCGCTGATTTCGAAGTGGCGCTTTGCGGTTCGAGCAAAAGATCCCGTGCGTTTTCTTCACTTGGCCAGTCAGGCCGTTCCGGTGAATTGAGAAACCGCCGCGACTGCTCAAGCACTGTTCCGGACACGCCAAATTCACGGAAATGCAACGTTCCAGCCTCGTCATCGTGACGAATCACCTTGCCGCAACAATTTCTGGCAGCAGACGCCGGACTGGCATCCGCGTAAGTGAACCAAGCGGTACGGCACTCTGCCTCGGAATGAGCCTGATCAAAAATTTGCTCGGGTCGCAAAAAATCGTCGTAAACCAGACGCCTTTGGTGACCTTCCTGATCGCAGTGATGGACGGCGTGCCCGGCTTCGGCAAGCAAATTCAGTCGGAAGCCGGCATCGTTATTGTCAGATAACAACGGGGTGCCCGAGAGGCTGTACAGCATGCGCTGACTGGCGACTTCAGAATGACGCCCCGCCATCAAGAAAAGGCGCGGATCACGTATTCGCGACACACGCCCGGCAGGGTCAAACATTTGATGGGTAATGCGCGGCTCGGCCGGATCCGTCGGAGCGCGCCGATGATAAGCGACCTTGCGCAGCAACCGACCGCAAGGGTCAATGGCGCTGAGCACTGGTGTCTCTCGATGCATGGAGCACGACCCCGACGTGGATATCGAGGTCGTTATTGAGCAATGGCGTCAGTCAAGTCAACTGTCAGAAATTACAGGTACGCCGCCGACTGCCCTGTTTTCAGGCCAATAGCTCCTGAATTTTCTCCTGCAGGACATCCAGATCAAACGGTTTTTCCAGAATCGGCGCCTTGCGCGTGATCGGGCTGCCGGTTTCGCGGATCTCCTGCGGGTAACCGCTGATGAAGATCACTTTTAGATCCGGTCGCAATTTGACGGCTGGCTCGGCGATCTGCACGCCGGAAATACCGCCAGGCAGACGGAAGTCAGTGATCAGGACATCCAGATGCGGCTTGCTCGCCAGAATCTCGAACGCCTGCTCGCCGCTTTCCGCTTGCAACACCCGGTAACCCTGGCCCGACAGGTAATCGGTCAGGACCATCAAGATAACCGGTTCGTCCTCGACGACGAGTACTACATCTTGTGCATCTACGCTCATGGGAAGCCTTTGTTCGGTCAATAGCTGCTGATACGACCGTGCGGTCAATCAGAGGTTGCGTCAGATTTGCCGTTTTCCTCGATCGGCAGACAAACGCGAAACAGGGCGCCCTCGTTGATTTCACTCTCGACGACGATGGAGCCGCCATGGGCGGCGACGATCTGCTCGGAAATGAACAGACCCAGTCCGAGCCCGGCGACTACCGTCTTGGCGGACACCCGTTCGAACTGTTGGAAAATTCGCTTCTGATTCTCGGCGCTGATGCCGATGCCATTGTCCTCGACTTCGATGCGCGCCTCATTGCCTTCGCGGTAAACACGCACCTTGACCGGGCTGCGACCACCGTAACGCAAGGCATTGGTGATCAGGTTCGACACCACTTGCTCGATACGGAACTCGTCCCAGTGACCTTCGACCGGCTCTGGCGCCGTGAACGATACTTCGGTTTCCGCCGCGTCAATCTGTTGCGCAAAGTTCTGCAACAGATTGCTGACTAACTGCACCAAGTCGAAACGGTTAGGCCGGATCGACAACTTGCCGGTGCGAATGCGCGAAACATCGAGCATGTCTTCGATCAAGCGGATCAGGCTTTTGATCTGCCGCTCGTCGCGATCGACCATGGCGTGCATCTTGTCGAGGGTGAACGCCGACGCGTTGTCCCGTGCCAGGTGCATCTTGCGCAGCTGCGTTTCGAGTATCAGGCCATTGAGCGGCGTACGCACTTCGTGGGCGACGATTGACATGAAGTCATCGCGCATCCGCACCGCCTGCTCCAGCTCCGACTGAGTGCTCTGCAACTGTTGCAACAGCGCTTCCTGCTCCCGACGGGCCTGCTCCAGCGCTTCGACCTGCTGTTTCATCGCCTTGCTCTGGCGGTACAGATCGACGAAAACGTTGACCTTGCTTTTCACCGCATGGATATCCAGCGGCTTGTGCAGGAAGTCGACCGCGCCGCTCTCGTAACCCTTGAACGCGTAGTTCAATTCACGACCGGCGGCGCTGACGAAGATAATCGGGATGTTCTTGGTTTTCTCGGTGCCGCGCATCAACTCGGCGAGTTCGAAGCCGTTCATCCCCGGCATCTGCACGTCGAGGATGGCCATGGCGAATTCGTGCTGCAGCAGCAACGACAACGCTTCGTCCGCCGACAACGCCTTGTAGACGGTGCGGTCTTCGCGTTTGATCAAGGCTTCGAGCGCCAGCAGGTTTTCCGGCAGATCGTCGACGATCAGCAATTTGGCTTGAATATTACTCAGCATGCGATTCGTTCCAGCTCGACAAGCAGACGGCCGATGCCGTTAAGGGTTAGGACATGATCGGGCTGCTGAATGTTCAGCGCAGCCTGAGGCATGGTGGCGACTTGCGCCTCTTGCGGATCCTGGACAATGGTCAGGCCTCCGCGACGTTTGACTTGCGCCAGCCCGCGCGCACCGTCGTGATTGGCGCCGGTCAGCAATACAGCGGCCAGCTTTGAGCCGTAGGCATCAGCGGCGGACTCGAACAGGTAATCAATCGAAGGCCGCGAGTAATGCACACGATCCTCAAGGCTCAGCGACAGGCTGCGATCCTGCTCCACCGACAGGTGATAGCCCGGCGTGGCGAAATACACGGTACCGGCGGCAATGTCCTGCTTGTCGATCGCCTCGTGCACCGGCATGTCCAGACGCCGCGCGAAGACTTCGGCCAATTGGCTGCGACGCTCTTCGGGCAAGTGCAGCACAACGATAATCGGCAGCACAAACCCGCTGCGCAGTGGGCCGAGCACGCTCAGCAACGCCTCAACGCCACCGGCGGAAGCACCGACCACAATCGCCTCGACGCGAGGTAAAGCCACGGCCTCGTTCATGTTTTGCGGTAAATCCGTTCTTGTTTGACCAACGGCTCGAACTGATTGGCATAGCTGGAAAAATCCAGCGTCTCTTTACTGCCGAGCACCAGAAAACCACGATGGCACAGCGATTCATGGAACAGCCCGAAGGCGCGATCCTGCAACTTCTTGTTGAAATAGATCAGCACGTTGCGGCAAGAAATCAGTTGGGTTTCGGAGAACACGCTGTCGGTCGCCAGGCTGTGGTCGGCAAACGTCACGTTCTCGCACAGCGTTTTGTCGAATATCGCGTAGCCATACGCGGCAGTGTAGTACTCGGCAAATGAACGCTGACCGCCGGCCTGCTGGTAGTTGGCGGTATAGGCACGGACGTTCTCCATCGAGAAGATGCCCTGCTTGGCCTTGTCCAGCGAGCGCGGATTGATGTCCGTGGCGTAAATGATCGTGCGATCGAGCAGGCCTTCTTCGCGCAGCAGTATCGCCATCGAATAGACCTCCTCACCCGTGCTGCAGCCGGCGATCCAGATTTTGATCGACGGATAGGTGCGCAGCAACGGCACTACTTCCTTGCGAATCGCGAGGAAGTGCGAAGGATCACGAAACATCTCGCTGACCGGGATCGTCAGCAGTTGCAGCAACTGCATGAACGCGGTTGGGTCGTGCAGCACCTTTTCCTGCAACGCCGAAATGGTCGCGCACTCGAACTGGCTCAACGCGTGCTGCACCCGGCGCTTGATCGAAGCGCCCGAGTAATCGCGAAAATCGTAGCTGTACTTGAGGTAGATCGCCTCAATCAGCAAACGTAATTCGATTTCGCTGTTTCGTTCGGCTGGACTGCTGCCTTCCACTAAATACGTTCCATCTTCGGTAACCACACACGAATCAGCGAGAACAGGCGATCCAGGTCAATGGGCTTGGCCAGATAATCGTTGGAACCCGCTTGCAGGCAGCGCTCCTGATCGTCCTTCATGGCCTTGGCCGTCACTGCAATGATTGGCAGCTTGCGCCAGCGCGGATCCTTGCGGATTTCAATGGTGGCTTCGAAACCATCCATTTCCGGCATCATCACGTCCATCAACACCAGATCGATGTCCTCGACTTCATTCAGTTTTTCAATCGCTTCACGGCCATTACGGCCGATCACCACGACTGCGCCTTTTGTTTCCAGAGCACTGGTCAGGGCGAAAATGTTGCGTACATCGTCGTCCACCAGCAGGATCTTGCGACCCTCGAAGACCTTGTCGCGGCTGCGCGCGGTCTTGAGCATCTTCTGCCGTTCATGGGACAACTGCGATTCGACTTTGTGCAAAAAGAGTGTGACCTCGTCGAGCAAACGCTCAGGCGAACGCGCACCCTTGATGATGATCGAGCGCGAATACTTGCGCAGATCGGCCTCTTCATCGCGGGTCAGGTTGCGCCCGGTGTAAACGATCACCGGCGGGAACGAGCAGATATCCTCAGTGGCCATGCGTTTGAGCAGATCGTTGCCAAGCATGTCTGGCAGCTTCAGGTCGATGATCATGCAGTCGTAAACCGTCTCGCGCAGCCGCTCCAGGGCGTCTTGCGCCAGACCGACGGCGGTGATTTCGATGTCCTCGTCGCCAATCAATCGCGCGATGCTTTCGCGCTGCAAATCGTCGTCTTCAACCAACAGCACGCGTTTGACCTTTTGCGTCAGCTTCGCTTCGAGACGCGCGAACACGTCTTTCAGCTCTTCGCGGGTGGTCGGTTTGACCGCGTAACCGATGGCGCCCATGTGCATCGCGGCTTCAACGCGATCTTCGACCGAAATCACGTGCACCGGGATGTGGCGGGTTTCGGCGCGCTCTTTCAGACGCTGCAGGACAGTGAGACCCGAGTGATCGGGCAGGCGCATGTCGAGCAGGATGGCGTCCGGAATAAACTCTTTCGCCAGGTCATAGCCTTCATCCGCGCCGTGAGCAACCAGGCACTGATAGCCCAACTCGTGGGCCAGGTCATAAAGGATATGGGCGAAATTCGGCTCGTCTTCCACCACCAGAATGCAGCGTGTGGCGAACGGAGCTTTATCGCGGTCATCGGCGAAGCGCGGAATGTGAACCGGGGCCAATGGCGAGACGATCGGCGCCAAAGGTACAGGCGCGGTCGGCGCTGGCGGCGTAAACGTTAAAGGTGCAGTCGAGATTTCGCCCGATTCGCTGTACTGCAGCGGCAGCAACAGGGTGAACACACTGCCCTGCCCCGGCGTGCTGCTGACGCTGATCGAACCGCCCAGCAACGTTGCCAGATCGCGGGAAATCGACAGGCCCAACCCGGTGCCGCCGTACTTGCGGTTGGTGGTGCCGTCGGCCTGACGGAACGCTTCGAAAATGCTTTCCTGCTGATCCGCCGCGATGCCGATCCCCGAATCACGTACAACAAACGCGATCTGGTCATTCGGCTGGCCGGCAATGGTCAGGCTGACCGCGCCTTTCTCGGTGAACTTGACGGCGTTGGACAGCAGGTTTTTGATCACCTGCTCCAGACGCTGCCGGTCGGTGAACATCATGCCTGGCGTGCCCGGCTGCAAATCGACGGTGAAGGTCAGCTGTTTGTCTTTGGCCATCGGCTCGAACACCCCACGCAGGCCATCGGCCAGACGCGCAACACTGGTGTTCTCCGGGATCACTTCAAGCTTGCCGGCCTCGACCTTGGAAATGTCCAGAATGTCGTTGATCAGGTTGAGCAGATCGTTGCCGGCCGAATAGATCGACTCGGCAAACTTTACCTGTTCGGCGCTGAGATTGTCCTGCGGGTTTTCCGCCAGCAGTTTGGCCAGGATCAACGAACTGTTCAGCGGCGTGCGCAGTTCGTGGGACATGTTGGCGAGGAATTCGGATTTGTATTTGCTTGAACGCTGCAACTCTTCGGCGCGCTCTTCGAGCTGTACCTGCGCCTGATTGAGGGCGGTGTTCTTCTCATCCATGGCGTCACGCTGCTCGGCCAGGGTCTGCGCCTGTTCGGCGAGCTGCTCGTTGGTTTGCTCCAGCTCGACTTGCTGGGTTTCCAGATGCGCCTGGGATTCCTTGAGAATCCGCGATTGTTCTTCCAACTCTTCGTTGGCGGTTTTCAGCTCTTCCTGCTGCACCTGCAACTCTTCGTTGAGCTGCTGGGTCTCGGCCAGCACTTCCTGCAAACGCTGACGGTAACGCGCGGCCTCGATGGAGGTACCAATGTTGCCGGCGATCAACTCCAGCAATTCGATGTCGCGGTCATTGAGCGGGCGCAGGAAACCGAGTTCGATCACCCCATTGACCCGATCATCATCGCTAGTCGGAACCACCAGCACACTGTGCGGCAAACCCTCACCCAGCCCGGAGCTGACTTTGAAATAGTCGACCGGCACTGAATCCAGACGAATCAGGCGCGCCGTTTGTGCCACTTGGCCGACGATGCCTTCGCCGCTGTAAATCGATTGATCCTGTTCTTCCTGCTCGCGGGAGAAGCCGTAAGTGGCCACGCGTTTGAGCCCGCCGTGTTCTTCACGGACATAAAGAGCGGCTACGGCGGTACCGAGGTATTGCGCGCAGAACTGCAGAATGTTGCGGCCCAGCAGATTGAGCGTCAGTTGCCCCAGCACTTGCTCGGCCAGTTCGGTCTGACCGTTGCGCAGCCATGCCTGCTGCTCCAGACGTTCGGCGCTGGCCTGTTGTGCGGCGAGATTGGCGCTGTAGTTTCCCGACAACGTCATCAGGTCACGACGGCCAATGTAGGCCAGCAAACCACTGATACCGGCGATAAACAGCAGGTACAGGCTGATGCTCCAGATCGTCGTACGGCGCACGTCCTCATTACGCGTAGTGCGCAGGACTTGCTCGGTTTCAATCACGTCTTCGAATTGCTTACGGATTTCGTCGGTCAGGCGCTTGCCCCGCCCAGCCTTCACCGCGCCCCGATAATCGCCGCTGGATCGCTGCAGATCGATCATGGATTGCGCGTAATTGGCCCATTCAGTCTGCAAGGCCTCAAGGCGACGCAAACGATCGGTTTGCACCGGGTTGTCGATGGTCAGTTCGGTCAGGGTTTTAAGCGCCACGGCGATGCGCGGCTTGGCCGTCTCGTACGGATCAAGGAAATGCTCGTCACCGCTGAGCAGGAAGCCGCGCATGCCGGTTTCCAGGTCAACGGTGAGTTTCACCGCTTCGTTGGCGTTATTGATCACCCGGTCGGTGTGTTCCACCCACTGGATGACCGACAGCAAATAAGTGATCAGCGACACGAAAAACACGGCACTGAGCACACCGACGCCCAGCGGCAGACCGATGTTGCGGCTCAGAAGTTTGCGAAACCGTTGCTCATCAACCGAAGACGGAGTGGACATGGGGCAGCCTTGTCGAACTGTTGAAAACCCGAGAGTTTGCCCCAAAACCCCGGCATGGATCCATTTTTCTCATCGTTTCTGGCGCATTTTTCTACATTTGTCAGCGCTTCACAGCGACCAACCGGTATCCTTGCCGCTATTCTTTTTTGTATCCGTTCGGGAACTTGTGGCTACGCGCCACTTACTCATGCAAGAGCCCGGCATTTTTGATCGACCGGCGCCCCCGAACTCACCCCTTGAGAGCCTTTATTATGCCCGCCACCTCCGCCACCATCCTTGTCGTAGAAGACGACGACATCGTGCGTATGCTCATCGTCGATGTGTTGGAGGAACTGGAATTCAGTGTGCTCGAGGCGGACGGCAGCGAGCAGGCGCTGGAGAAACTCGGGGATAGCGGTCAGCACATTGATCTGATGATGACCGACGTTGGTTTGCCCGGCATGGACGGCAAGCAACTGGCCACTGAAGCGCGCAAACTGCGCCCTTCTCTGCCGATCCTGTTCGCCAGCGGCTACGCCGAAACCATCGAGGTTCCGGCGGACATGCACGTGATCGGCAAACCCTTCTCGATCGATCAACTGCGCGACAAGGTCAAGGCTGTCCTCAACCCGGGCAACTAAGACCCGGGCTGGCTGTGGTTTAATTGCGCCCCGTTTTTGGCCACAGCCCGCCTCAAGGAAATACCCGCATGCACCAGCCCCACCCCACCAAAGTCCTGGTTATTGGCTACGTCTGGCCGGAACCACGCTCTTCGGCTGCCAGTGGGCACGTCATGCAAATCCTTGAAACGTTTTTGCAGCAAGGTTGGGAGATCACCTTCAGCAGCCCTGCCGGCCCTGGCGAGCACAAGGCTGATCTGGCCGAACTGGGCATTCGCGAAGTGCCTATCGAGCTGAACAGCAGCACATTCGATACCTTTATTACTGAGCTCGCGCCGGATATCGTCCTGTTTGACCAGTTCATGATGGAAGAGCAGTTCGGCTGGCGTGTTGAAAAGCACTGCCCTGATGCCTTGCGCGTACTCGAGACCTCCGACCTACAAAGCCTGCGGCATGCCCGTCATCAGCGTCTTAAAGATCGCCTGAAGGCCAGCGCCGACGAAAACGACTTCAGCGAACTGTTCGCGCCGGCGCTGCGCGAAGAGTTTGATCTGATGGCCAACACCGATCTGGCCAAACGGGAAATCGCCTCGCTGTATCGCTGCGACCTGAACCTGATGATCTCCGAAGTGGAGATCCAGCTGCTGCAAGACCAGTTCGGCTTGCCGGCAGATTTGCTGCACTGGTGTCCGCTGATGATCGATCCGCCGACTGCCACACCTCGGACTTTCGATGATCGCGAACACTTCCTGAGCATTGGCAACTTCCGTCACGCGCCCAACTGGGACGCGGTGCTCTGGATGAAGTCGACCGTCTGGCCCTTGATCCGCGCGCAATTGCCCAAGGCGCAACTACACCTTTATGGTGCCTACACGCCGCCGAAAGCCACGGCGCTGCACAATCCTGCGCAAGGCTTTCATGTGATGAACTGGGCAGAGGATGCGTTGCAAGTAATGTCCGAGGCCCGCGTATGCCTGGCGCCGCTGCGTTTCGGCGCCGGGATCAAGGGCAAACTGGGAGATGCAATGCTCTGTGGTACGCCAAGCGTAACCACGCCGATTGGAGCGGAAGCCATGCACGGCGATCATTCGTGGCCAGGGGCGGTCAGTGTTTCGGCGCAAGCACTGGCGGAGGAAGCGGTTCGGCTATACCGCGATGAGGCGCACTGGCAAAAGGCGCAATCGGCGGGATACTTATTATTAGCGGATCGTTATCAACACGCTGTTCACGGCCCGGCACTGATCAACAAATTACTGCATTGCACAAACAACTTATCGCAACTTAGAACCAACAATTTCACTGGCAGCATGTTGCGCCATCACTTGCACAAGAGCACTCAATACATGTCGCAGTGGATTGAAGCAAAGAACTCGAAATAACCGCAACTCACACACTTCGCATTACTCCGACGCTTGGCGCAGCCTGCGCCAAGCCTTATAAAAACCCTGCACTTTTCGCACTAATGCAACCAGCATTAATGTGCGACTTAAACAACCCACCGATGCAGGGACGCAAACACATGGACAATTACCCAAACAAAAACTGGATGACTGCAACACGAGAAGTTGATCGACTCACGCTTAGCGAGTTGACGCTACCCGGTACTCACAACGCCGGTTGTGACTGGCAAGCATCCTATGCACTGATACCGGGAAAACACTGGCTTGCCTGTCAGCACCAGTCTTTCGCCAGCCAGCTGAATCACGGTTCCCGGGCGCTGGATGTGCGCTTGTGTTACGACGCCGGGGCCAAGGAGGGATTTGATCGTTTCCGCTTTCACCATAACGAATATCTGTCGTCGCGCACCCTGGAAAACCTCGTCGTAGATGTCTGGGACTTTCTGTCCGTCAATCCTGACGAGTTTATTATTCTCGACTTCAAAAACTTCAAAAATGGCAAAGGCGCGTTTGATTTCGCCTTGTTCAACAGACTGATCGTGCAAGCGCTGGGGCCGCGCATGATTCCTGCCCGTAACAAGCACCTCACGCTTGGCGATCTGAAGAGAATCAGCCCGCTGCAACGTGTGCTGGTCTGTGCGCCTCGATACAGCGAGCTCGACGCCAGCCTGTTTCATGACGAAGTGCAAAGTAAATGGTCTGGGCTGTCCACCCCGAATGTCAGTGACCTACGCAATTTCATCACTGACGTGATGAGCAATCCGCTTGGCGATTACAATAACTGGACACTTTCCGCCACCTGTTACAGCGGTACGGGCGGCCCTGTTGATATACACAAAGACCTGGATTTAATGTTTGACCCGCAAAAAAGTGACTGGGCGCGAAAGTGCAACATCATTAATGTCGACTTCATTGAAGAATCACAGATCGTTAACTTCTGCCGAGTCGTCAATCTGCTCAAGGGACGTTGAGCGCTAGCCGAGTAATATTAGATCGCTATATTTGTGCAGATATGTCAAACACTGGCAAAAGTACTGACAGGCTCTAAGCTGGTTCATGAAATCCGGTAACCACCGGGAAACGGCGGATGTGCAACACCGTCACATCCGCATCATGAATGTATTGCGCCATGGAATGGTGTGATAACAACGACAAGGATGGCTCATGAACAGCATTGCAACAGGCGTACTCGACAAAAACACCTGGATGGGCAACGTACTGGATATCGGGCGGCTGAGGTTGACCGATATCGTCTGGCCCGGCACACATAACAGCGGCATGGATCGCAAAGCCCCCGATTACGACAGCGTATTCGGCAACTGGACAACCTGCCAGAACGATTCCTTTGCCTGGCAATTGGCCAATGGCGCGAGAGCGTTTGACCTTCGCCTCGGCTACACCGCTCACTGGCAACAGCCGCAGTTCTACTGCCACCACAACGGCTATTCATCCGGTCGCACCCTCGATGAACTGATGACGGCGCTCACCACGTTCCTTGATCGGAATCGCGATGAATTCATCGTGCTCGATTTTCATGAGTTGGGCGACGCTGAAAAGCCGTTCGATTTCCAGCGCTTCAATGACCTGATCATGGCGCGCCTCGGCTCGCGCGCCATATCGCCCTCGGACAGCCTGCTAACCATTGACCAGTTGAAACGCAACAGCACGCAACGCCGCATCATCATGGCGGCACCCGCCAAACGTGAGCTGGACGAGGACTACTTCTGGTTCCGGATCAAACACAAATGGAGCGGCAAACGCTTCACCGATACCACGGATCTGCAAACCCACATCCGCACGTCGCTGGAAGGCGCACCCTATCCCTTGTCACTCTGGTCGCTATCGGCGACCAGCTATTCGGTGCTCGGCGGCCCGCAGCGCATCAAGAACCACATCAACGACTGGTTTGACACCACGCGCGACTGGGTCACCCGTTGCAGCATCATCAGCACTGATTTTTTCGAGGAGTCAGACATCGTCCGCCTGTGCTGGAGCGCCACCAGCATGAAAGCGGTTTACGGCGAGGCACTGCATTCCAGAATCCAGGCAAATCCATGACACGGGTAGTAGAACCCGGGCAGAAAGGGGCATGATTGGCGTGCGATAACAAAAAAAGCGCCCAGCCATGTCCCGAACAGCCCGAGTGACCGACCCCTCTTACGAGTTGATGGATGACCACAACGGGTTGTCCATCATTTACCGCCAGCACGGTTTCCCTTGCCCATTGGTGCGTTGGCATTTTCACAAGGAATACGAACTGCACCTGATCGTCGCCAGCTCGGGCAAGGTATTCATTGGCGATTACATTGGTAACTTCTACCCGGAGACGCTTTTTCTCACCGGCCCGAATCTGCCGCACAACTGGATCAGCCAGGTCGCGGAGGATGAAGTCGTGGAGAAGCGCGACATGCTGGTCAATTTCACAGACGACCTGTTCGAAAGCGGCAATCAGATTTTCGCCGAGCTGAAAACTCTGGCGCCGTTGCTGGAGCGTGCGCAGTACGGCATCGAATTCCGCTGCAAACGCACCATTCGTCAAGCCATGACATTGATGCAACGAATCGCTGACACCAAAGGCATCACGCGGCTCGGGCATTTTTTCATTCTGATGGAGCTGCTGGCCGCCAGTGATGACTTTCAGTTGCTGTCCGGCGCGACGACCCCGCAACTGGCTGACGAGCACAACATTGATCGCACCAACCGCGCAGTCGATTACATCTTCACGCACTACGCCCGTGAGATAACGCTGGAAGAAGTCGCCGAGCATCTGGGCATGAAACCGACCTACTTCAGCCGGGTGTTCAAGCAAGCCACGGGGCGCAATTTCATTGAGTTCGTCAATCGACTGCGCATCAGTAAATCGTGCGAGTTGCTGGCCGATGGCGATAAACCGGTGACGGAGGTGTGTTTCGAGTCGGGGTTCAACAATATCTCCAACTTCAATCGGCGTTTTCAGCAACTCAAAGGCATGACGCCGTCGCACTATCGCCGCCTGGCGGTACAGCGCCTGACCGAACAAAACCACGGCTGACACCAACATTCCCTTGTAGGAGTGAGCCTGTTCGCGATTGCGGATTATCAGCAAAGATATAAGTGACTGACACACCGCTATCGCGAGCAGGCTCACTCCTACAGTTCCTGGTTAAACCTGTACACATCCGATCGAGCCGCACCGCTGAAAACCCCTTCCCTGCGTTTACCCCTTCAAACCCCAGTGCAAAAAAGTATCGATTCCAGTGCTAGGGATGATTTGTCAGCCCGGCCATTGAAGGCTGTAATCAGTGCACATTCTTCCTGCAGTCGGAAGACACAAAAACAATAACTGTCCTTCTGCCCCCGCCGGGCGCAGAAAAGGAGTGCACGATGCAACCCACTGCAAAAGCTCTGCTTGCCCTCACCTGCATGACCCTCAGCAGCGTCAGCCTTGGCGCCCAGACCCTGACCATCGCCACCGTCAACAACAGCGACATGATCCGCATGCAAAAACTCTCGAAGACCTTCGAGACCGAGCATCCGGACATCAAGCTCAATTGGGTGGTGCTCGAAGAAAACGTCTTGCGTCAACGCCTGACCACCGACATCGCCACCCAGGGCGGCCAGTTCGACGTGCTCACCATCGGCATGTACGAAGCTGCACTGTGGGGCGCAAAAGGCTGGCTGGAGCCGATGAAAGATCTGCCGGCCAGTTACGCCCTCGACGATGTGTTCCCGTCAGTGCGTGAAGGTTTGTCGGTCAAGGGTTCGCTGTACGCCCTGCCGTTCTACGCCGAAAGCTCGATCACCTATTACCGCACCGATCTGTTCAAGGACGCCGGGCTGACCATGCCGGAGCGGCCGACCTGGGAAGAGATCGCCGGCTTCGCGGAAAAACTCACCAACAAGGATAAAGAGCAGTACGGCATCTGCCTGCGCGGCAAGGCCGGTTGGGGCGAGAACATGGCGCTGATCAGCACCGTCGCCAACGCTTACGGCGCGCGCTGGTTTGATGAGAAGTGGCAGCCGGAATTCAACGGCCCCGAATGGAAAAACGCGCTGAACTTCTACGTCGACACCATGAAGAAGTCCGGCCCGCCGGGCGCTACAAGTAATGGTTTCAACGAAAACCTCGCCCTGTTCAACAGCGGCAAGTGCGCGATCTGGGTTGATGCCAGCGTCGCCGGCTCGTTCGTGACCGACAAGACTCAAAGCAAAGTGGCTGATCATGTCGGCTTCACTTTCGCCCCGCATCAGGTGACTGATAAAGGCTCGGCGTGGCTGTATTCGTGGGCACTGGCAATTCCGACCAGTTCCAAGGCGAAAGACGCCGCGAAAGAATTCAGCGCCTGGGCGACGTCCAAAGAGTACGGCGAACTGGTCGCCAAGACCGATGGCATCGCCAACGTTCCACCGGGTACTCGCGCCTCGACCTACAGCGATGCGTACATGAACGCCGCGCCGTTCGCCAAGATCACGCTGGAATCGCTGAAGGCTGTCGATCCGAGCAAACCGACGCTGAAACCGGTGCCGTACATCGGCATTCAACTGGTGACCATTCCTGAGTTCCAGGCGGTGGGCACCCAGGTCGGCAAGCTGTTCTCGGCAGCGCTGATCGGCCAGACCACGGTGGATCAAGCCCTCGCTGCCGCGCAGCAATCCACTGAACGCGAGATGAAGCGCGCCGGTTATCCAAAATAGTTCCCGCCTTCCCGTAGGAGCAAGGCTTGCCCGCGAATGCCGCGCTGCGGTGTAGCAGACAAGCCGAGTTGTAGCCGTTCGCGAGCAAGCTTTGCTCCTACAAGTGCACCCAATCGGTTGTGATCGCCATGAATACTTCAACTGCCAAAGCCCACATCGACTTGTCCCAGCCGCAGCGCAAAGTGCGCGTGCGCAATCCCGGCTGGTTTCTGGTCAGCCCTTCGGTGGCCCTGTTGCTGCTGTGGATGATCGTGCCGCTGGGCATGACCATTTACTTCTCGCTGATCCGCTACAACCTGCTTTACCCCGGTGAAAACGAATTCGTCGGGCTGGAGAATTTCACTTACTTCCTGACGGATTCGGGGTTCATGCCCGGTGCGACCAACACCTTGTTGCTGGTCGGCAGTGTGTTGCTGATCAGCGTGGTGCTCGGCGTGCTTATCAGTGCGCTATTGGAAGCGAGCGAATTTCTCGGTCGCGGCATCGTGCGCGTCATGCTGATTTCGCCGTTCTTCATCATGCCCACGGTCGGTGCGCTGATCTGGAAGAACCTGATTTTCCATCCGGTCTCGGGGATCCTCGCCTACATCTGGAAACTGTTCGGCGCGCAACCGGTGGACTGGCTCGCCCACTACCCGCTGCTGTCGATCATCATCATTGTCTCGTGGCAGTGGCTGCCCTTCGCGATCCTGATTCTGATGACCGCCATGCAGTCCCTTGACCAGGAACAAAAGGAAGCCGCGCGCCTCGACGGTGCCGGGCCGATCGCAATCTTCTGGCACCTCACGCTGCCGCATCTGGCACGACCGATTGCCGTGGTGGTGATGATCGAAACGATCTTCCTGCTGTCGGTGTTCGCCGAGATTTTCACCACCACCAACGGCGGCCCCGGCTATGCCTCGACCAACCTCGCTTACCTCATTTACAACCAGGCGCTGGTGCAGTTCGACGTCGGTATGGCCTCGGCGGGCGGCTTGATTGCCGTGGTCATCGCCAACATCGCCGCGATCATTCTGGTGCGGATGATCGGCAAAAACCTGACTGACAAAGCCTGAGGCCCGCCATGACTCTTCAACAATCCCGCCGGCTGCAAAGCCTGCTGCTCGGCACCCTGGCCTGGGCCATCGCGATCGTGATTTTCTTCCCGATCTTCTGGATGGTGATGACCAGTTTCAAAACCGAAATCGACGCGTTCGCCACGCCGCCGCAGTTCATCTTCACGCCGACGCTGGAGAACTACCTGCACATCAACGAACGCAGCGACTACTTCAGTTTCGCCTGGAACTCAGTGGTGATTTCCTTCAGCGCCACCGCGCTGTGCCTGTTGATTGCGGTGCCGGCGGCGTACTCGATGGCGTTCTACGAAACCCAGCGCACCAAAGGTACGTTGCTGTGGATGCTCTCGACAAAAATGCTGCCGCCGGTGGGCGTGCTGATGCCGATTTACCTGTTGGCCAAGACGTTCGGCCTGCTCGACACGCGCATCGCACTGATCGTGATCTACACGCTGATCAACCTGCCGATCGTGGTCTGGATGGTTTACACCTACTTCAAGGACATCCCCAAAGACATCCTCGAAGCCGCCCGTCTCGACGGCGCCACGTTATGGCAGGAAATGGTGCGTGTGCTGCTGCCGATCGCCAAGGGTGGCCTCGCCTCGACTATGTTGCTGTCGCTGATTCTGTGCTGGAACGAGGCGTTCTGGTCGCTGAACCTGACCTCGTCGAAAGCCGCGCCACTGACCGCGTTGATCGCCTCGTACTCGAGCCCTGAAGGCTTGTTCTGGGCCAAGTTGTCGGCAGTGTCGACGCTGGCCTGTGCGCCGATTCTGATCTTCGGCTGGATCAGCCAAAAACAACTGGTGCGCGGCCTCTCCTTCGGCGCCGTGAAATGAATATCTCTGTAGGAGCATGGCTTGCCAGCGAAGGCGTCCATGAAATCGCCTTCGCCGGCAAGCCGTGCTCCTACAAAAAACCAATAATAAATGGCGGAGGCCCATCATCATGGCCAACCTGAAAATCAAGAATCTGCAAAAAGGCTTCGAAGGTTTTTCCATCATCAAAGGCATCGACCTTGAGGTGAACGACAAGGAATTCGTGGTCTTCGTCGGCCCGTCCGGTTGCGGCAAGTCCACCCTGCTGCGCCTGATCGCCGGGCTGGAAGAAGTCAGCGGCGGCACCATCGAACTCGATGGCCGTGACATCACCGAAGTCAGCCCGGCCAAGCGCGATCTGGCGATGGTGTTCCAGACCTACGCGCTGTACCCGCACATGACCGTGAAAAAGAACATGTCGTTCGCCCTCGATCTGGCAGGCGTGCCGAAAGCCGAAGTCGAGAAGAAAGTCGGCGAAGCCGCGCGCATCCTCGAACTCGGGCCGATGCTTGAGCGCAAACCGAAACAGCTCTCCGGTGGCCAGCGTCAACGTGTCGCGATTGGCCGCGCTATCGTGCGCAACCCGAAAATCTTCCTCTTCGACGAACCGCTGTCCAACCTCGACGCCGCCCTGCGCGTGCAAATGCGTCTGGAACTGTTGCGCCTGCACAAAGACCTGCAAGCGACGATGATTTACGTGACCCACGATCAGGTCGAAGCGATGACCATGGCCGACAAAGTCGTGGTACTCAATGGCGGCAAGATCGAGCAGGTCGGCTCGCCGTTGGATCTCTATCACCAACCGGCCAACCTGTTCGTCGCGGGCTTCCTCGGCACGCCGAAAATGGGTTTCCTCAAAGGCAAGATTGCCCGCGTCGATGCGCAGAGCTGCGAAGTCTCGCTGGACGCCGGCACCCGCGTCACCTTGCCGTTCAACGCCGCCAACCTCAGCGTCGGCAGCGCGGTAACCCTAGGCATTCGCCCGGAACATCTGGAGCTCGCACAACCGGGCGACTGCACCCTGCAAGTCACCGCCGACGTCAGCGAACGCTTGGGCAGCGACACCTTCTGCCACGTCACCACCAGCGCCGGCGAAGCCCTGACCATGCGCGTGCGCGGTGATCTGGCCAGCCGTTACGGCGAGCAACTGAGCCTGCACCTCGACGCCGACCACTGCCATTTATTCGATGCCGAAGGCGTGGCGCTGACCCGTCCCCTGCGTGCCGCAGCCTGATTTTCAAGAGACTTGCCCAATGAAACTCAACCAACAGAATCTCCACGGCCTGGCGCGCGAAGTAAAACTGCCGGCCTACAACCTCGGCGACACCCGCCAGGGCATCGCCCACATTGGCGTCGGCGGTTTTCATCGCGCGCATCAGGCGTACTACACCGATGCGTTGATGAACACTGGCGAAGCGCTCGACTGGGCGATCTGCGGCGTCGGCTTGCGCGGTGAAGACCAGCGTGCCCGCGACGATCTCAAAGAGCAGGATTACCTGTTCACCCTGTTCGAACTGGGTGACAGCGACGACACCGAAGTGCGGGTGATCGGCTCGATCCGCGACATGATGCTGGCGCAGGACAATGCTCAGGCGCTGATCAACAAACTCGCCGATCCAGCGATTCGTATCGTCTCGTTGACCATCACCGAGGGCGGTTATTGCATCGACGACAGCAACGGCGAATTCATGGCACATCTGCCGCAGATTCAGCACGATCTGGCGAATCCGCAATCGCCGAAAACCGTGTTCGGTTTCCTCTGCGCGGCGCTGGCCAAACGCCGTGGGGCGGGTACTGACGCGTTTACCGTAATGTCCTGCGATAACTTGCCGCATAACGGCGCGGTAACTCGTAAAGCACTGCTGGCCTTCGCGTCCTTACTCGACGCTAATCTGTGTGACTGGATTGATCAAAACGTCAGTTTCCCCAACGCCATGGTCGACCGCATCACGCCGATGACCAGCACCGCGCATCGCCTGCAACTGGCCGACAAACACGGCGTGGACGATGCCTGGCCGGTGGTTTGCGAACCGTTTGTGCAGTGGGTGCTGGAGGACAAATTCGTCAACGGTCGGCCGGCGTGGGAAAAGGTGGGCGTGCAGTTCACCGACGACGTTTCGCCGTACGAAGAGATGAAGATCAAACTGCTCAACGGCAGTCATCTGGCGCTGACGTATCTGGGGTTTTTGAAGGGTTATCGGTTTGTCCACGAGACCATGAACGACCCGCTGTTTGTGCGTTACATGCGCGCTTATATGGATCTGGACGTCACCCCGCAACTGGCGCCGGTGCCGGGCATTGATCTGAGTGAATACAAGGACACGCTGGTCGCGCGGTTTTCCAATCAGGCGATTGCCGATCAGCTTGAGCGAGTGTGTTCGGATGGCTCGTCGAAGTTTCCCAAGTTCACCATACCGACGATTAACCGGTTGATTGCCGATGGTCGCGAGACCAAACGTGCGGCGCTGGTGGTGGCGGCCTGGGCGTTGTACTTGAAGGGGGTCGATGAGAATGGGGATACCTATTCGATTCCTGATCCACGGGCGACGTTTTGTCAGGCGTTGGTGGCGGATGATGGGTTGATGACTGAACGGTTGTTGGCGGTGGAGGAGATTTTCGGCACGGCGATACCGCGTTCGACGGCGTTTGTGGCGGCGTTTGAGTGGTGTTGTGAGAGTTTGCGAGAGGTGGGCGTGACGCGGACTTTGCAGCGGATTCTGGACTGAAAAGCCCCTCACCCTAGCCCTCTCCCGGAGGGAGAGGGGACTGACCGAGTGGTTTGTAAAAGCTCCGTCGACCTGAAAGTCCGGCGTCGAACTCAAGCTTTGAACAGCCTCTGAGTGAGATATCCGGAGTCGACCTTGCTTCTGAAAAGCCCCCGATCGGCTCCCTTTCCATTAAAAGATGGATCCGGAGTCGACCTTGCTTCCGAAAAGCCCCCGATCGGCTCCCTTTCCCCTCGCCCCCTTGGGGGAGAGGGCTGGGGTGAGGGGGTAAGCTCTTGATCTTCACCACACCCCGAGTGGTCCACACATGACAACCCAAAACCTCTTCCTCGGCATCGACTGCGGCACCCAAGGCAGCAAAGCCATCATCCTCGACGCCGCCAGCGGTCAAGTCCTCGGCCAGGGCGCCGCCAATCACACGATGATCAGTGGCGCCAACGGCCGCCGCGAGCAGCACACAGATCAATGGCTGGAAGCCTTCGCCCTCGCCACCCGCCGCGCACTCCTCGCGGCAAACGTCGATGGCCAATCAATCGACGGCATCGGCGTCTCCGGCCAACAACACGGTCTGGTACTGCTCGACGACCAAGGCCAGGTTCTGCGCCCGGCCAAGCTCTGGTGCGACACCGAAACCAGCGCCGAAAACGATCGCCTGCTCAAACATCTGGGCGGAGAAAAAGGTTCGCTGGAACGCCTCGGCGTAGTCATCGCGCCGGGCTACACCGTGTCTAAATTGCTGTGGACCAAAGAACAGCATCCCGACGTGTTCGCCCGTATCGCACGCATCCTGCTGCCCCACGATTACCTCAACTTCTGGCTCACCGGCCGCGCGTGCAGCGAATACGGCGACGCCTCCGGTACCGGCTATTTCAACGTGCGCACCCGTCAGTGGGATTTGCAGTTGCTGCGCGACATAGACTCCAGCGGCCGCTTGCAAGCCGCGTTGCCCGAACTGATTGACGCCCACCAAGCCGTCGGCACCATCCTGCCGTCGATTGCTGAGCACTTGGGCATCAACCCCGCTGCATTGGTCGCAAGCGGCGGCGGCGACAACATGATGGGCGCGATCGGCACCGGCAATATTCAGCCCGGCGCGATCACCATGAGCCTCGGTTCATCCGGCACGGTCTACGCCTATTCCGACGTACCGAAAGTCAGCCCCGACGCCTCCGTCGCCACGTTCTGCTCGTCCAGCGGCGGCTGGTTGCCGCTGATCTGCACCATGAACCTGACCAACGCCACCGGCGCGATACGCGAGCTGTTCGACGTTGATCTCGAACGCTTCAACGACCTCGTCGCCCAAGCCCCGATCGGCGCCGACGGGGTGAGCATGCTGCCGTTCCTCAACGGCGAACGCGTCCCCGCCCTGCCCCACGCCACCGGCAGCCTGCACGGATTGACCATGGACAACCTGACCCAGGCCAATCTGTGCCGCGCCGCCGTCGAAGGCACGACCTTAGGTTTGCGTTACGGGCTGGATTTGCTACGGCAGAATAGTTTACAAAGCCGCAGCATTTGCCTGATTGGCGGCGGCTCGAAAAGCGCGGTGTGGCGACAGATCGTCGCCGACATCATGAACACCCCGGTGATCTGCACCGAACACAGCGAAGCCGCTGCCCTCGGCGCGGCGATTCAAGCAGCGTGGTGCAAATCCTGGTCGAATGGCCACGAAGAAACGTTGGCCGATCTGTGCCAGCGTTGCGTCAAACTCGATCCGAGCAGTGAAACCCTGCCGATCGCCGCCAATGTCGCGGCGTTTCAGCAGGTCTATGAACGCTATCAACAGCATGTCGCAACCCTATAAAGAGCAAACAATTATGTATTTGGTGTGTGGCGAAGCCCTGTTTGATTTCTTCAGCGAAGACGATGCCAGCGGTCTGGCTTCGAAAGTGAATTTCAAGGCGATTGCCGGCGGCTCGCCGTTCAACGTCGCCGTGGGTTTGCGTCGTTTGGGCGTGGACTCGGCGCTGTTCGGCGGTCTGTCCACCGACTACCTCGGCCGCCGCTTGCAGCAAGTGTTGCAGGACGAAGGCGTGCGTCCGGATTACCTGGTGGAGTTCGCCGCGCCGACCACCCTGGCGATGGTCGCCGTCGGTGCCAACGGTTCGCCGCATTACAGCTTCCGTGGCGAAGGTTGCGCGGATCGACAACTGAGCCTCGCGCATCTGCCGACGCTGGGCCCGGAAGTGCGCGGTCTGCACATCGGCTCGTTCTCCTTGGTGGTGCAGCCGATTGGCGACACCCTGCTGGCACTCGTCCAGCGTGAAAGCGGTAAACGCCTGATCAGCCTCGACCCGAACGTGCGCCTCAATCCAGAACCGAACATCGAGTTGTGGCGCGAACGCATTGCCACGCTGGTGCAACTGGCCGATTTGATCAAAGTCAGCGACGAAGATTTGAGCCTGCTGTATCCCGAGCAGGATCCGCAGCGGGTGATCGAAAGCTGGCTGGAGCACCGCTGCCAAATCGTCTTTCTCACCCGTGGCGGTGAAGGCGCAACGGTGTTCAGTCGCGCGCATGGTTCGTGGTCAGTACCGGCCTGTTCGGTGAAAATCGCCGACACCGTTGGCGCTGGCGACACTTTCCAGGCCGCGCTGATTACCTGGCTGACTGAGCACGGTCTGGACTCTGTAGAAGGCGTGCAGCAACTGACGCGCGAGCAGATCGACGCGATGCTGAAATTCGCCGTGCAAGCCGCCGCGCTGACGTGCAGCAAAACCGGCCCAGACTTGCCTTATCGTCATCAACTGTCCTGAACGCGTAGACTGTCGCCTTTTTTGCGCATGACGGGATAACGGCTTTTGAATTACGGAAAGACGCTTGGACTACTGACACTCGCAGGGTTATTGACCGGTTGCGGCACTTCACCGCCGCGTTCGCCGGAAAATCTCTGCGATATCTTTCGTGAAAAAAGCGACTGGTACGACGCGGCGCAAGTCACGCAAAAACGCTGGGGGGTGCCGATTCAGGTGCCCTTCGCGATCATGTACCAAGAGTCCGGCTACCGTTACGACGCCAAAACCCCGCGCAAATATCTGCTTTGGGTGATTCCGTGGGGCCGCGTGACCACCGCGTCGGGTTATGCGCAGGCGAAAGATGAAGTCTGGTCGGACTACCAGAAAAGCACCGGCCGCAACTGGGCCGATCGTGAAGACTTCGACGACGCCATCGACTTCATCGGCTGGTACATGGACAAGACCACCACGATCAATGGCGTCTACAAGTACGACGCTTACAACCAGTACCTCAACTACCACGAGGGCTGGGGTGGTTTCCGCAACAAGACTTATGCGAGCAAAGCCTGGCTACTGCCGACGGCGCGCAAGGTGCAGGCCCGCTCGAATATGTATGCCCAGCAATATGCCGGGTGTAAGGAAGAGCTGAATCGCGGGTTCTGGAGCCGGTTCTGGCATTGGTTGTAGTGGTGACTTTAAGGGCCTCATCGCGAGCAGGCTCACTCCTACAGGGGATCTTCTTCGGACACAAAACCTGCGTCCACTGAAGATCCCCTGTAGGAGTGAGCCTGCTCGCGAAAGCGCCCGATCAGGCACTACAAATCCAAGCCCTACAACACCGAAAAGCTATAACTCACAATCAACCGCGTCTCATCCACATCCCGCGCAAACTGCTCGTAGTTCGTGCGATACGTCGCATTCCTCAACCGCACGCTGACATCCTTGAACGTCCCCTCCTGAATCACATACTTCAACTCGCTGTCACGTTCCCACTCTTTGCCTTCTTGATCACTGCCCAGCACTTTGATGTGATCACCGTTGACGTAACGGGTCAGGAAGCTCAAACCATTAATGCCAATTGCCCTGAAGTCATAGTCATAACGCAACTGCCACGAACGCTCCTGCGCTGCGGCAAAATCGTTCACCTGCACATAGTTGACCAGATACGGATTACTGCCATCGAGGTACGGCATCGAGTTATCGCCGTTCATACGCTGCCAACCCGCGCTGAACGTATGACCGCTGTGCGCGAAAGACAGCAAACCGCTCAATGCACGGTTATCGATGGAACCGGCCTTCGCATCGCCGCTGTCAGCACTCTTGAGCAAGCGCAGATCAGCCTTTAATACACCGCCCGCCAACGGTTGATTGGCCAACAACCCGACAAAGTGCTGACGGTAGATGTCTTCCAGTTCCGCGTAGTGATATTGACCGGTCAGACGATCATTGATCTTGTAATCGAAGCCGTACATGTCGAAATGATCGGCCGTGGTGTTACACGCGTAACGCTTGTTCTTGCAGTGCACGCGGATGTCTTGCGAATCGGTGGAATCGCGCGCGGTGTACTTGTCGAGACGCGCCGCCATAAAGGTCAGATCCTTCACCTCTTTCGAGGTCAACATCGCGCCGTTGAACATCGTCGGCAGCAATCGCCCGTCGTTGTACTTGAGCAGCGGCAGATCCGGCCGCAACGCGCCGTACTTCAACACCGAATCAGAAACGCGCACTTTGGCGGTCAGGCCCATCTTCGCGTACTGATCTTTCGAACCGCGCGGATCCTCACCGCTCGATGGCAGCAAACCACTGTTGCTGCTGTCAGCACTGGAATCGAGTTTGAAACCGAGCATGCCCAGCGCATCAATACCAAAGCCCACCGTACCCTCGGTGTAACCCGATTGCAGATCGAGAATAAAACCCTGAGCCGACTCTTCACGCTTCGACGCGCCCTGCTCGGTGGAAGTGTGCCCATCACGGAAGTCGCGGTTGAAGTACACCGTGCGCGATTCGATTTTCGCCGTGGTGTCTTCGAGAAAACCGCTGGCCTGAACCGGCGCGGTAAAACCGGCGCACAGCACAAAGGCTCCGAAGCCAAACGACTGGCGCGGGGTGATGAGGGGAAATGGGGGACGCATGAAAAACTCCAACACTGCAGCGTTTGCGCAAGCGCGCAATAAGCCAGAAATAGCTCCCGATCCGAGTCAGAAAATTGAGCCGGACAGAAGTGGAAACACGGGGGTGAACGACAATGATGGCAGATGGCTTTGACGCGCCAAAGACGACTTTAGTCTGAATCTGAGCGACGATTTCCTGTGCGCCCGGTCGGATAGATGCCCTCGCCGCACGCGCTTTTCAGTGCAGCGAAGCGCCCGGTTTTATTGAGCGAAAGCCCCCAACTAAGGGTTTCCCCCATACCGACAAGGGCCAACGTCTACGGCATTTGCGCCTTGAACGAGGCGGTTGAATGCTGCACCATCCGGGCTCTGCTTATTCAAGGACGGAATTCAAGGCATGTTGGACGCCAACGCAACCCACATTACCCTCACGCTCGAAGGCGCCTCCGCTGACCTGCAAGTACTCAGCTTCACCGGTCGCGAAGCCCTCAATCAGCCCTTCCGTTTTGACCTCGAACTGGTCAGCGCCCGCCCTGACCTGAAACTCGAAGAGCTGCTGCACAAACCCGGCGTTCTGACCTTCGGCACCACCGGCGAAGGCATCATCCACGGCCTGGTTTATCGCATCGAGCAAGGCGATTCCGGCAAGACGCTGACCCGCTACAGCATCAGCCTGGTGCCGCAACTCGCCTACCTGCGCCACAACCACGATCAGCAAATCTTTCAGAACCTGACCGTGCCGAAAATCATCGGCCAGGTGCTCGAAGCACGCGGCATTCTTGCCGACGCTTATAGTTTCCAGCTCGGCGCCGAGTACCCGCAACGCGAATACTGCGTGCAGTACGACGAGTCCGACCTGCACTTCATCCAGCGTCTGTGCGAGGAAGAAGGCATCCACTTCCACTTCCAGCACAGCAGCAGTGGCCACAAACTGGTGTTTGGCGACGATCAGACCGTATTCCGCAAACTGAAAGCCGTCAGCTACCAGCAAGACTCCGGCATGGCGGCGGAAAAACCAGTGATCAAGCGCTTCAACCTGCGCCTGGAAACCCGCACCACCCGCGTCAGCCGCCGCGATTACGACTTCGAGAAGCCGAAGATCCTCCCCGAGGCCGCGAACAAAACCGAGTTCAGCCCGGATCTCGAAGACTACGATTACCCCGGTCGCTTCACCACCCGCGAGCGCGGCAAATTCCTCACCACCCGTGCCCTCGAGCGCCATCGCAGCGACTACAAACTCGCCGACGGCAAAGGTGACGAGCCAACCCTCACCAGCGGCCATTTCCTGACCCTCGCCGAACACCCGCGCGCCGAATGGAACGACCTGTGGCTGCTGCTGGAAGTCTTCCACGAAGGCAAACAACCGCAAGTGCTCGGCGAAAACGTCACCAGCGACGTCACCGACCACAAAAGCGATTTCCATCAGGGCTACCGCAACAGCTTCCTCGCGACCCCGTGGGACGCGCACTACCGCCCTGCCCTCGAACACCCGAAACCGAAAGTCCTCGGCAGCCAGACCGCCGTCGTCACCGGCCCCAAAGGTGAAGAAATCCACTGCGACCAATACGGCCGCATCAAAGTGCAATTTCACTGGGATCGCGAAGGCCAGTCCGACGACAACACCTCCTGCTGGATGCGCGTCGCCAGCGGCTGGGCCGGCGCAGCCTACGGCGGCATCGCCATCCCGCGCATCGGCATGGAAGTCCTCGTCACCTTCCTCGAAGGCGACCCCGACCAGCCACTGGTCACCGGTTGCCTGTACCACAAGGAAAACGTCGTCCCCTACGACCTGCCGGCGAACAAAACCCGCAGCACCTTCAAAACCCTCAGCTCCCCGGGCGGCAAGGGCTACAACGAATTCCGCATCGAAGACAAAAAAGGTGCCGAACAGATCTACCTGCACGCCCAGCGCGACTGGGACGAAAACATCGAACACGACCAGAAAATCCGCGTCGGCAACGAACGCCACGACACCGTCGAAGCCAACACCTACAGCGAATTCAAAGTCGAAGAACACCGCATCACCCACCTCGACCGCAAAAGCGAAATGCGCGCGAACGACCACCTGACGGTTGCGGTGACTCAGCACGTCAAGGTTGGCACAGCGCAGTTTGTTGAGGCCGGGACGGAGATTCACTACAACGCTGGCGAGAAAGTTGTGATGGAAGGCGGCATGGAACTCACGGCCAAGGCTGGCGGGAGTTTTGTGAAGGTGGATGCCGGGGGTGTGACCATCAGCGGAGCCGAGGTGAAGGTGAACTCTGGCGGTGGGCCGGGTGCGGGTACGCCGGCGGCGCCGTTGTTGCCGGGGCCGATGAAAGTGGCGGATGCGGATAAGGCGGGGAAAGTCCTCGTGCCGCTACCGAAACGCTTGAGCGAGTCCGGTATCACACCGTTGTGCGGCAAACAAAACAACGGCGCTTGCAGCCGTAAGGATTGCACATGCATGTAAAAGCGCTGAGCGCCCTCCTCGAAGCCCCGCGCCATTCGTTCGAGCAATTGCCACGTGAAAGCTCCGGCCAGAGTCTGTGCTTCATCATCGACCGCGCCCGTCAACCTGAGGCCATGAGCCGCCTCTACCGCATCGGCGAACCGATGAACTCGCAAGGCCTGTTCATCGGCACCGACTTCGCGGAAATGGCCGCTGACGGCCCGCTGTGGCTGACCGCACCATGGGGCAGCCGCCTCGCCCATGAAGCGGCAAAACTTTGCGAAGAAAACTACGCCGGCATCGCGCTCACCACCGCCGCCCCGGACAAAGCACTGGCCCACGCCCGCTGGCTGCTGCGCGCCAATGACGGTTCCGGCGGCCAAAGCCTGCTGAGCTACCACAAACCGAGCCTGTGGGCCGCGCTGGCTTACACCGCCGTGGAAAACTCACAGCAACTGTTCGGCCCGTGGCAACACGTCTACACCCCAGCGCCAGTCCACTTCGGCCGTAACCGTGGTCACTGGCTGAGCTGGCGCTCCGTCTCGGAACTCGAATGGCTCGGCGACGTCTCAGCGTTCAACCTGCCATCGGACGCGCCGAAGGTTCAGGAACATTTGGGTTGGATCTACTGGACGGACGCGCAATACGCCGCCTATGGCGAACCGACCGATGAAGAACTGCCCAACCTCGTGGCAAACCTCAACGTGCTGGTGGCCCACAACATTTACGAAGGTCGTCATTTACTGAAACTGGGGCCGATCACTAACGGCCCGCTGCTCGAAACGCAGCCTCAGGCAATGGCCATCCTGCAATCCAGGGAAGAGTCGTTCATCAAGGTTCAGCAGCTGCAGCAACTGGCTACCAGCGCCGCTTGATGACCCCCGTCCGCGTAAAGAATGAATGGAATCGAAATGGAAACTGATCTCTCAGAAGCACCCAAGGTAGAACTCAACGGCCCAGCTGCCACCGCATCGACCCCTGCCGCACCGGTCGAGACCAAACCGACTCTGGAACTTGATCCCCAACCTGAAGCGCCTGCCAGTTGCTCCAACGCGTTCGACAAAGTCAAAACAGCTTGCTCGACGTCCTACGGCGAAGTGATCTACGCCACCAAAGAAAAGATGTTCTATCTGTTGCCTGAGCGCGCGGCCAGCTCGATCAAAGAAGCAATGAGCGAGCTTGAGCAACACATCAGCGCAAGCAAGTCACCAGAAGAACGCCTCAAGGGCATGAACAGCGCAGGACTGCTGGAGTATTTCCTGGAGCCCAAGCTCTCTAACTTCCTGCAAGGCGAACAAAAAAGCCGAATGCTCGAAATCGAGGCTCAAGAACCTGATATCGCTCAACCGACAATGGCCATGCGCCTTAAAGCTGTTGGTAGAGAAGCCCGAAACAGTGCTGCGCTGGACAAATTGCCGGATCAAAGCGAGTACGCCCGCAATCGGGAATTGGCCAACCAACAACAAGCTAGCTTGCTTGAAGCCAACTCCGAAGGGCAAAAGCTGCAGCGGCTCTACAGCGAGTGGAAGAAGCTGAAGACCGTCGCCATCGCTCAGGCCAAGATCGCCGGTTACACCTACGAAAGCGGTAATCTGTTTTCCCCCGGTGCACTTGAAGCAAGAAGTCGCGTACAGACTTACTTGAAGGCGCGTGCAGCACTTACAGCCAGCGGCAAGCTCACCACGCTGAAAGAGGAAGACTTCCAGAAAAACAAGAAGGCCTATCTCGACGCCACAAACTGCGTCATCGACGGCAAAGCCCGGATGTGTGGTTATTTGGCGGATGTCGCCAGTGAGCGTAAAAAAGTCGAAAAAGACTTCGCCGCCTATATCGAGTCGATCTTGAAGGTTGCCGATTACGGTCTCGCTGTCCCGGAATTCGCACTCATTCCAGACACTGGCAACATCAGCGCCGGGGTTGAGAAGTTCAAGGCCTACCTTGAAATGGAGCAACGGCAGATCACGCTCAGTGAGCAGATCCGCACAAAATACAAAGCATGGATTGATGCCAGCGGACAAAACGTCGCGCCGCCGGCCGGTATCGTCGAGGTCGAGCGAGCCGAATGGCATCGCATTCAACAAGACCGCATCAAGCTGCGCGATGATGCGGAGGCCGCCGTAGCCGCCGCTCTGCCACTGCGGCACCTGCTCTGGGAACCTGAACAGTTCCAGCCAAAACCCGAAGAGCGCCTGGTCAAAGCAGGATTTCCGCTGCGTGAAGTCGCGCTTTTCAACAGCCCCAACAGCCCCGTCAAACACCTGAGCATGCTCAATCTCGAGGGCATCACCAAAGTATTGAAAAAAGACGCCAGTGAAATCGGCGCCTCAATGGCCAAAGATGCGCAGAAGCTCCCCGGCAACAGCAGTGGTCAGGCCGCGACGGACACAGACGACAACCCTTTCCATGAATGGTTACGGCGCGAAGGCGCCATCGCCATCAAAGACCAGCAAAGTGACTGGTTTGATGAGAAAGGCTGGTTTGACGTAGAACTCTTTCACGCTTATCTGAAATCGAAAAATTACAAAGTCGACACTTTTGAGGATGCCGGTGCCCGCAAAGATTGGGGCCTTCGCTTGCGTCAGTTGCTGTTCAAAGAAGAAGTCAGAAGCTCGCTGCGCCTGTTCGACAACAGCCCGCAAGCACAACTCGTTCGTGCACTGACACCGCCGCAATCATCGATTCACACCGGCACGAAAGTGACCGGACCGGCATTCAGCGTGACCGACAACTTCAAAGCTTCCGCCAAAGCCGAGGTCAGCTTGGGTATCGACCTCGCCCGTGGCGAAGTTGAACTGATGAAAATGGATCTGCCGGGTAGAGATCAGGCGAAAGACATCCTTATTCCCTACCTCGATTACGAGAAAAACCGCAAAAACCTCAACCTCGGTCGATTCTCGATCCATTTGGGCGCACGCGCCTGGGGTTATACCGGCGCCACCCTCCTCCTTTCATCCAGCGTTCAATTGGGTCGCGCAAACGTGCAGGGCGGACTAAACCTTCCGGAAATCACCGATGCAAAACGTCCGGACACGACTAATGCAACCGCTGCAACCGTAAGAAGCGAACCGGTACTGGAAGGCAACGCCGCCAAGGTTCGGGTAGAAGATGGTGCCAAAGCCCAATTCAACCTCTTTGCGGGAGTGCAGGCAGGTATTCTGCTGACAGGCGCCTTGAATTGGGCGCCACCACAGGAGATCGCCGCGTTACGCACTGCGCCAACACCGGGGATGGGCAACAGCGTCAACAGTACAAAAGCCAGCGAATGGTCGAGCTTGGCCAGACTTACCGCAGGCTTTACCGCCGCGTACGGCCTCGGTACCAGCGCCGACATCGGCATTTCACTGCATGAAGGTCGCTTCATCATGCGGTTCAAAGCATCCGTAATTGTCGGAGCAGGCGCTGGTGGCGAATTCCAGTTTGAAGTGGGGTATGACGGGGTGACTGACCTGATTAACCTGTTGCGTCGCGAAATGCATAAAAATCAGGACAAGTCGCTGATGTTTGTGACTGACGATGCCGCTGACTATATCGACAAGCTGAACTTCCTCGGGGCTGCAGGTATGGAAGTGGCGATGGCGTATATGCAGGGCATCGATGTGGTGATGTCTTTGTATGAAGCGCTGACTGGAGGGGGTAGAGGGGCGATTATTGCACATACAATTATGACCTATCGGAATCAAGCAGAGCTTGACCAATGGATCCTTACCGCTACCCCAGGCGCTCTAGGCCCAATGCTTATGACTTTAATTAAACCACCAGAAGAATTCAAAATTGCAGAATACGGAACAGTAGGCTCAGGTTCAAAACCTGTCGAAAAAACATACTCGAAAGATCAATGCCACTTATTCCAACAGCAAGCAATCGAGCGAATATTGAATTTAATCGTACGGCAAGCCCAATTGCAGGGTACGATTCCGCTTGCACAAGCGCAGTTCGAAGAAGCATGTATGAGCATGAATCGCTTTGGAACGAAAGAAGTAAGTCAATCCGAACAAACTTACTGCGAAAACAGGTTACATTTAGATAACTTTATGTCTGAGGCAGTACTACGCCTGCACGACGATCAGAACGACGAAATGCGTTCTAGATACAAAACACACGTAAGCCTTTTAGGCTCCCGTTTAGATGGTTCATGTCGCCGCGTCCAATATTACGGCACCACCTTTGTCCCAGGTGGAAAAGCGACTTACGTCGGCGAAACCCAATAAAACTTCAGGACTAAAAAGTTGCGTACTCAAATCAAGATTTTATTCATAATTGCGCTAATATTTTCAAGCTCTGCGATTGCCCAACTCACTTCAACGCAACAAGCAGCGAAAGATCGCGGCATCATGCTTTTCAATCAATACAAGCCTGCGGAGACCGAGTTAAGAGTCGCAGCTGAAGCTGGCGATCCGGAAGCACAGTTTTACTTGGCAGACGAACTTCGTCAAAAAAATCAGCGCATGACTGCGGAAGCGCAAAAATGGTACGAAGCCTCAGCCTCCCAAGGCGACTACTACTCAATGTTCAAACTTGCTACCACCTCAGAAGATCTATGCACAGTAACTAGCCAGTGCCCTCAAGGAAGCAAGAAGCCGAGTGAGTGGTTAGATTTATTGATAAAAACGGCTACGCCTCGCGCCATGACGGGGGACGGAGAAGCAATGGCAGTCTTATACAATGCGACTTCAGATATCGAATGGCTGGAGAAGTCTGCATCGTCTGGATATGCGCCATCGCAATGGCTGCTTGCTAACCGTTACGCGGAGGGTAAAGGCACATTCCTTCTGCCTTGGAAGAAGGCTAAGATCGAGGAGGAGTTATTAAAATCCGCCTCCGAGGGTGGGTACCCTCCGGCGATGGTTGAATATATATCAATCCTTTTTCAAAGAAACGATCTTGAAGGTGCTAGGCATTGGTGGGAAGTGGCGGCAAAAACCGGCTATCAAAATGCCGTCGCTAGCTATGGCGCGTATCTATCTCATACACCAGATAAAGTTGGCTACCCTATTGACCTAGTCAAAGGCTACGCACTCGTATCCCTACTAGAGGAACTTGACGGTGGCGGCAACGTTCAAGTTTATGTTGAGGGAAAGCTTCCAAAAATTGCTGAAAAAATGACGCCTGCGCAAATTAAAGAAGCCAAAAAATACGCCATTGATTGGAAGGCATCCCACCCGCCCCTTTCTTTCTTCCCAGAAAAACTAGGCCTTTAGTTTTGCAACCGCGACTTCAGAAGAACATGAACCATCTGATCGTGAGTTTTTTGGTAGCGCTTTTTGCGCCTAATGTACTGGCGCTGGCCTCCTCAGAACTTGCGATGAAGTCTCGCGGCATAATTCTTTATAACCAACACAAAGCTATTTCTGCAATCCCCTTACTTGTAATCGCCGCTAAAGCCGGAGATCACGAGGCACAATACTATTTAGCGGAGTCACTCAGAGCGAAGAGCAGATTCATGACTCCCGAAGCAAAATATTGGTACGAGGCGGCTGCCCTCCAAGATAATCTGTACGCGATGATCCAGCTTGGGCGAAACGGTAATGACTTTTGCGAAGCCTCACACGAATGCGAAAAGTCAGTAAAACAACCTGTTGAGTGGCTTAACCAAGCAAAGAAACTGGCTCAGCAAAAAGCCGATAATGGTGATGCGGAGTCCATGTACCTGATGTATGAGATCACACTGGAACACTCGTGGCTCGAGCGAGCGGCGAACGCGGGTGATGTACACGCTCAGTATTGGATGGCTGTGGGATACAAACAAGGCGATGGTTTTTTCTTACCTTGGAATCGAGCTAAAGAAGTGGAAAAGTGGTTCAAGCTTTCAGCCGAGAACGGAAACCCTCGCTCGATGATGGAATACGCAGCGATGCTTTTTGAGAAGGGTGATATTGCCGGTTTTCGACATTGGAATGAGCAGGCAGCTATGGCTGGCTACGCAGAGTCGGTATACGGCTACGGGTCTTATCTTGCTCACGAGCCTGATACCTATGGCTTTGCGTACAACCCAGTTAAAGGCTACTCCCTTGTGTCTTCACTCGTTGTTTTAGATGGCGGGGGCGGTATGCAAGAAAATGTTGAGTATAAGCTCCCGCTCATCTCGGCAAAAATGACACCGTCGCAGATTTCAGCAGCAGAAGAATTAACCAAGTCATGGGATTTAACGCACCCTCCTCTTTCTTCCCTGAAAAATTAAGCCGCTTGGTGAAAGAGGCTCTTTAGCCGGCAGCAGTGAATCAGCCTACATTTATCAGCCATTCACTCCTGCCAAATTCCCTACCCCATCAAACCGGTGCCTTCCAGCTCACCATCTGTTGCTGCGCGACCTGCAGCAAATCATTGCCATCCTGCGCCAGCAGATACAGCGCATGGGTAATGTGCGGAATGTCTTCCACGTCGGCTTGCTTGAAGCACAGACAGTGCAATGTTTCGAGCAGGTCGCTGCACGCGCGGATGCGCTGGACAGCTGCTTCAAGGATGTCTTTGGGGTTGGCTTCGGTATCGATGAGCAGTGTCGGGCTTTCGGTGATGTTGCTGTTTAGAGGGTGATAACGGTTTGGCAGCGGATTCAGTATCGGCATAGAGATAACTCCAATTGGGTAAGTAACCCGCCGACACCGTGACCAAACGAGGGAGGCGGACTGTATGCAAGCTTGGTCAACTGAATACCCAATCAGCTCGCCCGAAGGCAATCCTGCACACAGCCGCCACAGCAATGCACTCCGAAGACATAAGTGTCCGCGGCGCGAATGATGGCACATGTACGAGTATTCAGGTGACCAAACCCGAGCCGCTGATTTTGCAGCGACACCCGACAATACCCGCCCCGCTCCAGACCCCGAAAGCAGACAAAGCAGCAGCTTCTGTAGGAATTCGCCAAACCGCGCGAAGAAAACCGCCTCACTCCCTGACAGCCGGCGTTCAGCCGGGTTAACCATCGCTTAACGCCGTGGTCGAAAACTGTACTGAACCGCACGCCCTCAGCCGTTGGCTGACGCCCAGTGCGGCAGGTTCGGTTTGTATTGCACCGAACTCTCTTCGCGTCGCACGGGAGTCTTTTCATGAACATTCGTCCGTTTCTGCTCACCACTGCCCTCGCCTGCGCGGCTTTTGCCGGGTTGGCCCAGGCCAATGACACGTCGGCCACATCGAAAGCGGTGCCTTATGAGTACGGCATGCCGCTGCATGTGGCGAAGGTGATTTCGTTGACTGAGCCGGCCACTCAGCAATGCAAGGTGATTACAGCTGATATGAAGTACATCGATAACGCCGGCAAGCCTGAGGAGATCAGTTATCGAAAAATGTCTGACGCGTGCAGTTTCCAAAACTGACAGAACGTTCTGATTTTTGGCGTTGCGGTAGGCGTGGGGTGTTTCGGGGGTTATGCTCGGGGCCCTCCTCACTGCCGCAAGGATTAGCCATGCAGTTGTCGTTTCGCGCGTTGTCGGGCATTACCTCTTCGTTGTGTTTTTTGCTGGCGTTGGCCTGGGGCTTTTTCCCCGAGGTGTTGCTGGCGATCTGGAGCATTGAGTATTCGACCGCAGTCGGGTTTGTCGCGCGGCGCAGCGCGGTATTGTTTGCGGCGTTGGGGGTGATGTTTTTTCTGGTGCGCCATGCACCGCCGTCAGTGGCTCGCAGTGCGCTGAGCAACGGCTTTATCGTCGGTTGTTTTGGTTTGGCTGTGCTGGGTTTTGGCGAATGGCTCAATGGCCACGCCGGCCCCGGCATTTTGCTGGCGGTGCTGGTCGAGCTCGCGCTGGGCCTTGGTTTTGTGCAGGCCCGGCGCGTGACGGTCAAACTGGCTGAAACAGTGGGTTAAACGGCTCTGGATCGCGGACTGTAGTGGTGCGGTGTACTTTGCTTGTTCAGATCCGAACGCAGCCCTGCGATCAGTTCATTGATCTCGCGACAGCCGTTGAGGTGGCTGGCGTCGATGTCACGAACCATTAGATCGACCTGATCAGTCTGGTGATCGCCAAACACTTTGACGGTCATCAGCAAGTCCGGCGACAGCGTGCACTGGCAGCGCTTTGGCAGGAAACTGCTTTCAACGATGTTACGAAGTTCCAAGGCAGACAGAAACATGGCGAACCCTCTCCTTACTGTGAGATTGCCAATCAAGTATTCACGCTGACCTTTGCTGCGCCTGCACGGGTGTGTCCCCGCTGTTTCCATGGTGCGGCAAACGGTGGTACGGCGAAATGCCCATTGGAGTGTAGGCGCCCAAACCCGGTGCGCCGCACTGAAAAGACGCATAAAGCGTGCCTTTCATCGGGTCATTCTGACCCACATAAAAATCAATCACTTGGCGCAAAGGCCAGTATTTTGCTACGTGCAAAATGCCGGTTGAGCCCTTTTGCGCGTTGCATTTTGCAATCTGTTGCGGGTTTGCATTCATCACCCATGACGGTAAGAATGCTTGTCAAACCACCCTACACCCGCAAGGAGGCATCCATGGGTTCTTTACGCGCTTACGCGACCACCGGGCTGATTATCGCCAGCCTGTCCACCCTCGCCCACGCGGCGAAACTTGAAGACGTAGCACCTTACCCGAAGGCTGAGGCGGGCTTTACCCGTCAGGTCATTCATTTGCCGAAGCAAGAGAATGAAGAAAACTTCCAGGTCGAGATTCTTGCCGGCAAGACCCTTGAGGTGGACTGCAATCGTCCGAAGCTCGGCGGCGTGCTCGACGAGAAAAATCTGCAAGGCTGGGGCTATCCGTATTATCGCCTCGAGAAAGTCATTGGCCCGATGAGCACGCTGATGGCCTGCCCGCCCGGCAGCAAGAAGAAGCGCGCGTTCGTGCCGGTCGTCGGTGATGGTTTCACCGTGCGTTACAACAGCAAATTGCCGATCGTGGTCTACGCCCCAACGGACGTCGAAGTGCGCTACCGCATCTGGTCGGCCTCGGACAAGGTCAACACAGCCATTCAGGAATAACCGGGCAAGGAGCACGTGCAGTGATTACTTGCCACGTCAGATACGTGATCGACCCGTACCAACTGACCGAGTTCGAGGCTTACGCCAAGGCCTGGCTCGGTATCGTTGAACGCTTGGGCGGCACCCATCACGGCTACTTTCTGCCATCGGAGGGTGCGAGCAACATTGCTTACTGCCTATTCAGTTTTCCATCGTTGGCGGATTACGAAAGCTATCGGCATATCGCAATGACCGATTCCGAGAGTACGGCGTTGGTCGCCTCTTTGGTCGAGAAAAAGTTCATCGTCAGCTACGAGCGCACGTTCCTGCGCCCGCTGCTGCCCTGAACACCGTTACGCCGGGACGCCGCACGCAGCGGCGCGCTCGGCGACGTGACGCAGGCTGTCGAAGTTGATGTTGGCGCCTGAGTCGATCGCCACGAAGGTTTGACCGCGCACGCCGCTTCGCGCCACGTATTGTTTGATCCCCGCGACGGCCAGGGCGCCGGAGGGTTCGGTGATTGAGCGCGTGTCGTCGTAGATGTTTTTGATCGCGGAACAGAGGTCGTCGTTGCTGACGGTGATCACCTCGTCCACGCAGAAACGACACACTTCAAAACCGTATTCACCGATCTGCGCCACGGCCACACCGTCGGCGAAGGTACCGACGTTGGGCAACACGACACGTTCGCCTGCGTGCAGAGCGGCTTTCAGACACGCGGAATGTTCGGATTCGACACCGATGATCCGCACTTCCGGGTGCAGGTATTTGATGTACGCGGCGATGCCGGCGATCAAGCCGCCACCGCCTACCGGGATGAAAATGGCATCCAGCACGCCTTGGTGTTGCTGAAGGATTTCCATGGCCACGGTGCCTTGTCCGGCGATCACGTCCGGGTCATCGAAGGGGGACACGAAGGTGCGGTCGGTTTCTTCGGCCAATTGCAGGGCATAGGCCAACGCAAAGGGAAAGCTTTCACCGTGCAGCCGGGCTTCCGCGCCTCGACTGCGTACGCCCAGCACTTTCAGTTCAGGGGTGGTGCACGGCATGACGATGGTCGCGGCGATGCCCAGTTCGCGCGCCGCCAGTGCCACGCCTTGCGCGTGGTTGCCGGCCGATGCGGTGATGACGCCCTGTGCCTTCTGCGCATCGCTCAGTTGCACCAGTTTGTTGTAGGCGCCACGGATCTTGAAAGAAAACGTCGGTTGCAGGTCTTCGCGCTTGAGCAGGATGCGGTTGCCCAGCGCTTCAGACAGCGCCGGGGCTGCCTGCAATGGCGTACGCACGGCGAGGTCGTACACGGGGGCGGCGAGAATCCTTTTCACGTAGTGCTCAAGCAGGGCTTGCTGGTCGTTGGTGTAACTCATGCTGATCTCCTTGATAGCGATTTCACACACCCTGCGTAGGAGCTGCCAAAGGCTGCGATTTTTTGATCCTGAAGATCGCAGCCTTCGGCAGCTCCTACATGAGCGGTGTTTCGAACCCTGGAGACAGAAAGTAAAAACCCGCCTCTAGGGCGGGTTGGGTGCTGCAGTCGTGAGCTAGCCCGCCAAGTGAGGAATGGCGGTAATAATAATGCTTGGCTGGCAGCGCAATACGTAGGTAGTCATGGCCTGAAAATTAGCCTGAACGCTGCTGGCACGTCAATGGCCAATTTTGCGTGGCGCGGGTAATCTGGCGATTCTGCTCATCAGTTCAAGGAAGGAATGCATGATGTCTGTCGCCCTGCCCCTCACGGCTTTGCTGGCTTTTTCCGGTTACACCGTTTCGGTGATGCTCCAGGCTGAACAGTCGCTGATTGATTTTGGGATCAGCTTGATGTCGCGGCCGGATACGGCACAGGTGGTGATTGATTTGTACCTGCTGGCGACGTTGGCCGGGGTTTGGATGGTCAAGGATGCCAAGGCTCGCGGGCAGTCGGTTTGGTCGGTGGTGCCTTATTTGTTGCTGACGGCGGTGTTTGTGTCGGTGGGGCCGTTGTTGTATCTGGTGGTTCGTGGGGTTCGGGAGCGTAGGAAGATGAGCAGTTCGGCGAATGCGGGCTGATCCGGATTTTTTGGCGTTTGGGAAATAGCTTTCGCGAGCAAGCTCGCTCCCACAGGGGTTCTTCGCCACACCAGAGATCCATTGTAGGAGTGAGCCTGCTCGCGATGGGGCCGGGCCAGACAACACAAATCACCTGGCCAAGCGCCTCAGCCCAAACAACATCCCCCCCGCCCCCATCAACATCACCAGCAAAAACACCGGATAAGACACCCACCACGGCGTCCCCGCCGTCATCATGCTGAACTCCGACATCCCGCCAATACTCGCGATCAGGTTCAGCGGCAAAAACACCACGTTGATCAACGTCAGTTTGCGCAGCAGGTTGTTCATGCTGTTGTTCATCAGGTTACCGCGCGCGTCAATCAGCCCGGAGAACACCGTGGAGTAGATTTCAGCCTGTTTGTAGCACTGGTTGTTTTCGATGATCAGGTCATCGATCAGTCCGAGCGCCTCGCTGGAAAAATGCTGTTTCTCGGCATGATTACGCAGCCGTGTCAGCACCGCGCCGTTGCTGTGCAGGGCGTTGATGTAATAGATCAGGCTCTCGCTGAGGTTGAACATCTGCACCAGATGCTGGTTCTGCATCGAGGCGTTGAATTTTTGCTGCAACTCGCGGGCGACCAGTTTGATCACCTTCAGGTGACCGAGGTAGTGATGGATGTTGTTGAACAGCAGATCAAGTAGCACATCCAGCGGCGTGTTTAATGGCTGGCGAGTGCCGAGGCCATGCAGCGGCGTGTCGTCGGTGGCGATCACCAGCAATTGCCCCGGCGAGAACAGCAAGCCGCAGGACGACACCTCAAAGGCCAGGCTACCGCCACCGGAATAGTTTTCCGGGCGTTTCCAGATCAGGAACAGATGATCGGGGTGAAATTCGATCCGCGAGACTTCGTCCGGGTCGAGCGCCGAGGCCAACGCGTGTTCATCGACCTTGAAATGACTGTGCAGCAAGTCGCGCTCGGCGGCGTCGGGATTGCTGAACAGCATCACCTCGGCGTCCAATCGTTCAACCCGCTGTAACGCGCCGTGGCTTAGTGAAAAACTGCTGATCATCGGCGGCTCACCACGCTTGCCCGCGACGTTTGAGTTCCAGCCGCCGCACAAACTCTTCCAGCACCAGCGAATATAAATCGTCCTGCAAATACGCGTCTTCGATGCCTGCATCGAGGTTCGGGTTGTCGTTGACTTCGATCACCACCACTTTGTCGCCGGCCTGTTTCAGGTCGACGCCGTAGAGGCCATCGCCGATCAGGTTGGCAGTTTTCACCGCAAGGTCGACGACCGCGCGCGGCGCTTCATGGATCGCCATGGTTCGGCATTCGCCGTTGACGTCCTGCCCTTTGGCTTTGTGGTTGTAAATCTGCCAGTGGCCCTTGGACATGAAGTATTGGCAGGCGAAGATCGGTTTGCGATTGAGCACGCCGATGCGCCAGTCGTATTCGGTATAGAAGAATTCCTGGGCCAACAACAACACCGAGTGCTCGAACAATTCGGCGGTGGCTTCGAGCAGCGCTTGTTGGCTTTCGACTTTGATCACGCCGCGTGAAAAACAGCCGTCGGGGATCTTCAACACCAAGGGAAAACCGAGGCGTTCGCCGACCCGTTCGAAGTCTTCGGGTCGCTCTTTGTAGAGGATTTCGGTGGCGGGCATGCCCAGTTGATGGCTGTTGAGCAGGTCAGTCAGGTAGACCTTGTTGGTACAGCGCAGAATCGACGTCGGATCGTCCATCACCACCAGCCCTTCGCTCTCGGCCTTCTTGGCGAATCGGTAGGTGTGGTTGTCGACGCTGGTGGTTTCGCGAATCAGCAGCCCGTCGTACTCGGCCAATCGCGCGTAATCCTTGCGCTCGATCAACTCGACATCGATGCCCATGGTTTTGCCGACCCGGACGAAATTTTCCAGTGCTTTGGGATTCGACGGCGGCAAGGCTTCCTGTGGGTCGTGAAGAATAGCCAGGTCATAACGCGCAACTTGCGGCGAGCGCGGCACACGCCAGACTTTACGGCTGAAACCGTCCAGCGCATTGGCAAACTGATCTTCCTGATCATCGCGTAACTTGTGCAACGCACCGGACTTCACGCCCTCGATGTGCCAACCGTTAGTTCGGCGAAACTCAACTAACAGAATCGGGCAAGGAAACACTTCAAACAACTGCCGCGCCAGATCCTGCAACGGCTCGATATGAGTCCTGCCGAAATACAGTGTCAAGGTAAACCCTTCGGTATCGCTGTAGAGGTGATGACTAAGGGCTTTTTCCAGGGTTTTATCCAGGTCATCCAGTGCCAGACCGTAGAGGGATTTTTTTGTCAGCTCGCTGATGGTGCGCACCGACGGAATCACCTTGTGCCCACGGGCTTCCGCCAGCAGCGAGCAGTAATAGCCATGGCCCAAGTACTTGTAGCTGCGGCACAGGTTGATCACCTGAACCCGTTTGCCGGGCTCGCTTTCGCGTGTTTGCTCGAGGTATTCCTGAGCGGTGACGATGTCTTCGCTGGGAAAATAAGAGGCCCAATCTTCCTTGCGCTCGACAATGATCAACACTTGACTGGAGGTTCTGACCGCTGGTTTTAAATAAGTTGCCGTCGGCAAACTTTGCTCGGATACTTCGCGCCAATGACCCTGTACCGCTGACATAGAGATTGATCCGTTGGAGAACAAGACCTTTTCTATTAAGCACGAAGTTTTACGAAAGTCTCGTTTCGTTACGCAACTTTTACGGTGGTCATATGAGTACTGTTTTTCGCCTGGCCGTAGTTGAAGACTTGCCGGCGTTGCTGGCATTGGAAATGCAATGTTTCACCACGGATCGGCTCACCAGTCGCAGTTTTCACTGGATGATTACGCGCGCCCATGCGCAGTTGCTGGTCGCAGAACGCGATGAACATCTGCTCGGTTACGCGCTGGTGCTGTTTCATCGCGGCACCTCGTTGGCGCGGCTGTATTCGATAGCCCTGGCTGCCGAGGCTCGCGGCACAGGGCTGAGCAAGCAATTGCTGCAGAAAATCGAGGCCTGCGCGCTGGAACATGATTGCGCTTATCTGCGTTTGGAAGTGCGTACCGACAACCCCACCGCCATTGCCCTTTATGAGCGCAACGGTTACCGACGTTTTGCGCTGATCCACGATTACTACGAAGACCACGCCGATGCGTTGCGTCTGGAGAAACGCATTCTCCAGCACCGCGACTCACGTAGCATCACGGTGCCTTACTACGCGCAGACCACCGACTTCACCTGCGGCCCGGCCTGTCTGTTGATGGCCATGGGCGGCTTGCAGGCCGGACGCTTGCTGGAGCGTCGTGAGGAATTACAGATCTGGCGTGAGGCGACGACCGTGTTCATGACCTCCGGCCATGGTGGCTGCAGCCCTCAAGGTTTGGCACTGGCGGCGTGGCGTAGAGGTTTTCGCGTCCGTTTGGAGCTGAGCCTGGAGGGGCCGCTGTTCCTTGATGGCGTACGCGATACGCATAAAAAAGACGTCATGCGTTTGGTGCATGAAGAGTTTACTGCGCAACTGGCAGAAACCGATGTGGAACGTGTGATCGGCGCAACAGTGGATTTGCCGCGATTGCTCGACGCCGGTGGCCAGCCTTTGCTGCTGATCAGCAGCTATCGTCTGACCCGCTCAAAATCACCGCACTGGGTTGTAGTGACCGATTGCGATGAGGACTTCGTTTACCTGCATGATCCCGATGTCGATCACAGCCAGCACCGACAACCGATGGACTGCCAGCACGTGCCAGTCAGCCATGGCGAGTTTGAAAAAATGTGCCGATTTGGCCGAGGAAAACTACGCGCCGCAGTGGTGCTATTCCCCCAAAACCTATAGCCACCAAAACCCCCTGTGGCGAGGGGATTCATCCCCGATGGACAGCGAAGCAGCCCTCTCTTCCTGGAGAAGCTGCACAATCCATAGGAGATGAATCCCCTCACCACAGGTATAGAGCGCTCTCAGCGCCTTACTTCAAGCCAAGCTTGTACAGCGAGCCATTCGACTCATCCGTAAGCACATACAAATAACCATCCGGCCCTTGGCGCACATCCCGAATCCGCTCTTTAAGCTCGCCGAGCAAACGTTCCTCATGCACTACCTTATCGCCATCAAACTGCAACCGGATCAACTCCTGCGTCACCAATGCACCAATAAACGCGTTGTGCTGCCACGGTTTAAACCGGTCAGCATCGTAAAACGCCATGCCAGACACACCCGGTGATTTCTCCCAGACATGGTGCGGTGCAACCGTGCCTTCAGCCGTTTTACCCTGCGCTTCAGGGATCGGCTGCATCGAATAGTTGATGCCGTGAGTCGCCAGCGGCCAGCCGTAATTCTTCCCACGTTCGATGATGTTCACCTCATCGCCACCGCGTGGGCCGTGCTCGTTTTCCCAGAGCGTGCCGTTCCACGGGTTGAGCGCCGCACCCTGCGGGTTACGCTGACCATAAGACCAGATTTCTGGACGCACACCGGATTGCCCGACAAAGGGGTTATCGTCCGGCACTCGGCCATCGGGATAAATGCGCACGACCTTGCCTTGCAGCTTGTCGAGATCCTGAGCGGTTGATCGATCATTGTTTTCACCCAAGGTGATAAACAGATAGCCGTCGCGATCAAACACCAGCCGTGAGCCGAAGTGATTGCCAACCGAGAGCTTCGGCTCCTGGCGGAAGATCACTTTGAAATCCTTCAGCGTTTTCAAATCATCCGACAGGCGCCCCCGCCCGACCGCTGTGCCGGCCTTGTCGCCCTTGCCACCACCTTCGGCGTAAGACAGGTACACCATGCGATCCTGTTTAAAGTCCGGCGACAGCGCTACATCGAGCAAACCACCCTGCCCCTTGGCCCAGACTTGCGGTACGCCACTGATTGGCTCGGACAACTTGCCGTCCGTGCCCACTACACGCAGATTGCCCGGCCGCTCGGTCACCAACATGCCTTGGCGATCCGGCAAAAAAGTCAGTGCCCAAGGATGGTCTAGTCCTTGAGTAATCGTGGTGACTTCGAGGATGCCCTGCTCGCTTTTCAGCTCTTTGGGCGCTGCGGCGAATACCGGAGCACTGATCAGAACGCCGGCACACAGGCTGGCCAGTAGGGTTTTACGCAACATGCACGATTCCTTATGTTCGCTTGAAAGGCTGACAGAACCTCAGTCCTGCCGTTCAACGGTTGCTGTCGGTACCCCGTGAGGGTGGATTGGGAATAAACGTCGGCGGTGTACTTGGCACCGAACGAATCGGCTGGCCGTTGCCGATGCCACGGTTTTCCACGGTGGGCGTACGCGGCGTCGGCGCAGTGCTCGGGCCACGAATCGGCGGGTTGCTCGGCTGAGTGCCTTGCATGCTGTTGGGGTTGGCCCGGCGGATCGGGCTGTTGTAGGGGTTGTTACTGTTGCCGGACGGACTCTGCGCCAGCAACAGCGTCGAGGCTGGCACCGAGACGCCCGCATGAGCCCAACCCACGCTCAAGCCGAGGACGGCGATGCCAAGCAGAATTCGGTTCATGGGGCAGCCTCTCGATGCAAGTGGATTAGAGCCTTCGAGTCCACGCTACGCCCAGGGTTCGCATTTGTTAAGTCACAGGCTTTAAACAACATGTAACCAGACACGACCGCTGGCCCCAGAGCCCGCGCAATCACTGGAAACTTTCACGCTGGGCCGCAGGTCACCTGATCATCACTTGGGAGATCATCACCATGGCTCGGGCAATCTGGAAAGGCGCGATCAGTTTTGGACTGGTTCACATCCCCGTCGCGCTGGTTTCAGCGACATCGTCCCAAGGCGTGGACTTTGACTGGCTCGACAGCCGTAGCATGGATCCGGTGGGCTACAAACGGGTCAACAAGGTCACCGGTAAAGAGGTCACCAAAGAAAATATCGTCAAAGGTGTGGCCTATGAAAAAGGTCGTTACGTAGTGCTCAGCGAAGAGGAAATCCGTTCGGCACACCCGGTCTCTACGCAAACCATTGATATCTTTTCTTTTGTTGATGCTGAGCAGATTCCCCTGCAAAACATCGACACACCTTACTACTTGGCGCCCGACAAACGAGGCGGCAAGGTGTATGCGCTGCTTCGGGAGACGCTGAGCAAAACCAACAAGGTCGCCCTTGCCCGCGTCGTTTTACATACTCGTCAATACCTGGCGGCGCTGATGCCACTGGAGTCGGCACTGGTGTTGGTGAAGCTGCGCTGGCCGCAGGAGGTGCGCAGCCTCGATACGCTAGAGCTTGGGAGTGAAGTGACCAAGCCGCAACTGGCCAAGGGCGAACTGGACATGGCCAAACGGCTGGTGCAGGACATGAGCGCGGACTGGAAGCCTGAAGATTACAAAGACGAGTTTGAAGACAAGATCATGGCGCTGGTGGAGAAGAAAGCCCATGAAGGCAAGATCGAGGATGTCGAAACGGTGGGTGGCGAGGAAGAGCGTAAAACGGCCGATGTGATCGATTTGACGGAGCTGCTGAAACGCAGTCTGGGCGGGAAAGCGGCGGCGAAGCCGAAGGCCAAAGCCGCGCCAGCCAAGAAAACGAAGAAAGCGTCAGCCAACTGACAGGTTGCTTTTGCGAGAGTCATTTGACCCGGCCAGACAAACGCCATGTAGGAGCTGCGGCACGCTGCGATCTTTTGACTTTGAAGTGTGTAAAAAACAAGATCAAAAGATCGCAGCCTCGTTGCACTCGACAGCTCCTACAGGAGGATCAGATCAGGATAAAGATCGCCAACAAGCTACCGAAGATCGCCCACTTTTCCATGTAGTACAGCTTGCGATTACGTTTTTTCAGCTCTTTACCACGCAAACGAATCTTGTAGATCCTGGCAAACAGACGGTTGATGCCGCCAGTACGGTCACCGGCATCGTTCGGCGCACCCGCCGCGGACATCACGTTACGGCTGAACCAGCCGTTGAACGCCGCCGCCCAGCGATATTTCATCGGACGCTCGATGTCGCAGAACAGGATGATGCGGTTCTTATCAGTGGTGTTTTCCGCGTAGTGAATGAACGTTTCGTCGAACATCACCGCTTCACCGTCACGCCAGTGGTAGTTTTCGCCATCGACGTTGATGTAGCAACCAGCATCATTTGGCGTATCGAGACCCAAGTGATAACGGTACGAACCGGCGTACGGGTCACGGTGGCGCACCAGTTTCGAGCCCGGTGGCAGTTCGGCAAACATCGCCGCTTTGATCGAGCCGATGCTTTGCACCAGTTCGGTGGTACGCGGGCACAGTTTCATCGCCGACGGATGGCTGTCGCCGTACCACTTCAGGTAGAAGCGCTTCCAGCCGGTCTTGAAGAACGAATTGAAGCCGACATCGTTGTACTGATCCGAGCGTTTGATCTCGCCGGCACGCAGCAGATTCTGGCCTTCTTCACGGATTTCCTGCCAATGTTCCTGCAACGGACTCAGATCGGGAAACTCCGACGGATCCAGATAAGGCTTGTTCGGTTTTTTCGAAAACAGATAGAGGAAGCAGTTGATCGGCGCGAGAAACGACGAATGATCGCTCAGTTGGCGACCCAATTTGTGCCGCACCCGTCCACGAAGATGAACGTATGCAATGGAAATGACATAAATAGCAGCAATGATGAGTTTCACGGAAATCGTCACATGTCAGTAGTGAACAAACTGCGCGCCTGAAGGCTTCTGGCCCGGCGTCTGATGCAGTGGTCGGATTACAAATGGCACGTCCCTGAGCCCGCGCCGTTGAAGGCCGCTGGGTGAATGGATGGCATTTTAGCCACACTTTGTATCCGATAGTGAACCTGTAAGTGTTAAAAACTGTCCCGGGTGCGCGCCAATCAGCGGTCATGGCGTGTTCGCCCTATCGTTAAGAGCGCCAGACCAGTACAATTGCCGCCAAACTTTACGCGCCCCCCTTGGTTGATGCCGGGACTTTCCCGCCTCAGCGCACTTTGACTCGGGCCAAGCGCTCCGGCCGCACCCTCGCTACTCAGAATGCTTCGCAGGAATAACTCTTGATCTCTACAGCTAACATCACGATGCAGTTCGGCGCCAAGCCGCTGTTCGAAAACGTTTCGGTCAAATTCGGCGCGGGCAACCGCTACGGCCTGATCGGCGCCAACGGTTGCGGCAAGTCGACCTTTATGAAAATCCTCGGCGGTGATCTCGATCCGTCCGGTGGTCAGGTCATGCTTGAGCCGAACGTACGCCTGGGTAAGTTGCGTCAGGATCAGTTCGCCTACGAAGAATTCACCGTGATCGACACCGTGATCATGGGTCACGAAGAGCTGTGGAAGGTCAAGGCTGAGCGCGACCGCATCTACTCGCTGCCGGAAATGAGCGAAGAAGACGGCATGGCCGTGGCCGAGCTGGAAACCGAATTCGCCGAGATGGACGGTTACACCGCCGAGTCCCGCGCCGGTGAATTGCTGCTGGGTCTGGGTATCGGCATCGAGCAGCACTTCGGCCCGATGAGCGAAGTGTCGCCAGGCTGGAAGTTGCGTGTGTTGCTGGCTCAGGCACTGTTTTCCGATCCGGAAGTGCTGTTGCTCGACGAACCGACCAACCACCTGGACATCAACACCATTCGCTGGCTGGAAAACATCCTGACCCAGCGTAACAGCCTGATGATCATCATCTCTCACGACCGTCACTTCCTGAACAGCGTGTGCACGCACATGGCTGACCTGGATTACGGCGAGCTGCGCCTGTTCCCGGGCAACTACGACGAGTACATGACTGTGGCGACCCAGTCCCGCGAGCAACTGTTGTCGGACAACGCCAAGAAGAAAGCACAGATTTCCGAGCTGCAATCGTTCGTTAGCCGCTTCTCGGCCAACGCCTCGAAAGCCAAGCAGGCGACTTCCCGCGCCAAGGCGATCGACAAGATCCAACTGGCCGAGGTCAAGCCTTCAAGCCGCGTGAGCCCGTTCATCCGTTTCGATCAGAACAAGAAGCTGCACCGCCAGGCAGTCATCGTCGAGAAGATGGCTAAAGGCTTCGACGGCAAACCATTGTTCAAAGACTTCAGCTTCCAGGTTGAAGCCGGCGAGCGCGTGGCGATCATCGGCCCGAACGGTATCGGTAAAACCACCCTGCTGCGCACTCTGGTCAACGAACTGACCCCGGATGCCGGTAGCGTCAAGTGGACCGACGCCGCTGAACTGGGCTACTACGCTCAGGATCACGCGCACGACTTCGAAGACGATGTCACCCTGTTCGACTGGATGGGTCAGTGGACTCAAGGTGAGCAGATGATTCGCGGTACTTTGGGCCGCATGCTGTTCTCCAACGACGAGATCCTCAAGTCGGTCAAAGTGATTTCCGGTGGTGAGCAAGGTCGCATGCTGTTCGGCAAGCTGATTTTGCAGAAGCCGAACGTGCTGATCATGGACGAACCGACCAACCACTTGGACATGGAATCGATCGAGGCGCTGAACCTGGCGCTGGAAAACTACCCGGGCACGCTGGTTTTCGTCAGCCACGACCGTGAGTTCGTATCGTCCCTGGCCACGCGCATTATCGAGCTGAGCCCGGATGGCGTGACTGACTTCAGCGGCACCTACGATGACTACCTGCGTAGCCAGGGTGTGGTGTTCTAAAAGCAGCTTCGAGGTTTGAGCTGCTAGCTGCAAGTTAAAGGCCCTGTCCATGTGACGGGGCTTTTTGCATTTGTAGGAGCCGAGCTTGCTCGCGAAGGGGCCATCAGCTTCAGCAACGGTGTTGAATGTTACGCAGCCTTCGCGAGCAAGCTCAACTCCTACAAAGGCGCAGCAGCTGTGATGCTTTAATAGTTAGCCTGCTTCCTTTTATCCCTCACCCACGCCATCATGCGAACTCTCCCACCGCCGCCCGCGAACGAGTCCTCATGTCTGCGCAGCAACTGCCACCGCAAAGCTCCATGGCGATCACCCTGCAGATCGTTTCCATCGTTTTCTATACCTTTATTGCCTTCCTCTGCATCGGTCTGCCGATCGCGGTGTTGCCCGGTTACGTCCACGAGCAACTGGGTTTCAGCGCAATCATTGCCGGGCTGGTCATCGGTTCACAGTACTTGGCCACCCTGCTCAGCCGCCCGATGGCCGGGCGCATGTCAGACACCATCGGCACCAAACGGGCGATCGTGTATGGCTTGCTGGGGATTGTGCTGAGTGGCGTGCTCACCCTGATTTCGACGCTGTTGCAAAGTTTTCCACTGACCAGCCTGCTGATTCTGATTCTCGGGCGTTTGTTGTTGGGGGTCGCGCAGGGCCTCATTGGTGTCGGCACGATCAGTTGGTGCATGGGCCAGGTCGGCGTCGAACACACGGCAAAATCGATTGGCTGGAACGGCATCGCCTCGTATGGCGCGATTGCGATTGGCGCGCCGCTGGGCGTGGTGATGGTCGCTGAATACGGCTTCGCCAGCCTCGGGATCGCGCTATCGGTATTGGCCGCCGGCGCGCTGCTGTTGATCCGCAACAAACCTTCGGTACCGGTGATTCGTGGCGAACGTCTGCCGTTCTGGGCAGTGTTCGGGCTCATTGCCCCGTTCGGCGCGAGCCTGACCTTGGCGTCGATCGGTTACGGCACGCTGACCACGTTTATCACGCTTTATTACCTCAACCGTGGCTGGAGCGGCGCGGCGTACTGCCTGACGGTGTTTGGCGTGTGCTTCATTCTGTCGCGATTGCTGTTTATCTCGGCGATCAGTCGTTTCGGCGGTTTTACCTCGGCGATTGCCTGCATGACCATCGAGACTGTGGGACTGGTGATGTTGTGGCTGGCGCCTTCCACGGCATTCGCTTTGATCGGTGCGGGGCTGGCGGGATTTGGTCTGTCGCTGGTGTATCCAGCGCTGGGGGTTGAGGCGATCAAGCGCGTGCCGAGTTCCAGCCGAGGTTCGGGGCTGGGGGCTTATGCAGTGTTCTTCGATCTGGCGCTGGCGATTGCCGGGCCGTTGATGGGCGCGGTGGCGTTGAATCTGGGCTATTCGTGGATTTTCTTCAGTGCGGCGCTACTGTCGGTGATCGGGTTGGGGCTGACCCTACTGCTTAAACGCCGAGCAATGGGTTGAATCAAGATCAAAAGATCGCAGCCTTCGGCAGCTCCTACAAGGAATACCCTCTCATGAAGGAGCTGCCGAAGGCTGCGATCTTTTGATCTATCGGGTTATTGATCCGCGGTCTGCATCCCCGCCCGCGTCGGTTTACCCAGCGCATGCGAGAAAAACCGGCCAGCCTCGGAGATCAGGTTGCGGTGAATATCCTCTCGATCCACGCCATCAGCGTCGGTACACAACGCCGGCATCGCCATGAGCTGCTCTTCCGTGCACGGCGCCATAAACACAAAGTGTCCTGCCCCGGCCAGCAACTTGAAGTCCGGCGCGGTCGGCAGTTTGCGCGCCAGCGCTGCGGCGTTTTTGTCGAAAGCCACCAGTTTGTCGCCATCACCGCTATAAAGAAGTACCGGCACATGCACGTCGGCCAAGGTATGACGGCCGAATTTAAGACTCAGCGGCGCCATTAACAGCAAGGCATGTACGCGCGGATCGGCGACAGGCTGTAAATCATCGCGATCGACTATCAACTCGCCCTTAGTGTTGCAGGCGTCGCGATCGTCAGGACGCTCTTGGCAGTAGCGACGCAAGCGATCCAGATCCGGCTGCGCCCCCGAAAGGATCAGCGCGGTCTCACCGCCTGCCGAATAGCCGATTACCCCGACTTGGTCAGCGTTGACGAATGGCGCAAGCATTGGGTCGCCAAGCGTGGCGGTAATCGCTTCGGATATCTGGATCGGGCGCCCGTAAAGATTGCTCAGGGTACCGAGTCGGCTGTGATCTTTGGAGTTATCGCCGGGGTGAATAACTGCAACGACGACGAAGCCTTTACGCGCCAGTGAGGTCGCGAGGTCGTGCAGTGCCAGCGGTGTGCCGGTGTTGCCGTGGGACAACATCAGCATCGGAAAGCGGCCCATGGCAACTTTGGTGTCTTCGCCAGCCTCGACCGTGTAACCCTCAAGCAACGCGGTGTGCTCGCGGTCAGTCGATGGATAGAACGCAATGGCGCGCATCGGTTGCAGATCCAGCGGATCAAGGAACGTCATTTCGTGATAGCCGACGCTCCAGCGAGGGTGCAACCCGGGGGCGGCGTGCACTGAATTCAGGCTGCCTAGCAGGCAAATCAGTAACGTTGCACAAAGACGCATCATGGGATGCCCCACCCTGTTGTTACTCAATCGAAAAGTCCTTTTGCTGTGCAAGGGCGAAACGTCGTGAGTTCGACGCTGCGCAATGGCGACACAGTCAGACACTGATTGTTTGACTGCATAACCCGGGCCAGATTATGTAACAGTCAGAAACAAAAAACTCCGTATTTGGCCCTTGCAGAACCAGAATACAGAGTTTTTTGGGTGTTACCTGAACAACAGCTGTTCTTTACGCAAGCCTTACGCAGCGGCGAACAGTTGCTCGCTGATTTTCGCTTGAGCGGCGGTCATCGCGTTGTTGCGCACTTCGTCGCCGTACGCCAGACCTTCAGCGCGAACGATTTCGATGTCGGTGATGCCGAGGAAGCCCAGCACCAGCTTCAAGTAGTCTTCGTGAGCAACGCCGCTCGCTTGACCGGCGTGGATGCCGCCAGCGGTGGACACGATCACGACTTTCTTGCCACCGCACAAACCTTCAGGGCCGGCTTCGGTGTAACGGAAAGTCTGGCCGGCAACGGCGATGCGGTCGATCCAGGCTTTGAGTTGGGTTGGCACGGTGAAGTTGTACATCGGTGCGGCGATAACGATCGCGTCAGCAGCGATGAATTCGGCCAGGGTGGTCGCGCTCAGGTCGGCTTCATGCTGTTGTGCGGCGTTGCGCAGTTCAGCGGTGGTGCCGGCGGCAACCAGGGTGGTCGACGAGAAGTGGCTGATGGCGTCAGCGGCCAGGTCGCGGTAAGTGACCACGGCGCTCGGCTCGGCGGCTTGCCAGGCTTTGGTGACTTGGCTGCTCAACTGACGGGAAGCCGAGTTGTCGCCCAGAATGCTCGAATCGATATGCAGCAGTTTCATGCGGAATCTCCTGGAATGCATCGCCTGTGGCGACTGAATGGAGACAATCCTACGCAAGAAACCAATGGATGATTAGCCGCCGACAATGCGATAGTTTGTCCCACTGATAGAACAGTTGGATTTCCCTGATGCAAGATCTCAACGATCTCTACTATTTCGCCAAAGTCGTCGAGGCCGGTGGCTTTGCGGCGGCGGGCCGTTTGCTGGGCATTCCCAAGTCACGACTGTCGCGGCGAATTGCCGAACTCGAAGAGCGACTCGGCGCGCGTCTGCTGCAGCGCACCACACGCCAGCTCAATCTCACTGCGGTCGGCGAGCGTTATCTGCGCCACTGTCAGGCGATGTTGCTGGAAGCGGAAATGGCTGACGAGGCCGTGGCGAGCATGTCCAGCGAGCCACGCGGTCGATTGCGTGTGTCATGCCCTACCGGGTTGGCCCATGAAATGTTGCCGATGGTCATCAGCGACTTTCTCGGCAAATTTCCGCAGGTACAACTGGAAGTGGTGCTGCTCAATCGCCGGGTGGATCTGGTCACCGAAGGGATTGATGTCGCGTTGCGCGTCAGAGAACTGGGTGACGAAGATCCATTGCTGGTGACTCGACGATTGCGTCAGGCGCAAATGGTGGTGATCGCCAGCCCGGCTTTTCTTGAAGGCAAGACAATCGAACATCCGCAAGACCTGAAAAATCTGCCGGTGCTCGGCGCGCTGGAAGCTGATCGCATGGTGCATGTGCGCTTGCTCGATCAACACGGCAAGAGCTTCGAGCTAAGCATGGAAGCACGTTTGGGAATCGACGATTTTGTGGTGCGCAAGGCCTGCGTACTGGCCGGTCAGGGCTTTACGCTGTTGCCGATGATGTATTGCGAAACCGAACTGGAAAACGGCACGCTGGTGCAGATGCTACCGGAGTGGTCGCTACCCGGCGGCTGGCTGCAAGCGGTGTACCCGCATCGTCGCGGGGTGATGCCGGCGGTGCGCGCGTGGATCGATCATCTGGTCGAGTCGTTTAATGCCTGTGGGGAGCGGTTGTTATGACGAAAGGAAAAATGAGCGAAGCGGACGTCGCCGCGTTTTGCCTGGGCCTGCCCGGTGCTCGGGAAGATTATAAATGGGGCGGCGTGCGCGTGTTCTCGATTGCCGGCAACAAGATGTTTGCCTTGCAGGGACTGCGCGGTGATTCGCTGGCGTTCAAGGTCGACAAGGATCTGTTCCTCGGCCATTGCGACCGCCCGGGAATTCAACCGGCGCCGTATCTGGCGAGGGCGCAGTGGATCATCATGCACCCGCCCTACCCGCTAGGCGCTGAGGAACTGCGCGGATTGTTGCAGCGTTCGCACCAGTTGGTAGTAAGCAAACTGCCCAAGAAAACCCAGATCGCCCTACTGCTGTAAACCCAACCCCCTGTAGGAGCTGCCGAAGGCTGCGATCTTTTGATTTTGATGTTTAAAAAGAAAAATCAAAAGATCGCAGCCTTCGGCAGCTCCTACAGGGGGAGTCGGTATTTGTTTAGAACAGGGCCAGCAGGTTCGAGCCGAGGAAGATCTGGTCGATCCAGAACACCTGGTGCAGCGCAACGATCATCCAGAACAGCACCTGAAACGACACCTTGCGCGTCTTGTGCCGAAACACTTGCTGGGCGATCAACGCACCCGGCCAGCCGCCCGCCAGTTCCACGGCGTGAAGGATGTTCTCCGGCGTGCGCCAGGCATCGGCGCGGGCCTTGCGTTTGTCCGCCCAGTACAGAAAGAACGCCAGCACGCTGACGATGCCGTATGCCGCCAAAGGCACCAGCGAGATCCCGCGCAGCCACATCGACAGCGAGCCGAACAGCGGCAGCGCGAGAACGATCAGCAGCACCATCAGCTTCAATTTCGGGTGCTGAATGCTGCCGCCAGAAGGTCGCCCTTCCGGCCGGCGTGCGCGGGAATCACTCATGGCTTGGCTGCCGACCAGTCCACCCAGCCAAACTGCCAGGTCGCCAGAATCACCAGACCGAAGACGATCCGGTACCAGGCGAACGCCGCATAGCTGTGGCTGGCGATGAACTTCAGCAAGCCTTTCACCGCGATCATGGCAAAGATGAAGGCGGTGACAAAACCAATGGCGAACACCGGAAAGTCCGCCGGCACAAACAAGTGGCGGTACTTGTAGCCCGAGTAAACCGCTGCACCGACCATGGTTGGCATGGCGAGGAAGAACGAGAACTCGGTTGCGGTTTTGCGCGACAGACCGAAGAGCAAACCACCGATGATCGTCGAGCCGGAGCGCGAAGTCCCTGGAATCATTGCCAGACACTGGGCGAAACCGATTTTCAACGCGTCCGTCCAGCGAATCTCATCGACCGTTTCGGCATGCACTTCATGCTGACGCTTTTCCGCCCACAACATGATGATGCCGCCAATGACCAGAGCCGCTGCAACGGTGATCGGGTTGAACAGGTATTCGTGGATCAGGTCGGCGAAAATCACCCCCAACACCACTGCCGGCATAAATGCGATCAGCAGGTTAGCGGTAAAACGTCGCGCGCTCGGCTGGGTCGGTAAACCAATAACCACGTCGAGAATCTTGCGGCGAAACTCCCAGACCACCGCGAGAATCGCGCCGAGCTGGATGATGATATTGAACGCCATGGCCCGTTCGCCGCCGAAGTTGAGCAAGTCGGCAACGATGATCTGGTGTCCGGTACTGGAAATGGGCAAAAACTCCGTCAGCCCCTCTACAACTCCGAGTATCAGTGCCTGAAAGGCAGTCCAAAGATCCATCAATCCCCCAAAGAGCGATGCACGCCGGCATGCCCCGATAATGTTTTTTTACGTTCACTGCGATCAGCGTAGCTGTTTGTGGCTGTACCGATTCCGCGCGCACAGGATCTACACGAAAAGGTCAAAATTCCGTGAAATATCAACTTGGATTCAGGTTTTCACGCGCGGGGCCGAAATCCTATCAGACAAGCCGTAAAAGCGCTGCCGCGTTATACGACTTGGCTCGCGTAGGTCGCATCGCCGAATCGTGATTGGATGCTGGCGATGGTTTATGACAATAAAAAGAACCCGGAGTGACAGCGTTATGAACAGCTTGCGCAGTGTGTCGATCAGCCGACGCTTGTGGCTCATTTTGGTGGTAGCGGTGGTGATGTTGTTGACCTTGGGTGCGTTGATGCTCAAGCAGATCCACGCCGACCTCTATCACGCCAAAGCCCAGAAAACCCAGCATGTGGTGCAAACCGCCAGCGGCCTGCTGACCTATTACCATGACCTGGAAATCGCCGGCACCTTGAGCAAAGAGGCCGCGCAGAAGCAGGCACTGACTGCGATCCGCGGCCTGCGCTATGACCAGAACGACTATTTCTGGATAAACGACCTCACGCCCGTGATGGTCATGCACCCGACCAACCCCAAACTTGAAGGCCAGAACCTTTCGGCAATCCGCGATCCGGACGGTTTTGCGGTGTTTAACGAGATGGTCGCCATCGCCAAAGCCAAAGGCGCTGGCATGGTCGATTATCGTTGGCCAAAACCCGGTGCCAGCGAACCTGTGGCCAAGACCTCCTACGTCAAACTGTTCGAGCCGTGGGGCTGGGTGCTTGGCTCCGGCGTGTATATCGACGATGTGCAGGCCGAATTTCAGGGCCAGGTGATCAAGGCCTCGGCGATTGGTCTGGCGATTGCCGTGATCATGGCGCTGCTGGTGATTCTGATCGCGCGCAGCATCGTGCGGCCGTTGCAGGAAACCGTGAACGCCATGGCCAACATCGCCAGCGGCGAAAGCGATTTGACCCGCAGTCTCGATACCCACGGTCAGGACGAAGTCACTGAGCTGGCCCACCACTTCAACGCCTTCACGGCCAAGTTGCGTCGGGTGATCGGCGACTTGCAGGTCTCGGCCAGTGCGCTGGGAGTGTCGTCCAGCGAACTGGGCAACGATGCCTCGCAGGCGCAGCAACGCAGTCAGCAGCAATCGCAGCAAATGGAGTTGGTGGCCACCGCGATCAACGAGGTGACTTACGGCGTGCAAGACGTGGCGAAAAACGCCGAGCACGCCGCCGCCGAAATGCGCGACGCCGAAGCGCAGGCACAACGGGGACAGATCAATATCGATGGCAGCCTGCAGCAAATCGACAAGCTGTCAGGGACGATTGATCAGGCGGTTGAAGTGATTCGCACATTGGCTGCTGAAAGCACGCAGATTGGTAGTGTGCTGGAAGTGATTCGTTCGATTGCCGAGCAGACCAATCTACTCGCGCTCAACGCTGCTATCGAAGCGGCACGTGCTGGTGAACAGGGTCGCGGTTTTGCGGTGGTGGCGGATGAGGTTCGATTGCTGGCGCAACGGACGCAGAAGTCGACGGCGGAAATTCAGACGATGATTGAGCGTTTGCAAAATCATTCCGAAGCGGCCGTGAAGGTGATTGGCGATAGCAGCAAGGCATCGCAGCTGACCATTGAGCAAGCGGGTCTGGCCGGGGCCAGTTTGAGTGCGATTGGCCAGGCACTGCGCAATCTGAATGGCTTGAACGCTTCGATTGCCAGCGCCACGCTGCAACAGGCGCATGTGGTTGAGGACATTAACCAGAACGTGGCGCAAGCGGCCGGGCTGTCGCACAGCACGGCGTTGGCGGCGGAACAGTCGAGTGTGGCCAGCGTACGGCTCGGCCAGTTGAGCGAACAGCTGAACAGCCTCCTACGCCAATTCCGTGTCTAACCCCCCAATTGCCTGTGGAACACTAATCCTGTGGTGAGGGGATTTATCCCCGTTGGAGTGCGCAGCGCTCCCAAACCCGGCAACCGCGGTCTTCCAGGTAGAACGCGTTCTGCGGTTTTGCGACGGCTGCGCCGCCGAACGGGGATAAATCCCCTCGCCACAGGGAAATTTGTTGCCAACAGTGCGTGTGCGGTAGCTAACGCCCCTTAGCCGTCTCTGGGTACAATCCGCCCCCCTTCAACTCCCCCAAGGAAGACTCATGTCCGGGCTCGAACTGTTTGCCGCCGCTCTCGGTGTGATTGCCGTGTGGCTGACGGTTAAACAGAATCCGCTGTGCTGGCCGATCGGGCTGGTCATGGTGTTGCTCTACAGCTGGATCTTCTTTGAGGTGAAGCTGTATTCGGACATGTTGCTGCAAGTGATCTACGCCGCCCTGCAAATCTACGGCTGGTGGCAGTGGACGCGGGCCGGGACGATGCATGACGGTCGGCAGGTCACGCGGCTCGATCAGCGTTCGATTCTGTTGGGGCTGGGTGTCGGCGCGGTTGGCAGTTTGTTGCTGGGCGCGGCGATGGCGCACTGGACGGATGCCGCGCAACCTTGGCTGGACGCAGCACTCACCGGTTTTAGCCTGGTCGCACAGTTGTGGATGGCGCAGAAACGTCTGCAATGCTGGGCGCTGTGGTTTGTGCTGGATGTGATCTTCGTCGGGTTGTTCATTTATAAAGGTCTGTACCTCACCGCTGCGCTGTACGCCTTGTTCACCCTGATCGCCGTGCAAGGCTGGCGTGAATGGCGGGCCGATCCGGCGTTGCGCACATGAAAGTCGTGGTGCTCACCGGCCCTGAATCGACGGGCAAGAGCTGGCTCGCTGCTGGCCTGCAAAAGCAGTTCGGCGGGGTTCGGGTGGATGAGTACGTGCGCCGGTTCATCGAAGAGAATCCGCGCGATACCTGTCTGGCTGACATTCCCGCGATCGCCCGTGGCCAGTTGCAATGGGAAGACGAGGCGCGCGCGCAGCGGCCAGCGCTGCTGATTCTCGACACCCACTTGTTGAGCAATATCCTCTGGAGCCAGACGCTGTTCGGTGATTGTCCGGACTGGCTGGAGCCCGAGTTGTTGGCGCGGCATTACGATCTGCACCTGTTGCTGTCCCCTGAGCAGATCGACTGGACGGATGACGGTCAGCGCTGCCAACCGGATCTGCAGGAACGTCTGATGTTCTTTCGAGCCACCCAAAACTGGCTTGGTAAACACCAGCAGCCCTTTCAAATCATTCAAGGCAATTGGGCCGAGCGACAGGCGCAAGCCGTAGCCGCGGTCGCACATCTATTGGCTGAGTGATCAGCGACGTGGGGCTTTTGCCCCACCATTTCACCCTGTTTTGGGGCAATTGTGTCCGTTTCTGAAACACTCGCCCGAGTGCAAAGTGGCCGTTTCAACGCCCTTCATCGTTTTGTCATGCCGCTTGTTACGCTGATGAAACACATCCCCGCAAACCCTTGTTCCAGAGCTTTGTTCAGCGAACAGACAGGTCTGCTGGCCAAGCACTGTTTCAGCGATGAAACATCACGTGTTTCAGCCCTGCGAACTTTTCCGATAACCCATTGAAAAACCGTCTTTTTTAAAAAGCGGCACAGCTTTCGCTCTCTCCTTCCCAACGCTGACTAGGGCCAGCCCACTGAAGAAGGAATTGCCGCCGTGGGGAATATCAAAAAAGGCTTCACCTGCCTGGTGCTGATCGGATCTGCAGCCAGCACATTCATCAGTTTCTACGCTCAGGCCGAAGGCAACGGCGTGATTGTGCTCAATCGCGATGTCCAGGTTCATTCGATCGGACGCGAGAGGGGCAAAGACCCCTACCCAACCACCGTCAACGCCAACCCTTCGGCACGCGTCAATCAGGCCGTGAACAGCGGTGAACTCAGCGACGGCGAGTTTGCCAGCGTCGCCAGCGGTTCCTCCATCAGCGGCACCATCATGAATCAGAACGGTGCGCTGCCCGGTACCAACGTCATCACCAACCCCAACGGGTTGCCCGGTATGAGTGCCGGTCACGGTGGCGGCAGCGGCGGCAGCATTTCCAACACCATCAATCGCTCTCTGAGCACCGGTCTCGCCCCGCTAACCCGCATGGCTGGAGGCCAATGAGATGAATCGCACCCTGCTCATTCTGGCCTTGCTCAGCTGCACCAGCGCCATGGCCGACTCCAGCAACAACAACGCAGACATTCAGAACACCGGCATCCAATACAAAGGTAACTACAACGTTAACCAGGCCGCCGGCGACCAGATGCAACAAACCAACACCAAAGCAATCGCCATCGGCACCAGTGCCAGCGCATCGACCAGCGTGATTCAGCACATCGACACCCCGGCCGAACGCTCGGCCAATGCCAGCGCGAACATCGGCGGCAACTCTTTCAGTAATGGTAACGGGATTCTGGGCGTGAACCAGGGTGCCGGGGCCAACAACCAAATGGCCAACGTGACGCGCGTCAGCATCAGTGCTGCCCCGCAGAGTGTTGACGATAGCGCCCTTTCGCAACAGAACGTGGCGTTGTTACCAAGCTCAGGAGCAACTGGTACCTCAATCGGCAGTCGCCAGGTCACGACAAGTGATCAGGCCTTCACCGGCAGCCGCGGGGTAATCCAGGTGAACCAGAGTGCCGGGGTGGGGAACCGAATGGCTAACACCCTGAGCATCCGGGTCGCAGACTGACCCATATAAAAAGCAGTGCAATTAGAAAGTACCAACACTTAACCAACTAATAAGCACGATGGAGAAACACCATGAAACCTACAATGGCTCTCAAACCACTGGTTTTCGCACTTGCAGCAGTGATGGCAATCGCAGCACAGGCAGGCGGTCGTGATGACGATCACGGTCATGGTAACGGCGGCCACAATAACGGTGGTCATAACAATCAACCAAAAGGCCCTACTCTCGAAGAGCTTCTGCAAATCGGGGCCGGCGCTGGGGCTGCTGTACTCGACTCGCAAAACAGCGATAGCAACATCGTTGGCAACCAGGGTACTAAAAACAATGCCACTGTCGATAACTCGGCGAACGGTTCCAACGGGAACCTGGGCATGAACAACACCGCCGGCGACGGCAACCAGCAAGACAACGCTGCTGCACTGGCCACCGCTGACGAAAGCTTCATCTTCGGCACCGCCGTTGCTGTTTCCAGCGCTACCCAGGTTAACAACAACAACGCTGTGGCTAACGCCTCGACGACCAACAATGCAAGCTTGAACAATGTGGGTAACGGCGGTTCCGGCAACATTGGCATCAACAACAGTGCCGGCAACTTCAACCAACAGAAAAACAACCTGGCAATTGCTGTATCGGGTGGCCGTGTAGCGAATGCTGCCGCTGCAGCCAACCAAAGCTCCACCGGTCTGACTGTGGCCAACTCCGCCACTCAAACCTACAAAACCACTACCCTCACCGGTACTGTCGCCGCTCTTGGCGCGTTCGGTGCAGTTGGCGAAGCAACCATCAAAGGCGATAGCGGTCACGGCGGTGGCGGCTATGACGATCGTGGCCACGGTGGCAACGGTGGTAGCAAAGATCAGAAAGCTACCTTCGAAGCTGTGGGTGTCTTCGGTCTGGCTGGCGTAACCACTCAACAAGTGATGACTCCAGACGGCTGGAAAAACCCTGTGACCAACAATGCCACCCTGAGCAACGTTGGCAACAACTTCTCCGGCAACGCTGGTTTCAACAACGCCGCAGGTGTTGGCAACCAACAAAGCAACTCGCTGTCCATCGCCGCAGGTTGCAAAGCCTGCATGTAATCGCGATCGAACTGAAAGCCCCGGCAACGGGGCTTTTCCTTCAGTCCGCCAAGGCGTATCGATCATGCGTAAAACTGCCCTTATCGCTTTGCTTTGCCTGTCTGGCTTGAGCCAGGCCGCGCAAATGCCAGTGGCCGCCCTCCCCGGTGGCGTACTCATTTACAAGGATGTGCAGAGCATTCGTGAGCGCAAGTTTGCCGACATCGTCGAACAGAAAACCGACTTCAGCTGCGGCGCTGCTGCACTGGCGACGGTGTTACGCCAGGCCTATTGGCTCGACGTCGATGAGGAGCACATCATCAAAGGCATGCTGGTCAACGCTGACCAGGACCTTGTCCGTACTCAAGGTTTTTCCATGCTCGACATGAAGCGCTACATAGAAAGTATCGGCATGCGCGCCAGGGGCTACAAGATTCCACCGGAGAAGCTCGACGCAGTAACAATCCCGGTGGTGGTACTGATGGAAATTCGCGGCTACAAGCATTTCGTCGTGCTACAGCGTTCGGATAAGGATTGGGTTTACATCGGAGACCCGGTGCTGGGACACAAACGCTATAAACATGATGATTTTGTCAAAGGTTGGAACGGCATCGTCTTCGCCATTGTGGGCCCCGGTTATGACAAGGCAAACGCACTACGCAGCCCACCGGTACCGCTGACCGCGAAGAACAAGCTGGATGGCTTCAACCCTGTCAAAGATGCTGAATTGATGGACTTCGGATTCATTCAGAGCGACTTCTTTTAATCGCCGCTTATAAAAAAATGGGACTGGATGTCCCGGGAGCAGCAGATGAAAACCTCATACTGGCTGGCCGCCGCCTGCCTGGCCGCGAGTGCGTCAGGCTATGCCAATGCAGGATTTAAACCCATCGAAATAAAAGATCAGGAGCTCTCTGAGCTGCGTGGTCGGTATGTCATGCCGGGGCGGATTATCAGCTTCGGCATTGTTATGAGTAGTACCTGGCGCAACGCCAGTGGCGATCTGATCGGTGCAGCCGCCTCGATGCAGATCCAGCAATCCACGATCAAACCCGAATTCTATGTTTCGACCATCAAAGAGGCCGGCAATATCGTCAATTCGGCGCAGAACGCCGTCGCCAGCGCCAACAATGGCGGCGCCGCCCCAACGACCCAACCGGCCCAACAACAAGGCACCGGCACCATCATTGGTGGCGCAGCCTTGAATACCAGCCAGGGCGTAACGCAAAGCGTGCGCGCTGCCGGCGATGACAACACCGCGTACAACAACGTTGCGATCAACGTCAAAGAAGCCAGCCAAGCCCCCGCCATTACGCCTTCCCAGGGACAAGCTCTGGTCGCAGGCCAGACCATCACCGGCAGCAACGCCGCCGGCAATGTCGCGGTTTCCGCTACCGGCGGTGGCGTGCAAATGGCAATTCAGGCCAGCGGCAATCAGGGCACCGCCCTGCAACAGGTTGCCCAGAGCGGGCTGCTGCAGAACACCCGTTTGCTGGGCAGTTCGAACGTGGTCAATAACATGACTCAACTCAACGTTGTGTTGAACAATAACGGCATGAGTGCCGGCGCACTGGATTGCAACCTGACTCAACTCAGGGCCCTACGCAACATAGGATATTGAACTACGCTGAGTCTCGATCATTGGGCTTAAAGGGACGGCTTTTTCATGTATCGATCAGTATCACTGCGTGCTGCTGTATGTCTGAGTACGCTTCTCCCGGCGGCAATGTTGCAAGCTGCACCTGACGCCGATGTAGAAGCGCTAAAACAAGAACTGATGGAACTCAAGCAACGATACGAAGTGCAACAAAAAGCCCTGGCGGTCCTTGAACAACGTGTCCGCCAGGTCGAAGACCAACCCGCTGCGCCGCAACCCAAACGCCTGGTCAAATCGCCGGCCGACCTCAGAACTCAAAAAGTGGCGGCCGCAACAGGGACTGGTGCAGCAGCCGCATCGGGGGGCGCAGCCGGTGGGGGCACGGGCAGTTCTTATGGCCAATCGCTGGCCGATGATTCGCAGCCCGCACAATCGGTGTCCAACCTTTACGACGAGGCCAGCGGCTTCTTCGGTGGCGGTCGTTTCAGCGTTGAAACCGGTATCACCTATTCGCGTTACGACACTCGTCAACTGGCGCTCAATGGCTTCCTGGCGCTGGATTCGATCTTTCTCGGCAGCATCAACCTTGACCGGATCAAGGCGGATACCTGGACCCTCGACCTGACGGCACGCTACAACTACAACAACCGTTGGCAGTTCGATATCAACGCTCCAGTCATTTACCGCGACTCGACTTACCAGTCCGGCGGTGCGCAAGGCGGCGCATCGGGCGCCCTCAGTGAACAGGATGTCACTCAGGATCCGACCCTTGGCGATGTCAACGTCGGCGTGGCGTACAAATTCCTCGACGAATCGCCAAACCTGCCGGATGCGGTGGTCACGTTGCGTGTGAAGGCGCCAACCGGCAAGGATCCTTTCGGGATCAAGCTGAAACAGGCTCCAGGCGACAACACCAACCTGTTCGTGCCTGACAGCCTGCCGACCGGTAACGGCGTCTGGTCGATCACGCCGGGCATCTCGCTGGTGAAAACCTTCGACCCTGCCGTGCTCTTCGGTAGCTTGTCCTACACCCACAACTTCGAAGATTCGTTTGACGACATCAGTCCACGGGTCAACGAGAAAATTGGCGGCAAAGTGCAACTCGGTGACAGCTTCCAGATCGGCGCCGGTGTAGCGTTTGCGTTGAACGAGAAGATGAGTATGTCGTTCTCGGTCTCCGACCTGGTGCAACGCAAGAGCAAGATCAAACAGGATGGCGGCGATTGGGAGTCGGTTGTCTCCAGTGACGCCAACGCCGGTTACTTCAACATCGGTATGACCATTGCGGCCACCGACAACTTGACGATCGTGCCTAACCTGTCCATAGGTATGACCGAAGATGCGCCGGACTTTTCCTTCAGCCTGAAATTCCCGTATTACTTCTAACCACAGAAATCTGTAGGAGCAAAGCTTGCTCGCGAAGGCGTCAGTACATTCAATATTGATGTTGAATGTACCGGCCTCTTCGCGAGCAAGCTCGGCTCCTACACTGTTTCGTGGTGCAAATTAAACTGCGCGTACGCCATGATTCTGTAGGAGCAGAGCTTGCTCGCGAAGGCGTCAGTACATTCAATATTGATGTTGAATGTACCGGCCTCTTCGCGAGCAAGCTCGGCTCCTACACTGTTTCGTGGTGCAAATTAAACTGCGCGTACGCCATGATTCTGTAGGAGCAGAGCTTGCTCGCGAAGGCGTCAGCACATTCAATTTTGATGTTGAATGTACCGGCCTCTTCGCGAGCAAGCTCGGCTCCTACACTGTTTTGTGGTGCAAATTAAACTGCGCGTACGCCATGATTCTGTAGGAGCAGAGCTTGCTCGCGAAGGCGTCAGTACATTCAATATTGATGTTGAATGTACCGGCCTCTTCGCGAGCAAGCTCGGCTCCTACACTGGTTTGTGGTGCAAATTAAACTGCGCGTACGCCATGATTCTGTAGGAGCAGAGCTTGCTCGCGAAGGCGTCAGTACATTCAATATTGATGTTGAATGTACCGGCCTCTTCGCGAGCAAGCTCGGCTCCTACAGAAGGCTGTGATCTTTTGATTTAACGAATTTGATGTTTGTGCAGTAACCGGTAGAACGTAGGTCGCGAAACGCCCAGCACTTTTGCCGCCACACTCAAGTTGTCGCTGTGCCGATTCAATACATCGCACAAGGCCTGGCGTTCGGCGCGGGTTTTATAGTCTTCCAGGGTGCCCATCGGCGTGGCGATCGACTGCTGGCTGATCAAACCCAGATCTCGCGCTTCAATCTGTCGCCCTTCGGCCAGCACCAAACCACGACGAACGCGGTTGGCCAGTTCGCGCACATTGCCCGGCCAGTCGTGTTTGCCCATCGCAATCAACGCGTCTTCACTGAAACTGCGCGGCCGCCGGCCGGTTTCGTGGCTGTAGAAATGCGAGAAGTGGTTGGCCAGCATCGACAGATCGCCATGGCGTTCGCGCAACGGCGCGGTGACCACTTGCAGCACATTCAGCCGGTAATACAAATCCTCACGGAAACGCTTTTTCTCGATCGCCGACTCCAGATCGACGTGGGTCGCGGCCAATACCCGAACATCCACGGGGATCGGCTGACTGCCGCCAACCCGTTCAATGTGTTTTTCCTGGAGAAAACGCAGCAGATTGGCTTGCAGTTCCAGCGGCAGATCGCCGATTTCATCAAGAAACAGCGTGCCACCGTTGGCCGCTTCGATGCGCCCGACCTTGCGTTGATGAGCGCCGGTAAACGCACCCTTCTCATGGCCAAACAATTCTGACTGGATCAAATGCTCAGGAATCGCCCCGCAGTTGATCGCCACGAACGGTTTACTGTGGCGCTGCGATTGTCGATGCAGGGTGCGCGCCACCAGCTCTTTGCCCGTGCCGCTTTCGCCACGGATCAGTACGGGCGACTCGGTCGGCGCCAGTTTGCTGAGCAATTTGCGCAATTCGCGAATCGGTCGACTGTCACCGAGCAACTCATGCTCCGGCTGATCCACATGGATCGTGCCCTGCCCGCGCAGGCGCGCCATGCCGAACGCGCGACCGAGGGTGACCTGCACCCGCGAGACGTCGAACGGCAAGGTATGAAAATCGAAAAACCATTCGCAAACGAAGTCGCCAACGTTCTGTAAACGCAGGACTTCCTGATTCAGCACGGCGATCCATTCAGTACCGCTGCGGCTGATCAGTTCTTTGACGGCTTCGGGGCGTTCGAGGTGAAACGGTTGCAAGCGCAGCAAACCAACATCACAACTTCGGTCAGCGGCGTTTTCCAAAGTACAGCTGTCGACATCCCAGCCTATCGCACGTAAACCGGGCAAAAGGCGATGACAATCGTCGCAAGGATCGACGACCAATAAACGTCGTAATGCAGGCGCTTCGCTCATGACTGTTCCTTGGCGCCAAATTATAAGAAATGATTGTAAAAACAGTCATTTGGCAGACCTGGCTGTAACATTAGCAAGATTTTGACAGCGCCTTGTATCGATTGCTTATAGGGATACAAGCGAACCAGTTATAAGAAGGGAAGTTGTTAGTCAGCTATCGACTTTAAATCTTTCATCCGGCTTTCAATAGCTCCCGTAAAACTGAGTATATGAAAGAAAGTTGAAATTTCTTTGTTTCAGGTGTGACCTGTCACCGGGTTGCGTGCATCAGTACAAGTAACCAGCCGAACGGTAAGCCCAACCGACGGCACATCACTTGATTGGGCACGACAGAGAGAAGACCCCATGACCGCCCCGCTCCGTATCAACGAAGCTCTTTTGATTGCCAACCACGCGTTCAAACCGTTCCAGTGCGTGGCTTGGGCCCCACAAGACGGCAATGGCGAAGTCAGCCTGACCGTCATCGACCGCACCAACAATCACATTGGTCGCAAACAGATTTCCAGCAGTGACTATTCGGATCCGGCACAACTTGAATTGGTCTTGCAGCAAGCTCGCGCACAATTGAGCGAAGAAGGTTACGAGCTGCAATCGTGGTCGATGCCGCACTGAGCAGAGGGCATTGCGGATGACTTCAATGTCATCCGCCCTCTTCTTTGTTAGTTGCCCTGTTGTTTTAACCCCGCGCACTTTTTACATCGCTAAGCAACGAAACCAGGCACAACTGCTTGGCAGGCTTGCATTTGGTTCAAAAAGACACTGTTTCGGCACAGTGCGACCCTCCGCCTGTTAGTTCTTACAGTTGTGCTTATTGTTTATCAGGGATTGAATGTTCCGCTCATGCAGTTACCCACCCGGCTCCCGGGTTATGGTCAACTCGCAAGGAGATGCGTGCATGTTCGGCTCGAATGCTTTTGCGCTGGCAACCCCCATAAATAAAGTCGGACATCTTGATCAGACATTCGCTGCGACCGGCGTGGCGCAGGTTTATTTCGCCGGCAGCCTGTCGAGCATGACGCAAGCCGTGGCACTCGATCAGCAAGGTCGTGTATTGGTCGCCGCAAAAATCGGCACCGCTCATGGCAGCCGGTTTGGCCTGGCGCGATTGCTGGCCGACGGTTCTGCCGATCTTGGGTTCGGCCATCAGGGCAGCGTCATCGGCGAGTTCGCCGCCGGTTTCGAGGCCGCTGCCAGCAAGGTGCTGGCGCTGCCGGACGGCCGAATCCTGCTCGCCGGCCTGCATTATGAAAGCGCCCATCAAACCCTTCCCGCCTTTGCCTGCTTCGATGCCCACGGTCAGCCAGACCCGACCTTCGGCGACAATGGCCGGCAAGTCGTGCGCCTGCCGGGCAATCTATCCACCGGCTCGCGCGATACCTGGCTACCGCCGGGCGTGCCCGGGGCCGAAGCCTGCGACTTCGCTGTACAGGATGACGGGCACATCCTGCTGATCGCCAACCACCATTTCGAACTGGCCGATCACGCCGGCATGCTGATTCGCCTCAAACCCGATGGCAGTCTCGACGACACGTTCAACGGTCGCGGCTTCGTCATGATCCGTCACCTATTGCTCAATACCTGGCTCAGCAGCCTGCTGTTGCAGGAGGACGGGCGGATCGTGGTGGCCGGTTCGATCGACTTCCCGCAGGAAGGCCTGCTCGCGCGCTATCTGGCCGACGGCAGTCTGGATGAACGTTTTGCGGTGGACGGTTTTATGGCGTTCAAGGCTCAGGGGCGAAGCGCGCAGGTCAGCCAGGTGATTGAATCGGCGGAACACCTGCATTGTTTCGGCAGCAGCCGTGATCCGATTCGCTGCGTGGCATTGTCGCTGCACCATAACGGCCGCCCGGATCTGCACAGCCATGACGGTTTGGCGCAGTTGCTGGAAATCGGCCCGAGCGGCTGCCAGTGGAGCGCTGCGCAACGCATGGCAGACGGTCGCATGATCGCAGTCGGCGCGACCATCGGCGGCGTTGAAGCGGATTTTATCGTCGCGCGCTATTTGGCTGACGGCGACCTCGACCCAAGTTTCGGCGATGGCTGCGGCTGGCTGCGCACACGCCTGGGACGCAGCCTCGACACCGCCAACTCACTGGCCCTGCAAGCCGATGGCGGGATTCTGGTCGGCGGTTATTCACTGGATGGCAACTACCGGGCAATGGTCGCGCGCTACCTCAACCCATAACGGGCTGTTGGCCTGTTGACCCGTTGACCTGTTGACCTGTAGGAGCTGTCGAGTGAAACGAGGCTGCGATCTTTTGATCTTGTTCTTCATCTTGCAAAGTCAAAAGATCGCAGCCTCGTTTCACTCGACAGCTCCTACAAGGGATTTCCAGCCAAGTCATTAACAACTTGAACTTGCTCGACACATGCGGCAACTTGCGCGCTTCTTAAGATAAGGAGCAACCGATGTCCGGTTCAATGGCCCAGGCGTTCGCGCAAAATTTTCTCGGGCATTCGCCACGTTGGTATAAGGCGACCATCGTCGGATTCCTGATCCTCAATGCTGTAGTTCTGTTCACCGCAGGCCCGGTCGCTGCCGGTTGGTTGCTGGTGATCGAGTTCATTTTCACCCTGGCCATGGCGCTCAAGTGCTACCCACTGATGCCGGGCGGCCTGCTGCTGATCGAAGCGCTGCTGCTGAAGATGACCACGCCACAGGCTCTCTACGATGAGCTGGTGCACAACTTCCCGGTGATCCTGCTGCTGATGTTTATGGTGGCTGGCATCTACTTCATGAAGGATCTGTTGCTGTATTTGTTCTCGCGGCTGTTGCTGGGGGTTCGCTCGAAAGCGGCGCTGGCGTTGATGTTCTGCTTTCTCTCGGCGTTCCTGTCGGCGTTTCTTGATGCCTTGACCGTTACGGCCGTGATCATCAGTGCGGCGGTCGGTTTCTATTCGGTGTATCACCGCGTTGCCTCGGGCAATGATCCGCGTCAGGACAGCGAGTTTGCCGACGATCAGCACCTACCCAAACTGCATCACGACGATCTCGAACAATTCCGCGCGTTTTTGCGCAGCCTGTTGATGCACGGCGCGGTCGGCACGGCGCTGGGCGGTGTCTGCACGCTGGTCGGTGAGCCGCAAAACCTGTTGATCGGCCATGAGATGGGTTGGCACTTTGGCGAGTTTTTCAGCAAGGTTGCGCCGGTGTCGTTGCCGGTATTGGCGGCCGGTCTTGTGACCTGCGTGCTGCTGGAGAAACTGCGTTGGTTCGGCTACGGCACGCTGCTGCCGGACAACGTGCGTGCGGTGCTGGCCGATTACGCCGCCGAAGACGATGCCGAGCGTACCCCGCGTCAACGCGCCGCTTTGCTGGTGCAAGGTGCGGCGGCACTGATTTTGATTGGTTGCCTGGCGTTTCACGTCGCCGAAGTCGGCCTGATTGGACTGATGGTGATCGTGCTGATCACGGCGTTTACCGGGATCACCGATGAGCACCGTCTCGGTAGCGCGTTCAAGGACGCGATGCCGTTTACGGCACTGCTGGTGGTGTTTTTTGCGGTGGTGGCGGTGATTCATGATCAGCAATTGTTTGCGCCGCTGATTCAGTGGGTGCTGGCACTGCCGGTCGAGCAACAACCGGGGATGCTGTTCATTGCCAACGGCGTGCTGTCGGCGATCAGTGACAACGTGTTTGTCGCGACCATTTACATCACCGAAGTGAAACAGGCCTTCCTCGCCGGGCACATGAGCCGCGAGCACTTTGAGACCTTGGCGATTGCGATCAACACCGGCACCAACCTGCCGAGCGTGGCGACGCCGAATGGTCAGGCAGCATTTCTGTTCCTGCTGACCTCAGCGATTGCCCCGCTGGTGCGCTTGTCGTACGGGCGGATGGTGTGGATGGCGCTGCCGTACACCTGCGTGATGGGCCTGCTGGGCTGGTACGCCGTGAGCTACTGGCTCTAACCACCGTGCACGTTGTAGGAGCTGTCGAGTGCAACGAGGCTGCGATCCGTTGATCTTGTTTTTGAAGCAAGATCAAAAGATCGCAGCCTTCGGCAGCTCCTACAGTCAAAACGCCGCATAACAATTGTGGGAGTGGGCTTGCTCGCGAAAGCGGTGTGTCATTCGACAAATGCGCTGTCTGACACAGCCCCTTCGCGAGCAAGCTCGGCTCCTACAGGTTTTGGGTTGGGAGGATGTATTTTTCGATGGCTTGGGCGACACCGTCTTCGGTGTTGGGGGCGGTGACTACGTCGGCTTGGCGCTTTACCGCGTCCTCAGCCTGGCCCATGGCAATCGATAATCCGGCGCAATGGAACATCGCCGGGTCGTTGCCGCCATCGCCGATCGCGGCGGTCTGTTCCAGCGGGATGCCCAGGTGCTCGGCAATCGTCGTCAGTGCGGTGCCTTTGTTGGCTTCCAGCGCGGTCACGTCGAGGTACACCGGTTGCGAGCGCGAGACTTGCGCCATGCCGTTGACCTTCGGAATCAAGCGCGCTTCCAGTTCGATCAGCAGTTCAGTGTTATTGCTGGTCGCAACGATCTTGTCGATGCGCTCCAGATACGGCTCGAAACTCTCAACCACCACCGGCGGATAGCCGAGGCCATGCTGCTCGCGCGGCACCATCGGCCCGTGCGGATCCTTCAGCAGCCAGTCGCCGCCGCTGAACACCCAGATTTCCACGTCCGGCTGATCGGCGAACGTCGCCAGTGCAATCAGCGCGGTGGTGGCCGGCAAGTAATGCGCGGCCAGCAAACTGCCGTCCGGATTGACGATGGTGCCGCCATTGAACGCCGCTGTCGGCAGATCAACGCCCAAAGCTTCGATCTGCTGCAACATGGCTTTCGGTGGACGCCCGGTGGCGAGGCTGAACAACACGCCCGCCTCACGCAAGGCACGAACCGCATCAATGGTGCGCTGGCTCAGCGTGTGATCGGGCAGCAACAGCGTGCCGTCCATGTCACTGAGCAGAAAACGGATGGGTTGTTTCGGCAGGTCACTCACCCGAGGCCATGCCAGACGCGACCATCGCGAGTCAGCAGGTCTTCGGCGGCCTGCGGGCCATCGTCACCGGCAGCATAAGTCTGCACGCTCGCATCCTGCTGCCAGGCATCGAGGAACGGTTGCACGGCGCGCCAGCCGTTCTCGATGTTGTCGGCGCGCTGGAACAGCGTCTGATCGCCGGTCAGGCAGTCGTAGATCAGGGTTTCGTAACCTGTCGACGGCTGCATCTCGAAGAAATCCTTGTAGGCAAACCCCAACTCGATGTTGGCCATGTTCAGCGCCGGCCCCGGCCGTTTCGCCAGCAGGTCGAACCACATGCCTTCGTTGGGCTGGATCTGGATGCGCAGGTAAGTCGGCTGCAACTCGTCGACTTCGGTGTCACGGAACTGCGCATAAGGCGCCGGTTTGAAGCAGATGACGATCTCGGTGTCGCGCACGCTCATGCGCTTGCCGGTGCGCAGATAGAACGGCACGCCGACCCAGCGCCAGTTATCGATCATCACCTTCAGCGCCACGTAGGTTTCGGTGCTGCTGTCCGGCGCGACGTTGGGCTCCTGGCGATAGCCGTTCAAGGCTTTGCCGTCGACTTCGCCGGCGCTGTACTGGCCGCGAACCGAGTTGGCGCGCGCCTCTTCGGTCGTCCACGGACGAATCGCGCCAACCACTTTGGCCTTCTCGCCGCGCACCGCGTCAGCCCCGAACGCCGCCGGCGGTTCCATGGCGACCATGGCCAGCAACTGGAACAGGTGATTGGGCACCATGTCACGCAGCGCGCCGGTGTGTTCGTAAAAACTGCCACGGGTTTCAACACCGACGGTTTCCGCCGCGGTGATTTGCACGTGGTCGATGTAATGGTTGTTCCAGAACGCTTCGAACAGGCTGTTGGAGAACCGGCTGACCAGAATGTTCTGCACGGTTTCCTTGCCCAGGTAATGGTCGATCCGATAGATCTGCTTCTCGGACATCACCTTGAGCAAACAGGCGTTGAGCGCTTCGGCGGTGTGCAGATCGGAGCCGAACGGCTTCTCGATCACCACCCTTCTGAACGCTTCAGGCCTTTCTTCCAGCAGTTTCGCGGCGCCCAGTCGGCGCACCACTTCACTGAAGAAACGTGGCGCGGTGGCCAGATAGAACACCGCATTGCCAGTGCCGCTGTCGGCGATTTTCGCCGCCAGCGCGGAATAGGTGCTGTCGTCCAGGAAGTCGCCCTGGACGTAGCTGATACCTTTGGCGAGCTTGGCCCACAAGGCCGGATCAAGCATCTGATCGCCCTTGCCGACCTTCGCCGCCACTTCGGTACGGATGAAGTCTTCGAGCTTCTGCGCAAAGGCCTCATCGGTAATGGCGTTGTGGTCAACGCCGACGATCCGCAGATTCTCGTCAAGCAGGCCGTCGCGACTGAGGTTGTACAGCGCCGGCATCAGCAAGCGCTTGACCAGGTCGCCGTGGGCACCGAACAGGAACAGCGTGGTCGGTGGAGCGGGTTCTGCCTTGGATTTTCTGCGGATCGTATGACTCATTTCTTCGGTGTCTCCACATGGCCGCCGAAGCCGAAGCGTTGGGCCGAAAGAATCTTGTCGCCAAATGTACCCTGACCGCGCGAGCGATAGCGCGAGAACAGCGAGTTGGACAGCACCGGTACCGGCACCGCTTGTTCCATGGCCGCTTCGATGGTCCATTGACCTTCGCCGCTGTCCGCTACCGAACCGGAGAAGCCGTCGAGTTTCGGATCGCTGGCCAGCGCATCAGCCGTCAGGTCGAGCAACCACGAGGACACCACGCTGCCACGACGCCAGACTTCGGCGATGTCAGCCACGTTCAGATCAAAACGCTGATCTTCCGGCAGACGCTCGCTGGATTTGGTCTTGAGGATGTCGAAGCCCTCAGCGAACGCGGCCATCATGCCGTACTCGATGCCGTTGTGAATCATCTTCACGAAGTGCCCGGCGCCGGCAGGACCGGCATGGATGTAGCCGTGTTCGGCGCGGTGGTCATCGGACTTGCGATCCTTGGTGCGCGGGATGTCACCCATACCCGGCGCCAGTGCAGCGAACAGCGGGTCGAGGCGCTGCACGGTTTCAGCGTCGCCGCCGATCATCATGCAATAGCCGCGCTCCAGGCCCCAGACGCCGCCCGAGGTACCGACGTCGATGTAGTGCAGGCCCTTCTCGTTCAGGGTCTTGGCCCGGCGAATGTCATCCTTATAGTTGGTGTTGCCGCCGTCGATGATGGTATCGCCGGCCTCCAGCAGTGTGCTCAGGGTGTTGATGGTGTCTTCGGTCGGCGCGCCGGCCGGCAGCATGACCCAGACCGCACGCGGTTTGGCCAGACCGGCAACCAGTGCCGGCAAGTCGGCGACGCCCGTGGAGCCCTCGGCGACCAGGTTGTCGATGAAAGCGGTATTGCGGTCGTAAACAACGGTGGTGTGACCGTTGAGCATCAGACGCCGCGCAATATTGCCGCCCATGCGGCCCAGTCCAATAATCCCGAGTTGCATGTGCTGATGCTCCTTACTACAAATAAATGTGTGTCATTGGTTATAGCCCAACGCGACTGATAGGAGGTTAGTCCAGAGCGTTGCGATGAAGTTTCCGGGCATTGTGCCCGATCCAGACTGATAACGCCCCGAAACGTGGCGAAGACACACCGACCATGAAAAATAAAAAAGTTCCATTCCCGCACAAAAGAAATCAAAATTGGCGCCGATAGTGGTTCAGCCCTCGCGAACGAGGGCCTGTCCACAGTTGATGCATGCCATTTGCGAGGTGAGCAATGGATACAGTCGTTACCGCACGTCCCCCACAAACGTTGTATGTCACCGTTCGTCGTGACGAACTGCGCCAATTGCGCGAAGAGCGTGAACAGCTCCTGCGCCAGGTCGCCCAACTGCAGTCGCTGGTGCAAGCCCAACATTCTGCTGACCTGCTGCCCGCTCCGACTGCCCGCGCACTGCGCAATTAAGTCGTAACGCGCCTGCACAGTGATCAAAAGTCGAGCGGTCGCTTATCTGGATCGCTCCTCTGCCGGCAAATGCATGAAAAACAGCTTCTCCGCCACCTTGGCGTTGATGTTGGCGCTTTCAATTGCCTTGACCTGATTGGCTTGCGCCTCTCGCACCTGATCGGCATAGGTTTTGTAGCGCAAGCTGGCCAATTTCAGATGGCCTTTCTTCAGCGTTGTCGCGTTTTTTTTGGCGCAATGAAAATGCGCGTACCACAACACGCGATGCCGTTGATTGGCCAAGGCCTTTTCGTCCAGCACTTCAAACTCCAGCAAAAAATCAGCACCACCGGCGAGGGTCGTTCTGTCTGACCAGCTCCAATTTCCGATGCGCACCTCACGGTGATCCAGCAAATACTGCAGATTACCGACGGTTGGCGGCAGACGGCGTGCTCCGTCGATTCGCAATTGCACAGCCTGATCGCGAAGACTTTGACCGCTAGCCGATAATGCCTGGGCGAGTCGGGACACACTTTCTTGCTGCTCCGTCGAATATTCGTGGCGTCTGCGCTGTAGCTGATCAGCTGTCTCTTCGAGCTTTAGCGCTTGACTCACCAACATGTCCTCCTGGCTTTTGGGCTCGATGGAGATGTTTGCTGCCTGCGCAACGCGGATCCTGAACCCTTCGACACCCTTGAGCAGCGAATGCCCGTCCTTGAGCAATTTGCCCAGACCGGGTATCGGGCGCGGCGGTACAGGTGACGCGACCCGCCGGGCCTGGTAAGCCGGATCGGCATCCACATGGCGATAATAGGTCGTACGCGTCCCCGTGTAAGGGTCAACGGAGATCACGGTTTCATCAGGATCATCCAATTCGTCACTGGATGACCCCATGACCATCCCGTCTGCAGTTTCGATGACTCGCCGCGTCTTGTTGCGGGTGCGTTTTGCACGCGGTCTCACATCAGCAGCAGGCTCTTGCGGTTCTGTTTGCGTGACTTCAGCCCGCGCGACGCGCTCCAGTTCTTGCTCGGCCTTGAAGCGATAAGGCTTCAATCTGTCGAGAAACCGACTGACGAATTCCTCTGGTACAAACGAGGTTGCCCCGGCGTGCCGTTCCAGACAATGCGCCAATGCTTCAGCATTGGCGTAATGAGCGACGGCATCTTGAAGCAGCAGAATCCGCTCGTTGGGGGTAAAACCGTAAGTTGAATCAAGTTCCAACAGGTGGCCGGTCACACGCCCTAACGGTATTCGGCTGAGTCCCTCGATCGCAGCGGCTTCGAGCATGCTGGGCGAATGAGCCGGATTACCCGTGAGTGCGCCCTGTATCGACATCAGTTCGAAGACCTTGTAGTCATCAGTGTTCAACGCTCGAGCAGTAAAACCCTGAATAAAACTCGCCGAACGACGGCCCTTTGAGACAACCTCGTCAACTTTAACCAGCTCTTCAGCGGTATCTTCCAGCGCCTGACTGACTTCGATGCGCGTGGGGTAGAACTTCAGAATGCGTTTGCGCGCTTCAAACAATGCGTTGTAGGGAACGTCATTGGCGGACGCAGCGCCGTCATACACCAGCGGGAACACCTGCTCCTTGCCGAAACCCAACTGCGGCATGGTATCGGAGACATTCTCCAGGGCATTTTCTATGACGAAAAGTCGTGCCAGTTTGTCCTCGAGGTAATGGATTCTGTCCTCGCGTAGATAATGCTCATCGGCATCAAGTATCGGGCGCACCTTGTCCAGTTCCGTGATGTATTTGAGCTGCAGTTCGGCGTAGGAGGCCCCAGCCTTGTGGATCTGCGGATCGAGAATCCGTAACCGCTGCTGCAGAGCCTGCATCTCGCGCTTCAATTGCGCCTGCTCCCTGCCCTGAGTGCCATCTATGCGCGCCTGTAACTCGTCGAATCCCGCCGAGGCGTTGTGGAAAGCGAGAATCGCCGCGTTACCGCTTTCTCTGACCTTGATGATCTGTACGTCAAGCTCCGCTCTTTTTGCCTTGAGCCGCTCCAGCTTATTGGCGCGGGCTGCGCGAGCGGCATTGAGCTGTGGATCACCTGATACGAAGTTGCGCAGACGACTGGCCGCCCGCCCGCCGTGGCGGACACGAAACTCCGGAGCGGTATCCCACTGGTCATTCCCGTTGTAACGCAGTTGCAGCCACTTTATCGGTTGGCCGGTGTGATCCAGCATGACCACATCCGGCGCCTCGACCGGCGTCACCTGCGCCCATCCCCAACCGGCAATTCGGCCAGGCACCTTCGCGTACCAACGACCGTCGACTACATGAATGCCGGGGAACGCCGCAGTATCAATGCGCGGCCCGACGCCTTGTGGGTGCAGGCTCAGGTAGCGTTCGAGTCGCGTGCGTGAATCCCTGGGGGGCGCGACAGAAAAGTCCACAACCGTGTCCAGCGCCTCTTCGACCGAAGCGGTTGTCGTCAGAACATGACCTATAGAACTGGCGTGAGGCGTACGCGCAGCCCTGACAGGCGTGCCTGGCAAGGCGATGTCGCGCTCCGCGAGTCGATGCGCCAGCAATGCCACGGCCAGTTGCGCCATCAGACTGACCAACAACTGACGGCCCGGGTCGACCTCACCGCTGCCCAAGGCAGTCAATGATCGCAGGGCATCCAGCTCCAGCGTCATTAACCAGCCTGCCGCCGCCGTAGAGCCTCGCAGATAGGGCATGATCAACCCTAGCAACGCATCGAAAACATGCACACCCAGCCCGAGCAGCACAGACCAGCGATACTCGGCGTTAGAAACTGTCTGCTCATCCGCCTTTTGCAGCAAAAAATGTGCATTGGCACGGTACAGCTCCATCAGCGGATCGCCGACGACGGGTAACTCACTGATCACCGGCGCTGCCGGCGCAGGCCGCACTGGAAAATCGACGTCAATGATGACCGTCGCCAGATGAGGCTCCTCAAATCCTCCATTGGCGTAAATGCTGCGCGCGTCCGGCTCAAGCCAGTCGAGCACACTTTTCTGTAGCGATGTATCAGCGCAGATCGCAGCCAGCAACGCCGGCAACGAGCTGAATTGCATCAATGGCGGAGAATAAAGCGGTCGGTACAACACATGCGGCCCTGCGTCGACACTTTGCGGGCCGATCACGAACATGTTACTGACCACGTCGACACGCTCTGCCGCGTCCAGCACAAACGCCAGCGGACGGATCACGATGGGTTGCGCATCGACTTTGCGGTCGATGATTTGCACCTGCATCAGCGCATCCACCTGCCGATAACCCGCCTCAGTCAGCGCGCCGCGTCCGGTAATGTGGCTTTCAAGTGCCAGCAACGGCAGTTGCACGCGCAGGTGTTCGGCAAAACGCCGTTCTCGCCAAAGCCTTTTAACGGGGTCATCGAGAAGCTCACGTTTGACCATTTCTGTATAGCCAGCGCCGATATCGGCGTCAGTGATCAGCGATCGCAGCGAGTCCTCACTGACCCAGGCAGGTAAAACTGAGTCATCGCGCAAGCGCCAAGTGGTTTTGGCGTGCACCAGCCCTCCGAGATTCATCAGTGCACGTTGGGTCAGAGTCGTCGTCTCAACAATCGCTGTGCCGGTGGCCACGCCGAAAGCATCCGCTTGATAGCGGGTTTGCGTGACGAGCAGCGCGTCCGGGTCAAAGCCCGTACCGAAAGGTGCCATGGCGCCAATCAGTGCATGCCTGGCAAATGTCGCGGCGCTGTCGATACCGTCATCGTAGCTGCGACCCTCGGTGGCTAAGTGCAATGCCGCCAACGCCAACAAGCGTTGACTGCAATCAAGCAGTTGCACGGAGGAAGCGAGAGAAAGCCATAGAGGCTGATTGTTGGCTACCGCGCCGAACACACCTGAAGGCACAGCCAGATCTGACGCTACATAAAACAACGCGCCGGTATCTCCGATCGCAGCGAACTGCGCTTCGAGATCAGCCAGGTCATGACCACCAGCGTCTCCCCACTGTGCAAGCTTGCCCAGTTGCGCGTCGAGCACAGCCTGAACCTGGGTGACAAAGACGTCCGCCGTTATCGACCAAAGCTGGATATCGACGTTGATCGCGGTGCCCACGCCGCCATACCGATCGGTCACGGCTTGCAGCGTGTCGAACGCGGCAACGTTTCCGGCAGGATCGAAACACAGGACGATCTGGCGCGCTCCGACGCGGCGCGTTACCAGTATGTCGTGCCCCGTGTGCGCCGCTTCGCCGCTGGTTGCGCTGTAGCTCATCAACCAGGCCTCTGCACAATCAGCGCCATATGCCCGCTGTCGTTCGGCTTTCTCAGGACAGTGGGCAATCTGACGCAGCGTCAGGATTTGCTCGTGGTCGAGGTCGCTCGCCGGCGTCAAGTTGAGCACCAGCGCGGCTTTGCAGATGTCCGCAAACCACTGCCATCGTCGCGTATAGCGGGTGAGCGTATCGCTCCAGAAATCGGTCAGCGCCTGCTGAAGCAAAGCGGGCAGCACCTTCGGTATTGCGCGTAGCAGGTCTTCGACCTCGGGCATGTCGACCTGCAGACGCTGTCCGTTTACATCGCTGAGAAAATGCCCGGCGGTGAAGTGCAATGACGCCTTGCCGGTGATGCTGTGGATCATCACTTCAAGCAGTGGCACGGTAGTGTGTCCCGCCCCTTCTATTTCAACGGCGTGAACGCTGTTGTCGCGTTCATCGTCGGCCTCCCACGCCGGCAGGTTGAGCGTTGTGGTAAGAACGTTGATGCGTTGCGCTGGAAAACGCCGGGCCAATGCAGCGGAAAAATGCTTGAGAACCGCTGTGATGACAATCGGCCGCTGTGCAAACTCCAGTGCTACCGCCTGGGCCAGGACTTCATTGGCCTGCAACGCAGGCTCGGTTAAGACAGGTTCGGTCATATCCATTTCCTTCTGGATTCGGGCGAACCTCATCAAACCCTATCGCGGCACTTGCCGTGCGGTATCCCAATACCGCACGGCAAGTGCCGTTCGGGTGTAAATCACAAACTTTTCACAACGGATTGCGGATACTTCTCCTTTTGTGGATAACCGCTCATTTTCTGCGCGGATGGCATTTGCGCGATCACCCCCCGGTGCATCCGCACAATTAATTTAAAAGCTGGAGCGCTGATGGCGATGTTCAAACGCAGCAACAAGTCTGCGACAGGTTTTGACTGGGCCGGTTTTCTCTGGCTGTTCGTTTTCTTCTGGTACTTCTCGGGTATTACCCAGCTGCTGATCCAGTTGACCGGCACCTCCGGTTTCACCGGTTTCCGTCAGGCGTTCGTGATGAGCGCAATCTGGCTGGCGCCGATGCTGCTGTTCCCCAAGCGCACAAAACTGATTGCCGCCGTGATCGGCGTGGTGCTGTGGGCCTGCTCGATGGCCAGCCTCGGTTACTTCTTCATCTATCAGCAAGAATTCTCGCAAAGCGTCATCTTCATCATGTTCGAGTCGAACATTTCTGAAGCGGGCGAGTACATGACCCAGTACTTTGCCTGGTGGATGGTGCCGGCGTTCCTCGCCCATACCCTGTTCGCCTACTTCCTGTGGACGCGTCTACGCCCGGTGTACATGCCGCGTGGCCGTGCCTATGTGGCTGCCGCCGCGATCGTGATTGCAGTGGCTGGCTACCCGCTGATCAAGCAAACCATGCGCACCGGCAGCTTTACTGAAGGCTTCGAGAAGTTCGAAACCCGCATCGAGCCGGCCGTGCCGTGGCAGATGGCGGTGGCCTATCACCGCTACGTCAACACCCTGGCCGACATGCAGGACATGCTGCACAGCGCGAGCAAGATTCCGCCGCTGAAAAACCTCCAGGACGCTTCTGCCAATCAGCCTGCAACCCTGGTGTTGGTGATCGGTGAGTCGACCAACCGTCAGCGCATGAGCCTTTACGGCTACCCGCGCAAGACCACGCCGGAACTGGACAAGCTCAAAGATCAGCTCGCGGTGTTCGACAACGTCATCACCCCGCGCCCTTACACCATCGAAGCCTTGCAGCAAGTGCTGACCTTCGCTGATGAAGAGAATCCGGATCTGTACCTGTCGACGCCGTCGCTGGTCAGCATGATGAAACAGGCCGGTTACAAGACCTTCTGGATCACCAACCAGCAGACCATGACCAAGCGCAACACCATGCTCACGACCTTTTCCGAACAGGCCGACGAGCAGGTGTACCTGAACAACAACCGCAACCAGAACGCCGCGCAGTACGACGGCGACGTGATCGAGCCGTTCAACAAGGCCCTGACCGATCCGGCACCGCGCAAGTTGATCGTCGTGCATTTGCTCGGCACGCACATGAGCTACCAGTACCGTTATCCACCGAGCTTCGACAAGTTCCAGGATCGCACCGGCGTACCGGCCGGCGTGCGTGACGATCAGGTGCCGACTTACAACAGCTACGACAACGCCGTGTTGTACAACGACTTTGTGGTGTCGAGCCTGATCAAGGACTACGCCAAGTCCGATCCGAACGGCTTCCTGCTGTACCTCTCCGACCACGGTGAAGACGTGTTCGACTCGGTCGGCCACACCACGCTGGGCCGTAACGAGAACAAACCGACAGCGCCGATGTACACCATTCCGTTCATGGCGTGGGCATCGCCAAAGTGGCGTGAAAACCATGACTGGAACTTCGCCGCTGATCTGGATCGCCCTTACAGCAGCTCGCACCTGATCCATACCTGGGCGGATCTGGCCGGTTTGAGTTCCGATGAACTGGATCGCAGCAAGAGCCTGGTGAGTGACAGCTTCAAGCCGCGTCCGTTGTTGATCGGCAACCCGTATGAGAAGCAGCAACGTGCCTTGATCGACTTCAGTCTGATGAAGCCGAAAAAACCTGCAGAGGCACCACCCGAAGTGGCGCAACAGCAATAACGTAAAGGGGCCAAAAAGGCCCCTTTTTCATGCCCACCATTCCCTGTAGGAGCTGCCGAAGGCTGCGATCTTTTGACTTTGTTTTTAAGAAGACAAGATCAACAGATCGCAGCCTTCGGCAGCTCCTACGGGGTTTTGAAACACCCAAATAACAATATTTCTTGTTTGTTACTAAATCGCATCCGCCCTCTTCGTCTTTGAACCAAAGGATATTTCCCCTCGAAGACAAGGAGTCGGCTGCGATGTTCGCGCCTATCACCCGTTCCATGACCCTCACCCTCGGCCTCTGCGGCGTTGCACTGAGCCCTGACTTGCTGGCCGAAACAGACGTTGAACAACAGCCAGAGCCTGCCTCTACGGCGCTCGAACTGGCGTCGACCAACGTTACCGCCCAAGGTTTGGGCATCACCACCGAAAACACCGATGCCTACACCACCGGCGCCATGAGCACCGCGACCCGGCTGAACCTGTCGATCAAGGAAACCCCGCAATCTGTGTCCGTGGTCACCCGTCAGCAAATGGACGATTTCAAACTCGGTACCTTGTCCGAAGCCATGAGCCAGACCACGGGTATCGTCGTGCAGCACAACGATTCGGATCGGGTCGGTTATTCGTCGCGCGGCTACTCGATCAACAATTTCCAGATCGACGGGATGCTCAACACCTTCGACCGGATGAAGACCGATGCCGACACCATCATCTACGACCGCATCGAAGTGGTACGCGGCGCCACTGGCCTGACCACGGGCGCTGGCGACCCTTCGGCGACGATCAACATGGTGCGCAAACGCCCGACGGCTCAATGGCAGGCGCTGGCCGGGGTCAGCGGCGGCAGTTATGACGATTACTACAGCTACGTCGACGTTGGTGGGCCGCTGGCGTTCGATGGTCGTTTGCGCGGGCGCACGGTGCTGGCGTATCGCGACAGCCAGTCGTTCCGCGACAGCTACGCCCTGCAACGTGGAGTCGGCTACGGCATTCTTGAGGCGGATCTGACTGACTCCACCGTGTTGGCAGTGGGTTATGACTATCAGGACAAACAGGTTCAGGGCACCTCATGGGGCACCCTGCCGTACTGGAATGCCGATGGCACCAAGGCCGGGCTCGGTCGTTCGACCAACATGGCGACGTCATGGAGTTCGTGGCCGCTGCGCGATAAAACCGCGTTCGCCACGCTGGATCAGCATCTGGCCGGTGGCTGGCGCCTGAAAGCCGCCTACACCCACCGCGACAGCGATGTCGACGGCAAGGTTTATTACGGCGGCACAGGGTTCCCGGAAGCCGATCGCAGCGGCATGTACGCCTACCGGGGCCATATGCTCGGCAATCAGAAAATGAATGTGTACGACTTCAATCTGTCCGGCCCGTACAGCCTGCTCGGCCGTGAGCACGAAATGATGCTCGGTTACGGCGAGGCGAATCACCGTTCGTATTCCCCGTCCATCGTCGCGGGCGCGGTGCCTGCGGGTTATGACAGCATTCGTGACTGGAAATACATGGGCGATATCGCCAAGTTCTCCGACACCGTTACCGGCCGCACCGGCTCGCGCAGCAGCACCCGCCAGAAGGCCGGCTACATCGCCACACGCCTGAGCCTGACCGATGAACTGCACGCGGTGATCGGCAGCCGCTACGGCAGTTGGGAAGGCAAAAAGGACGATCGTTACTACGACGAAAACCTGCAACTGACCAGTGTCGACAGCACCACTCAGCGCCAGAACGACATCTGGACGCCTTACGCCGGTCTGCTCTACGACCTGACGCCGGAATACACGGTCTACGCCAGTTACACCGATATTTTCAAACCGCAGAGTTACCGCGACAGCAGCCGCAACTACCTCGACCCGGTGGTGGGCAGCAACTACGAAGTCGGTCTCAAGGGCAGCCTGCTGGAAGAACGCCTCAACGTCGCGACAGCGGTGTTCTGGAGCAAGCAGGACAACGTGGCCGAACTTGACGATTCGGTACCACCGGATCCGGCTAGCGGCGAAGAGTTTTATAAGTCTGGCGGCAAGGGCAACAAGGTCAACGGTTTCGAAGCGGAAGTGTCTGGCGAAGTGATGACTGGCTGGAACATGACGGCAGGTTACACCTATACCCATTCGGTCAATGGCGATAAACAGCGCACCAATACCAGTTCGCCGTTGAACATGCTGCGCGTGTCGACGGCGTATCGTTTGCCGGGGGATTGGCAGGCGCTGACGGTCGGCGGTGCGGTGAATTGGCAGAGTGCGATGTTCGACTACGCTGATCGACCGGTCGGGCGTGAGGCGAATGGTGATTTCATTACAGAGAACACCAAGATTCATCAGGGCGCGTACACCGTGGTCAAGCTGATGTCGCGTTATCAATTCGACGAGCACGTGTCGGCGTCGCTGAACGTCGACAACCTGTTTGACGAGAAGTATTACGACAATGTCGGCTTCTACAACGGCGTGTTCTGGGGTGATCCGCGCACGGTGGCGCTGAGTCTGGACTGGAAGCTTTAGTCCCTCCCCTATCCGAGTAGTGCAGGGTTTATCGGTGGTGAGGGGATTTATCTGTGGCGAGGGGATTTATCCCCGATGGCCTGCGCAGCAGGCCCCCTTCTCTTTCAGATCAAAAGAGGGGCCGCTGCGCGCCCCATCGGGGATAAATCCCCTCGCCACAGATAAATCCCCTCGCCACAGTTATTCCTCCCACCACGAATGTTCTGGTGTTAACCCCGAGTTAATTCCTGAAGAACACACTCGCTTTCGAGTTCTGCTTCATGGACGAACGGCTCCGACTTGTTCAGTAGGAGGCACCATGAAAACCACGACTGTAATGCTTGCCGGGCTGCTAGCCCTTGGCTCTGCCAGCGCTTTTGCCGAAGGGGGCGCCGAACGCATGCGCTACTACTTCAACAACTTTCCCGTTCACCACGCGCAAAGCGAACAGGTGAGCGACGCCAAGACCAAAGAACTGCGGGTTCCCGACGACCAGACGGCCCAAGTGACCGAGTCTTATCGCAACTGAATCACCGATGGACCTGCGAGGACTGTGCTCCGGTCACCGCAGATGACAGTTGGGCGCCCTGTTGGGGCGCCTTTTTTTATGCCTGCAAATCCTTGATCCAGAACAGCATGCGGCCGTGCTCCGGGTTAAACATCCCCGGGGCAAAACCGAATTTGCGGTAAGAGCCCTGGGCGATATCGTTGCCTTCGAGCACTTCAAGGGTGATCTTGCAGCAGCCACGCTGGCGGGCGATGTCCTCGACCTTGCGCAGCATCTTCTGGCTTAAGCCGAGACCGCGAAACTTGTTCACCACCGCCACATCGTGAACGTTGACCAGCGGTCGGCAGGCGAACGTCGAAAAGCCTTCAAAGCAGTTCACCAAACCGGCCGGCTCACCGCCAACGAACGCCAGCACGCTGAACGCATGCGGTCGCCGGGCCAGCTCTTCCGGCAGGCGTTGCAGCAGCTCGGGGGCAATCGGATGACCGCCGCCCATGGGATCTTCTGCATAGTTGTTGAGTACCACGCCGATGGCCTCGGCATGCACTGGATTGGTGTAACTGGCCTGAAGTACAAGAATTTCTGCGGAATCCATTTCCATCCCCAAACACACAACCCCGGCGCGCAAAGTGCGCACTGATAGGCTGCCTGACCTTAGCGCGAGCACGGTGTTGTCGACAAGATCAAAAGATCGCAGCCTTCGGCAGCTCCTACATGGATCCCATTCCCCTGTAGGAGCTGCCGAAGGCTGCGATCTTTTGCTTTCGAAAAATCAATGCCCCCAAATCAGCTCTTCCGTCCAGCCGAGTTCGGCGAAGTCTTCAGCCCGCAACCTGGCCTCTCCCGCGCAGAAAAACTCGTCCAGTTGCGGCGGCTTCACCGAGGTGTCACTGAGCATTGCGTGCACCTGCCCACGATGATGAATCTGATGTTCAAACAGATGCGAAAGCATGCGCAATCGGCTGTCATGTTGCGGCGTGTCGCGGGCGATGGTGACGATTCGGCCCAGATCGGCATCGCGCATCTGCTCGCAATAGGCGATCAGCCGGCGATCCACATGCGCCTGTTCCTCGCGCAGGGACGCAGCCTCGGTAAACGGCTCATCCTGAATGAAAAACACGTAACAATCCGGGTGCGGCTCGGCCCCGCGCAACTCGCGTTCCAGCGCGTCGACATAGAACCAGTCGCAAGTGAGGATGTGATTGAGGGTCAGACGAATACTGGGGAAAAAACTGATGCGCGGCGCGACGAGATCCGCGCCATCGAGCTGCATCCAGGCCTTGGCCAGACGATGGTTGGCCCAGGCATTTTGATAGGCCATGGTCAGCAAATGATGGGACAGCGGCTGGGTCATGTTGGCGCCCTCTTCACTCACGCTTCCGCAAAGCGCTGCAATTGCATCTCCTGCAAACGGCTGAGGGTGCGACGGAACGGGAATTCCAGATAACCCTCGGTGTACAGCGCATCCATTGGCACTTGCGCCTCAATGTACAGCGGCACCTTGCGGTCGTAGCACTCGTCGACCAGGGCGATGAAGCGCCGTACACCGTCGTCATGCACCGACAACTGCGGCAACTCGCGATCCCCCGCCGCCACGCGCTCGGCGTTGTCCTCGGTGCCACGGGCAATGCGGCCTTCGCGTTTCTGCGCGCTAAGGTTGGGCACCTCGCTCAACAGAATAGACTGGTAGGCATCACACAGCGCGATGAAATCCATGGCGGCGAACGGTTGCTCGCAGAGATCGGCGTAGCGACACCAGAGCACCGTCGCACTGGCCTGCACCACGTTCAACACGCGGTGGCCGACCGACACAGGCTCAGCGCTGGCGGGTTGCCCGGCGTTCAGCGTTTGAAACACCTCATCCAGCGCGCTGCCCTGCTCCGGCGTGGCGACGAAGTAACGCTGCAGCCCGGTGCCGGGGTGCAGACGATGGTCTTCGGCGCCGTTCACCGGCACCACCTGCATGTGCGCCTTGATCGAAGCGATTGCCGGCGTGAAGCGGTCACGGTTGAAGCCATCGGCGTACAGATCATCCGGCGGCAGATTGGACGTGCAAACCACCACCACGCCTTCGTCGAACATCACCTGAAACAGCCGACCGAGAATGATCGCGTCACCAATGTCGTTGACGAACAGTTCGTCGAAACACAGCACCCGCACTTCGGCTGCCAGTTCCTTGGCCAGCGCGCGCAACGGGTCGGCGATACCGGTCAACTGGAACGAACGCTGATGCACCCAGCCCATGAAGTGATGGAAATGCTGTCGCCGCGCCGGCACGCGCAGGCTTTGATAGAACTGATCCATCAGCCACGTTTTGCCCCGCCCGACCGGGCCCCACAGGTACACGCCGGTGACCGACTTGGCCCCGGCGTGCAAAGCTTCGTGGCATTTTTGCAACGCCCAGACGGCGTGCTCCTGAGCTTCATCCTGGATGAAGCCCTTGTGCTCGATGGCGTGTTGCCAAGCGCTGAGGGGGGAGTCGAAAGTCATGCGCGGGAGTATGCCACGACGGCCCGCAAAACGGACTCATCGCCGTTAGCCAACCAGGCTTGAGAGCACCGCAAAACCCTGTAGGAGCCGAGCTTGCTCGCGAAGGCGGCGTATCAGTCGACGCATGAATTGACTGATCCACCGCCTTCGCGAGCAAGCTCGGCTCCTACAAATACGAGGGTACCGTTGAGCGGAGTGTGTCTTGACAGTGGAATATTACCAGCATCATATTGGCGCCATATTTCAACCGTAATCTTACTGAGTCGGATCGGGAGCATCGCCATGCACTACAAGGTTTTTGGCCGTAAAACCGGCTTGCGTGTATCGGAACTGGCGCTGGGCGCCGGCAACTTTGGCACCGGTTGGGGGCATGGCGCAGAGCGTGACGAAGCCAAACGCATTTTCGACGGTTACCTCGAGGCCGGCGGCAATTTCATCGACACCGCCAATGGTTATCAGGGCGGGCAATCGGAGTCGATGCTCAGCGAGTTCATCGCGCCTGAGCGCGATCGACTGGTCATCGCCACCAAATACAGCATGGGCACCACGCCGGCGGCCGATATTTCCCACACCGGCAACAGCCGCAAAAACATGATGCGTGCCGTCGAAGAAAGCCTGAAGCGCTTGAAGACCGATCACATCGATCTGTTCTGGGCGCACATCAGCGATGGCGTGACGCCGATGGAGGAGATCCTGCGCGGCTTCGACGATCTAGTGCGCGCCGGCAAGATTCACTACGCCGGTTTGTCGAACTTCCCGGCCTGGCGCATCGCTCGCGCCGACGTGCTGGCAGAGGTGCGCGGGTTCGCGCCGATTGCTGCGATTCAAGTCGAGTACAGCCTCGCCGAACGCACCGCCGAACGGGAATTACTGCCGATGGCCGAAGCCCTCGGACTGGCCGCAACACTCTGGTCGCCATTGGGTGGCGGCTTCCTCACCGGCAAGTATCGCGGCAACGATGACAACAACCGCGCAGCCAAACTCGGCATGCTGGTGCATGCGGAAAAAAGCGCGCGGGAAACGGCTTTGCTCGATGCCTTGCTCGCGGTTGCCAGCGAGATCGGCGTTAGCCCCACTCACGTCGCGATTGCCTGGCTGCGCGAAAAAGCCAAGCGCTCGACCACGGCGCTGATCCCGATTCTGGGTTCGCGTACCCGTGAACAACTGGATGCGACGTTGGGGGCGCTTGCGGTGCAACTGAGCGATGAACAACTGGCGCGGCTGGAGGGTGTGAGTAGCGTGCCGGCGGGCGTGCCGTTCGAGACGATTACCAGTTCAGCACCCCGCTACACCGGGCCGGAGACGCTGGATCGGCCGATCATCCCAGTGGCCTGACACCCTCAACGCCACACACCCTTGTAGGAGCAGAGCTTGCTCGCGAAGGCGGTGGTTCAGTCAACTCATGCATCGACTGATACGCCGCTTTCGCGAGCAAGCTCTGCTCCTACACAGGCAATTGCGGTTAGAGGTCTACTTTGTGTTTGGCGGCGTAGAGGCAGAGCATTTCCATGGCCAGTGTGGCGGCGGCCAGTGAAGTGACTTCGGCGTGATCGTAGGCCGGGGCCACTTCGACGACGTCCATGCCCACCAGATTGATCCCGCGCAAACCGCCAAGAATCTCCAGCGCCTGCACCGTGCTCAAACCGCCGCACACCGGCGTACCTGTGCCAGGCGCAAATGCCGGGTCGAGGCAGTCGATGTCGAACGTCAAATACACCGGGTTATCGCCCACCCTTGCGCGGATCGCTTCGACAATCGCCTCGCAACCGCGCCGATGCACTTGCCGCGCATCAAGCACCTGAAAACCCATGTTGTCGTCATTGGTGGTGCGCAAACCGATCTGCACCGAACGCGCCGGATCCACCAGACCTTCCTTCGCGGCGTGCCAGAACATGGTGCCGTGATCGACGCGTTTGCCCTCCTCGTCCGGCCAGGTGTCGCTGTGCGCATCGAAGTGGATCAGCGACAGCGTCCCGTGCTTACGCGCATGGGCTTTAAGCAGCGGATAGCTGACGAAATGGTCGCCGCCAAAAGTGAGCATGGCCGCGCCGGATTCAAGAATCTGCTCAGCGTGGGCCTCGATGCTTTCCGGGATGCTGTGCGGCGAGCCGTAATCGAAATCGCAGTCACCGTAATCGACCACCGCCAGATGATCGAACGGGTCGAACGTCCACGGCCAGTGGCGTTCCCAGGCAATCCCGGTCGACGCCGCACGAATCCCGCGCGGCCCGAAACGTGCGCCCGGGCGGTTGCTGGTGGCGGTGTCGAACGGCACACCGCTGACCGCCACATCAACACCGCGCAGATCACGGCTGTAACGCCGGCGCATGAAACTGGTGATACCGGCGTAAGTGCTTTCGGCAGAGGTGCCATACAGGCTGTCGCGCGTCAGGGCTTGGTCGTTGAGCATCGGCACGTCCATCGGAGTGCTCCTTTTTTTATCGTTACTGGTGGCTACGGAAAGTGGTCCACAGACGTGTGCGCTGACGCATGTCTTTGAGGCTCATGCTGCGGTCGGCGTAAAGCAGCTCGCGCACATTGGCCGGCGGATAGATGTCCGGATCGTTGCGCACCGCTTCATCCACCAGCGGCGTCGCAGCCTGGTTGGCGGTGGCGAAAAACAGCGTGTTGGTCAGCTCGGCGACCGAGTCAGGCCGCAGCATGAATTCGATGAACGCCCGCGCAGCTTCAGGGTGTGGCGCGTCCTTGGGGATGGCCAGGTTGTCCTGCCAGATCAGCGTACCTTCCTTGGGAATGCGGTAAGCGACTTCGAACGGCTTGTTGGCCTTGTGCGCCTGATCCGCCGCCATGCTCGCGTCACCGTTGTAGGTCAGCGCGAGGCAGACCGTGCCGTTGGCCAGATCGCTGATCTGCCGACCCGTGGCGACATACAGCACCGACGGTTGCAGTTTTTGCAGCAGCGCTTCGGCGGCGGCCAGATCAGTTTTGTCGGTGCTGTACGGATCTTTGCCGAGGTAGTGCAGCGCGAGGCCGATGACTTCCTGCGGTGAATCAAGAATCGCGATGCCGCAGTCTTTGAGCTTGGCGGCGTACTCCGGTTTGAACAGTAGATCGAGGCTATTCAGCGGCACGTCCGGCAAGCGTTTTTTCACTGCTTCGACGTTCATGCCCAATCCGAGCGTGCCCCAGGTGTAAGGCACGGCATAACGATTGCCGGGGTCGACGGCCGCCAGTTTCGTCAACAAATCCGCATCGAGGTTGGCGTAACCCTTGAGCCCTTCGTGAGGAATTTCCTTCAGCGCCCCCGCGGCCAATCCACGGGCCAGCACGCTGGACGACGGCACCACCACGTCATAACCGCTGCCGCCGGTGAGCAGTTTGGTTTCGAGCACTTCGGAGGTATCGAACGTGTCGTAACGCACGTGAATACCTGTTTCCTGCTCGAAGCGTTGCAGCGTCTGCGGCGGCACGTAATCGGCCCAACTGTAGAGGTTGAGGGTCTTGTCCTCGGCTTGAGCCATGCTGACAACGGTAAACAGCAACGCGGGGAAACACAGCTTGAACATGGGAGCCATGACGCACACCTGACCGAGGGAAGTGGTTGCAGCGTGCGCCGTCGGATACATTAGAAAAATACCTGAATAGTTATCCTGACTTTATTGCGGAGTAATGTGATGCTCGGTCAGCTCCACGATGTCGATTTGCAGCTGTTGCGCCTGTTTGTCAGCGTGGTCGAGTGCGGCGGTTTCAGTGCGGCGCAGGGTGAGTTGGGCCTCAGCCAGTCGAGCATCAGCCAGCAAATGGCCAAGCTCGAAACCCGCCTCGGCTATCGTCTGTGCAGCCGTGGCAAGGGTGGTTTCGGCGTGACGCCCAAGGGCGAGCAACTGCTGATCGCCGCGCGCACGCTGTTTGAATCTATCGAGACGTTTCGCCATCAATCCAACGGCGTCGCCGGACGTTTGATCGGTGAAGTGCGGCTGGGCATTTCTGAAGCCGTCGATCAATCGGTGCTGCAACGGGTGGCCGAGGCGATTCGGCGCTTTCGCGAGCGTGATGAATCGGTGCGCATCGAAGTGATCAGTGCGATGCCCGGGGAGATGGAGCGCTTGTTGTTGCGGCAGCGGCTGGATCTGGCAATCGGTTATTTTTCCCAGGTGCAGAGTGCGTTCGACTATCACGAGTTGTTCAGCGAAACCCAGCATTTGTATTGCGCGGCGGGGCATCCGCTGTTCACCGACGATGCGCCCAGCGATGCGGCACTGGCGGCGTGTGATCGGGTCGATCATCCGTACCGGTTTCTGCGCAGTGACGAGCCGTTTCAGGGCAAGGTGTGTTCGGCCAGATCGGAGCAGGTTGAAGGCACATTGGCGTTTATTTTGTCGGGCAAGCATGTGGGGTATTTGCCGGATCACTATGCGCGGGGTTTGCAGGACAAGGGTTTATTGCGACCGGTGCGTGAAGGTGAGTTGAGTTTCGATGTGGCATTTCACCTGGCTCGGCACCGGGCGCAAGTGCCGGGGGATGCGCAGAAAGCCTTCGAAGAAGACCTATTGGCTGCCTTCAACCCCCTGTAGGAGCTGCCGAAGGCTGCGATCTTTTGACTTTGCCATTCAAGATCAAAAGATCGCAGCCTCGTTTCACTCGACAGCTCCTACAGGGATTTGGGTACAACCCCCAATAAAACCTGACCTTTCAGGCAATTTTTGCTCGTTGCCCTCGCCGCGCTCTTGCGGCATCCTGCGCCTCCATTTTCTGACCCGGCCCCGCCTCGCGGCGCATAAATCACCATGACCGCCTCTGAAAAAGCCCCGCGCAACAACGACTTGATCTACGGTCTCAACGACCGTCCGCACCTCACCGCCACTGTGTTCGCCGCGCTGCAACATGTGCTCGCCAGCTTCGTCGGCATCATCACGCCAACCCTGATCATGGGCGGCGCCCTCGGTCTGCAAAGCGAAATTCCCTACCTGATCAGCATGGCGCTGTTCGTCTCCGGCCTCGGCACGTTCGTTCAGGCCAAGCGTTTCGGCCCGGTCGGTTCTGGATTGCTGTGTCTGCAAGGCACCAGTTTCTCGTTTATCAGCGTGATTCTCAGTGCCGGTTTCATGGTCAAGGCGCGCGGCGGCGGCACCGATGAAATCCTCTCGACGATCTTCGGCGTGTGCTTCTTCGCCGCGTTCATCGAGGTCGCGCTCAGCCAGTTCATCGGCAAATTGCGCATGTTGATCACCCCGGTGGTCACCGGCACCATCATCACCTTGATGGGCCTGTCGTTGATCAAAGTGGCGATGACTGACATTGCCGGCGGTTTCGGCGCGGCGGATCTGGGCGCGTCCAGCCATCTGTTTCTGGCCGCGCTGGTGATCGGCACCATTGTCGTGTTGAACCGCGTTGACGTGCCGTTCCTGCGCCTCGGCGCGATCGTTATCGGCCTGACCCTCGGTTACTTCGTTGCATGGCTGATGGGCACCGTCGATTTCGCTTCGATGCCCGAAGTGCCGCTGGTCAGCGTGCCGGTGCCGTTCAAGTACGGTTTCAATTTCGACTGGGTCGCGTTCGTGCCGATCGCGGTGATTTTCCTCGTATCGCCGCTCGAAGCTGCGGGCGACCTGACCGCCAACTCGATGATCTCGCGCCAACCGGTCAAAGGCCCGTTGTACATCCGCCGGATCAAGTCCGGTCTGCTCGCCGATGGCCTCAACTCGGCCATGGCGGCGGTGTTCAACAGCATGCCGATGGTGACCTTCGCGCAGAACAACGGCGTGATCCAGCTCACCGGCGTCGCCAGCCGTTATGTCGCCTTCTTCATCGCCGGTCTGCTGGTGCTGCTCGGGCTGTTCCCGATGATCGGCGCGGTGCTGCAATTGATGCCAAAACCGGTGCTCGGCGGCGCTGAGCTGGTGATGTTCGGCACCGTCGCGGTGGCCGGGATCAAGATCCTCGCCGAAGCCGGCCTGCACCGTCGCAACATGCTTATCGTGGCGATTTCCCTCGGCATGGGCCTGGGCATTGCCGCTGTGCCGGAGGTGCTGCGCGAACTGCCGCAAGCGCTGCGCAACATCTTCGAATCGCCAATCACCGTCGGTGCGTTGTGCGCTATCGTGCTGAACGTCTTCCTGCCGGAAGAATTCATCGAGCTGGAAGAAGACGATTTCGACCCGGAAGCTTCTATTCTTCAGGTCATGGAAAACCCGGACATGCCGTCCAAAGCTGAACCTGGCCAACCGGCGGCTGTCGCACAGTTGAACCGCTGACGTCCGGCCTTTAACAGAAAGGGCTGCACCGGCAACGGTTCAGCCCTTTTTTGTTGAGAGACCGTTTATGCGCCGCGTCCACGCCGTCATTCTGTCGTTACTGCTGCTGTCCCTCAGTGCCTGCGCGCTGTTTCCCAACCGAGATCCGGTGAACATCAACGTGGTCGGCCTCGAACCGTTGCCGAGCCAGGATCTGGAAGTGCGCTTCGCGATCAAGATCCGCGTGCAGAACCCCAACGAAACCGCCATCGACTACAACGGCATCGCCCTCGATCTGGAAGTCAACGGCCATTCACTGGCCTCCGGCGTGAGCGATCAGAGCGGCACGATTCCGCGCTTCTCCGAAACCATCGTCAGCGTGCCGGTGAGCATTTCCGCGTTCTCGGTACTGCGCCAAACCCTCGGCCTCAGTCAGACGCAAACCCTCGACAATCTGCCGTACGTGCTGCGCGGCAAACTCGCCAGCGGCTTGTTCGGCACCATGCGTTTTGTCGACAGCGGCAAGCTGAGTTTGCCAAAAGCCACTGCCGCGACCTGGTAAAGATGGGTTAGCCTTGGGCGTTCATTGGAAATGCTCAAGGAGGCGGCACGACTATGGAAGAGATACCGACGTTGTACACCGAACGGCTGATCCTGCGCCCGCTGGAACTGGCCGACGCTGATGCCGTGCAGCAGCAATTTGCGCACTGGGAAGTGGTGCGTTACCTGAACGCCCTCGTCCCTTGGCCCTACCCCGCCGACGGCGCCCTCACCTACCTGCGCGACATTGCATTGCCGGCGATGGCCGCTGGCAAGGAGTGGCATTGGTCGCTGCGGCTGAAATCGGCACCTGAACAATTGATCGGCAACATCAGCCTGATGGATGAGCAGGACAACAACCGTGGGCTCTGGCTCGCGCCGGCATGGCACGGTCAAGGCTTGATGACCGAAGCCTGCGCCGCCGTCACCGATTATTGGTTCGAAACCCTTGATCGCCCGATCCTGCGGGTGCCGAAAGCGGCGCCTAATATCGCCTCGCGCCGGCTCTCCGAACGCAGCGGCATGCGCCTGATTGGCAGCGATGAAGGTAACTTCGTCAGCGGCCGCTGGCCCCGGGATCTTTGGGAAATCAGCCGCGAAGAATGGCTGAGTCAACGCTGAGGAGCTCCCCATGCTTATTGTGTTCAGCGGTTTGCCCGGCACCGGCAAAACGACCCTCGCCAAATCTGTCGCGACGCGGTTAAAAGCCACGTACCTGAGGATTGATACGATTGAACAAGCGATCCGTAACGCCGATGTTCTCGCAGGCGATGTCGGCCGCAGTGGTTATTTTGTTGCGCTTGAACTGGCGCTGGGCAATCTTCGACCGGGTCACACTGTCATCGTCGACTGCGTCAATCCTGTGGCTGAAAGCAGACAAGCGTGGGCCGAAGTTGCCGCCCGTGCTGACGCTACGCTGCTGAATATCGAAGTGATCTGCTCAGACCCGCAAGAGCACCGTCGGCGCGTTGAACAGCGGCAGTCAGATGTTCCGGGTTTGATCCCACCCTCGTGGCAATCGGTGCTTGATCATGACTATGAACCCTGGTCGCCGGCACCGCTCACGGTTGATACGGCGCGACTGAGCGTCGATCAAGCCGTTGAACTCATCTTGCTCAACGGGGCTGTGCAAGGCGTGTCTGTCGATTAGCGAAGTTCGTGCAGACGTGTGGTATTAATTCATAAATTTCCAGCAAGGCTGCTTGTTCATGAATCACCGCAATGTGCGCATCGTCGCCCAGCATCTGCTCTCGGACAACTGGTACATCCTGAAGAAGATCGATTTCGAACTGCAACGCCGTGACGGCAGTTGGCAGGCGCTCACCCGTGAGGTCTACGATCGCGGCAATGGCGCCACGATCGGTCTCTATAATTTGGCTAAGCGCACCGTCATTCTCATCCGCCAGTTCCGCATCCCGACGTTCGTCAATGGCCATGACGGCTACCTGATCGAAACCGCTGCCGGTTTGCTGGATGACGCCAGCCCTGAAGAGCGCGTGCGCCTTGAGGCCGAAGAAGAAACCGGCTATCGCGTGCAATCGGTGCGTAAGGTCTACGAAGCGTTCATGAGCCCCGGCTCGGTGACTGAATGCCTGCATTTTTTTGTCGGTGAGTATCAGCCGCAGGATCGCATCAGCGATGGCGGTGGTCTGGCCGAGGAAGGCGAAGACATCGAGGTACTGGAGTTGCCGTTTGCCGAAGCACTGGCGATGGTTGATGACGGGCGGATCATGGATGGCAAGACCATCATGCTTTTGCAGTACCTCAAGCAAGTGATGCCGAGCTCGGATGCGTTGACGATTGTGGTTTGCGGTTCTGATGATCGGGTGGCGTTGGCTACTGGCAGTGAATTGCTGCAGGCGGGACATTTTCCGTTGGTGGCGTCGGCGGGGTTGGGGGATGGGGTTTATCGCGACTATGCGAAGACGCTGTTGCAGCGCTGCGATGGGGTTTTGCGTGTTGGTGGTACCTCCGGGAGCGCCGATCTGATCGAAGAACTGGCTGTGCAACTGGGGCTGCCGATTTATCGCGCCCTCGACGACATACTGGTTGCTAAACAGTAGGTTTGTGGTGGCGCGGCCGGCCTCTTCGCGAGCAAGCCCGCTCCCACAGGGGATCTGCGTCAAACGCGGATTTTGAGCACGACACGGACCCCATGTGGGAGCGGGCTTGCTCGCGAAGGGGCCCGCCCGTTCACCCTCACAACATCTGAAAACGCTCCACTCAAGGAAGACACCATTGAAAAAAGCTCCGGGCACCCTGCTGAGTAACCGTATTAATGGCCCAACCCTTTAACGAAACGCGCAGCAGTGCCTGGTCGGTGTTGGCAATCTTCTTGCGCCTCGGCTTGACCTCATTCGGGGGCCCCATCGCGCATTTGGGTTACTTCCACCATGAGTTCGTCACAAAACGACACTGGCTGAGCGAACGCAGTTATGCCGATCTGGTAGCGCTCTGCCAGTTTCTGCCAGGACCGGCCAGTAGTCAGGTGGGCATCGCATTGGGCATGTCCCGCGCTGGCTATCGCGGAGCGCTGGCGGCGTGGGCCGGCTTCACGTTGCCATCGGCCGCTCTACTGATTTTGTTCGCCTTGGGTGTTTCCCGTTACGGCGATGCGCTTGGGCCCGGCGCCCTTCACGGCCTCAAAGTGGTCGCTGTGGCGGTCGTTGCCCAAGCGGTCTGGGGCATGGCGAAAAACCTCTGCACTGATCTCACGCGCATCGCTCTCATGGTTATTGCTGCGTGTGGCGCCCTGCTTGAACCGTCTGCGTGGGGACAGGTCAGCGTGATCGTCATTGCCGGACTTGCCGGTGTGATGCTATGCAAACCCGGGCCAAGCGATGCGCACGATTTACTGCCAATTCCGATCAGCCGCAAGTCCGGCGCAATCTGGCTGACGCTATTTTTTGCACTGCTGTTTGGCCTGCCACTGTTAGCCGGACTGACCGCTGACAGAAGCGTGGCAATGATCGACGCCTTCTACCGCACAGGCTCTCTGGTATTCGGCGGCGGGCATGTGGTTTTGCCGCTACTGCAAGCCGAGGTGGTGCCGCCCGGCTGGGTCAGTAATGAAACCTTTCTTGCCGGTTATGGGGCTGCTCAGGCGGTTCCAGGCCCATTGTTTACGTTCGCAGCGTTTCTGGGAGCGTCGATGAACCAGACACCTTCCGGCTGGACAGGCGGCCTGCTTTGCTTGCTGGCGATCTTCGCCCCGTCCTTTTTATTGATCGCAGGGGTTTTGCCTTTTTGGGAGCGCTTGCGACGCAGCGTGCGCACGCGGGCTGCGCTTGCCGGGATCAATGCGGCGGTGGTCGGCTTGCTGTTGACGGCGCTGTACGACCCCGTCTGGACGAACGCCATTTTCACGGTTGAAGACTTCGGACTGGCGCTGGCAGCCCTGATCGCGTTGATGTTTTGGCGGCTTCCCGCGTGGCTGGTCGTGATCGGCAGCGGTGTTGTCGGTGGGATGATCAACACCACTTTGTGAGCGCCGTCGAAAGACCGGAAAACTATTCCCTGCCTTTTTCCTTGGAATCCGCCAACCCGCCCTCATAACTACACAGACACCAATGCCCTCAAGAGGAAGCACTGACATGACCACTCAAACCGAAACTGCCCTTCTCGCCGGCGGCTGCTTCTGGGGCATGCAGGATCTGCTGCGGCGTTATCCGGGCGTGTTGCAAACGCGGGTCGGTTACACCGGCGGCGACGTGCCGAACGCCACATATCGCAATCACGGCAACCACGCCGAAGCCATCGAGATCATCTTCGATCCGGCGGTGATCAGCTATCGGCAGATTCTTGAATTTTTCTTCCAGATCCACGACCCGAGCACGCCGAACCGTCAGGGTAACGACCTCGGCCCGAGCTATCGTTCGGCGATCTATTACCTCAGCGAAGCGCAACGCGACACTGCCGAAGACACCGCGGCCGACGTCGACGCTTCTAAACTGTGGCCGGGCCGGGTCGTCACTGAAATCGAACCGGCGGGGCCATTCTGGGAGGCGGAACCTGAGCATCAGGATTACCTCGAACGTATCCCGAATGGCTACACCTGCCACTTCATCCGGCCGAACTGGAAACTGCCAAAGCGCGCCTGAGGGTCAGCGCAACGGGCATCTCCGTTAATCGCCACACTGCGTCGGGGTCGAAATCAGTCATGGGTAAATGACGGCTTCCGACCCTGATGCAGTCTTAAAGTGGCAAAATCGCCGCATATTTATCGTTTCGGAAACCACCATGCTTCGCGCTTTTGAAAAAAGACTCGACCCCTTCCCGCCAGACGAAGTACCGCCACCACCCGCAGGTCTGGCGCGGTTCCTTTGGGCCTGCACACGCGGCGCGCGCGGCTATATCCTGCTGTTTGCGCTGCTCAGTGCCGCGGTGTCGATCTACGAAGCGTGGCTGTTTTCGTTCCTCGGTCAGGTCGTCGATCTGCTCTCGACCTGGAAGGCTGGTGGCGACGCCGGCGCACAGGAAGCCCGCGTGTTGTGGGGCATGGGCATCGTCATGGTGGCGAGCATAGGCCTGGTCGCGCTGCGCACGATGGTGCAGCACCAGATTCTGGCGATCAATTTGCCGCTGCGCCTGCGTTGGGATTTCCACCGGCTAATGCTGCGGCAGAGCCTTTCGTTCTTTTCCGATGAGTTCTCCGGCCGGGTCACCACTAAGGTGATGCAGACCGCGCTGGCGGTGCGTGACGTGCTGTTCACCCTGATCGAAATCCTTCCCGGCATCGGCGTGTATTTCATCGCGATCATCGCGCTGGCCGGCGGGTTTGCGCTGAAACTGATGCTGCCGTTCGTTGGCTGGATCGCGTTGTTTGGCCTGGCCATGGTCTATTTCGTCCCGCGTCTGGGCAAAGTCGGTCAGGAACAGGCACATGCACGCTCGTCGATGACCGGCCGTATTTCCGACGCCTACACCAACATCACCACGGTCAAACTGTTCTCCCACTCCAACCGTGAAGCGCACTTCGCGCGCGCGGCGATGGAAGATTTCAAACAGACCGGTTTTCGTCAGATGCGCCTGGTCAGCCAGTTCGAGATCGTCAACCAGGCATTGGTCGTCGGCTTGATCATGAGCGCCGGCGGCTATGCGCTGTGGTTGTGGCACTTGGGCGAAATCGGCACCGGTGCCGTGGCGGCGATCATCGCGATGGCCTTGCGCATCAACGGCATGTCGCACTGGATCATGTGGCAGATGACCGCGTTGTTCGAAAGCATCGGCACCGTGCAGGACGGCATGGCCACCTTCACGCGCAGCCCTAAAGTGCAGGATGCGCCGGACGCGAAGGGGTTGGTCACCTCCGGCGGCGCGGTCACGTTCGACAACGTCAGCTTCAACTACAACGGCGAACGCCAAGTGCTCGATGGCCTGAGCCTGAACATTCGTCCGGGCGAAAAAATCGGTCTGGTCGGTCGCTCCGGCGCCGGTAAATCCACGCTGATCAACTTGCTGCTGCGCTTCTATGATGTCGACAAAGGCCAGATCCGCATCGACGGGCAAGACATCGCGCACGTCACGCAGGACAGCCTGCGCAGCGCCATCGGCATGGTCACGCAGGACACGTCCCTGCTGCACCGCTCGATTCGCGACAACATCGCCTATGGCCGCCCCGATGCCACCGACGCGCAAGTGCGCACTGCCGCCGCCAACGCGCAGGCCGATGAGTTCATCAGTCAACTGAGCGATCGCCAAGGCCACAGCGGCTACGACACCCTGGTCGGTGAGCGTGGCATCAAGCTGTCTGGCGGCCAGCGTCAACGCGTAGCGATTGCCCGAGTGATGCTCAAGAACGCGCCGATCCTGCTCCTCGACGAAGCCACCAGCGCGCTGGACTCGGAAGTCGAAGTGGCCATTCAGGAAAGCCTCGACAAAATGATGGAAGGCAAAACCGTCATCGCCATTGCCCACCGACTGTCGACCATTGCGGCGATGGATCGACTGATCGTCATGGACGACGGGCGCATCATCGAACAAGGCACCCACACCGAACTGCTGGCCAAAAACGGCATCTATGCGCGGCTTTGGCACCATCAGAGCGGCGGGTTCCTCGGTGAGGATCAAGGGATTGCCGAGGCGATGGATCAGGATTAAGTACAAATGACCCGTAGCCGACAAACGCTACGGGCCACTGTAATGAATGAGCAACGCGATAAACGCCACGAATGGCGCGATCAGAATCACCCCGCCCACCGCCACCGCCCAGCCCCACGCAAATCCACTCTCGCCCTTGAAGCGGCCACCGCTGAGCAATCTCAGCACAAACACGCCGATGCGATGGGCTATCAAATCCAGGATGAAGTCCATTTTATCCTCGCCAAAATTCGCTGCTGCGCTGAGCGTAGCTGACCCGCCAGTGCTTGAACCGCAGACAATTCCAAACTTTTCGCCACGCCAGGCGTCTTCTCTCTAACACGGCCAACTCGGCCCTCCTCCCCTAACCAGCTGATCACAGCTAAGGACTGGCGATGACTCTGTTCATTTTTCTTCTGGCCTGCGCCGCGGCGGCGACTACCGGCGTGATTTTCAAACCGGGCGAATGGTATGCGTCGCTGAACAAACCGCGTTTCACCCCGCCCAACTGGGCATTTCCGCTGGCCTGGACGGTGATTTATCTGTTGCTGGCCTGGGCCGGTTACCGCTTGACGCTGATTCCCGGCAGTCAGGTGGTTCTCGCTTTGTGGGCGGCGCAGATCGCGTTGAATACGCTGTGGACGCCGGTGTTCTTTGGCGCGCATCAGGTGTTGGCGGCGATGGTGATTCTGGTGTTGCTGTGGCTGGTGGTGGCGGTAATGGTGGTGATGGCGCTGCGGCTGGATGTGATCACTGGGTTGATCCTGTTTCCGTACCTCGTGTGGTTGTGCGTGGCGGCGGCGCTGAATTTCTCCATTCTGCGTAATAACCGTTGATGGGCGGCTTCAGGTCGACGCGGAAAGCACCGTGGCCGCAGGGCGAGCGGGAGTTGGCGGAGGTGCACGCCTTTAATAAAAAACTCGCGTGGTTGCCGCGCTTCCGCATTCGTAATCGATTCACGCCGCGGTTGATTCAGGCGTTGTTGCGGGTCAGTCAGGTGGGCGGCGGCGCGAAGCAATTGCGTCAGCACGGCCTGACGGCTGAGCGAAGAATGATTAGCAGCGGCAGCGTCGCGGTGCCGGTTCGGATCATCCGTCCCAAAGGCCAACCGAAAGGTGTGGTGCTGGATTTTCATGGCGGCGGTTGGGTCATCGGCAACGCGCAGATGAACGACAACTTCAACATCGCCATGGTCAACACCTGCGACGTCGCGGTGGTGTCGGTCGATTATCGTCTGGCCGTGTCGACGCCGATTGAAGGCCTGCTCGAGGACTGTCTGAACGCCGCACGCTGGTTGCTCAATGAGGACGAGTTTGCCGACCTGCCGGTTATCGTCGTCGGCGAATCGGCGGGCGGTCATCTGGCGGCAGCGACTTTGCTGGCACTGAAACAGTCACCGCCATTGCTGCAACGAATCTGCGGGGCGCTGTTGTACTACGGCGTTTATGACCTGACGGGAACGCCGAGTGTGCGCAATGCGCGGGCAGATACGCTGGTGCTGGACGGGCCGGGGATGGTTGAAGCGCTGCGCATGCTGACGCCGGACATGACCGATGAACAACGGCGTCAGCCGCCACTTTCACCGCTCTATGACGATTTCAGCGGCATGCCGCCGGCGTTGCTGTTTGCCGGTGAACTGGATCCTCTGCGTGACGACACGCTCGACATCGCTGAACGCTGGATCAAATCGGCGCCGGTCGAGGTGTACCTGCTGCCTTCCTCGCCGCACGGTTTCATTCACTTTCCGACAGCGTTTGCGCAGAGTGTGCTGGCGTACAGTCGTGAGTGGATTACGGCGCGGATCGCGGATGGCGCCGCCAATGTAAATGGCATCGCCAACCATCCCGCGACTCAAAGGACAACACAGTAACGGTGGTGAGGGCGTCTGCTCCCTCACCACATGACGAGCCTTAAGTGCCGCTTTTAACTTTGCTCCACACCCGCGTACGCACCCGTTCGATCTTCAGCGGCAATGGCTGTGAAGGAAACAGCGTCGCCAGTGTCGCGGCCGGCGGATAGATGTCCGGATTGTTCCGCAGGTTCTCATTGACGAAGGCCAGCGCCGTTTTGTTGCCGTTGGGGTAGCTCAGGTAGTTCGTGCTTTTCGCGATGACCTCGGGGCGCAGCATGTAATTGATGAATTGCATGCCCTGCTCCGGGTGCGGCGCATCTTTGAGCAGGACGAGGTTTTCAATCCACACCGACGAGCCTTCGCGCGGAATGCGATAGGCCAGTTGTCGGCCATTCTTCGCCCGCTCGGCGCTGGTTTTCGCGTCGTACACGCCGCCCGACCAGGCGACCACCGCGCAGATGTTGCCGTTGGCCAGATCGGTGATAAAGCGTGACGAGTCGAAATAGGTGATGTACGGGCGGATTTTCAGCAGCAGCGCTTCGGCTTTTTCGTAGTCGGCGGGGTTGGTGCTGTCCGGCGGCAGGCCGAGGTAGTGCAAGGTGATCGGGATGATCTCGCTCGGCGAGTCGAGCATCGCCACGCCGCACTGGCTGAGCTTCTTGATGTTTTCTTCCTTGAAGATCAGATCCCAGGAATCCGCTGGCGTCTCGTCACCGAAGATTTTCTTCACCTGATCGACGTCATAACCAATCCCCGTGGTGCCCCACAGATACGGGATCGAGTAGCGGTTGCCGGGATCGTTTTGCGCGACCTTGGCGAGAATGTCTGGATCAAGATTCGCGCGATTGCTCAACTGACTGTTGTCGAGTTCCTTCAAGACGCCGGCCTTGATCAGGTTGGGCAACGCGCTGTTGGTCACCACAGCGACGTCGTAGCCGCTGCGGCCGACCATCAACTTGCTTTGCATGACATCGGCGCTGTCGAAGGTGTCGAGCAGCATCGGTGTGCCGGTTTCTTTCTCGAAGTCTTTTGGCGCTTCCGGCGCGATGAAGTCGTACCAGTTGTAGAAGTTCACCGTGGGGCCCTGCGCCGAACTGACGGCCGCCACCAAGCCGCAAACGGTGAACACGCCAAGGTGCAGCAAACGCTTGAGTTTCATAGGAGCTCCTGGGGAATCGGCCAGCGCTTGGCCGTTCGCCGCGACATTGTTGTTATGGATAGCGCAAGGTTCAGGGGATCAGCAGCTCGCGGCGACCGTCCGGGTGTTCGGTGATGTCAGCGGCGAGTTTCAAACGTTTCTCGGCGCGATAATCGTAGAGCGCGCGGGCCGGGGCGATGCGCGTCATGTCCAGTTCGATGACATGCCGGCATTCCTCCGCGCCGGCTTCGAAAAGGCGCTGGCCGAAGGGATCGACGACGGTGCTGCCACCGGCAAACACTTCGCCAACGCCTTCGCCGACGCGATTGACCATGGCGGCGAACAGCTGATTTTCCTGCGCCCGAGCGGCCACGGCGGTGTGGTGAACGTGGCCGTAGGGCTGCATGTTGCCGTCGGTGATCAGGATCAGTTCGGCGCCGAGCGCGGCCAGTGCGCAGGCGCTTTCCGGGAATTCGATGTCGTAGCAAATCAACAAACCGATGCGCACGCCGCGCCATTGCACGGTGGCGAAGCGGTCGCCGGGCAACACCAGTTCAGGCTCGCCAACCCATAGATGGGTTTTGCGATAACTCAGGGCGATGCCTTCTGGGGTGATGAACAGCGTGGTGTTGTAGAGGCGCTCGCCGGCGCGTTCGATCAGGCCAACCACCACCGCGATATCGCGTTCGCGGGCGGCGGTGCAAATCGTCTGCACACTTGGCCCGCTGAGGTTTTCAGCGAGTTGGGCAATGTTGTCATGGCCGAGAAAACCGGTGAGGTACGCCTCGGGAAACACCACGATGTCGGTGCCCGGCTGGCAGTCGGCGATCGTTTGCAAAATGCGTTGCAGATTGTGCGCGACATCGCCATCGCGTCCTGCCAGCTGTACGAGTTCTAGTTTCATTGTCAGACCTTTCGGAAAATAGCGTCCTGGCCAGGAAGCAAGGCTTTGTCAAAGGTGCGACCAGTATGCGGATCATGGCGAAACTTCCTATCACGCTGAGGGAGTACCCCCAAAGGGTTAGATGCCGATCCAAGTAGGAGCTGCCGAAGGCTGCGATCTTTTGATTCACCCAACACCCGGCTATGATCCGACGTGCCCCTCTGCCAAGAATCAGCCCCTATGCCCGCCACACAGACCCGCCCTACCCCAGCGCCCTTGCTGCAACCCGGTGAAACCGTGGTGCTGTTCGATGGCGTGTGCAAACTGTGCAACGGCTGGGCGCGTTTCTTGATTCGTCATGATCAGCAACGCCGCGTGCGGCTGGCGGCGGTGCAATCGCCCGAGGGTCAGGCGCTGCTGGCATGGGCGGGTTTACCGATTGATCAGTTCGACACCATGGCGGTGATTCGTGACCGGCATTACTGGGAGCGTTCGGAGGCTTTTTTCGAAGTCATCAGCCAGTTACCCGGGCGCTGGCAACCGCTAAGGCTGTTGCGCGTCATCCCGCGTGCGTTACGCGATTGGGCCTACGACCGCATCGCGCGCAATCGCTATCGACTGTTCGGCAAGTACGACACCTGCCTGTTGCCCAGTGCCGATCACGAACGGCGTTTCCTCAAAGCCTTCAACGCAGGCGTAACCCACCGCATCGCGTTATCGGAGGATATTCAAAAGCCTTATTAACCCGCACAAACCTTGGTTTCTGCCGCTGAGCCGCTATACCCAGTGACTCATGTCACGACAAGGATCAACACCATGGAAGATTTCACTGCCAGCAACCCCGATTACGACAAGCACGTGCCCGCCGCTGTGCTCAGCATGCCGGCGGCGAAACTGCTGGGTTTTCACTTTAATTACCTGAAACCGGGTCACTGCGAAATCGAGCAGCCGACGCGCAAAGAACTCACTCAGCACAATGGTTTTTTTCAGGGCGGGATCATTGGTGCGCTGGCGGACTTTGCCGGCGGTTCGGCGGCGGGCACCTTGCTGCCGCCGGGCTGGATCAACATGACCACGGATTTTACGGTCAAGTTGATCGCCCCGGCCGACGGCGAAAAACTGCTCGCCCGAGGGCGGGTGATCAATGCGTCGAACAACACCACCGTGGCGGCGGCTGATCTGTTTGCCGTCAAGGATGGCAAGGAAACGCTTTGCGCCACGGCGCTGGTGACCATGCGCAACCTGCCGTACAAGGGCTGATCACAGCGCCCGTGCCGCCACCCATTTGCGGTACTGCCGAGTGCGCAAGGCATTGGCAATCTGCTGCTGAATCAACGCGCGCAACGGCGACACCTTCGGATCGGGGGTTCGGTTCTGGCTGAGTTTACGCAACTGGAACTTGACCACCGCCATGTTGGCCAGCGAGGCCATGGCCTTGTTCTTCCAGGTAATCGCCGGCAATTCGGGCGCGCTGTCTTTGCCCTGCAACCAGTCACGCGGCAGGTTGGGGTCGATGGCCAAGGCTGTGCCGATGCCGACCATGTCCACGCCACTCTGCACGACCATCTCGGCAATCGGACGACGACGGACGCCACCAGTGACCATCACCGGCATCTTGGCGACGGTCTGAATGTCGCGGGCGAATTCGACGAAATACGCTTCGCGCGCCAAGGTGCGACCATCACGCGCGTCGCCCTGCATCGCCGGCGCTTCGTAGCTGCCACCGGACAACTCGACCAGGTCCACGCCCAGATCGTTGAGCAATGTCACCACTTGCCGCGCGTCCTCGGCACTGAAGCCGCCGCGCTGGAAATCGGCAGAATTGAGTTTCACCGCGACGGCGTAGCCTGGCGCCACCACAGCGCGCACAGCTTTGACGATCTCGATTAACAGTCGCGCGCGGTTTTCCAGCGAACCACCCCATTCGTCTGTGCGCTGATTGGTCAACGGCGAAAGGAACTGGCTGAGCAAATAGCCGTGCGCGGCGTGAATTTCTACGCCAGTAAACCCGGCCTGCTCACCGAGCCGTGCGGTAGTGGCGAAACGCTGAATCACGTCGGCAATCACTTCCGGCGTCATCGCATGGGGCGTAGCGAAGTGTTTGGACAGGCTGCCCAGTTCCAGCGCAATCGCTGACGGTGCCCAGGTTTTCTGTCCGAGGTTGGCCTGCATCTGTCGGCCCGGATGGTTGATCTGCAACCAGAACTGCGCGCCACCGGATCGACCTATCTGCGCCCAGCGCTTGAACTTGGCCAGTTGCTGTTCGTCCTGCAACACCACGCCACCCGGCCCGGTCATGGCACGGCCGTCGACCATTACGTTGCCGGTGATGATCAGGCCAGCGCCGCCGTCGGCCCAAGCTTGGTAGAGACGCATGAGTTCGGTTGAAGGCGCCTGATCGGCGTCGGCCATGTTCTCTTCCATGGCGGCTTTGGCGATGCGGTTTTTGACGGTGGAGCCGTTGGGAAGTGACAGGCTGTCGAACACGTTCATGGGCAATCCTCGTTTAACGTGGGATCACCATAAGATTGAAGTCAACTTGAAGGTCAACCGCTTTTTTGGTGTCGATCAAACATCAGGCGTTAACGGGAAGACTCAACCGCGTCCTTGCGCATGCGCTTGAGTAATAGCTGCGCATTGTCCGCGCAGCCAACGTTTTCTGGCTTGCTCTCGATGCCTTCGATCACCTGTAGCAATTGCGCTTTGTTGTGCGCCAGCCGCTGCTGAAGCACTTCGATTTCCGCAACCTTGCGCTTGAGCCCCACGAGCATTTCTTCTGGGCGCCAGTCATCTGCCCCTGTCGGCAGCAGCTGGCGAACTTCATCCAGCGAAAACCCCGCCGCCTGCGCACCGGTGATGATCTGCAAAATCCACTCGGTTTCCGGCGCGTAATCCCGATAGCCGTTGGCCTTGCGCGCAACGGACTTGATCAGCCCGCTCGCCTCGTAGAAGCGGATGCGCGACGTCGCCAGACCGCTGATTTTTGCCAGTTCACCGATTTTCATGTTTCACCCGAGCAGCGTTTGACCTTGAAGGGCACTTTAAACCTTTGGCGGTTTTGTGGCCAAGGGCTGCACGCCGGATGGGCCTACGCCGATTGCAGCAATCTCGCGTAGGTGTGCAGGTGGTGATCGTCGTCACCGAACTGCCGCGCGACCATCAGCAAATGCTTGGCATGGTGCGACAACACGTATTCCCAGGTCAGGCCAATACCGCCGTGCAGTTGAATGGCCTGATCGGCAACAAAACGGCTGGCGCGGCTGACGATGAATTTGGCGGCCGATAGTTTGCGGCTGCGCTCGTCGCTGTCCTGTTGATCGGCAACGCAGGCCGCGAGCAAGGTCATCGACGTGGCTTGATCGAGTTCAATGCGCATATCGACCATGCGGTGCTGCAACACCTGGAATTTACCGATCGGCTGGCCGAACTGCTGGCGTGTTTTCAGGTAGTCGAGGGTCAAGGCGCAAGCGGTTTCCATACTGCCGATTGCTTCGGCGCACTGGGCAGCGATGCAGCGGCCTTGCTGGTAGCGCAACGCTGACAATGCGCGTCCGGTTTCACCGAGCATGGCGCTGCTTTTGACGTAAACGTCGTCGAGATACAGCTCGCAAGCCATCCGCCCGTCCATGGTCGGGAAGGCGCGGCGACGCACGCTTTTGTCTTGCGGATCGAGCAGAAACAGGCTGATGCCCTGCTCGTCCCGCACGCCATGACTGGTGCGCGCAGAGACCAGGATCAACCCGGCGCTCTGGCCGCCGATGACCACGGATTTGCGTCCGCTCAATACCCAGCCGCCACTGGCCGGCGTGGCCACGGTTTGCACATCATGCAATTGGTAATGGCTCTGCGGTTCTTCCAGCGCGACCGCCAATTGCAGACTCGCCTCGGCGACAGGTGGCAGCAGGGTTTGCTTCTGTTCCGGCGTGCCCAATTGGCTGATCAAGCCACCACCGAAAATCACCGATTGCAGCCAAGGCTCCAGGCACAGGCCTCGGCCGAGTTCGGTCGCGATCAGCATGTTTTCCACGCCGCTGCCGCCGAAGCCGCCAAACTCCTCGGCGAACGGTACGGCGCACAGGCCAAGTTCACCGAGTTGCTGCATGAACGGCGCACTGAAGCCCTGTTCACTTTGCCGATATTGCTCGCGCTGCTCGAAACCGTAGGCGTCGCGCACCAGTCGGGCGGCGGTGTCTTGCAGCATGAGCTGCTCTTCGTTGAGTTTGAAGTTCATGGCGCCCTGCCCCTTACAGTTCGAGAATCATTTTCGCGATGATGTTTTTCTGGATTTCGTTAGCGCCGCCATAAATCGAGGCTTTGCGTGCGTCCAGGTATTGGTAAGTGGCGGCGCTGCTGTAGTCGGTATAGAGCAACGCCTCGCTGCCGTAACCCAACTCGTCTTCGATGAACGGCAGCGCATACGGGCCAACGGCTTTGCTGATCAGCCAAGTGATCGCCTGGCGGATTTCGGTGCCCTTGATCTTCAGGAACGAACTTTCCGCGCCCGGCACTCCGCCGTCACGCGCGGCTGCCAACGTGCGCAGGTTGCTCATCTCGGCGGCCATCAGTTGCATCTCGACTTCGGAGATCTGGGCACGGAACAGCGGATCTTCGATTAAAGGTCGACCATCACGAATTTCCTGACTGGCAATGCGTTTGAGGCGTGCCAGCAGTGCCTTGTTCTGCGCGATTCCGCCGATGCTGGTGCGCTCATGGGTGAGCAGGTATTTGGCGCAGGTCCAACCCTGATTTTCTTCGCCGAGCCTATTGGCCACCGGCACGCGCACATTGTCGAAAAACACTTCGTTGACTTCGTGTTCACCGTCGAGGGTGATGATCGGGCGCACGGTGATGCCGGGGGTTTTCATGTCGATCAGCAGAAAGGAAATCCCGCGCTGCTGCCGCGCCTCCGGGTCGGTGCGCACCAGACAGAACATCCAGTCGGCGAAGTGCGCGAGGGTCGTCCAGGTTTTCTGGCCGTTGACCAAGTAGTTATCGCCATCGCGCACGGCGCGGGTTTTGAGCGACGACAGATCAGAGCCGGCGCCCGGTTCCGAATAGCCCTGACACCACCAGTCTTCGCAGTTGAGAATGCGTGGCAAAAATCGAGCTTGTTGCTCCGGTGTGCCGAATTTGATGATCACCGGGGCGACCATTTTCAGGCCGAAGGAAACGACTTTCGGTGCACCGGCAGCAAAGCATTCTTCGTCGAAAATGTGTTTTTGCACGTCACTCCAGCCGGTACCGCCGAACTCTTGCGGCCAGCCCGGAGCGAGCCACCCCTGGCGGTTAAGCGTCTGCATCCAGAGCACTTGGTGGTTTTTGCTCAAGCGCTTGCCATGGGTGATGCGCTCCGACAGTTCGGCCGGCAGCTGATCACGCAAAAAGGCACGGACGTCCTGGCGAAACGCGCATTCGTCCGGTGTGAAATCAATGTCCATCAATCAACTCCAGTGGCTGGATTCAAATATTGCGTTTATCGATCACCATCAGTGCAGCTGACCCGACGCCTTCGCGAGCAAGCCCGCTCCCACAAGGGATGTGGGTCGAACCCCAATGTTGCGATCGCCACCAAACACTTGTAGGAGCGAGCTTGCTCGCGAAAGCGATGCATCAGTCACCATCAATGCAGCTGACCCGACGCCTTCGCGGGCAAGCCCGCTCCCACAGGGGATTTGGGGTGAACGCCTATGTTGCGATCGCCACCAAACACTTGTAGGAGCTGAGCTTGCTCGCGAAAGCGGTGCATCAGTCACCATCAATGCAGCTGTCCCGACGCCTTCGCGAGCAAGCCCGCTCCCACGGGGGATTTGGGGTGAACGCCAATGTTGCGAACGACATTGCACATCTGTGGGAGCGGGTTTGCTCGCGAAAGCGGTCTGTCAGGCGCGCCGTTGTCACTCGTCGAAAATAATCACCGAACGCGCCAGTTCGCCTCGGCGCAGTTCGTCGAACGCGTCGTTGATCTGATCAAGGCGAATCCGCTGGGAGATCATTTCGTCGAGTTTCAGCCTGCCGGCCATGTAGAAATCCACCAGCCGCGGCATGTCCACCGGGAAGCGGTTGGAGCCCATCAGCGAGCCCTGAATGCGGCGTTCATGCAGTAATTGCAATGGATCGATTTCAATTTTGAGCCCGGGTTTGAGCATGCCGATCACTGTCGCCGTGCCGCCACGGGCCAACATCGCAAAAGCCTGTTCCGCTGTCTGCTTGAGGCCAATGCACTCGAAAGCGTGATGCACGCCACCGCGTGTCAGTTCCATCACCTGCCTGGCAGCATCACCGTCGCGCCCATTGATCACATCAGTGGCGCCGAACTGCCGAGCCAGTTCCAGTTTCGAATCCAGCATGTCGATGGCGATGATCCGCCCTGCCCCGGCCAGTGCTGCGCCGTTGATTGCGGCCAGGCCGATGCCGCCGCAACCGATCACCGCAACGGTTTCGCCCGGCCGCACCTTGGCGGTATTGAACACAGCGCCCGTACCGGTGGTGACCGCACAACCGAGCAAAGCCGCGCGATCTAGCGGCATGTCCCGGCGAATCGCCACGCAGGCGTTTTCATGCACCAGCATCTGCTCGGCAAACCCGGACAAATTGACGAACTGCGGAATCGGTTTCTGCACATACGTCAGCCGCGATTCCTCGTCCTTGCCGCGTTTGGTTTCCGGCGATACGCAACGTGCCAGATGCCCGGTCACGCAGTGGTCGCAGTGGCCGCAGAACACCGTCAGGCAAGTGACCACATGGTCGCCCGGCTTGACCGAACGCACTTCAGAACCGACCTGCTCAACCACCCCGGCCGCCTCGTGGCCCAGTACCAACGGCCCGGGATATGGAAACGAGCCGTCGATGACATGCAGATCGGAATGGCAAACACCCACCGCTTTGGTGCGGATCAATACTTCACGCGGACCAGGTTTGCTGATGCCCACTTCTTCGATGACCAGCGGGGTGCCCACCTGATGGAATACGGCAGCTTTCATGGCAATGCTCTCAACAGTAAATAAGAATTCAGGCCGGGTTGGCCGCGGTGCGCAGTACGGCTTTGGCGTGGCTGAAGGTGCGGAAACCGTCGATGCCGTGATAAGCGCCCATGCCACTCTGGCCGACGCCACCGAACGGCAGACCTTCGGTGCTGGCATGGCTCAACACACCATTGAGCGTCACCCCGCCCGAACAGGTGCGCGTCAATATTTGCGTCTCTTCGACGGCGTCGTTGCCGAAGTAGTACAGCGCCAGCGGACGTGGCCGCGCGTTGATCCGCGCGATCACCTCTTCAAGGGTCGCGTAAGGAATAATCGGTAACAGCGGGCCGAAGATTTCGTCCTGCATCACTTGCAGGTGGTCATCGGGATCACGCAGTAAGGTCGGCACGATCTTGTTGCGGTGGCCTTCACTGAAATCCTCAGCAGCGGCGTTCAGTTCGATCAACTCGACCCCGGCTTTGCGCGCTTCGCTGAGGTAACCCTGCAAGCGCTCAAAATGACGACCACTGATGATCGAGGTGTATTCCGGGTTGTCCTTGAGCGTCGGGAAGAACCCGGCGACGACCGCTTTGGCGACGCTGATGAATGCGTCCATCGATTCTTGCGGAACGAACACGTAGTCCGGCGCCACGCACAATTGACCGCCGTTGAGCAGTTTGCCGATCACGGTTTTCGCCACGGCGTCCTTGAAGTCTGCCGAGCGTGAAATGATCGTCGGCGACTTGCCGCCCAGTTCCAGCGTCACCGGCACCAGATTCTCCGCCGCTGCGCGCAGCACATGCTTGCCGATGCTGGTCGCGCCGGTGAACAACAGGTGATCGAACGGCTGCGCGCAGAACGCCTGGCCGACTTCGGCGCCGCCCAACACCACCGCGACTTCGTCTTCGGCGTACACCGAACGGATCAATCGTGCGATCAACGCCGATGTGTGCGGATTGAATTCAGACGGTTTGATCATCACCCGATTGCCCGCCGCCAAGGCGCCGGCCAATCCACTGAAGACCATGTAACCCGGCACATTCCACGCGGTGACGATGCCAACCACGCCCAGCGGCTGATATTGCACCCAGGCTTCACCCGTGCGGGCCTTGCGGGTTTCGGGGTGCATCCAGTCGGCAAGTTCGGCCTTGGTTTGCTTGAGCGTCGCCAGCGGCGAGAGTACTTCGCTGCCCTTGGAAAAGCCGGGGCTGCGATGGCCGAAATCCGCCGTCAGCGCGTCAATGATTTCCTGTTCATGATTGACCAGCAGGCTGATCGCCCGATCGAGCAATTCACAGCGTTGCTCGGCGCTCCAAGGCGCACTGGCGAGGAATGCCGCGCGCTGCTTTTCCAGGGTTGCGCGGATGGTTGTGCTCGTCGAACTCTCGATGGCGCTCATCACTACCTCTCTTGTTATTCGTGTCTGAGCGAAGGGTGGCGCATCACCGGCATGGCGCCGCCACCCGGATCAGGTGGGTGACGGTTTGCCGAGTGACGTCAGGCAAGGATGCCCATGGCTTTGGCGCTGTTGATGGCCTGGGTGCGGCGGCAGGCGCCGAGTTTGACGTTGATGTTCTTGGCGTGGGTCTTCACGGTGTTCACCGAGATAAACAACCGGTGGCCGACTTCTCGCACCGACAGTCCGTCGGCGAGTAGCCTGAGCACCGAGACTTCACGGGGCGTCAGGTCATCCTGATAATCCATCACGCCACTGACGCGCGCGGGAGCGGTTTTATCGGTGTCCTCGCCCTGTTCGCGTGCCAGATTTCGAGCTTTTTGCGCGGCAATTGGCTCTTGATAGCAGGCAGCGTCGATCTTGCCCCACTGCATGCGCCGCTCGGCCTCATACAACAACAGATGCGCCTTCTCCACGTCATGGTTGCGCGAGGCGATCTCGGACAGCAGCAGGTAGGCATCGATGACAAACGGCGCGTTACAGTGGCGAACCTGCAACAGTCCGCGTAGCAGCACGTGTTCAGCCTCACCGGGACAACCCTGCTGCAACAGCAATTTGCCTTCGAGAAACATCAATCGACCAAGCAACGGATAAGACTGGGCAGTGCTGCCCGTCAGTTGCGCCAGCTCGCTGCGCAACAACGACTGCGCTAGGCTCGGTTGGCTTTGCAGCATCATCAGACGCACCCGATCCATGTTCACCAGGACTTCGGCTTCGCGACTGCCACGTCGGCGCGCGAGCTCCAGCGAATACTCGAGCAGCACCTGCGCTTCGGTCAGTTCACCTGTTTGCATGGCGATGCGCGCCAGCATGCAGTGACAGAGCAACACCGACAGCCAGTCTTGCGTGGTCAGATACTGCAGCGCCGCCTGACAATGCAGACGTGCCGCGTCGTAGTTGCCACGCAGAGCCTGCAAGGTGCCGTGCAACGTCTGCCAATTGGCTAACAGGCGTTGATTGCGCAGCGCGTCCGGCAGCGGCAGAAAATGTCCGAGACGTTGCAGACACGCCTCGGCCTCGTCCAGCCGTCCACTGAACAACAGCGCTTTAGCGCACAGGTAAATCAGCCGCGAACTGCTTTGCAGCAATTGTGGGTCGAGGCGCTCGCGCCAGTCCATGAACCGATCCAGATGGCGTTCACTGAGGATCCAGCTCAGCCACAAGCGCTCCATGTAATTGACCGCCACTTCCGGCTGATCGGCGCTAAGCGCCTGTTCGACAGCGTCATCGACGTGGCCGGCAACGCTGAGTAACTGGCAGGCGCGCAAACGCAGTCGATTCAACGCAGCGCCGCTCAAACGGTTTTGCAGTGTCTGGGCGACGGCGGGCAATAGCCGAAACCAACCCGGTTGGGCGTCGATGGGCAGCAGAAACGCCTGGCAGTCGATCAGGCTTTTAAAGACTTGAGCGCCCTTCTGACCTTCCCAGAGTTGCTCGCACAGCTCGGCGTTGGCTTTGGACAAGTGCGCCAGGGCGTAGAGCATGTCGCACTGGGTGTCGCTGAGGCGCGGCAGCAGTTCGCGTTCGAGGTATTGCGTTAGCAAACCTGAGGGGCACAGCCGGACTCCGGCGCACCAGCCGTAGGTTTCATGCCAGAGCTTTTCCCGTGCAGCCGCATCGGTGTAGGGCGCGTGCAGATTGACCAACGCTTCGAATTCGTCAGGGCGAAGCGCTAGTTGATGGGCATCGAGTTCGAGTAGCTCGCCGTTTAGCAGCAACTGCGGCAGGTTCCAGCCGGGGCGTTGGCGGCAGGTGACGAGTACGCGCAGGTGAGGGTTTTGCAGGGTCAGGAGTTGGTCGAACCAATGGTTGAGGTCGGCGGGCATTTGGGGTGGGAGGTCGTCGAAAACAGGCAACATCCAGAATGAGGGTTGTCGGCCCTGGCCTCTTCGCGAGCAAGCCCGCTCCCACATTTGATCGCATTGCCCTTTGGGAATAGGTTCACTTGTTCAATTGTGTACACATCCCCCTGTGGGAGCGGACTTGCTCGCGAAGGCAATAGTTCAGACTGCAAAAATCTCAGCAATGCCTCCGGCGCTATATCACTCGCCAACCCAAGCTCATCCACCAACGCCGCCACCAATCCCTGCAACGTCAACGGTCGCCCCGCCAACGCCAGCCAGACCACCGCCTCCCCGCGCAAATACTCGCGCAATAACGCTGTTTTTCCATAACCGGCAGGCGCACAAAGCAGTTGCAAGCGGCGCTGTTCACGCTGGAGTACGCCGCACAAATGCGGCCGTGGCACAAACATGGCGAACCTCGCTGATGGTATGTGGCCTCCATCATTGAGCGAACCCCGACACGCCGCGCCACCCGCATCAGGTGGTGGCGACTCTCACGCACAACGCCCCGACAGCGGGGCGTTGTGTAAAGCACATTGCTCAAAAAATCAGCGAATACCGGCGTTCCGTAGCGCCGACGGGGTGAAGTCCGTCATCTTCGCGGTCATGCCGTAGGTCGTCGCATGCTTGGACTGGTTGGTCATCGCCAGCACGTTGTAGCGACCGGCGATCAGGTCGTAGATCCCGAGCATGGCGAAGTTCGGCGCGCCGCGTTCGTAATCATTGATCGCGTAACCTTCGGCCACCCGCCACAGTTGCCCGCGACCGTCGTAGTGATCGACCTCGGCCAGTTGCCAGGTGTCTTCGTCAAAATACATGTCACGTTTGGCATAGACATGACGTTGCCCTGGCTTCAATGTCGCCTCGACGTGCCACACGCGGTGCAACTCGTAACGGGTCAGATCCTGATTGATGTGCCCCGGTTTGATGATGTCGTCGTATTTGAGTTTCGGCGACTGCAAACGGTAGTTGTTGTACGGGATGTACAGCTCTTTTTTACCCAGCAGTTTCCAGTCATAACGATCCGGAGCGCCGTTCATCATGTCAGTGTTGTCGGCGGTGCGCATGCCGTCGGAGCCGTTGCCCGGGCCGTCGTAAGCCACTTGCGGCGCACGGCGTACACGGCGCTGACCGGCGTTGTAGACCCAGGCCAGACGTGGTTCCTTGACCTGGTCGATGGTCTCGTGAATCAGGATCACGCTGCCGGCCATCCGCGATGGTGCGGTGATTTCCTGTTTGTAGTAATAGAGAACGTTGTCACCCTCAGAGCCCTGCACGCCTTCCATCAATTGCGGGAACGCCAGTTTGTCTTCGTATTCGACGATGGAGTACGAGCCATTGGTCTGCGGCGCCGCTTGTGCCGCGACCCGCTCCATGTTGCCGCCGCGATATCGGTTGGTGTGGTTCCAGTAAATCTCCACGCCGTTTTTCGGGATCGGGAACGGGTAGTAACGGGTCTGGGTGAAGTTGACCAGACCGTTGCCATCCGGGGTCAGCTCGGTGGTCACCGCACTTTTCCTGGCAATGTCATAGACATTCTGTGGCACGGCCGCCGTGCGCTGAGTTTTGTACACCGGGATCTTGTAGGTGTCCGGGTAGCGCTTGAACATCGCCAGTTGCCCCGGCGTGAGCTTGTCTTTGTACTGTTCGGCAGTGGCCGCGGTGATCACGAATTCAGGTTTTTCACCGGCAAACGGGTCGCCGAGAAAACCATTGTCGAGGGAGGCGGCACCGGGCTTGAGGCCCCCTGTCCAGGCAGGAATGGTGCCGTTGGCATTGGCCTCTTTCTGCGCGCCCAGCGGCGTCAGTGTGGTGCCCAGTTGGGCGGCTTCCTGAGGAGAAACCGCAGCCATCACAGTGCTGGCCAGCAGCGACAGACTCAATGCGCCAGCGCGCAGAAACTTACGTGCGTTCATGGGGAAGTACCTCTGGCAGGGTTGCATCAGAAATTCACGCCGAAGCTGAGCGCAACGTAGTCGCGGTCGACGTTGGTATTGAAATCGCCACCGAAGTAATTGGTGTAACTCAGGCTGGCGGTGTAGGTGTTCTGGTAGTCGGCGTCGACACCGAGACTGACGGCTTTAGAGCCCTCTTCGAAGTTCGGCCCGTAACCCTCGACGTCATGCGACCAGGCGATGTTCGGCGACAGGTTGATGCCGGCAAAAACGTTCTGGTAATCGAGCTTGCCGCGCAGGCGGTAACCCCAACTGTTGCTGGTATAGAAGCCGTCGCTGTTGCATTCCTGCGCCGGGTTGCTCGCATTGGGCAGGCCCGCCGCGCTGCCACGGCACGTGGTGGCGCCGACCACGCCCGGCAGCTCACCGGAACCGAACGCCGGGCTGCGACCAAAACGCAAATCCGAGCCATCAGCCTTGCCCAGACCATTGATGTGGTTGTAGCCCACCTCGCCGACCACGGTCAGGCGGCTCGCACCGAACACTTGATCGAAGAACTGTGTGGCAGTCACTTGCGCCTGGGTCACTGGCATACGCTTGTAGCCGTTGACCTCGGCACCCAGGGTGCGCCCGGCGAATCCGGTGGTGATCAGCGGCGAAGTCGCGCCGAAAGTCGCTGCCGAAAGCAAATCGGCGGTGTTCAATTGCAGCGGCATGTTAGGCCGGTAGCTGACTTCACCGCCCAGCGACACGCCCTCGACGTTTGTCTGGAAGCTCAAGCCATAGAGACGAATGTCTTCCGGGTAATCAATGAAATAACGCGCACTGCGCGCCGAGGCCACGCCGCCAGCCGCGCTGCTCATCTGGCTGATGCTCAGGTAAGGATTACGGCTGTGGTAGTTCATCGCGTAGGCACCGAATTCGGTGTCGTTGGCTTCCGGCACGTACCAGCGCAACGCCAGGCCATACTGGCCGCTGTTGCGCGCATCGTTGTCTTTCAGGCGCGGGATGTAGGCATCGTCAGTCCCGGCGGCAATGGCGGCCAGACTGCCAGTGTTCTTCGCCACGCCTGGCGCCAGATCCTGGCCGGCGATCACCAGACGGTCATTACAGCCCTGCGGAACGCCATCGTTACCGAAGAACGTGCCGCAGTTGTCGACCACCGATTTGTCCCACTGCAACTGGTAGAAACCTTCGGCGGTGACGTTGTCCGCCAACCCTTGCGAGACGTAGAGCAAGTTGACCGGGATCAACCCCTCCTTCACTTCGGCACCTGGCCTGCGCAATGCCGCGACGTCGATCGGGTTGATGCTGTTGATCGAGTTGCCGATGAACGTGCTCTCGCCCCAGCTCACCACTTGCTTGCCAAGCCGCACGTTGCCGACCTGATCGCCGATCGTGTAGTTGTGGTAAACGAAGCTGTCGAGGAACATCGCCCCGGAAGATTTGGCGGCGCGATCTCGCCCCGAATCATCGATGTCGTAGAACGGCCGATGCTCGTCCATCAATTCGAAGTCGTACCAGTATTTGCCCCGCACGAAGGCGCCGCTGTCGCCGTACTTCAGTTCCAGGTCATGCACGCCCTTGAAGATCTTTGAGAAGGTTTCGCCTTTCTTGAAGTTCAAGCGGTTGTCGTCGGTGGTGCGTGAGGACGATTCACCGGTCTTGCCCTGGGAGTTGAAGTTGGAAATAAACTGCTTGTCGGGATCAGAGGCCGACCAACTGGCGCCGATCGACAGCGACGAATCGAACTTCGCTTCAATCTCGCCAATGTTGAAATCAACGGCGTGAGCGCTATTGCTCACACCGGTGGCAACCATTACAGCTACGGCCAGCAGACTTGGCTGGAAGACGCCGCGCATTGTTGTTTTTGTCATGCGGTTTCTCCGGTTAAGGATGACGGGTTGAGCGCTCATGCTAGCGAGGCGCCGGGTCTGCCCTCACACCCGAATGGGTGATTTGGATGACGGGTTTTGCAGCGATTTTTCGAAGGTGTAACGGCTCTTTTTCAAGTCGCGCTCCGGGGCGTTACCAGGGGTGACACTCAGCCGGTAAACGTTGGCGTACGCTTATCGATAAACGCTGCAACGGCTTCGCGATGGTCGGCGGTCTGGTGCGACAACACCTGAAACGTCGCAGACATTTCCAGCAAGGTGTCGAGTCGGGTGTGCAAAGCTTCACGCAACAAACGCTTGGCCAGACGCACCGCGTGCGGCGGGTTGGCAGCAATGGCTGCGGCTATGTCACGGGCACTGTCGAGCAACTGATCGGCGGGTACCACTCGCGACACCAGGTTCCATTCCGCCGCTTGGCAAGCGTCGATCATTTGCCCGGTCAGGGTCAGTTCGGTGGCCCGCGACAACCCGATGATGCGCGGCAACAACCATGCGCCGCCGTCACCCGGAATGATCCCGAGCTTGACGAAGCTCTCGGCAAACTTCGCCTGTTCGGAGGCAATGCGGATGTCGCACATGCACGCCAGATCAAGGCCGGCGCCGATGGCTGCGCCATTGACAGCGGCAATCACCGGCACTTCCAGATTGAACAACGCCAGCGGCAGGCGCTGAATGCCGGTGCGGTACTCCTGACGCAATTGCATGCCCGACATCTGCGCATAACGATCCATGTCACGCACATTGCCGCCGGAGCAAAAAGCACTGCCGGCCCCGGTGATGATCACCGCGCGCACGCTGCTGTCGCGCTCGATTCGTTCGATGGCTTCAAGGAATTCCGGCACGGCACTGTTGCCGGTCAGCGGGTTGCGTCGCTCGGGATCATTCATCGTCAAGGTGACGACATGGCCGTCCTGTTCATACTTCAAAAAAGCGCTCATAGCGGGTTCCTCAAGCGGCGGGCGATGGGGTGAGTTGACGCACGAATTCGCAGGCCCTGACGTTCGGCTGAGCCAACAGGGCCTGGCCTACGAGGCCGTTCCAGTAGGTTTCCGCGCCTTCGCTGATGCGCCATTCGTGCAGACGACGGGTGAACAATTGCAGGTCGAGCTCCTCAGTGATGCCGATCGCTCCGAACAAGGCGTGCGCAGTGGCGGCGACACTGGGCACGGCCATGCTGGTGCGCGCCTTGGCGATGGCGGTGGTCATCAGTTCCGGCACCGGGTGATCGCCAGCGAAAGCCAGTTGTGCGGCAATTCGCGCCGCCGCGACGTGCTCCGCCATGACGCTGAGCTGATGCTGCACCGCCTGGAATTTGCCAATGGCTTTGCCGAACTGCACGCGGTCGTTGCAGTACTCCAGGGTCATGTCTAGCACCCGCTCCATCGCTCCAGCGATGCTGGCGGCGTGGATCGCGGCATTGAACATGCGGATCTCTGCACCGTTGTCGCCGAGGGCCGGGCCCACCGTTTCGTCGGGCCAATACAGCGTCGCGCACAGGCTGCCGTGTACACCGTCAGACTCGCGTCGAGCCTGGGTGCAATCGAGCAGCAACAGTTCACCGTCGAGATTGACCAGCGCGAAATCGGCGCGTGATCCGTAAGCCAGATGCGGCACGCACAGCTCGCCATCAGCCTGACGCCGAGCGCTGCCGGACAACGTCAGCATTCCGGCCGGAGGGGCCTGCGGGCAGTCGCGCATCAGCGCGCGGGCGGCAATGCTTTGCGCCGCTGGTACGGGCAACGCATGACGACCGAACGCGAGGAAGATCGGCGCCAGCGACTCAAGCGACAGCCCGGCGCCATCGGCGATTTCCGGGGTCAACAATTCGAGAAAACCGCCTTCCTCCAGGGCTTGCCACAACGCTTGCGCGCCCTCACCTCGTTCAACCGCACGCACCCGCGCCGGCGTACACAGGTCGCTCAAAATCTTTTCAATGGCTTCAGTGAACATCACAAGGTTCCTGTTTGAATTCAGCGCAGGCCGAGACCACGGGCGATCATCCCGCGGAGGATTTCTCGTGTGCCGCCCCGCAGCGAAAACGTCGGTGCGACCTGATTGAGATACGCCACAGTGCGATACACATCGGCGTCAACTGCGGCGTCCGGATTCGCGCTAATGGCAGCGGCGATGGCGGCCGGGATCGCCTGTTCGAATTCGGTGCCGATGTCCTTGACCAACGCCGCTTCCACCACCGGGCTTTCGCCGCGAGCGAGCAACTCGGTAAGTGCCAGCGAGAGGTTGCGCAGGCTGCTGAGCTGGCTGATAAAACTGCCGAGCAACGTCGCTTCGGCAGCACTGGCACCGTGGCGGCGCAGGCTGTCGGCCCAGAGATCGAGCAAAACGATGCTGGAGTAAAAGCGTTCCGGGCCGCTGCGTTCGAACGCCAGTTCGGCGTTGACCTGCTTCCAGCCACTGCCCTCCTCACCGACCAATGCATCCTCACTGAGCAACACATCGTCGAAGGCCACTTCGGAGAAATGCGCGTCGCCGGCCAGATCGACAATCGGCCGCACGCTGACGCCCGGTTGCTTGAGATCGATGATGAATTGTGAGAGGCCGTTGTGGCGGTCTTCAGGCACGCCGCTGGTTCGTACCAGCGCAATCATGTAATCGGCGTGATGGGCGTTGGTGGTCCAGATTTTCCGCCCGCTCAGGCGCCAGCCGGTGTCGCAGCGGGTCGCACGGCTGCGCACGCTGGCCAGATCCGAGCCCGAGTTGGGCTCGCTCATGCCAATACAGAAAAATGCCTGACCGGCGCAAATGCGCGGCAGATAAAAATCCTTCTGCGCGTCGCTGCCGAACTTGAGGATCAGCGGCCCGCTCTGCCGATCTGCGATCCAGTGCGCGGCCACCGGTGCTCCGGCCGACAACAGTTCTTCGACCAGTACAAAACGACTGAACGCATCCAGCCCCGCGCCACCGTAGGCCGGCGGCAAAGTCAGGCCGACCCAGCCGCGTGCGGCCAATTGCCGACTGAACGCGGCGTCGAAACCGGTCCAGCTGCGCGCCCGCACATCCGGCGAAACGTCTGGCAGGTGTTCGCTGAGAAAACGTTTCACTTCAGCGCGAAAGGTTTCCGCGTGCGCCGGCAAGGCTGTCAGACGGAAGGCATCGAGCAAACTGCTCACTGCGCACCTCCGCCGGTTTTACCGTACAGCGTCACCACACAAGCACCGCCCAGACCGAGATTATGCGCCATGGCCAGGCGCGCGCCTTGGACCTGGCGATGTTCAGCATTACCGCGCAGTTGCTGGGTGAGCTCGTAGCACTGCGCCAGACCGGTTGCGCCCAGTGGGTGGCCCTTGGAAAGCAGGCCGCCCGACGGGTTGATGACGATCTGGCCGCCGTAAGTGTTGTCGCCGTCCATGACGAATTTTTCCGCGCCACCCTCAGGGCAGAAACCCAGCGATTCGTAGCAGATCACCTCGTTCTGGGCGAAGCAGTCGTGCAGCTCGCAGACATCGATGTCCTGCGGGCCGACCCCGGCCTTTTCGTAGACCTGATTCACGGCGGCGTGGGTCATGTGCGTGCCGACCCAATCGAGCATCGACGGCTTTTCGAAATTGAAGGATTGCGGGGTATCGGTGGTCATCGCTTGAGCGACGATTTCGACGTCGCGGCGCAGGCCGTGTTTTTTTGCGAAACGTTCGGAGACCAGAATCGCTGCCGCGCCGCCACAGGTCGGTGGGCACGCCATCAAGCGAGTCATCACCCCCGGCCACAGCACCGGATCGGCCATCACATCTTCGGTGGTCAGGACTTTGCGGAACAGCGCCAACGGGTTATTGGCGCCATGGCGACTGGCTTTCGCGCGCACGGCAGCGAAGGTTTCCATACGTGTGCCGTACTTCTGCATGTACTCGCGCCCGGCACCGCCAAAGGTGCGCAGGGCCTGGGCCATGTCGGCGCCGACATCGGCGGTGAGACCGCGCAGGATCGGCAAAAAACGCTCACGGGTCGGTGGGCGATCATCCCAGTGCGACTTCAATGCGCCAGCCTGCATCTGTTCGAAACCCACGGCCAACACGCAATCGGCGGAGCCAGACTCAATGGCCTTGCGCGCGAGGAACAACGCGGTCGAACCGGTCGAGCAGTTGTTGTTGACGTTGACCACGGGGATGCCGGTCATGCCGACTTCGTACAACACGGTCTGGCCGCAAGTGGAGTCGCCGTAGACGTAACCGGCATAGGCTTCCTGAACCAGCGTGTAATCGATGCCGGCATCGGCCAGCGCCCGGCGCACGGCTTCGGCGCCCATCTGCACGTAGGTCGGGCTGTCGCTGGGCTTGCGGAACGGGATCATGCCGACGCCGGCAACCAGTACTTTTTCGCTCATGGAATCACCTGAAAACGGGAGGAGGAAAGGCTTACAACTGGCGCGCGATCAGCTCGCGCAGGACTTCGCTGGTGCCGCCGAAAATGCGCGTCACGCGCATGTCGACGAAAGCGCGGGCGATCGGGTACTCGAGCATGTAGCCGTAGCCGCCGTGCAGTTGCACCATGTCGTCGATGCACTTGCACAGGGTTTCGGTGGCATAAAGTTTGGCAATGGCCGACTCCTGCACCGTCAGACGACGGCGCATGTGTTCGCCGATGTAATGGTCGATGGTCAGGCGCACGGCGGTGGCCTGCGCCTTGATGTCGGCGAGCTTGAATTTGGTGTTCTGGAAGTCCCACACGGTCTGGTTGAACGCCTTGCGATCCTTTACGTACTCGACGGTCTGTTCGAGCAGGCGTTCGAGTTTGGCGGCGCTGTACAGGGCGATCACCAGACGTTCCTGCGGCAGCTCTTCCATCAGGTGCATGAATCCCTTGTTCTCTTCGCCGAGCAGGTTGCCGACCGGCACGCGCACGTCGTCAAAAAACAGTTCAGCGGTGTCGGCTGCGTGCTGGCCGACCTTCTCCAACTTGCGTCCGCGACGGAAACCTTCACGGTTGCACTCGACCATGATCAGGCTGCAGCCCTTGGCGCCGGCGCTCGGATCGGTTTTGCAGACCACCACCACCATGTCGCAGGTCAGGCCGTTGCTGATGAAGGTTTTGCTGCCGTTGATCACCCATTCATCACCGTCGCGCACGGCGGTGGTGCGGATGGCTTTGAGGTCAGAACCGGTGCCGGGCTCGGTCATGGCGACCGCCAGCACGGTTTCGCCGGAACAGATTTTCGGCAGCCACTGTTGCTTCTGTTGTTCGGTGCCCAGACGCACGATGTACGGCGCGACGATATCCGAGTGCACGCCCAGGCTCCAGCCGGACACGCCGGCGCGGTACAGTTCTTCGATCAGCACCGCCGAGTGACCGAAGTCACCGCCACCGCCGCCGTACTCGGTCGGCACGGTCAGGCAGAGCAAATTGTGCTTGCCGGCCTTGAGCCAGGTTTCCCGGTCAACCTGCCCGGCCTCATCCCACTGCGCCTGTTTGGGCAGGCATTCACGCTCAAAAAAACGCCGCGCGGTTTCACGCAGCATTTCGTGGTCTTCACGGTAGACGGTACGGTTGATATGCATCGGACTCTCCAGTGGATGGCCAAGCGCGCGAGCGCCGGGTTCGTGAGTCCAATGTATTGACGGGGCGAACCATTGAAGCCACCCGGATCGGGTAGCGATGGCTGGGCACAGGATCGATGTTCAAGCGGCTGGCCTCTTCGCGAGCAAGCCCGCTCCCACAGGGGGATTGGTGCCGGGCACGGATCCAGTATGGGAGCGGGCTTGCTCGCGAAGGCGGCGGGTCAGTCGATGAGTTGCTGCTGGCGCAACTGTTGTTTGAGGATCTTGCCGGCGGCGGACAGGGGTAAGGCGTTGCGGAATTCGATGCTTTTCGGGCATTTGTAGCCGGCGATGTATTGGCGGCAATGGCGGCGTAATTGCTCGGCCTCCACCACGGCGCCGGGCTTGAGCACCACCACTGCATGCACCGCTTCACCCCATTGCTCGTGCGGTATGCCGATCACCGCCGCCATGGACACCGCCGGATGCCTGGCGAGGGCATTTTCGACTTCCGCCGAATAAATATTCTCGCCACCGCTGACGATCATGTCCTTCAAGCGGTCGACGATAAACAGATACCCCTGCTCATCCATGTAAGCGCCGTCGCCGGTGTACAACCAGCCATTGCGCAACGCCTTGGCGGTTTCTTCTGGACGGTTCCAATAGCCGAGCATGATGTTCGGTCCGCGCACGATGATTTCGCCGACGGTGCCACGCGGCACTTCCTGCCCCTGCGCATCGACAATCTTCACATTAACGCCGAGCCCGCCGCGCCCAACCGACCGCGACAAACCACTGCGTCGCGCCTCTGCCGTGTGGTTGCAGGGCAGATTGCTCGACACCACCGGGCATGCCTCGGTCAATCCGTAAGAATGCGAAAGCTCGATGTCCGGAAAGCGTTTCAGCACCTGCTCGACCATCTCACCGGCACTCGGCGAGGCGCCATAGGTCAGGCGTTTGAGAGTGCTCAAGTCATAACGGTCGATTTCGGGATGCGCCAATAACGCCAGGATCATGGTCGGCACCAACAAGATTTCGGTGATGCGCTCACGCTGAATGATCTGCAGCAGATTCTGCGCCTCAAACGTCGGCACAATCACATGGGTTTCGCCGGCGAGAAACTGAATCAACGCCCGCGCCATCCCGGCCACATGGAACAGTGGCGCCACGTGCAACAAGCGCCCGCCGGCAATCGGCGGCATGTCGACCATGCGCGGCATGCACGCCGACCACAGATTCAAATGCGATTGCATCACGCCCTTCGGAAACCCGGTGGTGCCACCGGTGTACATGATGCAGGCGAGGTCATCGCCGCCACGCCCGGCATCCTCCACTGGCGTGGCGTGGGCGATCAGTTGCTCGAAGCCGAGCATGCCCACTGGCACCTCGCCCTCCCCGGCAAACACGAAACGTGGCGCCTGCCGAGCCGTCTGACGAATCTCCTCGGCCATCGCGGCGAAATGCTCATCGACAATCAAAATAACCGGCGTGCAGTCATCCAGCGAATAGACGATTTCCGCCACGCTCCAGCGGCTGTTGACCGGGTTGAGCACCCCGCCGCCCCACCACACGCCCATGATGTATTCGAGGTAATGGTCGGAGTTGAGCGCAAGCATACTGACCCGGTCACCCGCCGCCATGCCCAGTCGTTGCAAGGCCCCGGCAAGCCGCGCGACACGTTCGCCAAACTGCTGATAAGTCTGGCGTCGCTCGCCGAAAATCGTCGCCAGGTGATCCGGGTTCAGCTGCACCGTGCGTTGCAGGCATTGAGTCATGTACATGGTGTCAGCTCACGCCCCGATCTTTGCCAGCCCAGAACGGTTCACGCAGATCACGCTTGAGCACTTTGCCGGCGCCGGACAGCGGCAACGCACTGCGGAACTCGACGCTTTTCGGGGTTTTGTAGCCGGCGATCTGGCGGCGGCAATGTTCGATGATCTCCACGCCCAGCGCTTGCGCATCGGTCTTGAGCACAATCACTGCGTGCACCGCCTCGCCCCACTGTGGGCACGGAATCCCGATCACCGCACACGCAGCGACTGCCGGGTGACTGGCAATCGCACTTTCGACTTCGCCGGAATACACGTTCTCGCCGCCACTGACGATCATGTCCTTGAAGCGGTCGACGATGTACAGATAACCGTCGTCGTCCATGTAAGCGCCGTCGCCGGTGTGCATCCAGCCACCGCGCAAGGCTTCGGCGGTTTCCTCGGGTTTATTCCAGTAGCCGAGCATGATGTTTGGCCCGCGCACCAACACTTCGCCGACGGTACCGCGCGGGACTTCGTTGTCGTGCTCGTCGACGATACGTACCGTCACCCCCAGCCCCGGGCGTCCGGCGGAGCGCAGCCGGCCATTGGCGATGCCCTCGGCGCTGTGGTTTTCCGGGCCATTGGCGGCGATCGGCGGCGCGGCTTCGGTCATGCCATAGCCTTGGGTGAACTCCACGGCTGGCAGTGCTTTCAGGGCCATTTCCAGCAGCGGCACGGCAATGGGCGAAGCGCCGTAAGTCAGGCTGCGCAGGCAACTTAGGTCATGCCGGGCGAACTGCGGGTGCATGATTAACGCCTGCAACATCGTCGGCACAATGAGAATGTCGGTGATGCGTTCACGCTCGATGGTCTGCATCACATCCAGCGCATCGAAGGCCGGGACGAAGATACTCGGCAAACCAATCAACGAGATCAGGATCACCCGCGACAGTGCCGCCAGATGGAACATCGGCGCGATGTGCAGCGTCAGCGCATCCGCCGGTACCGGCACATCGGCGGCGCGGGCGACGGCAGCCGACCACAGATTCATGTGCGACTGCATTACGCCTTTTGGCCGGCCGGTGGTGCCGCCGGTGTAGAGAATGCTGGCGAGGTCGTCACCTCCCCGAAAGGCATCGTCGACAGGGGTCCCATCCGCTATCAATCGCTCGTACGAGAGCATGCCTTCAGGCGCAGGGCCGTCGCCGACATGGATCAGCAGCGGTCGCACTTTGGCTGTGCTGGCGATGGCTTCAGCCATCGGCAGGAACGTGTCGTCGATTATCAGAATGCGCGTGTCGCAGTCATCCAGCGAGTAGACGATTTCTGCCACCGTCCAACGAATATTCACCGGGTTGACCACGCCGCCGCCCCACCAGGTGGCCAGGTAATATTCGAGAAAGCGGTCGGAGTTCAAACCGAGCAGGCCGACACGATCCCCGGTGTGCATGCCCAATGTTTGCAAGGCTCCGGCCAGACGCGCTACGCGGTCGGCGAGTTCGGCATAGGTGCGCCGGCGGTCGCGAAAGACCGTCGCCAGGGCGTGAGGTTGTTGCTGCAAAACGCGGTGCAGGCCTTGAGTCAGATACATGCGGGTGTCCTGTTAATTGTTGTTGTCAGGGATTGGCGCAGTGCGGGTCTCAGGCGCCGATGTATTTCGGCGCGCGGTTTTGTGCGAGGGCCACGCGTCCTTCGGTGTGATCTTCGCTGTCGCGCAAAAGGCCCCAGTGCAGGTGCGCCTGAATCACGAAATCCCGAGGGGTGAGGTGCGCGGTTTGAATCGCCAGTTGCTTGACCGATTGCACGGCCAACGGCCCATTGGCAGCGATGCGTTCGGCCAGACTCAGCGCGGCGGGCATCAGCCGATCTGCGGGCAACAGATCGATGATCAAACCGATGCGCAACGCTTCCTCGGCGCTGATCGGCTCACCGGTCAGGGCCATTTTCATCGCGTGAGCCGCTGGCACCGCGCGCAGCAGGTATTGCACACCGCCCGCCGCCGGAATGGTCGCGTCGCGCACTTCGGGTAAACCGAACGTGGCACTGGTGACGGCGATGCGCAGGTCGCATTGCAGCGCCAGCTCGAGACCACCGGCCAGACAGGCGCCATTGATCGCGGCAATTACCGGTTTCCAGACCTCCAGATCGCTGAGGTCAAACAGACGTGCATAGCCGCCCTCCTCGGCTTCGGTCTCGCGGCTTTTCAGCGAACTGGCGACAAAACCGGGCAGCACCCGCGACGGTTCACGCAGGCTCGCGCCGCTGCAAAACGCGCGGTCACCGGCGCCGTTCAGGACGATCACCCGCACTTGTTCGTCATCCTGACAAGCCACCAGCGTCTTGCGCAGGTGCATCAGGTCGCTGATGCTCAGCGCGTTGTTCGATTGCTGCGCATCGAGCGTGATAACCGCCACGTGCTCGATGATCTTGAACTGAATGGCCATGGGCTGACTCCTGCGCTCCGGGTGTTTCAAGTGTTTTTATTAGATTGGCGTTCAAGCCTTCAGGCCTTGAAACCCAGCCCCAACTCACGCAGACGCTCGATGGCCGCAATGTCGAAGCCCCAGTCGCGCAAGGCTTCGCCGCCGTGTTCGCCGCGTTGTGGCGCCGGTCGCGGCGTTGCGGAAGGTGTGGAGAGAAAGCGCGGCGCCGGCACCGGTTGCACCACGCCGCTGACCTCGATAAAGCTGCCCCGCGCCACGCTGTGCGGGTGTTCCGCCGCTTCTGCCAGGCCCAGCACCGGCACCACGCAGGCATCACTGTCGGCAAAGGCTTGTGCCCATTGCGTGCGGGTGCGGCTGAGAAAGGCATCGGTGAAGGCTTCGCGCAGACGCGGCCAGCCAGCGCGGTCGTGCTGACCCGGCAGATCGGCGTTAGCCAAGCCGAGGATCTCGAGCATCTGCACGTAGAAACGCGATTCGATCGGGCCGATCGACATGTGCTGCCCGTCAGCGGTTTCATAAGTGTCGTACCACGGCGCGCCGCCATCGAGCAGGTTGCTACCGCGCTGTTCCGTCCAGTGCCCGCCAGCCAGCAAGCCAAAGATCACTGAGCCCAATTGCGCCGCGCCTTCGGTCATGGCCGCATCGACCACTTGCCCGGCGCCACCGCGTTGCACATTGAGCAGCGCCGCCAGCACGCCCATCGCCAGCAACATGCCACCACCGCCGTAATCACCGACCAGATTCAACGGCGGCACCGGTTTTCCGCCGGCCGGGCCGATGGCCGAGAGCATGCCGGACAGTGCGATGTAATTGAGGTCATGGCCGGCACGGTCGGCCAGTGGCCCGGTCTGGCCCCAACCGGTCATGCGGGCGTAGATCAGCCGTGGATTGCGCGCCAGCGCCACGTCGGGGCCAAGCCCGAGGCGCTCGAGAGTGCCGGGACGAAAACCCTCGATCAGCACGTCGGCGCGTTCGATCAGCTCCAGTGCAGCAGTGATGCTTTGTGGGTCTTTGAGGTCGAGCGTCACCGAGCGTCGATTGCGCCCGGTGATGTCCACGGTTCTGCCCTCAAGCCTGGGTCCCAGATCGCTGGCGGCCTCCGCCCGGTCAATGCGCACCACGTCGGCGCCCATGTCCGCCAGCAACATCGTGCCGAACGGCGCCGGGCCGATTGCCGCAAATTCCACCACACGAATGCCGCTCAGTACGCCCATTGCTGCCGCTCCATTATTCTGATGGAGCGCCAGCCAGCACCCCTATTTTGTGCGATCCAGTAAATCAAGGCACCCACCAATCACCACCACCCGCATCGGGTGGCGGGGGCCAAACACAGGGTCATATCGGCGCGGGTGTGCGTTACACTCGGTGGCAATTCGTGCACTCTCATAACAAAAAAAGATTCGGACAGCCCCATGGACACACCTCGCAAGTCCAAAACCCCGGACACGCTCGCCAGTCAGGCCTTGAATCCTTCGCAGTCGCCGATTGTCAGCACCAAACTGATCCCGCCGCGCAGCGCCGGCCGGCTGATCTCCCGCGAACGTCTGCAAGAACAAATGCTCAAAGCGCGCCGCCAGCGCTGCATTGTGCTCAAGGGCCCGGCCGGTTGTGGCAAGACCTCGACGCTGATTGCCTGGCGTCAGGCGCTTTTGCCGCTGGGTTTCGACGTGGCGTGGCTGACGCTGTCGGCGGATGACAACGAGCTGACGCGGTTTCTCGACTACTTGCTGGCCAGCCTCGGCCAGATCGACCCGACGCTGGTGCACGAAGCCACGCAACTCGAAGGTCGCGGGATCGACAGTGAAGCCGTGGAGCGCGCGATTATCACCGTGGTGCGCAGCATCGCCAGCCGCTCGCGCGAACTGGTGCTGGTGCTCGACGACCTGCACCACCTGACCGATGTCGGCATTCATCAGGCGCTGCAATGGCTGATCGACTACGCCCCGGCCAACCTGCATCTGGCGTTGGTTTCGCGCAGTTCGGTGCCGTTATCACTGGCGCGTTTGCGCAGTCAGGATCTGGTGCTGGAACTGAACCTGCGCGATTTGCGCTTCACCCCGCTGGAGTCCGAAAAATTCCTCAAGGCGCAACTGGGTGAGATCAGCGCCCGCGACGCCAAGCGCATACACGAGTTGACTGACGGTTGGGTTGCCGGGCTGCAATTGCTGGCGGTCAGCCGCAAAAAAAATCGTCCGACCGAGGCCGATCAGGCGCAGTTGCGCGACGATCAGGCATTTGCCAAATTCTTTGAAGTGGAAGTGTTGTCGCACCTGTCGCCAACCGACCTCGACCTCATGCTGCTGATGGCCGTCTGCAACCGCTTTTGCGCTTCGTTGTGCGCCGCCCTCAGTGGCAACCCGGACGCCGTCGGTCAGGCCACCGATTTGCTGGCGCGACTGGAGCGGGACAATCTGTTCCTGATCCCGGTGGACAGCGCCGAACGCGAGACCTGGTATCGCCTGCACCCACTGCTGCGCGAGACCTTGCTGAAGTATTTCGACTCGCGCAGCAAGGCTGAACAACAAGCAGTGCATGCTCGCGCGTGGGCATGGTTTCGTGATCATCAGCATCTGGATGAAGCGGTTCATCACGCCGTAACCGGGGGGGATCCCGAGGCGGCGGCGGATCTGGTCGAGCAGCACGCCGAGGCGCTGTATGCCCACGGCGACCTGCGGATGTTGATTGAATTGGTTCGATTGCTGCCGGTCGAGCAAGTGCAGGCGCGGGTCAAACTGCGCATCCTCAAGGCGCGGATGCAACTGTATGCGCGTGATTTTGCGGCGTGCACGCAAAGCCTTGATCGACTGTTCGAAGACGTACCGCTCAGCGATGTGCATGACCGTTTCATGATTGCGCTGTTGCGCGCCTCGCTGGCGTTGCAGCGCGACGACACCGACGCGGCGATGACCGTACTGCCGCAACTGCTCAACCCACCGCTAGGCAGCAACAGCGTGGCGATCGGTTCCTGCGCCAACATTCTCTCGTGGCTGTACATGCATCGCGGCGAATACGAAAAAGCCCGGCAAGTGCAACTCGACCGGCCGACACTGCTGATCAACGGCGAACCGCTGCTCGGCACCACGGCCGGCAGTCTGCAGGGTCGTTGCTTGATTGGCTTGAGCCATGCGCTGGAAGGCCAGATGAAACAGGCCGAGCGCGTATATCGCGACGTGCTCCACGAAGCCACGCACTGCGGCAAGGCGGGCGCCGATGCGACGTATCTTTCGGCCGCGTTGCTCGGTGAGGTGTTGTACGAAACCAACGATGTCGATGCTGCGTTCAAACTGCTCTCCGGCTGGATCGACATTCTCGAACGCATCTCCATCCCCGACTCGGTACTGCGCGTATTGCAGGTGCTTTGGAACGTGCAATGGCTGGCCGGCAATCAACAGGAAGCGCAGGCGTTTGTCGAGCGGCTGAATGAGTACGCAGTCAAGCTGGGTCTCGATCGTCTGCAAGCGTATTGCCTGACGTGGCAAGTGCGCTGGCTGCTGATATTGGGCGAGACCACGCAGGCCCAGGCCCGTTTAGCGAAACTCGAAGCCATCGATGCGCGCCACCCGGATGCGGAACAGAGTGCGCTGAAGGAAATCCACATCCTTGCCGAGAACGCGCGAGCCCGCTGGCAAATCCATCAGGGCGACCTTGGCGGTGCGTTGCTGCGCATCGAAAAGCTGATCGATACCTGCGAGCTGCACCGCCGCCAACTCGGCACCGTGCGTCTGTTGGTGTTGAGCGCAGTCATCGAAAATCAGCGCGGTAATCGTCAAGCCGCGCGCGACAAAATCATGCAAGCGTTGCGCCGTGGCCAACGTTTTGGCCTGCTGCGCAGCCTGCTCGACGCGCACCCGGAGGCGCTGGATTTGATCACCGCGATCGCCGATGAAGAAACCCTCGACCCGGTGATCGCCTTCTACGTCGAACGCCTGCAAGCCGCCCACGTCACCACCCCCGCAGTGCCCAACGGCAAACCCGCAACGACAGCGCCAGGCAACCCCCTCGCCAGCGGCATTGAGCCCCTGAGCGAACGCGAAATCGAAGTGGTGCGCCTCCTCGCCCAAGCCCTGCCCAACAAAAAAATCGCTCGCGCCCTGGGCCTGTCCCCGGAAACCGTGAAATGGCACCTGAGCCATATCTACAGCAAACTCGGCGTCAACAGCCGCGACGAGGCCGTGGCACGGGTGCGGGATCTGGAATCACAGGACGGTGCAGACCTCAGCCACTAAAGCCCGGCACACCACAATCCTTGTAGGAGCCGAACTTGCTCGCGAAGGCTTCGGCAGGTTGAATATCAACGTAACCGGCAGACCGCTTTCGCGAGCAAGCCCGCAGTTGGAACCGGGTACTTCAAAAGAACACTGTTCGGCTCTAAGACCGCCATCGCTGGCAAGCCAGTTCCCAGACAAGCGCATGATTTCAGCCGATCCCACCCACCTCGGGTGGCGTCCGCCCAACGCCCCCACCCTATCGTAACCCTCAGTTCCAAGCCGCCCCCGGCCCGTGATCATTGAGGAGTCTTGCGTGCACATCGCCCGAACCGTTTTCCGCGACGACCATGAAATGTTCCGCACCACCGCGCGGCGTTTCTTCGAACGCGAATGCCTGCCACGCCAAGCCGCTTGGGACGCCGCCGGCCAGGTCGACCGCGAAACCTGGCTCAAGGCCGGCCGCGAAGGCTTGCTTGGCATCACCCTGCCCCCAGAGTACGGCGGAGGAGGCGGCGACTTCGGCCACAGCGCCGTGTTCAACGAAGAATTCGCCCGCGCCGGCGTCAGCGGCCCCTACTTCGGCATGCACTCCGACGTCATCGCCCCCTATATCAACCGCTGCGGCAACGAAGAACAAAAACAACGCTGGCTCCCCGGCATCTGCAGCGGCGAAATCATCCTTGCCATCGCCATGACCGAACCCGGCACCGGCAGCGACCTCAAAGCTGTGCGCACCAGCGCCGTACGCGACGGCGACGACTACATCATCAACGGCAGCAAAACCTTCATCAGCAACGGCCTGACCGCCGACCTGATCATCGTCGTCTGCAAAACCGATCCTGCCGCCGGTGCCAAAGGCATAAGCCTGATCGCTGTCGAAGGCCACCGCGCCGGTTTCAAGCGCGGTCGCAAACTCGACAAGGTCGGCCAGCACGCGCAGGACACCGCCGAATTATTCTTCGACAACGTTCGTGTACCCGTCGGCAATCGTCTCGGCGGAGAAGGCCTGGGCTTCACCTACCTGATGGGTGAGCTGCCACAAGAGCGCTTCTCCATCGCCGTGTCCGCCGCCGCCAAACTCGAGCGTTTGCTGGAGCAGACTGTCGATTACGTCAAGGATCGCAAGGCCTTCAATCAAACCGTCTGGGACTTCCAGAACACAAAATTCAAACTCGCCGACATCAAGGCCCAGGCCACCGCGATGCGGGTGATGGTCGATTACTACCTCGGCGAACACATGCGCCGACGCCTGAGCCTGGAAGAAGCCGCGATCGCCAAGCTGCACACCACCGAAACCCTGTGGAAATGCATCGACGACATGGTGCAGTTGCACGGTGGCTACGGCTACATGATGGAGTACCCGATCGCCCGCGCCTTCGTCGACATGCGCGTCAACCGCATCTACGGCGGCACCAGTGAAGTCATGCGCGAATTGATCGCACGCAAGCTCTGACCCTCAACAACAAAAAAGGAAAACACAATGAGCCATAAGGTATTCGTTGCTGGCGTCGGCATGATCCAGTTCAAGAAACCGGGAACCAACGAGCCCTATGACGTCATGGGCGAACAGGCGATCCGTCAGGCCTTGGCCGACGCGGGCCTGAAGTTCGAAGACATTCAGCAGGCTTACGCCGGTTACGTTTACGGCGACTCCACCTGCGGTCAGAAAGCGCTGTACCGCGTCGGCATGACCGGCATCCCGCTGATCAACGTCAACAACAATTGCGCCACCGGCTCTTCGGCGCTGTTCCTTGCCCGTCAGGCCGTGGCCAGCGGTGTGGTGGATTGCGCGTTGGCGTTTGGCTTCGAGCAGATGAACCCGGGCGCACTGAAGTCAGCCTGGACTGACCGTGCCCCGGCCACCGAGCGCGCGCTCAATCTGACCAACGAACTGGTCGGCATGCCTGATCTGCCGACCGCGATTCGCCAGTTCGCTGGCGCCGGTTACGCACACATGCAGAAGTACGGTACGCAGCTGGAAACCTTCGCCAAGATCCGCGCCAAGGCCAGCCGTCACGCTGCGAACAATCCGCTGGCGGTGTTCCGCAATGTGGTCAGCACCGAAGAAGTCCTCGCCGCACCGATGCTCTGGGAAGGCGTGCTGACACGGTTGATGGCGTGCCCACCGACTTGCGGTGCCGCCGCGAGCATCGTGGTCTCCGAAGCCTTCGCAAAAAAACACGGCTTGCGCACCGACGTATTGATCGCCGGCCAGGCGCTGACCACGGATTTGCCGAGCACCTACGACGCCAAGGACATGATCCGCGTGGTCGGTTTCGACATGACTCGCATGGCAGCCGAGATTGCTTACAACCAGGCCGGCATTGGCCCGAAAGACATCGACGTGATCGAGTTGCACGACTGCTTCGCCCAAAACGAATTGCTGACCTACGAAGGCCTCGGTCTGTGCGCTGAAGGCGGCGCCGAGCAACTGGTCAACGACGGCGACAACACCTATGGCGGTGAATGGGTGACCAACCCGTCCGGCGGCCTGCTCTCCAAGGGTCACCCACTGGGCGCCACCGGTCTGGCGCAGTGCTACGAGCTCACCCACCAATTGCGCGGCACCGCTGACAAACGTCAGGTGCAGGACGCGCGTATCGCCGTGCAACACAACCTCGGTCTGGGTGGTGCCTGCGTGGTCACCGTTTACCAGAAAAACTGAAGCGCCCAGTCCTCAACGGAGCCCTGCAGATGATCGACAAGAAACACATCGGCCGCCAATTGCCGACCTTCCTCGCCACCGCCGAAGCCGGGCAACTGCGCTTCTTCGCCAAGGCTACCGGGGAAACCAATCCCGTTTACTTCGACGAACAAGCCGCCCGCGACGCAGGCTATCCGGGCCTGCCGCTGCCGCCGACGTTTCTGTTTTCGCTGGAATTCCAGATCCCGTCGAACGCCTGGCGTGACGAGTTGGGCATCGTCACCGCGCGGATTCTGCATGGCGAAGAATCGTTCCGATATCACCGCATGGCCTACGCCGGTGACACCTTGCGCTTCGAAGTGCGCATTGCCGACATCTACGACAAAAAGGGCGGCGCGCTTGAGTTTGTGGTGCGTGAAACCCGAGTGACCAATCAGCACGGTGAGCATGTCGCGGATCTGCGCAGCGTGCTTGTGCAGCGCAACAGCTGAAGCGGAGAACCCTGATGAACGCGATAAGCCTGGAAAAAATCAACGTCGGCGACACCCTGCCCCCGCTGGCCCTGCCGCCGATCAACCGCACCACCCTGGCACTGTTTGCCGGCGCATCCGGCGATCACAACGCCATTCACATCGACAGCGATTACGCGCGCAAGGCCGGCATGGCCGACGTGTTCGCCCACGGCATGTTATCGATGGCCTACCTCGGTCGCTTGCTGACGCAATGGGTCGATCAGCGCCAATTGCGCGAGTTCGGCGTGCGCTTTCTCGGCATCACCCACCTGGGCCACCAGATCACCTGCACCGGCAGCGTTGTCGAGCTGTTCGAGATCGACGGCGAACGGCGCATCAAGGTTGAAGTACGCACCACCAATCAATACGGCGAAACCAAAATTGTTGGCGACGCCGTGATCGCTCTGTAAACAAATCCAATAATCGAGGAGCAACACCCCATGGCAAAACTTGAAGGTAAAGTCGCACTGGTCACCGGTTCCGGTCGCGGCATCGGTCAGCAGATCGCCCTGAAACTGGCGAGCGAAGGCGCGCGCATAGTGATCAACGACCTTGACGCCGATCCGGCCCACGAAACAGCGGAAATGATCCGCAAACTGGGTGGCGAAGCGGCCGTCTGCCACGGCAACGTCAGTGCGCCGGACTTCGCAGAACGCTACATCAAGACCGCGATGGACAACTTCAACGGCATCGACATCATCGTCAATAACGCCGGTTACACCTGGGACGACGTCATCCAGAAGATGACCGACGAGCAGTGGTACGCGATTCTCGACTGCCACATGACCGCACCGTTCCGCATCCTGCGTGCCGCCTACCCGATCATCAAGGCGCAGGCACAAGCCGACGTCGCCGCCGAGCGCGAAGTGTTCCGCAAAGTGGTGAACATCTCTTCGGTGTCGGCACTTAACGGCAACGCCGGGCAGATGAACTATTCCTCGGCCAAGGCCGGTGTGCTCGGCATGACCCGTGCGTTGGCCCGCGAGTGGGGTCGCTTCAAGGTCAACGTCAACGCCGTGGCATTCGGTTTCATCGAAACGCGCATGACCAGCGCCGACGCCCACGCCGGCGCCACCGTGAACATCGAAGGCCGCGACATCCGCGTCGGCATCAGCCCGGAAGCGGCCAAGTCGTTCGCCCAACGCAACCCGCTGGGCCGTCCGGGCACCACCAAGGAAGCGGCCGATGCGGTGTACCTGTTCTGCTCGCCGGAATCGAATTACATCACCGCACAAACCATCGCCGTCGCCGGCAATCTGCAATAAGCATCGCGGTGAGGGGCTTTCCCCTCACCTCACCTGCGCAATGTGAGATTGATGAGTGGAGGATCCCCTTTTGAACATGACTGAAATCAATATCCGTCTGGCCGCCATCAAACTGATCTCGCGTAACGGTTATGAATCGATGAGCCTGCGCCAGTTGGCCACCGAAGCCGGCATAAACGCCTCAACGCTGTACCTTTATTACAAAGGCAAAAACGAGTTGCTGCTGGAGCTGATTCTGGAGTACCTGCAAGGCCTGACTCAGGCGTGGCGGCGCTGCCGTCCGAAGACCGCCAGCGCCGACGTGAAAATGCGCGCGTTCATTGCCTGTCACGTGCGTTATCACCTCGAACACCAGGACGAGGCCATGCTTGGCAATCTCGAATTCCGCAGCCTCGCTGAAGAAGATCTGCAGCAAGTCCGTCAGGCCCGACGCCTGTACTTGAAAGGTTTGCAGGATTTGCTGGAACAAGGCGTCCGCGAAGGTTCACTGAGCTGCGCCGAACCAAAACTGATGGCGCGCACGCTGTTCAACATGCTCACCCACGCCTGTGTCTGGTATCAGGCCGATGGCCGTTGGGGCATTGACGACGTGATCGAACATTACTCAGAGCTGGTGCTGAAAATGCTCGGCGCCAGCGCCCTCCCCGCACCCCGCCTCTCGGTGCCGCGCGCCGTGATCAGCCGTCATCACGCGCCAATGGAGGTGCGGCCATGAGTGATCTCATGCAACCGTTTTCCATGGCCGGCAAAACCGTGTTGGTGGCCGATGCGGCGACGCGTCTGGGGGCGCACTTCGCCCGTTTGATCAGCCTGGCCGGTGCAAAAGTCGCCATCGGCGCGCAGCATCCTTCGCAGTTGGAGCAACTGGCGGCAGACCTGCGCTGGGATGGAGGTGAAGTGTTGATCGTCGCTCTCGACAGCGCCCGGCGACCGAGCATCGAAGCCGCCCTGGACACCGTTAAAGAGCGCTTTGGCAGCGTCGATGTATTAATCAACAACAGCGCCGAACGCGAGCACATTGCGTTGAACAATCACATCGTTCACTGCACCAGCCTGCATATGATCGAGGCCGAGCGCGGCGGCAGCATCGTCAACATCGACCCGCCGCCGCGACCGATCACCGAGCCCAACCCATGCCTGCGCGGCAACAGCAGCCTGATTCGCATGAGCCGCGCGATGGCCCAGTCGCTGACACCGCATCGCATCCGCGTCAACGTCATCGCCCCCGGCCGAGGCAAAGACGCCGGCCTGCAAGAATTCGACGGCCCGTTGTTGTTGCTGGCGAGCGGTGCTGGCGCCAGCGTCACCGGCGCTGTTTTACACATCGACAACCGCGCCACCTGATACGGGTGGGGTGGTCGGATACAAGACATCTGAACATGGCCATTGGTCGCTCTTCGCGACGCCCGACAATAAGGAGCCAGTCAGATGACTCGCACAATCAAGTGGCTGCCGACCCTCGTCCTCGTGGCGATGTCGGCCCTGGCGATCCCGGCATCCGCCGGGGCTGCTGACAAACCGAATATTCTGGTGATCTTCGGTGATGACATCGGTCAGACCAACATCAGCGCCTATTCCATGGGCGTGGTCGGCTATAAAACCCCGAACATCGACCGGATTGCCAAAGAAGGCATGCTGTTCACCGACTATTACGCGGAGAACAGTTGCACCGCTGGCCGTTCTTCGTTCATCACCGGCCAATCCCCGTTGCGCACCGGCCTGAGCAAAGTCGGCGTGCCGGGCGCGCCGATCGGTCTGCAAAAACGCGACATCACCATCGCCCAAGCGCTGAAATCTCAAGGCTATGCCACCGGTCAATTCGGCAAAAACCACTTGGGTGACCGCGACGAATACCTGCCGACCAACCACGGTTTCGACGAGTTCTTCGGCAACCTTTATCACCTCAATGCCGAAGAAGAACCCGAGCGCCCGTACTGGCCCAAGGACGATCCGGATTTCGTCAAATCGAGAACCCCGCGCGGGGTGATACACAGCTACGTCGACGGCAAAATCGAAGACACCGGCGCCCTGACCGCCAAGCGTATGGAAACCATCGACGACGAAACCACCGCCGCCGCGCAAGTCTTTATCGAGAAGCAGGCCAAAGCGGATAAGCCGTTCTTCGTCTGGATGAACACCACGCGCATGCACTTGTTCACCCACGTGCGTGAATCGATGAAGGGCCAGAGCGGCATGCCCGGCAACGACTATGCCGACGGCATGCTCGAACACGACGGTGACGTCGGAAAACTGCTGAAAACCCTCGACGACCTGAAAATCACCGACAACACCATCGTCGTCTACACCACCGACAACGGCCCGAACCAGTTCTCCTGGCCGGACGCCGCGACCACGCCGTTCCGCAACGAGAAAAACTCCAACTGGGAAGGTGCCTATCGCGTACCCGCAATCGTGCGCTGGCCGGGCAAGATCAAGGCGGGTGAAGTGTCCAACGAAATGTTCTCGGGCATGGACTGGTTCCCGACGCTGCTCGCCGCAGCGGGCGATAACGGTGTCAAAGACAAACTGCTCAAAGGCTGGGCGCCCGTCTCGGGAGGCACAAACTTCAAAGTGCACCTGGACGGCTACAACCAGTTGCCCTACTTGACCGGCCAGCAGGCAAAAGGCGAGCGCAGGGAGTTCTACTATTTCAACGACGACGGCGTACTGGTGTCGATGCGTTTTGACAATTGGAAAGTGGTCTTCGCCGAACAACGCGAACCGGGCGGATTCCCGGTATGGAGCAGCCCGTTCGTGCCATTGCGCGTGCCGAAACTGTTCAACCTGCGCATGGATCCCTACGAACGCGCCGACGTAGTTTCCGACCAGTATTACGACTGGCTGACGAAAAACTCATACCTGCTGGCAGCGGGCGTGGGCAAGGCTGCGCGGTTCCTGCAGACCTTCATCGAATACCCGCCAAGTCAGAAACCGGCGAGTTTCAGCATCGATCAGATTCGCGCAGCGGTAGACGCGAAAATCGAAGAGAAAAGTCGCATGCAGACCAAACAATAAACTCAATCCCCTCGCCACACCCACCCGTGGCGAGGGTATTCATCCCCGATGGGCTGCGCAGTAGCCCCAAAACCAGCCCACCCCGGTGTATCAATCACACCGCATGCACCGGGCTTACGACTGCTGCGCAGCCGGTCGGGGATAAATCCCCTCACCACAGGGAAAGTGTTGCTCTTCCAAAATGGTGTACTGCCTAAAAATTAATCTTGAACCCCAACATAGCGTCGTACCCATGACTGTCGCCATCAAACCCTTGGCGATACCCCGCCGAAGCGGTAAACGTCGTGCGCCGATTCGCCTGATAGTCCACCCCGACATTCACCTCGCCCCACGTGCCCTGAATATCCGACTCGAACGGGATGTAACCCGTCTCCGAAGAAAACTCGGTCTTCGGCTGCCCTTTGAATTCGTGCCAGACACTCGGCCGAATCCACGCATTGGTGCGCCGTGCGCTTTTGTCGACGCCTTCGGTGTCCCAATCCTTGGCGATGCGCACACCCGCGCGGCCAATCAATGAGTCGACGTCGCGGAAGCGGATTTTTGCGCCGGCGTCGTCGCTGCTATCGAGGTCGACGTAGCTGTAGATCGCCTGCAATTGCGGTTCGATGTACCAGTTTTTGTCGAACTCATACGGGTAGCCGTTCTCCAGCGAAGCGGTGTAGCCCCAGCCCCGGGTTTTCAGTTTCGGCAGGTTGCTCGGTTTGGCTTCGACGTCGAAGCGATTGACCTGGAACACGCCATCCAGATACCAGCCCGACGGGCCGAAGTGCGTCCAGTAGGCGCCCAAACCATAAGCACGCAAGGTGTCCTCCCCGGCGTTGCGACGGGTGTAATGGCTGACGCCCGCGTCGATGCTGCCCGCCGACAGCGAGATGCCGGCCTGCTCATGACTGCCGTCAGTTCTGACCTTGCGATAAAGGTCAGTGCCGACCTGAAACGCCGTCAGGTCATAGTTGTATTCAGGCGTGTTGCCCAAGGCGTTTTTGCGATCGCCATCCTGCTTGCCGCTGCGATAAATCACCCGGCCCCAGCCCATGGACGGTGTCGTCGTCGATTCATCTTCTTTGGGCAGTGGATCGCCGGCATTCAGGCGTTCTTCGCCCACGCGCTCGTGCAGGGTGTCGACCACCGTCCGCCCGTAAACCAGCGCCAGTGCGGGTACCGCGCCGTACAGGGAGACTTCCGGGCGATAGTTCGGCACGGGAGCAGGCGCAGGCGTTGGATCGGGGTCTGGCGTCGGGTCGGGATCGGGCGTTGGATCCGGATCTGGCGGCGTCGGAGGCGCAGGTGGCTCTGGCGGCCCATCCGGCACGGGCGCATCGGAACGCAGAAACCAGCTGTTGCGCGCACTGCCATCATCGCCGCCCTGCTGCAGGCGATACTCATACGGCCCGGCGACGACGCGGCTCGCCAGGCGAAACGCATTGGCATCACCGGCCCCGGCGCTGTTGTTGAGCGCCTCGACCACCGCGATACCGTTGCCCTGCGTCACCGCGCCCTGCCCGCCGACATTGCGCACCGCAAGCCCCGTGGCGCCGCCGCTACCGGTCGCGATCGAGTCGACCACCAACATGTCAGAACGACTGTCGGCACCTCCCGCATTCAGCGTGGTATTGAGCAGCAAGCGACCGCCATTGGAGACAAACACCCCGCCACCGTTACTGCCCGCAGTAGAAGCGCCGCTGATCAACAGGACGTTGCCAACCGTGTTGGTCCCGCCCGGAAGATCGAGGGTGCCGCTGTTGGTGAAGCGATTAACGCCAAGCAACTGCCCCTGCACCGCACCGCCCGCAGTCGGCGTGTTGAACGTCTGCCCAAACGGCAGATACGCACCACTGCTACTGAAATTAACGATGCCGTTTGCCGGTTGCTCTGCCAGGCGGATCACGCCGCTGTTGTCGATACTGTTGGCACCCGAAGTACCGAGGTTGCTGGCCGCCACACCCCACGTGTCCCGCGTGCCGCTGCCGGTTGAATCGGTAAAATTGCGCAGCGTCCAGGTGCCGCGGTTGGCCACCGTGCTCGCCGCACTCACAGCGTTCACCGAGCCGGTCATCTGCCCAATGTTGTCGAGGGTAAATGTCGTGCCGGGCGTGGTCGCATCGCCGCGCACCGCAACATCGCTGAGCGAACCGATGACGCCTGTGTTGTTCAGCGATTGCGTCGCACCACCCAAGGCGATACCGCTGCTGTCGGCCCAGCCCCCCTGAATCGTTGCGCTGTTGCTGACGTTGGCAACGCCGCCCACGGTCAACACGGCGATGCCCGATGAATTCGTCCCTCGCGAGGTGATCGCTCCGCTGTTCGTGACCGAAACATTCGCCGCACCCGACGCTTCAGCCAGAATCCCCTGACTGTTGCTGGCGCCCTGCGTTTGAATCGAGCCGGTGTTGACGATGGTTTGCGTACCATCGCCGGACAAGGTGCGAATGCCACGCTGCTGATCACCGCGAGCGATCAGTTGCCCGCTATTGCTGATATTCACTGTGCCCGCGCCCGTGCCGCCGTTGAACGCGCTACCGGCAAGAATCGCCGCGCCAGCCCCATTGACGTCAATCAGCGTGCCGGTGAACACCGCGCTGACATTTCCGCCCAGCGTCAGCGCCTGCAAACCAAAGGAGCCAATGCCACTGCCGTCGCCCGTCCCCGCGTCGGAGTGCGTGATGATCGTGCCGCTGGCGGCGATGTCTACGGTTCCTGTCGGGGCTTGAGTCGTGGCGTAAATACCGTTGGCATTGCTGTTGAAGGTTTCGATTCGATCGCCAGAATAGTTGACCCGGACGTTGCCCCCCGTTGAGTCCACCCGAATGCCGCCCGCGCCAAAACCGCTGGCGGTGATGTTGCCGGAGTAATCAATCAGCACATTGTTCTGTTCGGCGCTGACGATGATGCCGTAAGCGCGATTGGTGCTCTGCGCGCCGAGCACGGTGAGATCGCCACTGCCCGTGACGGTGACATCGCCGGTACCGCGCTTGATGATATAGATCGCCCGCGCACCGACATTACTGGCGATGTTGCCGACGTTGATCGACGCATTGTTTTCGATACTGATCGAACCCAGCCCACCAGTATTGTCGTTGGCGTAAATCCCGTGGCCACCGCCGCCAGTGGTAGTGATGGCGCCGTTGTTGACGACATTGATACTGCCAACGGTCGAAATCGCACGAATGCCGAAGCCGTTGAGGCCGTCGGTATTGATCGTGCCACTGTTGCTTAGAAGCGTATTGCCAGCGCCGCCTTCAGTGAAGATGCCGAAGGCGTTCATGCCCAGTCCCTTAACACTGGCCGCATTCACCACGGTGGTGTTGCCATTGATCGCGCGGGTATGCACCCCGGCGTGGTTGCCGACGCCAGCGGTCGGCAAGGTGTCGTCGATGATCGGCAGACCAGCCGACAGCGCATCATCGTTGTTCACCAGAATATTCACCCCGGCACCGACATTGACGTTGTTGTCGCCGCTGCCCGTGGCCTTCGTCCAGATTCCGTTACCGCCCAGCAGGGTGATCTGCCCATTGCCTTGGTGGCTGACGTTGATCGCTCCGCCGCCGCTGCCATTGACGTCGATGCCGTCATGCTCGTTGCCGACGACCGAGTTGAGGATGTTCAGGGTGGTGCCGGACGTCACCGTGACCGTCGAAGAACCCGCGCCGGCATTGGTGATCGCCAGCGCATCGAGGCCGCTGCCGCCGATGTTGACGGTGTTGGTGCCGCCGTCGACGGTCAGCGTCGCGTTGCCGGTCGTGCCGATGACATTGGAAAACACCGCGTTGGCGGCGGTCGGTGGTGTGCTGTTGACGGTCGTGCCGCTGAGGCTGAGCGCCGAGTTGCTGTTGTTGCCGCGAACGAGTACGGAAGAGCCGGCCGTGGTGGTGATGCTCGTGCCCGCCTGGGTGCTGATCGCAGCGGCGACACCGACGGTCGGCGTGCAGGTTTGCGAGACGTTATAGGCGCCAGCAGCCAGCGGGCCACAGGCGGCGTGAGCATCGGTCAGGGTCAGGGCATTGGCCATGGCGACCAGCAAGGCACTGCGAAGAAAGTGCGGGGCATGCCCGCTGAATGGATGCACACAAGCGCTTTGCATGAAAACCTCCTTGTCCAGCGTTTTCCCCCGTGGCAGGCGACTGACGGCACCACCGGAGTCTTGCGTGGTAAATACAGCTTTAAACCTTAGTAGCTATTTCGAAAGATGGCGGAAAACCCGTGGCCTGCGCAGTGTTTCTGCACGGCTTTATCCATTCAGCTGAGTTTTTGATCCAAAGCAATATTTGCCCGCCAGCGCCGCCGTAATCTGTCTTTGCTGGAAGACAGCCGTGCTGTGCGCACGTCACAGGCCTTGGGCCAAGGTGGCGACAAATGAATAAAAAACGCATCGTCTGGGGGAGCATTCTCCTGGGGTTTCCGTGTGTCTTGCTTCCCGTATTGTTGATGGGTTATCTGGCCTGGGTGCTCAATCTGCACGCCGCGCAACAACGTCTGGAAACCCTCGCAGCCGTCGCCTCCAGTCGGGCCAGCGGCACCTTCAACGAAGCCGCCAGCGCCCTCAAAACCATCGCCGGCTCAAGCCTGGCGCCCTGCACACCCGAGAGCATCGACGAGATGCGCCTGCTGACCATCAACACCTTTTCAGTGAAGTCGGTCGGTTATGTCGAGCAAGAGATTTACGCCTGCGGTTCCTGGGGCCCGGTCGGTCACCACGCAACGCCATGGCCGGAAGACTTCACCACCACCGACGGCGTGCGCGTGTCGCTCGGTGTGCAGTCGCGCATCGTCCCGGCCAAGCCGATGATGGCGCTGCAATACGCGGCGTTCAATGTGCTGGTCGACCCCGCACAATTTCTTCATGTGATGCTCGAAGAGGATATGCACCTGACAGTCGGCACCGCAGCGGGCCAGTTGGTCAGCGCCTCGCGACCGGGAGCGGAGCATTTTCTCAGCCGCGTGCACTCGGGTTCGCATTCGGCTCTGGACGGAGGTTACCTCTACACCCTCGTGCACAGCGGTGACTGGGTGGCGATTGCCGCGATCTCCCGGCATGAGTTGATGCAGGGGCTGGTTCGCCGGGAAATGCTGCTGTTGCCCATCGGCGGTTTGCTCGCCGGCCTGCTGGTGTTGCTGATTGCGCGCCGCACACGCCAACGCCTGTCGCCGCTGGCCGAGCTGAAACTGGCGGTGCGTAATCGCGAATTCGTCGTTCACTATCAACCGATTGTCAGCCTCAGCGATGGCGCCTGTGTCGGTGCCGAAGCCCTGGTGCGCTGGCAGCATCCCGACGGTTCGATGGTCTGCCCCGACGCGTTCATTCCGCTGGCCGAACGCAGTGGCCTGATTCTGCCAATCACCGATCAAGTCATCGATTCGGTGATGCGCGACCTCGGCCCCTTGCTGGTCAAGGAGCGCGGCCTGCACGTGGCAATCAACCTCGCCGCCAGGGACGTCAGCAGCGGGCGCTTCCTGCCCGGCCTGGAGGCTGCGCTGCACAAGGCTGGTGTGCAGCAGAATCAGATCTGGCTGGAAGCCACCGAACGCGGTTTCCTCGACATCGACGCCGCCCGCGCCACGGTCAATCACGCCCGCGAGCTGGGTTATCTGGCCGCGATCGACGACTTCGGCACAGGCTTCTCCAGCCTGCAACACCTGCAACGGCTGCCGCTGGACGTGCTGAAAATCGACAAGTCGTTCGTCGACAACATTGAACAGGATGCAGCGACCGGATCGGTCACCGGCCACATCATTGAGATGGCCAAGAGTCTGCAATTGAAGATCGTCGCCGAAGGCATCGAAACCGAGGCACAACGGGATTACTTGCGCGCCAATGGTGTGCACTTCGGTCAGGGCTGGCTGTTTGGCAAAGCGATGCCGGTCGAGGAATTTCTGCGCTTTCAACACGCGCGGGCAAACGTGGTCAGCGACCACGCTGCGCTGGAGTCGACCGTGTGATCAGGCATTCCACAAAATAAATGAACCCAACGCACCTCTTGCCACCTAACGCATAGACCATCAGGAGGTAGCCAATGCATATCGAAACCGTGTGGATCGTACTGGCGGCAGTTCTTCTGCTTATCGAGCTTTGGGCCATCAATCGGGTGCGCAAAAGCGAGGGGAAATCGAGTACCAAGGGCGTGTGGATCGTGCTGATCGTGTTTGTGCCGCTGTTCGGTTTGATTGCCTGGGCGCTGGCGGGGCCCAAGCACATCACCCATGGCGCGACCTCTAATTCCAGCCGCTAAACCGATAGAGGGTGAGGGAGATTGCTCCCTCACCCATCGGGTTCATTTACTGTCTTCAGGCTTGTCCTGCTGTATTTGCAGCGACGCTTTGCTCTTGTCGCCTTCCTTGTTGGGAGCATCGTTGGAACCCTCGTAACAACCTTGCAGCAGCATCACGCTGCAGATCCCCAGACACGCGCAGATTTTCTTCATGATCGTCTCCTGAACACTGAATTTGCCATCGCCGCGAATGTGCGCGCGATGCGTTGCCTCTGTGGGTGGACGCTACAATCACCCATCAGTTCGAACTTTTTCGTTGATTGCAGGGACGTTGAAATGGGTAATGGAGCAGGCAAACGCATTGTGGTGGTTGGCGAGGGCCGCGTATCGGCGGCACTTGAGGCGTGCCGTCCCGATCGGTTCTGCCGTTCAAGCTAACAGTTCAGCGATCCAGCGCACCTGCCGAGCGGTGTCCTGCACTTTCGCCTCGGGCACTGCATCGCGGGCGTGGGCGAACTGGGCCAGTGTTTTCTGTTTGTACTTCAACTTGCGCTGCCACTTACTCAGAAACGCCGCGCTGCGGGCGCGCATTTGCAAGGGACCGAAATACAGTTCTTCGTCGGTGTAAGCCACTGGCCCGGCACGTTCGGCGACGATGATTTCGTAGTAGAAACGGTTTTCGTGCAGCAGTTCTTCACAGAGGATGGTGTAGCCGTTGTCCATCAACCACTGACGCAGCGGCTGCTCGCCGCCGTTGGGTTGCAGGATCAAACGCTCTTCACCGCTCAGATGGGTTTTACCGCTGTCGAGGATGTCGCGAATCGTCTCGCCGCCCATGCCGCAAATGGTCAGCGCAGTGATCGCGTCGCCCGGTTTGATCGCCGCCAGACCGTTGGCATGGCGCACGGTGATGTGTTGCTCAAGATCGTTTTCGCGCACGGTGCGTTCAGCGGCGCGAAACGGCGTCAACGCGACCTCGCCCGCCACCGCCGAGGTGATCGCGCCACGACGCATCAACGCCACCGGCAAATAGCCGTGATCGGAGCCGATATCGGCCAGGCGTGCGCCCGCCGGTACGTGCGCAGCCACGCGTTCCAGGCGTTGGGACAAGGTGTTGTGGTTCAACAAAAGACTCCTTCGAGCGACGGCTTTTGGCGGTGTGCGACCCTTCGCGAAGGTGTGGCAGCCAGTCAAACGGCGGAGTTTGCCCAACGGCTGCGGACATCTCAAGCGAATCGTCTGGCGGTTGCGCCGCAGGTGCCGGTGGTTCGGCTTTGTCGGAAGCGGCGGATTTCGCGGTGGCCCGACTGTCCCCTTCGCGAGCAGGCTCACTCCTACAGGGGAACGCATTTCAAACTGTAGGAGTGAGCCTGCTCGCGATAGCTTTTTCAGCCGCGCCGCATCAACCCGCCGGCACCTCAAGCCCGACCTTCACCCGATCCAGCGCCACAATGGTTTTGAACCACGTTACGTTGGTGTTCTCGGCAAACAATCGCCGCGCCAGCGCCTGATATTCCTGCATGCTGGCGACCGTCAGTACCAGCACGAAATCCACCTCGCCGGTGACGTAATAGCACTGCTGAACCTCGGGCACCCGGAAGTGCGCTTTCATTGCCTCCAGCGCCTCAATGCTGGTGCGCTCTGCCATCACCTCGACAATGATGGTGATCGGGCGACCCACCGCATTCGGATCGACAACCGCAACATTGCCGGTAATCACGCCCGCCTCTTCCATCCGCTTGATGCGGCGCTGAACCGCCGCCGTGGACAGATTGACCTGCTCGGCCATCAGGCGCAGCGGCATGGCGTTGTCGCGCTGGACGAGTTCGAGGATGGCACGGTCGAATTTATCCAGTGATTGGGGTGTAGCGACGCTTTTGACCATGTCGGGCTCGCGAGAAATTTTCTCGAAAACTAGCAGAAAACTGCGCACCTTTATCCAGTCGTGCGAAATATTATCTTGCTCGCAGTCGGCATTCGCCGGCTGATCGAGAATTTGCACAGGGTAATGTTGGCCATGGACGCACTGTTTCATCTCTCCCCTGTTTTGCTGGTGACCGCCATGTTGGTCGTGCTGCGCCGGCCTCCGGTTCAGGCCGCTGTCGCCGGCACGCTGCTGGTGATGGTGCTCTGGATTGCAGGCGCAGCTGATGCCTGGCAATCGAGCAGCCTGCTGGGCGCAGCTCAAGACACCGCCGTGTTGTTCGCCAGCACTGCATTCGTGATTGTGCCGGGGCTGGCGTTTGTCATGATGATCGAGCGACTCGGCGTCAATTTGGTCGTCAGCCAATGGGTGCGTTCGCTGGGACTGGGGCGCGGCGATCAAGTGGTGTTTATCGTGCTCGGGCTGGCGCCGTTGCTGGAGGCGATGACCGGTTTCGGTGTGTCGCTGATTGCGACGGTGCCGCTGCTGTTGAGTCTATTCGAACGCCGGGTTGCCTTGCGCATTGCGCTTACCGGGATGGCGATCATGCCGTGGGGCACATTGGGCCTGGCCTCGGTGATTGGCGCTTCGCTGGCGCATCTGGATGCCGCCATGCTGGCGCAGACGTCGGCGCTGACCAGTGCGCTGGTTTTCCTCGGATTGGCAGCGTTGGCGTTGTATCTGGCGGGTGCGCGGCAATGGCAGGAATGGCGGGCGCTGGGCGCGTTTTGGTTGATCTTCATCAGCGTGTTGTATTGCACCAGTCGCTGGCTGGGGCCGGAAGTCGCCGGTGTTGCCGCAGGTCTGGTGACGGCGACCGCTGCACTGTCCGCCGGACTATGGCGACGGTCTCGCAACACGAGCGAACGCGATGAGCTGCATTGGCCGCGTCAGGCTTGGCCGTATCTGTTGTTGATCGTCAGCATCGTCGCGCTGAAAGTCTTGTGGGCAATCACCGGTTGGCAGAATCACTGGGTGGTGCAAGGTGCTCAGGTCAGCTGGAAACCACTGGCGTCACCCGGTGTGGCACTGCTTCTGGTGTTGATCGGGTTAAGCTTTCACAGGCGAAAAAACGTTACCGACAGCGGCATGCTGAGCGGATTGGCTGCGCGCGCCAAACGGCCGTTGCTGACGATTTTCTTCTTTCTGGCGATGTCGCAGATGATGGTCAAAGCGGGTTTTCTCGCGGGCCTGATGCAATTGCTCGCGGGTCTTTCGCCCAGCGCCGCGACCTCGCTGGTTGCACTGCTGGGTGCGCTGTCAGGCTACATGACCGGGTCGAACGTCGGCGGCAACGCGATCTTCATGCCCGCCATCGCGATGCTGCCCGAGTCTTCGCGTCTGTTGTTGGCAGCGGTACAAAACAGCGCGGCCGGGCATGCGGCATTGGGCTCGCTGTCGATCGTCATGTTGATTTTGGGGTTAGCCAAAACACAGGCCAAAGAAGAGAGTGAACTGGTCAGGTTTGGCTTTGCGCTGGTGTGTCTGAATACGGCGCTGGTCGCTTTGGCTGCCGGGGTGTTGAGTGTGTGGATTGGATAGTGATTCGAGATAGACTCGCGCCGAAATATTCAACGAAACGGAATTCACCTCATGTTCAAACGCAACACGCTCGTCCCGGAATTGATGGTCACCGACCTGCCGGACAGCCTGAATTTCTGGGTGTCCTGCCTGGGGTTCACCATCGCCTACCAGCGCCCGGAAGACGGCTTTGCTTATCTGGATCTCAATGGCGCCCAAGTCATGCTGGAGCAAGTCGATCCGCAGGCGGGTCAATGGCTGACCGCGCCGTTGAGCAAGCCGTTTGGCAGAGGTATCAACCTGCAGATTGATGTTGTGGCGGTCGCCCCCGTCATCGAGAAACTGGGTCATGCCGGGTTTGCGCTGTACCGGGAGTGCAAGGACACGTGGTACCGGGCGGCGGATGTGGAGGTGGGTCAGCGCGAGTTTATTGTTCAGGATCCGGACGGGTATCTGGTGAGGCTGGTGCAGCGGTTGGGTGAGCGGGCGGTTTGAACGCAGGTACCTCAATCAACGCTGATCCCTTGTAGGAGCCGAGCTTGCTCGCGAAGGCGGCGTAACTGTCGATAGAAATGTTGAATGCGCCGGCCTCTTCGCGAGCAAGCTCGGCTCCCACAGGATAGGTGATCAACAATGCTGTCCCGTTCACTTCCGCGATCCGAGTTCAGGTGCTGATGATGCCTAGAGTACAGACTGTAACCATTGATTTGAGTGAAGTGACGAGTTCCGCCGAACTTCACGCGTTGCTGCGCGAAAGCCTGGGTTTCCCTGATTGGTACGGCTGTAACTGGGATGCGTTCTGGGACGCGATTACCGGGCTGGTTGATATGCCGCTCAAGCTGCAGATTTCAGGATGGCAGGCGTTCTCCAGCCACTTGCCTAGGGATGCGCGGCTGATGCAAAAATGCCTTGAGCAGATGACGACCGAGTTTCCCGATCAGGCCTCCATTGTAGTGTTGAAATAAAAAGGGACGCACCAGCCTTTGCGTCCCTTTTTTATGGCTGCTAACCGATCACTGCACCTTGTATTGCATGAACTTCTCGACCATCTGATCGACCGTAAATGTCGCCGGGCGCTGACGTGGCGGGAACTGCTGGAAGGTGGCAAGGAACTGCTGAACCCGCGCCATGGCTGGCAACCCGACAACGCCGACTTTCTTGTCCCACCAACCGTTGTAGTTGTTGGAATCAGTGTCGGCGCGTTCGAACGGATCGCGGCGCAGGTTGAACACTTTAGGGATGCGCAGCTCTACAAACGGGTCGCGCCAGACATCAAATTTATGCGCGCGCTGCTCAGCGAACACCAGTTTCCAGTCGCCGTCTCGTACGCCAAGCAATTTGCCGTCGTCGCTGAAATAGTAGAAATCGGTGCGCGGGCCTTTGGCTTCTTTGCCTTCCAGATACGGCAGGAAGTTGTAGCCATCCAGGTGCACTTTGAAATCCTTGGTGCCGGCCTTGTAGCCCTTGAGCAATTGCTCTTTGACATCCGTCACGCCGGCAGCGGCGAGCAGGGTCGGCATCCAGTCCTGGTGCGACATGATCTGGTTGGAAATGGTGTCGGGCTTGATGTGGTTCGGCCAACGGACGATCGCCGGGACACGGAAACCACCCTCCCAGTTGGTGTTTTTCTCGCCACGGAACGGCGTGATGCCCGCGTCCGGCCACTGGTTGAAGTGCACGCCGTTGTCGGTGGAATAGATGACGATGGTGTTGTCGGCGACGCCCAGTTCATCGAGTTTTTTCAACAACTGACCGACCTGGTCGTCGTGTTCGAGCATGCCGTCGTTGTAGTCACCCTGCCCCGACTTGCCCGCCACTTTGTCGCTGATGTGGGTGTAGTAATGCATGCGCGTGGAATTGAACCAGACGAAGAATGGCTTATCCGCTTTGACAGCTTTGTCCATGAAGTTGGTGGACGCGGCGAGGAATTCCTCGTCTATGGTTTCCATGCGTTTTTTGGTCAGCGCACCAAGGTCTTCGATCTTGCCGTCGGCGCTGCTGCGGATCACGCCACGGGGGCGGAACAGCTTGTCCATGGCCGGGTTCTTGGTCCAGTCCGGGTCTTCCGGGCCTTCTTCGGCATTGAGGTGATAAAGGTTGCCGAAGAACTCGTCGAAACCATGGTGGGTCGGCAGGTATTCATCGCGATCGCCCAAGTGGTTTTTGCCAAACTGGCCGGTGGCATAGCCCAGCGGTTTGAGCAGTTCGGCGATGGTCGGGTCTTCGGGTTTGAGCCCGGTAAGGGCGCCGGGAATGCCGACTTTGGTCAGGCCGGTGCGCACCGGATGCTGGCCGGTGATGAATGCCGCGCGTCCAGCGGTGCAGCTCTGTTCGCCGTAATAGTCGGTGAACATCACGCCTTCTTTGGCCAGGCTGTCGATGTTGGGCGTCTGGTAACCCATGATGCCGTTGCTGTAGCGGCTGATGTTGGTGATGCCGATGTCATCGCCAAAAATCACCAGGATGTTCGGCTTATCGGCCGCCAGTGCCGAAGACATACCCGCCGCCAGCAAGGCGAACGCGCCGCACCAGCGCTTGAGCCGGTCGCTCGTGTTCATCATCGTTTGATCCTTTCTTGTAGTTGTCGGGTGAAGCGCAGTGGCCGTAGGCTGCCTTGTGGCGCACTCACCGACTTGACAGATCACGCCAGTGTTTTGTCATTTGACGCCAATCACCCATTGGAGGTGATTAAGCAAGAAAGGTAGTTGCGTCATGCGGGGATCTAACAGAATGGGCGACAGGTTCTGGCGACCTGTCACCCTTGGTGGGTGTTAATCAAAAGCCCCGTTGAGTACTTCGTAGATGAGACCCGTCGCCAGCGCGACAAGGATCAGATCCGTGCCCACCTGCTGCCATTCATAGCCGTCGTAATGCGGCAGATGGCCGACGAGGCGTCCATCCAGTTTCTTCGCGATCCCCGGTGGCAGGGGCTTGCCGCGTGCGAGGTTTTTCTGGATCCCGGGCGGCAACGTCGGCCCCGGGCTCCAGTAATCGCGATAGCCACCGACAATGCCGAGCACGTTGCCGCGGTCGATGCCTGGGCCATTGCCCCAGTCGCCACCGGACTTCTTGCCCTTGTTGCCGTGCCCGTCCTGTCCACCCTGGTTCTGCACGTTTTGCGAGTTGCCTTTACCGTTGCCCTGGCCCTTTCCGTTACCGAGATCGGCCAGCGCGGCGGTAGAACCGACAATCAGCGCAACGCATGAAAGCGCTGCAATCGTTGAGCGTAATCTGAACATGAGAGGTTCCTTCATGGTTGCGTGCTCCCGTGTTTTCCGGACGCTGCACGTTCAGCTTAGATGATTGAACGGGCACAAGTTCAGGAGGCGACTGCACAGCGATTTGACGTCCCTGACCAGCTTCTGGCTGTCGGTTAAAAACCCTCCTGCCGCCATGGATACGTCTACGCTCATTCCATTCCCCCAACAGCGCACCCGCATCCGGAGCCACCGACATGATCCGTCCCTTGCTGACCGCCCTCACCCTCCTCGCTCTGAGCCTTCAGGCTCACGCCGACATCACGCCGTTCCCCGCAGGCTTCAAGACGCAGGACATCAAGGTCGAAGGCGCGACGATGCACGTTCGGGTCGGCGGCAAAGGCCCGGCGGTGGTGCTGTTGCATGGTTTTGGCGATACCGGCGACATGTGGGCGCCGCTGGCGACGGATCTGGCGCGCGATCACACGGTGGTGGTGCCGGATCTGCGCGGCATGGGTTTGTCGTCGATCCCCGAGGGCGGTTATGACAAGAAGACACAGGCCGGCGATATTCGCGGCGTGTTGAGCGCGCTGAAGATCGAACACTCGGTGGTCATCGGCCATGACATCGGCACGATGGTCGCGTTTGCCTACGCCGCACGCTATCCGCAGCTCACCGATCGTTTGGTGGTGATGGACGCGCCCGTGCCCGGCATTACGCCATGGAACGACATCGTGCGTTCGCCGATGCTTTGGCACTTCGATTTTGGTGGCAAGGACATGGAGCGCTTGGTGGCTGGCCGCGAGCGCATCTACCTTGACCGCTTCTGGAATGAGTTCGCCGGCAACCCGGCCAAGGTCGATGAACAAACCCGTCAGCACTACGCCAAACTCTATGCGCGCCCGGGCGCCATGCACGCCGCTTTCGCGCAATTTCGCAGCATTCGTCAGGATGCCCTCGACAACGAACCGGTGTTGCAAAAACACTTGAGCATGCCGGTACTGGCGGTGGGCGGCGAGAAATCCTTCGGCAACAACGAGGCGATCGTCATGCGCAACGCCGCCGACAACGTCACGGAAGTGGTGATTCCTGCGGCAGGTCATTGGCTGATGGAAGAGGCACCGGTGCCGACGATTAAAGCCGTTCGGGACTTTATATCGCTGTGACCCCAGTTGTTGATTGCCTGGACTCGATCCATAGGTCAGGATTCACCCCTTTTCCAGCGGAGAGCAAACGTGGAGCGTCTATTCGTTTATGGAACCCTGGGCCCGGGGCGACCGAATGAGCATGTCATGCTGAAGATCGGCGGTGTCTGGGAAACTGCCACGCTCAAAGGCCGTTTGGCCGAAGCCGGTTGGGGTGCGGAATTGGGTTATCCCGGCCTGATCATTGCCGACGATGGCGACGACATTGCCGGCTACGTGTTCTCTTCCGAGCATTTTGCCGAGCACTGGGCTGCGCTTGACGAATTCGAAGGTTCTGAATACCAACGCCTGCTGACGCAGGTGACTCTGGCAGACGGCTCAACCATCGACGCTTACGTGTACGCTCTTCGCTAGTTGTTATTGCGCCTTTAAAACCGAGTAAAACCGATGAACCGTCAAAAGAAACTCAAGCAGTTGTTCAAGGAAAAGGCCAAAAAGGCCAGCGCCAAACTGGCGCCGAAAAAGCCGAAATACATCAGCAAGGCTGACCGCCTGAAGCTGGACGCCGAGGCCGCTGCAACCCCAGGCGAAACCGCCGAAAGCTGATCCCCGCGTTTCAGGCCCGATTGCAGTGTTGCAACGCACACTGCAATCGGCGCTGCCCTTATCGCGTTTGATTGACCACGCGAATCTGCGTCAACCCTACCCGCTCGGCCTGCTCCAGAATTTCTTCCGGGGTGGCGTCTGCCGTGGGCATCAGCAAACCGTTTTCGGCATCGCCCAAATGCAACTCCAGTAGATGCATGGCCGCTTCATGCTCGGCCAGATGGGTTTCTTTGAGTTCGAAGGTGTGGCTACGCGGCTCGCCGTTGAACAGGTATTCCAGGGTATAGGTGTGCATGCGGATATCCGTCAGTGGTTGAATGGACGACTTAATATCCTGACGAGCCGGTCAGCTTTTAGTTCAACCGAATCACAATGTAGCCCCTTGTGGCGAGGGGATTTATCCCCGCCGGGGTGCGCAGTGCCCCTCTCTTAAACGCCCAAAGGCAACGGCCGATCCTGCACCACCCGCTTCATCACCAACGTCGATGTCAGCCGCTGCACATTGGGCAACGTCGACAGGCTCTCGTCGTACAAACGCTGAAACGCCGGCAGATCCTCAGTGATGACGTGCAGCAAATAATCAGGCTCACCAAACAGCCGTTGCGCATCCACCACGTGTGGAATCTCCACCAGCGCCGTCTCAAACGCTTCGACAGCCTGACGATTGCCCTCGCGCAGGGTGACGAACACCATCGCGGAAAAGTTGAGGCCCAGCGCAGCAGGATCGAGTTGCGCGCGATAACCCAGCAACACCCCCGACTCCTCCAACGCCCGCACGCGGCGATGACAGGGTGAAAGGCTCAACCCGACGCGATCCGCCAGTTCAGTCACCGACAACCGACCATCCTTTTGCAGCTCAGCAAGAATATTGCGATCAATTCTGTCCATTCAGTAAAACCTTCCAATTTGCGACGCCACAACGATCATCTTTGAAAGAAGATTCTAGCCGGTTTTCATTATTCTTCCTTGGCACAAAACACTGTTCAGGAAGCAACGATGATCAAAACCACCTCCAATCAACGACCCTGGGTGACGCCATGACTTTGAGCATGTTTGCCGCGTTCTGGGCGGTGTCGATTCTATTTGTCATCACACCGGGTGCCGATTGGGCGTACGCGATCTCCGCAGGCTTGAAGCATCGCGTCGTTATGCCTGCCGTGGCGGGGCTGTTGTCCGGGCATTTGCTCGCAACCGTCATTGTCGCGGCGGGTGTCGGCACACTGGTCGCCAATCATCCTCTGGCCTTGTCGGTGCTGACGGTGGCCGGCGCCGGTTATCTGCTGTGGTTAGGCGCTAATCTGCTAGCCCGCCCTCCCACGCCGCACGCTGATGCAAGCCAGAGCACTGATTCGTGGGCGCGCTGGGCCTTCAAGGGCTTTTGTGTCAGCGGGTTGAATCCGAAAGTGTTCTTGCTGTTTCTCGCGCTGCTGCCGCAATTCACCAGCACCGCCGCAGCTTGGCCAGTGCCTGCGCAGATGATCGCGCTCGGGCTGGTGCACACCGTCAGTTGCGGAGTGATTTATCTGCTGGTGGGTTTCGGCTCGCAAGTCGTGCTTCAGGCCCGTCCGGCCGCCGCACGCGTGGTCAGTCGATCGGCCGGGGCGATCATGATCGTGATCGCGCTGGTGCTGCTGATTGAACAACTGCGTGCCTGACCTATCCTTCGAGCCAATGCCTATTCAAGGAAGCCTATGAAAACGCCGAGAGAACGTGCCGCCGAGGGCCTGAAGGTCGGAGACAGTTTCAGCGTTGTCCGCTGTTTCTCCTACGACGATATCCAGCAATTTGCGCAGATCTCGCGGGATTACAACCCGGTGCACTGCGACGCTGAATACGCGCAATTACGCCGGTTCAAGGCGCCCGTCGCCCACGGCCTGCTGACGGCCAGCCTGATGACCGAGATTGGCGGGCAGATTGGCTGGCTGGCCAGTGGCATGAGTTTCGAATTCAAGCGCCCGGTGTACGCCGAAGAACAGATCACCTGCCAGTGGTTGATCACCGACATTGCTGAGCGCGGGCACGCGAGAGCCGAGGTCAGCGTCGTCAATGGCGAAGGCGTCACTGTACTGCTGGCGACAACCACCGGTGTGTTGCCCGGCGCGCCGGAGCGGGAATGCCTGAAGCGCATGTTGGCAGAAGGTGATCCAAGCAACCGCTCGCGCCAGACCCGATGATCGAGCTCAACGAGGTTCCTGCATCGGACAACCATTGTGCTCCGCGCGAAACCCGGCCGACATTTCATAGGCCGGTTTACGTACCCGCATGACTCCGCCCAACGGCCGATGCGCAGCCAAACCATGCCACGGGCTGAACGACATACCGTCGTCAATTGCTTCGACGTTGTCGCTGGCCCAGGCGTCCTGCGCATCGACTTCGATTCGCGCGACGGTGAGGTAAGGGCTGAGTTTCTCCGGCCACTCGACCGAGGCGTCTTCGATCGGCATTTTCTCAAGGTCTGTGGCCAGTTGTACGCGCACCTCCCACACCCCCGAGTTCTGCGCGAAATACGCTTTGACCGCTGCGCGCAGGCCATCGGGGTTGTCGGCAAAGTCGACGTGCTGATGAGTCAACGCCGTCAGTGAGGGAGAAATCGGCACGACTGCAATTTTCGCGTAGTAAGCGCCATACAGGATCGGGGCGACCGTGCTGAAACTCTCGCCGAGAATGTGCGTTTGCGGGTGGCCGCCGAGACTCTTCAGCGTGCCACTTTCGCCGCCGGCTGACTCAATCGCCGCCTCAACACCGCGCAGTAATGCAGAAAACGCTTTCTTCAGACCGGGCGCTTTATCGGTCGTCTTCGCCAGCAACTTCAGCGATTTGAGAAATGCTTTAGGTGTGGCCGACGTAAAGGCTTTGGCGTTGATCATCACAAAATCCTGCGTCACCGTTCCATCGCTGCCCGGCAGCCGCGGGCCGTCAACGCCAATGACTTTCAGTGCCAAACCGCGCGGGGTCGACACCTTGTCATCAAGAATGTCGCCCGGATTGGTCGAGAAACGCAAAACCACCGGCAACGTTCCCGGCGTCGCAAAGGCGCCTTGAGCAAGTTCGACCGGCAGATTGTCGAGCACCGTGATCCGCCCCCGCAGCACGCCATGGGCTTTGGCGTGAACGCTGCGCGTGGCGTGTCCATTGTCCTTGAACGTGGTTTCCATAATGGAATGCAGCGCTTTGTTCAGTTCCTCGATGGTCTGTGCCTCGTCGTCGGGGATCTGCTCGAAAGCAGGCTCGAATGGCAACGGCCTGGCGGCAATGCTCACTACTGGAAGGTCATTCATGGAAGGTCTCTCCGCTCGATCGAATAGCGAAAAACGCCGGCCGTAATACAGCCGGCGAAGGCAACGCGTGGAGCGTCAAGCCGCTGGTTTGAGTACCACTTTTGTCCAGCCGTTATCACGCGCATCGAAGTGCTTGTACGTTAGCCAGACGACGGAAAAATTCGTCGGCGCAGACTTATCTGTCAGGGGAGCAAGAACGTATGTTCAATCGAGTGAGCGGCAAGACGACGGACGGTCAGCGACGATACTGAACGTCGAAAACAATGAATTATTTGAGGATGGTGCTTTCTATTTCCGCGCTCGCTGCCCGGTTCAAAAAAGCACTGCGGCAGCTTCGCGCATGAAAATCTCGACGGTTTTGGGCCCGATCCCTTCGAATTCACCCAGACGTTTTTCGAAGGCCTGACGATCGGCGCTCGCCTCAACGATATTGCCGATCTTGCCGTCGTATTCGGCGTTGAGCTTGTGCGCCAATGCGAGCAACCGCGATGCCGTTGATTCGTCGTAACGCACGTAGTGAGCCTGGCCGAGCATCACGACCAACTGTCGATGGCTGCAGTGCGCCAGTTTCTGCGGCGTATCGCGCTGGTGCTGCTCAACGATCACCTGATAGGCCTTGGCAGCGATAGCGCCCTGAATTCTCTTACCCATCAAGAAACTGGCGAGCAGCCATTTGAACAGGGCCGTTTCTTCACCACCCTGCAGGTCGATGTTCAACTCGTGTGCGCTGATTGCTTTGTTCACCTGTCTGGCCCTTTGCGATATCTCTCAGTCAGCATCTAGACCCGACACGACTGCGAACGATCCAGTGGCGAGAATCGGTGAAGGAACCCTTATTCGTGCAGGACACCTAAGGTTTAACTACAGGAAGGTGGTCAAGCCCAAATGCATAAACCGTACTGTGCCAGGAGGATATTTTGGCTGATCTGGATTGGGTGCAATGGCCAGCGATGGTCGTGACCGTTCTCGCCGCATGGCTGATCGGGTCGCAGCGACCGGCAAAGCGAATGTTCGGCTTTATCTGCTTTAGCCTGAGCAATGTGTTGTGGGTGATTTGGGGCGCCTATGCCGGGGCGTACGCGTTGATCGTCTTGCAGATTTGTCTGTTTCTGATGAACCTGCGCGGGCTGAGGAAAAACGCGAAGGGCAAGGAAAACCAACAAGCTCAAGACTGACGGTGGCCGTCGAAATTCTTCTTGAAGCCTCGGGCATTCATCCCCAAAAGGATGCACTCAAGGAGGATCAGCGCGTAGGCGTCGGCGTGCAGCCCCCAAATCACCCAGAGCGCATTGCTGAGGATGAATCCCCAGAAAGCGATCATTCGCCGATAGGCTCGTTGCGATCCGATAAACCAGGCAGAGGCTACCGTAATGACCATGGCCGGCCACTGCATCCAATCGATGTACTGCAATTTCCGCTCCCGCCTACATTCGCGTCAAAGAGAAACACCGGTACTGACTTGTTGATCAAGCACAGGCACGGCCAGTGACGTACTCAAATTAGCCAGGTACTCACCAAATCCGCCGCGACACTTGTAATCCTTGCGAGCGCTGGTGACCACCGGGTTCGTCGCTGTCCAGACGATATGAGCACCAATCCGCGTGAGATCACCCACCAGATGGACGTCTTCGTGGGCAGTGAGATGCTGGAACCCGCCCGCGTTTCGGTAGGCCTCGGCACTCAGACCGAGATTGGCACCGTGGATGTGCCGATGGTTTTCGATGAACTGATAATGCTCCAGGTACTTTGAGCGAACCGACTCACCGTGCTCGTTCCAGCTGTCCACCTCGACGGTGCCACAGACGGCATCGGCCTTGAATTCAATCTGCCGTGCCAGCCAATCGGCGGGCACGGCGGTGTCGGCATCGGTGAAGGCAAGCCATTTCGCGCCAGCGGCCAGCAAGTGCTCTGCGCCGGTGGCTCGCGCCTTTCCCACGTTCTGAAAAGAGGCCACGATCGTGCTCACGCCCAGCGCTGAAACGATCCGCCCGGTGTGGTCAGTGCAATCGTCGAGGACGACCACTACCGAGACCGACTGGCCCGCCAATGCAGGATGTTCCGCCGCGAACAGAACCGACTCAAGACAGGCCCTGATATGGCGCTCTTCATTATGTGCAGGGATCACGACACCGATCATTAACGCTACCTCCGGCTATCAGAGTTACAGGCTCCTGCAGTCGACCGGTGGCTAAGCCATTAGGTTTAAAAAATCGCACAAGTGTCCGCGTCGGCGACCGCCAGTCATTTGTGTCCCTGAATCTATGAACTTACGTTCGCCGTTCCTCCTCTCCCACTTACCATCCAGCTGAAGCGGGTAAGACGTCATGAGAGCACTCACTTATCACGGCGCGCACAGCGTCAAAGTCGACACGGTTCCTGATCCGGTTATCGAGCAAAGCGACGACATCATCCTGCGCGTGACCGCGACGGCGATCTGCGGCTCCGACCTGCATCTGTATCGGGGGAAAATCCCGACCGTCGAGCACGGCGACATTTTCGGCCATGAGTTCATGGGCATCGTCGAAGAGACGGGGTCAGCGGTGACTGCCGTGCAGCCGGGCGACCGCGTGGTGATCCCTTTTGTGATTGCCTGTGGCAGCTGCTTTTTCTGTCAGATGGATTTGTTTGCCGCTTGCGAAACCACCAACACCGGCCGTGGCGCGATCCTCAATAAAAAAGCCATTCCTTCCGGAGCGGCGCTGTTTGGATACAGCCATATGTACGGTGGCGTGCCCGGCGGCCAGGCAGAATACGTACGCGTCCCCAAAGCCAACACCGGGCCGTTCAAGGTGCCGGGCACCCTGTCGGACGAGAAGGTTTTGTTCCTTTCCGACATCTTGCCCACCGCTTGGCAGGCGGTCACCAATGCAGACATCGGACCGGGTTCGAGCCTGGCGATCTATGGCGCCGGCCCGGTGGGTCTGTTGAGCGCCGCGTGTGCGCGGATGCTCGGCGCCGAGCAGATTTTCATGGTCGACCACCACCCCTATCGCCTCGCCTATGCGCAGAAAACCTATGGCGTGATCCCGATCAATTTCGATGAGGACGATGACCCCGCCGACACCATCATCCGCCAGACCAAGGGCATGCGTGGCGTTGACGGTGCTGTGGATGCGGTGGGTTTTGAAGCGAAAGGCAGCACCACCGAAACCGTCCTCGCCACCCTCAAACTCGAAGGCAGCAGCGGCAAAGCCTTGCGCCAGTGCATCGCCGCCGTTCGACGTGGTGGCATTGTCAGTGTCCCGGGCGTTTACTCAGGGTTCATTCATGGCTTTCTGTTCGGCGACGCGTTCGATAAAGGCCTGACCTTCAAAATGGGCCAGACCCACGTTCATCGCTTCCTCCCGGAACTGCTCGGGCACATCGAAACCGGCCGGCTCTCCCCCGATGTGATCATCAGCCATCGCATGTCGCTCGAACAGGCTGCCGAGGGCTACAGGATTTTCGATAAACGTGAGGAGGATTGCCGCAAGGTCATTCTGACGCCAGGCGACAGCCACATTGCCTTGCCCGAGCTTGATGACGGCGTTGCGGTTCTGGCTACGTAAGCTTCATTCAGCGGCTAAAAAAGGAGCAGAGGATTCAGAGTTTTTGCGAGTCCTCTGGTTCCTTTTTTTAAGCAGTTTGCGTTGATTTCGCGGCGCTGGTATCCGCGTCGTTCGCATCGTAAAAATTCTTGGAATTTTTTTCTCTCGACACCACTCATTGGCGTATGAGCGTAAGGAGTAACTCATGAGCCAGACAGACATTTTCGTCATTGAATACAAACTTCACGGGCAGCCGAAGTCTTTCGTCATACGCGCGAAAACCATGCGCAATGCCGATGCCTGGCATTGGGCGAGTTGTGATGCCGGCATCGCGCCGATTCCGAAAGCGGGCAAGCCGCCATTGAAAGTCGTATCCAAGCCTCAGGCCGAGCGATTCGGCGTCACGGAGGTGAAGTGGCGTGAAACGGCGACCGTGGACTGGACAGAGGCTTGAGCTTTATGCGGCAGACCAGAGAGGTGGACTGCGATGCTTAAACAAATCGGCAACACACACATCCGCGTCGATCACCGCGCCAGCTGCCACTGTGGCGCGGTGATTCTTGAGCTGCATCTGCCTGACGGTCTCCCGGCCCCGCACCGTTGCGATTGTTCGTTTTGCAAACGCAAAGGCGCGGTCGTGGCGGCGGTTCCGGCGGTGGACTTAAAGGTGATCCGGGGCGAATCGGCGCTCCGGACCTACCAGTTCGGCAAGCACGTAGCCGAGCATTTTTTCTGTGGCAACTGCGGGATCTACACGCACCATCGACGCAGCACCAACCCGCAAGAGTTCGGCATCAATGTCGGCTGCCTCGAAGGGGTAAACCCTTACGAACTGGACGATGTGCCTGTTGCTGAGGGTGGGGTTTGGCAAACACCTTGATTGGAAGCAAAGGAGGATGCTACTCATCGGTCGGTCGAGAACCAGAATGGAATCTCACCCTGAGGACATACGGACATGAGCACACGAAAAATATTAGTCACGGGTGCTGCCGGCAAGATCGGCAGCGCCTTCTACAAAGCGTATGGCGATGAACTGGTTCTGCGCTTAGCCGATATAGACGTATCAAAACTTGCCGATTCCAGCGAACGTTTCGCCCTCGACATCACCGATTTATCCCGTTGCCATGAAGCCTGCGAAGGCATCGACACCGTCATTCACCTGGCGGCCGATCCGAATCCGGACGCGGATTTCATAACCTCCGTCCTGCCGGTGAATATCGTTGGCACCTACAACATGCTGCTCGCCGCGAAGACGCAAGGCTGCAAGCGCTTCATCTTCGCCAGCAGCGCTCAGGCCATCGAAGGCTACCCCAAGGATGTACAAGTCCACGAAAACATGGCGCCCCGGCCCGGCAATCTTTACGGGGTCGGCAAAGCGTTCGGCGAAGCACTGGCATCGCTGCATGCCAACGACGGTGCGATGACCACCGTCGCCGTGCGCATTGCCAACGTAAACGAGTTTCACCCGGGTGAAGCGCACAGCCACAGGGACGTTGCGGCGTTTATCAGTGTGCGGGATGTCGTCGCGTTGCTGCGCGATTGCGTGGAAAGCGAGCTGAACGGATTCCACGTTGTCCATGGCGTTTCGGACAATCGATACAAGCGTCTTTCGATCGATGAAACGCGAAAAGTCGTCGGCTATGCGCCGCTGGATGATGCTTTCAAGATTCTTGAGGGCAAATGACGCGCGCTAACCCAACGCCGTATCGAGAAACATCATCACCCCAAAACCGAGCATCAATCCAAGGGTCGCGGGCGTCTCGTGACCATTGCGATGGGTCTCCGGAATGACCTCATGGGACACCACAAAAATCATCGCGCCAGCCGCCAGACCAAGAGCGATCGGATACCCCAACGCGAAGCTGCTGGAAACGCCCAGACCGACGATGGCGCCGATGGGTTCCATCAGACCTGAAGCGACGGCAATCAGCGCCGCTCGCAATGCCGAAAGCCCCGTTACACGCAGTGCCAGCGCAACCGCCAGCCCCTCGGGAATATCCTGAATGGCGATGGCGGTTGTCAGCGGCAACCCCACCTGCATGTCGCCGTTGGCGAAACTCACACCAATCGCCATGCCTTCCGGCAGGTTGTGCAGAGTGATTGCCAATACAAACAGCCAGACTCGATTGATGCGCTTCGCTTCAGGCCCGCGCCGACCGCTTTTTTCGTGTTCGTGCGGCACGAAGCGATCCAGTCCGACCATCAGCGCCACGCCCAGCGCCAACCCGGCCACCACCACACAAGCCGCCAGCAACTGATTGCCGCACAAGGCCTGTGCCGCTTCGATGCCCGGCAGAATCAGCGAAAAAGAACTGGCGGCAAGCATCATGCCGGCCGCGAACCCAAGCATGATGTCTTGCGTACGCGCAGCAATGTCGCGCAACGCTATCGCCACCACCGCCCCTAATGCGGTGGCGCCAAATCCGGACAGCCCGCCCAGAAAAGCAAAATAAAGATTCGCCTTGTTGGCGCCGACAAATGCGCCATAGCCGCTGACCATCAACAAAACAGCCACGCACGCCAGCGCTAGCCAGAAGGCGCGACCTCCCCAGCCAGCGTTTGTGAGATGGCTAAACCAGTTTCGTGAAGACGTTTCGGAAGGCGTTGCAGGTTCGGACATCATTCCCACCATTCAATGTGTTTTCACTGATCAATCGACGATCATTGCCCCCGGCAAGGAGGCCCATTGCGGGCCTCCGGTTCTCCGCGATCAGGAGGTGCCCAAGCCTTGGGAAAGATCGGCGGACGGGGCTGCCGATGTTGCAGTCGAGGAGTCTGAACGGGCGGCGACAGCCTCTTGTTCAGTGGTTTTCGTCACGGTATCGCGAACTGCTTCGTAGCCTTCCTGCGCCTGCTTTTTGACTTTATCGACCAGCCCGGCGCTGGTGCGCCCCATCATGCGCTGCTCGGTGCTGGTGGTTGGCAACGCGGCACCGAGCAAGGCGCCCAGTGCGATGCCGGCGGCGGCGACTACCAAGGGTTGTTCCTTGAGCAATTGATTGAACTGCTGACCCAATACCTGTGAGTTGCGCGCTAACCGATCACCGGCATCGTGCATCGCATGGCTGAGGTTTTCACTGGCGGCACCGACGTTGTCGCCCAAGTGCGCGGCTTTGCCTTTCAGCGATTGGTAACCTTCTTTCAGCGAATCGGCCGTCTGGTGCAAATGGTCGCGCGCACTGTCGATACCGTCCGCCCATTCCCCGGTCCTGTCCTGATCGGGCCCGGCCCGATAGACCGGTTGCAGCACCGGCGGCCGGTTCTGGCTCATCATCAGCCACAGCAGACCCACCGAGGTCAGCACCGCAGGCACGGGGTTGTTGCGCACGCTGGTGCCGAGGTTAGTGATAAACGTCGAGCCATTGTTTTGCATCAGGCCCCAGGCCTGGTCGAACATCTGACCGGGGGTGAACTTGCTTTCCAGCTGGTCGACGATATTGCCGATGCTGGCGCGCTGCGCGTCGATTTCCCGTTCGATCTGCTCGGGACTTTTTTGCGATTCGATATCCAGTTCAGTGTTCATGAGACTTTCCTCCGCAGCGCTTCCTGATCTTTGTTCAGAGCGTCCAGCGTCCGGTCAGGTTTGAAATGGGACGCCTCGAATTGTTTTTTGCCGGTTTGCAACATGGCGAAGCCGATGATCATCACCACAACACCGACGATCAACGCTGCCAGCCACGGCGCCATGAACAGGCTCAAAGCGTAGACCGCCGACATCAGCAGGATGATGAAACCCGCCAGAAAAACGATTGCACCGCCCGCCACTGCTGCAATGCCGGCCTTCAGCGTGGTGAGGCTGGTTTGCAGCTCGGCCTTGGCCAAGGCCAGTTCCTTGGTGAATAACGCGGGCACTTCGCGGGACAGCTGTCGAAGCAGACCGACGACCGAAGCGTCGTCTGGTTGCGCAAGAGGTCTTGTGCCCGGCAGATCCGGATCGTCTCTGTTCATCACAGTTCTCCTTTCGCGACTGGCGCAACGGGGGTCGGTGCGGGCGACGTTTCATAAGGCCGATGGGCGCCATAACCGTCTGATGGCGGCATGGAAGAACTGCCTGCTGCCGGATCGTGATGGCCGCTGACGGTGACCGCCGCGCCCGTGCCGGCCTTGAGGAATCGCGATAATCCGAACCCCACGGCAATGCTCCCGGCAATGAACAGCGCGGGATTGCTGCGCGCCAGATCCGCCGCATCGTGCAAGAGCTGTTCGGCACTCTTGCCGCGAAGATTGCCGGCCAGCCCCGTCATCGACTCCGCCATGTCGCTGAGGTAGTCGGACATGCCCAGTGAGTCCTTGTCCTCCAGTTCCGACACAAAGCTTTTCGCACCTTGCGCCAATGCCTCGATCTGATCGGCGGCGGTGTCGCGATATTGGCCAAACTGCGCATCGGCTTGATGCCTCGCGCCGCCCAACGCCTCGGTGACCTCTTCCTTTAAATGCTCAAAGTCGTGCTCAGGCATGCTGCCTGCCGGATCGCCGGTCTGAGATCCTGCTCTGCTGTCTGAAGTATTCATGTCGTCCCTCGCCTTCTGAATGAAAACGTTTAACGGGACTGCGCAGCAAGGATTGCCCTGAGCCCCTCACTGCAGAGGACGGGGGAGTTTGACGCAGAGTTCAAAGAGGATGATGGGCGACCTGCAAGAAGGTTTTCCAGCAGCGACGGTCGCGCGCAAACATGGCGACGAGCGGTCTAAATGTAAAAAAGAATTTCAAGAACTGGCTGCGGTCAGACTCGTTACATTCAACGAGAGCTCGCACTCATGACTTTTGCACGTTTCTGCCAAGGCCTTTCAAACTGGGCCGGCAGCTCGAAAACTTTTCTCCTCGCGATCATCTTGATTGGGGTTTGGGGACTGACCGGGCCTTACTTTCACTACAACGATACCTGGCAACTGATCATCAATACGTCGACCACCATCATCACCTTCCTGATGGTGTTTCTGATCCAGAACACACAAAACCGCGACAACGACATTTTGCATCTGAAGATTGATGAACTGATTCGCGCGACCACGGCGGCGCAGAATGCGACGTTGGGGCTGGATAAAATGGGTTCACGGGATCTGCGCAAACTGCGCGATCGCTATAGCTCGCTGGGTGAGCGTCACCAGGTCAATCTCGATCCTGAAGCGCATGAAGCGTTTGTTGATGGCGTGCCAGTACAAGCTGCCGCCGCCGAAGTGGAGCCGGGTGAGACCCAACGCTGACGCAGCGGTTTTGAAGCGCGCCCCGGAATGTGTGCATGACATTACGAACTGTGGGAGCGGGCATGCTCGCGAAGGCGGTGAGTCATTTAACAATGCATTGACTGGGCTGACGCCTTCGCGAGCAGGCTCGCTCCCACAGGGGTTGGGGCGTGCCCGGGGTTTTGTGTACGGCAGAAAACTTGTAGGAGCAGAGCTTGCTCGCGAAGGCGGTGGGTCATTCAACAATGCATTGCCTGAGCTGACGCCTTCGCGAGCAAGCTCAGCTCCTACAGGGGTTTGGGGCGTGCCCGGGGTTTTGTGAGCGACAAAGAAACCTGTGGGAGCGAGCTTGCTCGCGAAAGCGGTGGGTCATTCAACTATGCATTGCCTGAGCTGACGCCTTCGCGAGCAAGCCCGCTCCTACAGGGGGGGTGGCGCGTGCCGGGGTTTTGTGTACGGCAGAAAACTTGTAGGAGCAGAGCTTGCTCGCGAAAGCGGTGGGTCATTCAACTATGCATTGCCTGAACTGACGCTTTCGCGAGCAAGCTCGCTCCCACAAGGATTTGGGGTGTGCTCCGGAATTTTGTGAGCGACAAAGAAACCTGTGGGAGCGAGCTTGCTCGCGAAAGCGGTGGGTTATTCAACAATGCATTGACTGGGCTGACGCCTTCGCGAGCAGGCTCGCTCCCACAAGGATTTGGGGTGTGCTCGGGACTTTTTGTAAGGCAGAAAACTTGTAGGAGCAGAGCTTGCTCGCGAAAGCGGTGGGTCATTCAACTATGCATTGCCTGAGCTGACGCCTTCGCGAGCAAGCTCAGCTCCTACAGGGGTTTGGGGCGTGCCCAAGGTTATGTGAGCGACAAAGAAACCTGTGGGAGCGAGCCTGCTCGCGAAAGCGGTGGGTCATTCAACAATGCATTGACTGGGCTGACGCCTTCGCGAGCAGGCTCACTCCTACAGGGATTTGGGGTGTGCCGGGGGTTTTGTGTATGGCAGAAAAACTTGTAGGAGCAGAGCTTGCTCGCGAAAGCGGTGGGTCATTCAACAATGCATTGACTGGGCTGACGCCTTCGCGAGCAGGCTCACTCCTACAGGGATTTGGGGCGTGCCGGGGGTTTTGTGTACGGCAGAAAACTTGTAGGAGCAGAGCTTGCTCGCGAAAGCGGTGGGTCATTTAACACTGCACTGACTGGGCTGACGCCTTCGCGAGCAAGCTCGGCTCCTACAGTGAACAACGGGTGTCTGAGGGGGATTTGGCTCGGCATAGTTTTTATGCCTGAAAGGCATTGCTGTCCCAAGCTATGCGTTGTCGCACATATGCCCAAAGCGACTAACCAGCACATTTTTAATTATTTTATTTCTGCGTGTGTACGCCGCTATACCTGCGCCTTCGATCCGGCACCTCGCTGGAATTTGCAGGAGCATCCGTGTGAGTCGAACGACGTCGTTTAGCAGAACTTCCCTTCCGAAAGCCGCGCTCACCCTCGCCGCTTTACTCGTTTCCAGTCTGGTGCTGGCCGATACGGTCAAGGAAATCCGTATCGCCGTGCCTGACATCAGCGCCGGGCCGACACCCAGCGGCGCCGGGATTGTCGACGTATTACGCGATCGGCAAACCCTGGAAAAGGAGTTCGAAAAGGACGGCATCAAGATCCGTTGGGACTTCTTCAAAGGCGCGGGGCCGGCGATCAATGAGGCCTTGGCCAACAACCAGGAAGACTTCGCTTACCTCGGCGACTTGCCAGCGATCATCGGCAAGGCCGGTGGTCTCGACACGCGTTTGCTCAGTGCGACGGCCCGTGACGTCAAACTCTATCTCGCCGTACAGCCGGGCTCGGGCATCACCACCCTCGAAGCGCTGAAAGGCAAACGCGTCGCTATCTTCCGAGGCACCGCCACGCAACTTTCGTTTGCCTCTGCACTGGCGCACCAAGGCTTGAAAGAGAGCGACTACAAAGTCGTCAACCTCGACTACAACGCCGCCAACGCAGCACTTGCCGCCAAGCAAATCGACGCGACCTGGTCGGGTGCCGGCGTGATTGCGCTGAAGGCACGCGGCCTCGCTGAATTGCCGCTGACCACCGTCGACCTCGATGGCGCCGGCAGCATGCAAGCCGTGCTGTTAGGCCGTGGCGCCTTTGTCGACGCACATCCAGAACTGGTCGCGCGCCTGATCAAGGCGCAACAACCCGCCATCACCTGGCTGCGCAACGACGACCACAAACAGGACTACATCAACCTGGTTTCAAAACTCGCCAGCTTCCCCGCAGACATCCTCACCACCGATGCCAAAGACCAATCGCTGGTAAAGATTTTCGCCCCGCAGCTCGACGCGCCGTTCCTCGACAACTTGCAGCGCAGCGTCGATCTGGCGCTCCAGGCGAAACTGATCCGCAAAGGTTTTGAAGTGAAAACCTGGGCCGAGCCGCGCTTCATCGAGGCTGCCCTGCAACACACCGACACCGCTTCGCAAACCCCACAAGCCAGCCGCTAAAACAAGGACTCTCCATGACCACGTTGTTCATTTTCCCCGGTGCCTGCTCGTTCGCTGCCCATGTCGTGATCCACGAATTGCAACTGCCCATCAGCGTCGAGCGCGTGACCCTCGGCGACCCGAACTCGCCGTATCGCCAGATCAACCCGACCGGCCGTGTACCAGCGCTGTTGCTGGATAACCAGACGCTGCTCACCGAAAACACCGCGATCCTGCCGTACCTCGCCGACCTCAAACCCGGCACAGAATTGTTCGCACTGGCAGGTTCAGTCGAGCGCGCGCAGATTCAAGGCTGGCTCGGTTACGTGGCGACGGAAGTACACGTTGGCGCGTTTCGCCCGATCAATCGCCCAGAGCGTTACAGCGCTGACGAAAGCGCATTCCCCGGCATTCGCCAACGCGCGCTGGAACAACTGAGCAACGCACTGAAACCGATCGAAGCGCGACTGGCGCAAACCGAGTATCTGGTCGGTGATCGTTTCACCGTGGCGGACGCCTACCTCGGCGTCTTCCTTGGCTGGAGCGCTCGCGTCGGTGTGCTCAACGATTTCCCTGCGCTGCAGGCCGCACTCGGTCGCTTCCGCGCGCGGGAATCAGTGGTGCAGACCTTGGCCGCCGAAGGCCTCGCCTGAATCACCCCGAGGACGGATAACCGAATACGCCGGAGAACCACCATGCCAAGCACCGATACCATTGCCACCTGGGCCCAAGTCATCGCCCGCACGCTGGAAGCACAGGGCATCGACGCCGCCCCGCTGCTGAGCGAGGCCGGTATCAGCCGTTGTCATCTGCATGACCCTGATCAGCGCATTGCCCTCCCCGCCATGAGCGCATTCTGGCGGGCGGCGCGGCGCATCAGTGCTGACGAATGCTTCGGCCTGCAAGTGGCGCAGTACAGTTATCCGACCGACTTTCACGGGTTGTTTTTCGCCGCGCAAAGCAGTTCGACGGTGATTGAAGCGTTGCAACGGGGCGTGCGTTACGCCCCGGTGATCACCACGTCGGCGGCAATGAGTCTGGTGCGCGGGCCGCACACCACGCGCATGGTTTACGGCGTGGCCGACGGCGCGGAGGTGGAGCAGATCGCCACCGAAGCGTCGATTGCCTGCGCGGTGCGCTTCACCCGGCAAACCTGGGTGGATTTGCCGATCGTGCACGGCGTGCGCCTGGCCCGCCCGGCCCCACAAGATCCGCTGCGCTGGACACGTTTGCTCGGTTGCCCGATCCGCTTCGACGCCGGCGAAAATGCCATCGAATACAGCAACCGCTGGCTGGATGCGCCGCTGACCACGGCCAATCACGCCGTGGCCCAAGGACTCGACGGCGTGCTCAACGACTACCTCGAACGGCAACGACGCCTGAATCTGCCGGAGCGGGTTCGCGCGGCGATTATTCGTTACTTGCCTCTGGGTGAAGTTCAGCAAAGTCGCGTCGCCGACGAGCTCGGCATGAGCGTGCGCAATCTGCATCGGCACTTGCTCAAACACGACAGCAGTTTCAAGGCGTTGCTCGACGATTGCCGGCGACAACTGGCGTTCAGTTACCTGCGCCAGACCGACTGCTCAATCAACGAAATCTGCTATCGACTGGGCTTCAATGAGCCGAGCAGTTTCAATCGCGCGTTCCGTCGCTGGACGGGCGAAAGTCCGGGCAAATGGCGGCGTGATGATGTGCCGTTGCAACCTCAACGTTACGTGCCACGGCCCACTGTTTTCGCGGCTGAGCGAGCACTGTCGATCGCGGTTTGAGTCACTTGTCTGCGCCGGACCATAGGTTGTCCGCGCAGGCCCCTTTTCCCACCTTCACACGCTCTAGCATGGCACTCCTACCGAGCCCGACCGATTGCGTCGCGCGGCAAAAAAAGGAGCTATGCGTCCATGCTTTTACGTTACTCGGCCACCACGGCCCATCGCCTCAAGCCCCTGAGCTTTTCCTTATGGCTGGCGCTGCCCGGTGTCCTCTGCTCGACCCAGAGCTTCGCCGCAGATGAACCCGAAGCGTCCACACCGACGGCAACTCAGGCCGACAACTCAGCACCAAGGCTTGAACAGGTCACCGTGACCGCGCGCCGTCGCGAAGAACAGTCGCAAGACGTACCGACGCCGATCACCACGCTCAGCGGCGCCAACCTGGAAACCCAGCGCATCTACAAGATTCAGGATCTGCAACAGGCCTTGCCGAGCGTCAACGTCGCTTATGTCCATGCGCGGGTTTCCAGTTTTGCCGTGCGCGGGATCGGCAACAACCCGGCCAGCGATGGCCTCGAAGGCAGCGCCGGGATTTATCTGGATAACGTCTATCTCGGCCGTCCCGGCATGGCCGCGTTCGACATGCTCGACGTTGAGCAACTGGAATTGCTGCGCGGGCCGCAAGGCACGTTGTTCGGCAAAAACACCACGGCGGGCGTGCTCAACATCACCACCCGTGGCCCGACATTCACCCCCGAGCGCAGCCTCGAAGTGTCGGGTGGGCAGGACGGCTACTTTCAAGGCAAAGGCACAGTGTCCGGGCCGTTGACCGACACCCTCGCCGGTCGCCTGTCGTTCTATCGCACCCGCGATGACGGCTACCTGAACAATCGCCACGACGATCGCACACTGCTCGGCGGTGAGCGCGAAGGCTTGCGTGGGCAATTGCTGTTCAAACCCAACGACGATTTCAGCCTGCGCTGGATCAACGAATACAACAGCGAAAACTCCAGCAGCGGCAGTAGCGTGATTTACGGCGCGGGGCCCGTGTTTTGGCGCCGCGCGGCACTCGTTAGCGCGAATCCGCAGGTGGGCGAGAGCAACATCGATGGCCGCCAGAACGTCAGCGTGCACCAGAACGCCAGTTCCGTCGAAGCCAACTGGAACCTTGCCGGCGGCTACACGCTGACCTCGATCAGTGCTTATCGCAGCTGGCACTTCAACCCGGCCAACGACGCCGACCAATTGGAAGTCCCGGTGATCAACGACTTCGGCTACGAAGTCCACGACCGCCAGTTCTCGCAGGAAGTGCGCCTGGCTTCGCCTAAAGGCGAGTTCTTTGATTACGTGGTTGGCGCCTACGCGTTCAAGCAAGACCTCGGCAACCGCATCTTCACCGACCTCGGGCCGCTGGCGGATCTCAACCTGATCGGCGCCAATCTCAATGCGCTGAACAACGTCAGCAGTAAGGTCAACGGCAAGATCGACACCGAGAGCTACGCGCTGTTTGCCCAAGGCACTTGGCACCTGACCCAGCGCCTCGATTTCAGCGCCGGCATCCGCGGCACCTATGAAGAGAAAGAGGCCAACGTCAAGCGCTTCGCCCCTGTGGGTGGCGGCACGCCGGTGGTGATCCCGGGCGTGGTCGATGGCAACGCGATCCGCGCCGGCCAGGTCGGCGCCTACGACACCGGCGACCTGCACCTGTACAACGCCGCACCGTCGTTTCTGGCCAGCTTGAGCTACCACTTCAGCGACGATGTGTTGGGCTACACCTCGTTGTCCCACGGCGAAAAATCCGGCGGTGTAAACCTTGCGGTCGGCTCGGCTCCGAGCGCTGGCGCTGAGTCATTGCTGGTCGGCCCGGAGCGGGCGAACGATGCGGAACTGGGGATCAAAAGTCAGCTGTTCGACCAGCGTTTGCAACTCAACGCGAACGTATTCTGGACGGGCGTGAACGGCTATCAAGCCACCACTTACTACCAGCCGCCGGGCTCGTTGACCGGTTACCAATTGCTGACCAACGCCGGCACCGTGCGCTCACGCGGACTCGAATTTGAGGCCACCACCGTGCCGGTTCGCGGGCTGACGCTGAACGTCAACGGCTCGTTCAACGACGTCACCTATCTGTCGTTCAAAGACGCGCCCTGCCCCTCGGAAAACCCCGGCCAGACCAACTGCGACCTCAGCGGTCAGCGTGTGGCCGGCGCCTCACGCTGGATCGGCAACATCAACGGCGAATACAAGTGGCCGCGCATTGACCGCATCGAACCTTACGCCACCGGCAGCTATGCCTATCGCTCCGAGAGCGAAGGCACCCTCGACAACTCCGACCTGGCGAAGATCGACGGCTACGGCCTCGCCAACTTCTCGGTCGGCGCGCGCATGGACTACGGCGACGGTTTGCTGGACGCCTCGCTGTGGGTGAAAAACGCCTTCGATCGTGAGTATTACCTGGCTGTTGGCAGTGGTTCCAACGGTCTTTACACCGCCTCGCCAGGCCAGCCGCGCACTGCCGGCCTGACCTTGCGCTATGACTTCTGAGGACACTATGACAACAGCAAAAATGAGCCTGGGCGCGTTTCTCATGAGCAGCGGCCACCACCTCGCCGCCTGGCGCCATCCGCGTGCCTGGGCCGGCGGCGGACTGGATTTCCAGCACTTCAAAAACCTCGCCACCACCGCCGAGCGCGGCAAGTTCGATGCGATATTTTTCGCCGACAACCTGGCCTTGATGGGCTCGCCGGAACTTGGCCAGTTCACCACCGCTGGCGATGTCTTCGATCCACTGGTGCTGCTCTCGGGTCTGGCAGCAGTGACCGAGCGCATCGGCCTGGTGTCGACGGTCTCGACCAGCTACAACGAACCTTATTTACTGGCGCGCAAGTTCGCCTCCCTCGATCACTTGAGCGGCGGGCGCAGTGGCTGGAATCTGGTGACCTCGGCGACCGATCTGGAGGCGCTGAATTTTGGCCGCGACAAGCATTTCGAGCACGGCGACCGTTATCAGCGCGCTGAAGAGTTCATCGATGTTGTCACCGGCCTGTGGGACAGCTTTGAAGACGACGCTTTCATCCGCGATAAATCCAGCGGCGTGTTTTTCCAGCCGGACAAACTGCATGTACTCAATCACCACGGCGAAAATTACCGGGTACGCGGGCCGCTGAACATTCCGCGCACGCCACAGGGTTACCCGGTGCTGATTCAGGCCGGCTCCTCGGAACCGGGCAAGGCCTTGGCCGCGCGCACCGCTGAAGTGGTGTTCACCGCACAACAGACCCTGAGCAACGCCCAAGCCTTTTACGCCGACGTCAAAGGTCGCCTCGCCGGCTACGGCCGCCGTCCTGAGCAGTTGAAAGTCATGCCGGGGATCTCGCCGGTGATTGGCCGCACGCAAAGTGAAGCGGAAGACAAATACCAACAGTTGCAGGATCTGGTCGAGCCACGGGTTGGACTGGCGATGCTCGCGGGCATGGCCGGCGGTTTCGACCTGTCGGAATATGATCTGGACGGCCCGTTGCCGGAGCTGCCGCAAAGCAATTCGATGCAGAGCCGCCAGGCCTTGTTCATCGATCTGGCGCGCCGGGAAAACCTGACAATTCGCCAGTTGTACCTGAAAGTCGCCGGCGCGCGCGGCCATCACACCGTGATCGGCACGCCGAAAACCATCGCCGACACCCTTGAAGAATGGTTCGTCGGCCAGGCTGCCGACGGCTTCAACATCATGCCGCCGTTCCTGCCGGAAGGTCTGGATGACTTCGTTGACGGCGTGGTGCCGTTGCTGCAACAGCGCGGGCTGTTCCGCACTGAGTACAGCGGCAGCACGCTGCGGGATCATCTGGGATTGCAACGGCCGGGCAATCGTTACCAGCGTTAAGCCGGTAGCGATGGCTCCATGAAAAATCCGTGCATTGGATCTTTCCTTGAACGACGGTCGCCCTAGACTGGTTTCTTTCTCAGGACTCACCTGACAAGGAAACCCGTCCAGTGCGCAACTTTGATAACCAACCCGATTTAAGCGGCAACACGCTGCAACTGCGACCACTCGCCGACAGTGATTTTGAAGGCATGCTGCTGGCGGCGAGTGACCCGCTGATCTGGGCCGGCCACCCGGCCACGGATCGCTATCACCGACAGGTCTTCGCGCCCTACTTCGCCGCGCGTCTGGCCAGTGGCAAAGCCCTCGCCGTGATCGAGATTGCCTCCGGGCAGATCGTCGGCATGTCGAGCTACTACTCGCCGCCCGACCAGCCTGACGCAATCGCCATCGGTTACACCTTTCTGACGCGGGCGAAATGGGGCGGGCTGGCCAATCGCGAGCTAAAGCGATTGATGCTGGAGCATGCGTTCAAGGCGTACGACATCGTCTACTTCCACGTCGCGCCTGATAATCTTCGTTCGCAAAACGCCATGCTCAAGCTGGGCGCAACGCATTTGTATGACGCCGAACTGGATCTGTCTGGAGTGCCTGCGATGTGCAAATGTTATGGGCTTTCCAGCACGCAATGGGGCTAGCCTGCGCTTTGCCAATCAACGACGGCTGATCACGGTCAGTCGTTCTTCTCTGCTCCCTTCTCCAAACATATGAAATTCCAGAACCCAGCCTACAAACATATGAATTTTTATCGATGTTTGCCTGGCTTAAGCTCCCTTCACTCCTCATGAAGGAGGCCGTTTCGTCGGTACGCCTGAGACAAGGCGATCCTAAAAATAATGTGTCTGCCGACCAAGGAATTTCTTATGTCCGCCCTGCTCGCACGCTGCCGTGCCTGTCATTGCGCGCTCTCCAGCGCCAGCGCTTCAATGGGAGGCCGACAATGACCTCGCCTCTTTCCCGCCCAAACGCCGACGAATCGTTGCTGCACAGCCAGGGCTATGCCCAGGAACTGCATCGCGGTCTGTCATTGTGGTCTTCATTTTCTGTCGGGTTCGCTACCGTTTCGCCGGTGGTGGGCATTTATTCGGTGATGTCATTGGGCGCGATGAACGCCGGGCCGTCCTGGGTCTGGATCGTTCCGCTGTGCCTGGCGCTGCAGTTTCTGGTGGCGCTGGTCTATGCCGAACTGGCCTCGCAATACCCGCTCGCCGGCGGTTGCTATCAATGGGTTCGGCGACTGGCGGGCGATCGCTGGGCGTGGTTCACCGGGTTCATGTATCTGGCCTCGGCATTGGCTTCCTTGACCACTGTCGCCTACCTGGGCGGTTTCTGGTTGTGGCTGTTTTTTACCGGCGCGCCGCCATCGGCGAATGCCCAAGTGTTCAGCGGCGCCGTGCTGTTGCTGCTCGGTTTGGGGGTGAACCTGTTCGGCATCAACCCGCTGAAGTACTTCGTCAACGCCGGGATCATTGCCGAGGCGATCGCCTCCATCGGCATCGGCGTGTTGTTGCTGTTGTTCTTCCGTAACCATTCGCTGTCGCTGGTGTTTGAAGGACTGACCTCCAGTCAGGGTGGCGACGGCTCGTACCTGCCAGGATTTCTGACGGCGATGGCGGTCGGTGGCTGGGCCTTCCTCGGGTTCGACGCCTGCTCGCAGGTGTCCGAAGAAACTGCCGATGCGCGGACGTCGACGCCACGGGCGATTTTGCGCTCGATGATTCTGGTCGGCCTCACCGTGATGCTCACCGCATTCGCCGTGACGCTGTCGTTTACCGACACCGCAGGCATGGTCTCCGGGCAAATCGTCGACCCGGTGACACCTGCTGTCGTTGATGCCTTCGGTAGCTGGTCGGAACGACCTTTCGTGAGCATCGTGTTGGTGGCGTTCATCGCCTGCATCGTCTCGGTGCAGACCTACATCGGTCGCGCCGTGTTCGGCATGGCCCGCGACTCAATGCTCCCGGCGTCGGCCCTGTTGCGCAAAGTCGACAAGCGCAAAGTGCCTTTCGCGGCGATGGTTTTCAGCACCTGTTTCGCCAGTCTCGGTCTGGCGCTAGGCCTCAACGCAACGGCGGTTGGCACGTTGATCGCCTTCGGCAGCGGCGGCTTTTTCATGGTGTTCCTGATTGTCGTCAGCTGCGCCCTGCTCGCTCGTCTGCGCGGCCAATGGAAACCCGAGCCCGGGACTTTCAGCCTTGGTCGCTGGGGTCTGCCGGTCAATCTTGCGGCGTTCTTCTGGCTGGTGTTTGAAAGCATCAACGTCGCTTGGCCACGGGAGTCGCTGGCGCCTCCGGGTGCGCCATGGTTTCAGGTGTGGGCGGTGATTCTGGTGTTCTCGATCCTCGCGCTGCTGGGCCTGATCTACCTGTTCCGCGCCAAGCCTTATCTGCGCAGCAGCCTGCAACTGCGCACCGAATAAACCCCCGCTTTGTCATGCGGGGCCCTTGCGCCCCGCGAATCTGGAGTTCAGATGTCTTCTCTTCATTACTGGAATTACCCCACCGAAATTTTCTGCGGGCCCGGCGCGCTGGATGTGTTGGCCGAACGCTGCAAACTGTTGGGAATGCGCAATCCGCTGCTGGTCACCGATCCGGGGATGCTGGCGCTGGAACCTATGGCGCTGATCAAAGCGCATTTGCAGCACGCCGATATTGCCTTCGCGGTGTTCAGCGACATCGACAGCAACCCGAGCCTGAATGACGTCGCCCGAGGCGTGGCCACTTTCAAGGCTGGCCGGCATGATTCGCTGATTGCTCTGGGCGGCGGCAGCGCGATGGACGCCGCCAAGGGCATCAGCCTGGCATCCGTCGATGCTCAAGGCCTCGAGCAATATCAATGGTCGAATGTCATAGCCAGTTACCCGACATTGGCTGACTTTCCGCACCTCGATCTGCCACGTCTGATCGCGCTGCCCACCACGGCGGGCACGGGTTCGGAGCTTGGTCGCGAAGCGGTGTTGACCCTCAGCGAAGAAAACATCAAGCGTGTGGTCAGCCACCCGGAATTACTGCCGGCCTGCGTGATCCTCGACCCGGTGCTGACCCGTGGCCTGCCCGCCGCACTGACCGCCGCCACCGGCATGGACGCGTTAACCCATCACATCGAAGCTTTCTGTTCGCCGCTGTATCACCCGATGTCTTCCGGTGTCGCGGTGGAAGGTATTCGTTTGATTCAGCTGCACTTGTGCAACGCACATCGCGATGGCCAGAACATGGTTGCCCGCGAAGGCATGTTGATCGCTTCGGCCATGGCCGCGGTGGCATTTCAGAAAGGTTTGGGCGGCGTGCATGCCCTCGCCCATCCGCTGGGCGCGCGTTATCACAAACACCACGGGTTGCTGAATGCGATCCTGCTGCCCTACGTGTTGGTCGCCAACCGTCAGGCAATCAGCCAGGACATCGCGCGACTGGCCCGCTATCTGGAGTTGCCGCAGCCTGATTTCGACGGTTTTCTCGATTGGGTCTTGCAGCTGCGCGAGCAGTTAGGGATCGCCCACAGCCTGGGCGAGATGGGTCTGGACACCGACGCGGCGGATTGGGTTGGCGAACAGGCGCTGGCCGATGTTTCTTCATCCGACACCAACGCCTGTGTCCTCAGTGCCGCCGACTACACGCAAATCTTCCGCAACGCCGTGCAAGGCGTGCTGCCGAGATAAAACTCACAAACCGTGCTCAGCCAGCAGATCTGCGATAAAGGCACGCACGGCCTCGCTTTGCGGGTGCCCGACGTGGGTGATCATGCTGTGCTGCACGTCATAACGCAGCGTCTGCGGGTGCAGCGCGCGCATCTTGCCGCTCTGTAACCATGGCCGCGCGTAGTGCGCAGGCAAATAGCCCAGATGCGTCCCGGCGAGCACGCCATGGGCCACCGCCTCCATATGGTGCGCGGTGGCTGAAGCGCGATCCGGCGCAATGGGCAGCACCTGATCGGCCGGCAAGAAACCATGGCAAATCCAGTCACTGGCCTTGAGCTGTTCCAGCGTCGGCGCCTCGACGGCGAACAGCGGATGCGCCTGCCCGCAGAAGATACCGATCTCCTCGCTGTACAGCGGCTGGTAATTCAAGGTCGGTAAAGGACGGCTGAAATAGGAAATGGCGACGTCCAGTTGCCCGTCGATCACCGCGCGTTCGAGCTCTATCGGCGAGTTCACGAAGATATGCAGGTGCATGTCGTGTTCGCGCTGATAAAACCGTGCAATGGCCGCGTCGATGCGCGCGGTCGGCAGGGTCGCGATATTGTCCGCCAGCCCCAGATACAGATCCCCGACCAGACGCCCGGATAAATCCTGCGCCTCATCACGGAAGGCATCCACCGCACCAAACAGCGCCGCTGACGCCTTGAGAATCCGCTGACCTTTTTCGGTCAAGCGAAAGCCGCCCTTGCCGCGCTCGCAAATCCGGTAGCCCAAACGTTTTTCCAGACTGGAAATATGCGTGCTGATGTTCGACTGACTCATGTTCAGCTCAGCTTGCGCAGCGGTGAAACCACCGCACTTCACCACGATGGCGAAAATCCGCAGCAGGCGTAAATCCATGTCCGTAATGTTTCTGATCACCGGGGTGTCCTGTTCAACGATTTCTTGCGACGTTGCGGGGATCAAGTTTCCATTGCGACGGGCGCCGTCGGCAAGCGTATTGAGGGCCTGAGGACGCTGAGGCTCCCATGCCGCTCAAGAACCTCTCAAATCATTGCTTGTGCAAATCCCCCGGCTTCCACACTTTGTCGAAGAACGCTTTGGTCGGGCCGTACAGGCGCAGAATCACGAAGTAGCCTTCGCCCGGCAGGGTTTTGATCCAGTTTTTACCGGCGCCGGGCGAGTCCGGGCCGAAATGCACATCGATCGAACCATCGGCATTGGCGACCGGTTTGTCCATAGTATTGATCGATGGAAACGGCTGGCCGTTGTCCAGGCCGGACGCGGTGATCGAGTCGTACGCGGTGACCGACCAGAACAAGGCTGCGGGGATACCTTTGGGCAGGTTCAAAGTGTAGCTGTTGCTGCCGGAAAGGAATTCACCCTTGGCATCGACGAACGTGGCCGGGTACTTGGCGCCGACGTTTTCCATGTTCACGGCCATGCCCGGGCTGGCGGAATAGGCGTTGGTGAAGAAGCCGGTGCGCGGGTCGATGTAGTTGAACGTGTCGGCGGTAAACGTCGCGTTGCCGGGGAATACATTCAGCCACTTGCGATCCGGGTACCACGTGCCGTTGGCGACAATCGTCTGCGGCGTGTAAGAGATCGCATGGCCGATCTTGCTGGCGGTTTTCGCCGCTTTGTCGAGCAGGTCACGGCTGGCCTTGTCGGGCTGGAACGGCTTGCCCTTGATGATGCCCAGTGCGGCGAGCACGCCACGCATTTCCATGTCCTGCGGGTCGACGTATTCGTGTTCGATAAACCGCGACAGCATGTCGAAAGCGCTGCCATCGGTGGGGTACAGCATGTTGACCGGGGTGTTCGAGGCGTTGGGGAACACCATCGCTTTGGCCGTGGCCTGTTTACCCAACGGATAGATGCGGGTTTTCTCCATGACCGCGACCGGCGCATCGAGCTGTTTCGGATCTTTGAAGAAGCCACGCCAGAACACGAACACGCCGTACGTTCGCGAGCGATACGTCAGATAGCCCGGCGGTACCTCGCCCTTGAAATCCGGCGGCAGCACCAGATATTTGGCGCCCTGCCCTTTGTCCGGCCCCGGCAGACCGACATCGCCACACCACTGGCGACCCTCAATCTGGCCCTCGGAGCAAATCGGCCGCTGGAAGAAGTCATCCAGAATGCCCTGCAAACCCGGCGGCACTTCGATCACCATCGGGCCGTCCTGCTTGAGATCCAGATAGCCCATGGCGTAGATCACGTCGGAGTTGGGCGTGGTCACGCGGGTCTTGGCGTTGAGGCGATCCTTCCAGATCGGCAGCACGTTGTAACCGGCGCCGAAAGCTTTCTCCGAGCCCTCTTTCATGGCGTACATGTTCAACACCGGCAGAGCCCAGATGTACGACTGCACGGCGCGCTGGAAGAGCAATTCGTTTTGCAGCTGCGCCACGCCTTCGAGCGTCGGGTAACCGCCAGCGAACGGCAGGTCGGCCAATTGCTGGTAATGGCTGGCGGCCTGGGCGCTGGCGCTGATCGAAACGGCCAGACTCAGCGCTGTCAGTGATTTTGCGAACGTGTTCATCGTAAACGTCCTTGCGATCAATTGGCTTTGACAACAGCGGGCGGCACCCATTGGCCGTTCAGCGCAGCCGGCTCAGGCCAGTACGCGCGAATGTAGAGCGAGAAATCCGCACCTTCAGGCGTCGGCAGCCAATTGGTTTCCTTGTCCTTGCCCGGCGAGTCGCTCTGCACGTAAATCGTTAGCGAGCCGTCAGCATTGGCTTGCAGGGATTTGTTTTTGGTGCCGATGGAATAGCGCTTGAGGTCGTTCGGCGAGAAGAAGTGCTGTTCGTTGTACAGGGTCAGCGACCAGAAGCCTTTGACCGGTGGCAGCTGCCCTTTGGCGAAGGTCACGGTGTAGCCGTTTTGCCCGTTGAGGCGCGTGCCGGTCTTGTCCAGATCCTGATAGAAGTACTTGGTTTCTTTCTGCTGGTTGACGAAGATATTCGAGCGCGCGACGGCGGTACGGCTGAAATAGTCGGTGCCGAACGCGGCGCCGTTGCTGATGGTGCTCCAGTGATCCGTCAGTTGCAGGCCGTAATTACGGAACTGCAACAGCGGGTCGATCACTTCGCTGTCGGCTTTTTTCGCTTCATCGATCATCGCGGCTTTGAGCTGAGGATCGGCCTTGGCAATGGCGGCCAGTGCGGCCATTTGTGCGTAGCGAGCTTCTTCGCCCGGCAACGGCTTGGCGTCCTTGAGCAGCGCGGGCAACTCGTCGAAGAACTTCTCTGGCATCACCCATTTGGTTTCGCCACTGCCGGCGGCCTGCGCCGGGAATTTCGGCAGTTTTGCCCAATCGCGGTGTTTGACCTTACCGTCGAATTGCGACAGCGGGTACATGTCGACGCCCGACAACGATGGCTGAATGGCCGCGCGATCGACAGCGCTATCGTCCTGGAACACCCGGGGAATCACGAATCCGGTGTTGGTGCGCGAGCGGAAGACCTTGGTGATCCCGGCCGGGACTTCGCCCTTCCAGTCAGGGCCCACCAGCAGGTAGAAACCGGGTTTGGTGTCATACATTTTGCCGAGCTCGGCAAAGCTGTCAGAACGCAAATCCACCACTTGGTACACCCAGAAACGGCTGCCGAAATCCGGCACCTGCAACACCACCGGTTCCAGATCCAGCGCGATGCTGCCCGCGCCGTAGACCACGTCCTGATTCGGACACGCCACCAGGCGCTCGGCCGGATCGATGTAATCGCTGAGCATCGACAGTCGATTGATTGGCGCGACCGGAACAATTCCGCCCATCAAGCCAGGTTCAGGGAGATCCTTGAACGCTTGGCGACGGTTGAAAATATTGGCCATCGGCCAACCCCAGAAATACGCCTCACGGGCCATCATGCGCACGTATGGCTCGGTGACCTTGGTGTTGGCGACCGGGCCGCTGACGGAGCCTTCGCTCGCGAAACTTTGCGGGGCCAGAACACAGGTGGTGGCCAGCGCACCCATCAAGCTCAGCGCGAACAGATTGAGGCGTTGCGGCAGTTGAGTCATAAAGCATCCTTACTTGTGGGAATCACCCTTTGCAGGTGAGTCGCAGGGAAGATAACGCAAGTCTGCCGAGGTGGTCACTGAATGTTTGGGCTGCGCGCAGCAGGCCCTGATCCGCAGCCCTCAACGTTTTGAAATGACACTTTTCATGTACTGATTCAAATCGCGAAAATCCTTAACACTCCAGGCATGCGGCGGCACCTTCACACCGTTCTCGCGCAAGGTTCTCGGGATCAAATCACCGTTTGGCCGAAGGATGATCGACGACACAATGACGCCCGGGTAATCGCTCAGCCGTTGCTTGAAAGCAGCTGTTGTCAGATCCGGCGTCGGCGGATTGCTTTTATGCGCGAGCGGCCCTGTGCCTTTGATATCGGCGCCGTGACACATCGCGCAGCGCTGCACGAAGAGGTTTTTTCCGTTGCTGTCTTCCGCCAGAGACGGCGATGTTTGAGCCAGCGATAAAACGCCAAGCGCAGCGATGAAGACTGATTTCATGTCCATATGCTCGTATACCATCCATTGAATCTATATCGAAGTAGACGCTACGCGCCTTGTTGACCTTCATAACGCGGCAGCTCGATCGCGTCTGCTTTCGGTGAAAGAATTTTGCCAAATACCGTCTTGAAACCCGGTGCGGTGGCCAACCTTAATACCGCGTGACCGAGGGCGATGCCAAGCCGCGAATGTGGCGAGGCCAGTCGGGGCGCGAACTTGGGCACCCTGATTGACGTAGGGGCGCATCAGTTTTTCGTAGGCCGCGAACGCTTGGGCATGATCGTCGTGACGACTCAGTTCGCCCGGATCAGCGCCTCAATGCCCATGCACTGAACCACCGTACGACCGGCGCCGCGCACATCGTTGCGCGTCAGAATGGCGATTTGTTGTAGCTGCTGGCCGACGACATCGCTGGCAATTTGCAGGCTGCGTGGATCTCCGACTGGCGTTGAGGGTGCGCTCATGCGTAATCCTGTCCGGAATTCAGGGCTGATCGTGACGAGTCGGGCACGTTAACCTATAGCTAACTTGCTTAGCTATTTTCCAAATTCATCGAGGATTCAAGCCGCGCTACCCTGATATCCTGCTCGCCGTCAGCCGCCGCATGGCTGGATAAGACGGACTATCGAACAGTATTCACGGAGGAAAAATTGCGGATCTACATTACAGGTGCTTCGTGCGCGGGCGTGTCGACCTTGGGTGCCAACCTCGCGCCCTCGCTCGATTTAAAACATGTCGATGTCGATGATTTTTACTGGGCGCCCACCAACCCGCCATTCACAACAAAGCGGCCGCCTGAAGAACGCGTTTCGTTGATGCAGCAGGAGTTGGGCGCCGACAACTGGGTGCTGACCGGCTCTTGTATGGGCTGGGGCGATGCGCTGATCACCCACGCTGATTTGATCGTCTTCGTTGTGACACCAACGCCTGTTCGCCTTGAGCGTCTGGCCGCGCGTGAAAGGGAGCGATTTGGCGACCGGATCGCCCCAGGGGGCGACATGCATGAGATACATGTGGCTTTCCGAGAATGGGCTTCGCAGTATGACGATCCGAATTTTTCAGGGCGTAATCGAGCGTGGCATGAGGCGTGGTTGAGCGGGCAAACGATTCCGGTTTTACGGGTTGATGGGGTGCGTGGTGCGGATGAAATGGTGGCGGATGTTTTGGGGCATTGTCGCCGCTAGCAATTCGGCCAGAAACGTCACTCCAATCGGCTCGGTCAGGGAAGAATCCCATTGCGCAACTACGGCTGTTCTTAACACTCAATCCGCTAAAAGAGTGAAGTACTCCACGACAAAGTAGCCGACCTGATAGATCAGGGTAAACAGCGCAAGTGTCAGTTGTACTCGACGCCGTTTCTGTGTGATGCCAATCAACACGATGCCGAGCATGATGACGGTGTGGGCGGTATACGCCGCTCCGAGCGTATGCCAGCGGGCGTTGCCTTTGAGGGAGGTGTCGATGAGATCCATGGCCGTGATAAGCGCGATGAGCCCGAAGAACCAGGCACGTCGCTCGAGCAGGTAGTTTTCGTAGCTGCCGAACTCTCTCACGTCTGACGGAAACAGCATCGTCGACACCATGAAATAAAGGGCGCAATAGCAAACAATGAAAAAGTAGGACTCGAACGTCCACACCGGCACCTGCGTAAGACGAAACTCCCACCACCAGAACGTCATGATTGAAATGAGCGCCCAGACCACCCAGCTCATGTGTATCCACGACCATCCAAATTGGCGCGGGTGTTCGATGATCGAAGCGATCCCCTTGAGTAACGTCGTTATACCCAGCCCCAGGATGATGCTGAGGACGATACGGATATGCGAGTAAATCTGGTCTGGGGTCATCTCACTGCGCCGGATTTCAAGCGGCCCTACGTGACTTGATCATTGATTTCCGGGGTTTCCAGGAAATAAACCACTCAGGTCAGGTTCCGCCTGCACCAATGGGTTGCAATCGCAAGCCTTTGATCGCTGCTGCACGACGATCGCAATGGCCTGAACGGTCTTAGCGTAGGTGGACATCAATGATGTATGCGGCTTTTTGCAGATAATTTTGTCATCCATCCAATCTGAAGCCCCCTGGACACACAAACCACAGAGCGCTAGCGTCAGCTCATTCAACTCAAGAGCCCCGCCATGGACGTCATTGCCAACTATTCAAACAACGCCGAGGATGCGCTGATTGCGCGTGGCTGCATGAAGATCAATCTGCAGATCATCAGCGCCAATGCGAGCGTGGCGGCTTTTTATGAAGCGTTGGGTTATTCGATCGAACCGCGCATCAGCATGGGCAAGAAGATTGAAGCGAATATCGTGATGTCGGGAGAGGCATAAGTTGAGTACACGGCAGATGGAAATTGCCCCGGGCTTTATCGTTCATGAAACCGAGCACTGGATCATCAACCATCATCTGGCGAGCGCCCTCCCCGGTTATCTGATGTTGGGCACCAAGGTCGCAACCACTTCGCTGGCAGATTTATCGCCGGATGCCTTGGCCGAAATGGGCGGTCTGCTCGCCAAGACTCAGCAGGTCATGGAGCAACGGTTGAAGCCCAAGCACCTCTATATCGGACGCTTTGGTCATCAACCGGGCCTACCCATTCACTTCCATTTCATTCCGGTTTATCACTGGGTTGAGGAGCTGTTCTGGAAGGATGAGCGTTACCGGTTGCTGGAAAATTTTGCCTACGCTGAAAACGCTCTTTCGGCGACTGATGGTGCCGAGTTGACGTTGTTTATCTGGCGGGAGTTCGGGGAGAACCCATTCCCGCCAGAGACTCAGGGCATGACGATCGAAGAATCGATCATGGCGCTGCGTGCAGCGTTCTCATGACTCATCCGCCTGAAACCGTTTACGCAGCAGATTGATCACCAACAGCACACCCGCCGTCATCCCCTGCGAGCCGCACATCAGTCCAAGAATGTGATCGTCAAACAGCCACCAGGCGAACGCGCCGAAGAACAGCGTCAGCAACAGCCCAAACACCAATAACGTCAAATGCCGCACGCTCGGAATGTCTTCCAGCACGTCAGCAAAAATGCTCCAGCAGGCCCACTGCATAAACAGCAACAGCGTCACCCACGGCAGTGTCTGTAGAAAAGCGCTCGGCGGCAGCGAAGTGACAAAGCTGAACGGCACGGCGAAGACGAAAAACAGTGTGGCGGCGATCGTCGTGCAGGTGGGCACGGTATAGGCCGGCAAGGCGATGACCAGTTGCATCAACTTGAGTGCTTGCAGTCGAGTGATCAATTCTCGCGCTCCTGCGGGTCGTCCTGGCCGAGTCCGGTGGCCGGTTCAGTGACTATAGATCAGCCGCCGCACCACGCAAAAACTGTACTCAAACCGCCTTACACGTCAGCCAGGCACCCCAGAAAAGACTGCTGAAAAACCGCGTTGCTTGACCAAAACCCGCCTCATGCAGCAATGTCTGAACCGCTACCTCGGAATGCGGCGGGTCGGCCCCCTGCAGAATTTTTCCGAGTTTTGCTTGCACCTCAACGGCACTCGCGCCCTGCTGCCGCCAACGCTGCCCCCACGCTTGCAGCAACAACGGTTGGCTCGCATAGGCGTAATGATTACCCGCCAGAATCAGCGGCGCGCCGGGTTTCAGGCGCGCTTGAATGGATTGCAGAATCTCGCGTTTGGGTTCGTCGCCATTGAGGTGATGAAGCACGCCGATCAGAGTCGCGGCATCGAAGGTTTGATCCGCCGGCAAGTCATTGATCTCACCGAGATGCACCTCCGTTCTGTGCAGAAAATCATTGGCCTGTAGCTGTTGCACGGCGGCGTCCAGCATCGGCTCGGAAGGATCGACTGCAGTGAAATACCAGTCCGGCTCCAGTGCCGCCATCGCAATGATTTCCTGTGCGGTACCACCAGCGCCGACCACTAGAATTTTCGCCGGGCGTGATTGGCCAAGACTGGCGGCCAGCATGCACGCCGCCAGATCATGGCAGGCGTCATAACCGGCCAGTGCGATGCGGCTTTGTTGGGCGTATTCATTGGCGCGGGAGTTGTCGAATTTTTCAGCTGAGGATGATTTCAATGGAAGGTCTCCATGTCCTTTTTCAGCAAATTACGCCGGCCAGGGTGACAAGAGAAATTCAATGATTTTATGCACTGCATTCCCATCGGGAATGCAGTGCTCAAACGTTAAGACCAGAACCCTTTATGTGACTCGGCCGCCTCCCCCTCCAGCATCGGCCCGAACACACTGACCTTGCGCTGCCCCTTGGCAAACACCTCACGGCACGGCAGCGAGAACGTCGGGTTCTCCGGATGGTCACCCGTCAGTCCCAATAACGCGTGCTCCGACAATGCATAAACCACCCGCCCGATGCCCGTCCAATACACCGCGCCAGCGCACATGCAGCAAGGTTCGGCGCTGGTATACAGCGTGCACAGCTCCAGCTCTTGCGGCGTCAGCAATTTGGCCGCCGCAGCCGCCGCAACCAGTTCCGCATGCTGAGTCGGATCGCCTTCCGGCGGCATCGAGTTGTTCCCCGCTTCGACGATCACTTTGCCGTTGCGGTCGGCGACCAACGCGGCGAACGGGTGGCGACCACGCTGTTTCGACGCCTCGGACAAGGCGATGGTCTGGCGCAGCAACGCCAGATCGAGATCGCTGACGCCGGCCGGGATGAGCTGAGTGAATTGATTCATGGGTAACTCCTGGGCAGTGGAAAAACTAAAGATCAGTCGGCCAGTTCAGCCGATGCAGCGCCGATGGTTTCGGTCGATTTTTTTTCATTGTTGAGCAGAATATTGAGCACGATGGCGGTGATCGCACCGAGGAAGATGCCGCTGTCGAGCACCAGTTTCAGCGTCGGGCCGACGTGTTCGAACAGCGCCGGAAAAGACATCGGCAGCACGCCGACACTCACCGACACGGCGACGATGATGCCGTTGCGAGTGCCCTCGAATTGCACCCGCGACAGCTCCTGAATACCGGCCACCGTGGTCATGCCGAACATCACGATCGCGCAGCCACCGAGCACCGGTGTCGGCACCGCCGCAATCAGCGCGCCGAGCTTCGGGAACAAGCCCATCAGCACCATGATTGCCCCGGCCGCCGCGACGACGAAGCGGCTCTTCACGTTGGAAAGCGCAATCAAACCGGTGTTTTGCGTGAAGGCGTTGTACGGAAAACTGTTGAACAAGCCGCCGAGCATGGTCGACAAACCATCGGCGCGGAACGCGTTGCCGAGGGTCTGCTGTGTGGTTGGTTTGCCGGTCAATTTGCCGATCGCCAGGCAGTTGCCGGTGGTCTCGGCCATGATCACCAGCATCGCCAGAGTCATGATCAGAATCGGCACCGGCGAAAATTCCGGCGCACCAAATGCCATCGGCGCACTCAGCTCAAACCACGCCGCTTCGCTCACCTTATTGAAGTGGGTCATGCCGCACGCCGCCGCGATCAGGCTGCCGACGAACAAGCCGATCAGCACGCTGAGGTTGCCGAGGAATCCCTTGAATTTGGCGTAGATCACCAGCGTCACGCTGACCGTCGCCAGGCCCAGCAACAGATTGGCGGGGTTACCGAAATCCGCTGAATCAGGATTGCCACCGCCCAACCAGATCGCCGCCGCTGGCATCAGCGAGATACCGATAATGGTGATCAAACTGCCAATCACCACCGGCGGAAAGAAGCGCAGCAATCGGCTGAACACCGGCGCCAGCGCGATGGTAATAAACCCCGCCGCGATCACCGCACCGAATATCTGGCTGAGCCCGAACTCCTTGCCGATCATGATCATCGGCGCCAGCGCAATAAAAGAGCAGCCCTGAATCAGCGGCAAACGCGCGCCGAATTTCCAGAAGCCCAAAGTCTGAATCAACGTTGCCACACCGGAGGTCAGCAGGTTGGCGTTGATCAGCAACACCACCTGCGCCGAGGTCAGCCCCATTGCGCTGCCGAGAATCAGCGGCACCGCCACCGCCCCCGCGTACATCACCAAAACATGCTGCAAGCCAAACGTGAACAACTGTCGCAGCGGCAAAACCTCGTCCACCGGATGAATGCGTTGTGTGGTCATTTCACACGCTCCTGAAGGTGCGGCATCTGTTGAGATCGCGGGCATTCTCAGGGGCGTTTGAAGGGTAGAACCGCCCCGGAGATCGTTTGACGCGGAGCCATAGTTGAACGTTTATAGCGATGAAACAAATTAGCAACCATCGCTTTTTTCGATGGCGCGAACGCGGCAAAATCGGTTATTGATGACGCAGTTTCACCCCTCTTCTTCGACCCGGGAGTTCATCGCTTGCGCTTCTCACTCGATCAACTGTTGATGTTCGTCCAAGTGGTCAAAAGCGGTTCGTTCTCCGCTGCCGGGCGCAAACTCGGCAAGACGCAATCGACCATCAGCGCAGCGATTGCCAACCTCGAAATTGATCTTGGCGTCGACCTGTTCGACCGCAGCAACCGCAGCCCCACCCTCACCGCCAGCGGCCACAAACTGCTGATCCAGGCTGAAGCCGTGCTCGAACGTTGCATGACCTTCGAAGCCCACGCCGACTGCCTCTCGGACAACGTCGAACCCAGCCTGACACTCGCAATCGAAACGCCGTACGGCCCGATCATGCCGGTACTCAAAGCCTTCGAGCAGGCCTTCCCCTTCGTCGACCTGATCATCCGCCACCCGGTGCACGGCGACGTCAGCGAACTGGTCAGCAGCGGCCAAGCCGTGCTCGGCGTCGCCTTTTCCCAACCGGGCTACCCCGAGGAACTGGCGTTCCAGCAACTGGGCAAACTGATCATGCTGCACGTCTGCCACCCGGATCACCCGCTGGCGCAACTCGACAACGTCACCTTCGACGACCTGCACGTCCACCGCCGCCTCGCCTTCAGCGCCCACGCAAGCAAACTGCCGAGCAGCGAATACCTGCGCTCGACGCAGTTGTGGCAAGCGGAAAGTTATCTGGCACTCCTGGAAATGGTGCGCGCCGGGCTCGGCTGGGCCACCCTGCCCCGCCAGCTGATTCAACGTGAGTTGGCAAAGGGCGAGTTGGTCGAATTGCAGCTCACGGCGTATCCGCATACGGACTGGCAGATTGGCGTGGATTTGCTCTGGGCGCGGCAACGTCCGCTGGGCAAAGCGGAGCGTTGGCTGAAGGAGAAATTGCAGGGGAACAAGGTGTATGAGCTGGATCGGAATGGGCAGATTACGACGCTTTGACGAGCCTGTTAGAAAGGGCAAGCAAACCCTGCAAGCCCTTATGTCCATCAACAATCAGGCTTCGAATCAGTGCCTGATAATGCTCGGCAGTACTCGGCTCTCGCAGCTCGAAACTCGCAGTCCAGGTAACGAGCGTTTGATTCGTATCAGACACAGCCACCAAACGTACCGTTGCCACGTAGTTATCCAGCGGCAAGGGGGCTTCTTCGAAACGATAGGACAGCGTCAACCGACGATCATCGACCGATAACAACCGCTCTCTTACCACTGCGCCATCGGCGAGGATCAGTTGGCGAACGCATCCCGTCAGGCCATCCGGCATCTCGTCTTCGATAACACTTATCGCGATAGACGGATGCCATTTCTGGATCTCCCCAAACTGCTTTAAAACGTCCCACACCTGTTCTGCCTGAGCCTCCAGAACAGCGGAATATTCAACCATTGGCATCGTACAAATCCTTTAAATCAATGACGTTGATCCCGGCATTACGCATGCCGGGATCGATCGAGGTTTACACGTCGAATTGGTGATAAACCTTGGCGATAACCTTCCAGACGCCGTCCATTTTGATCAGGGTCAGGTAGTCGTTGTAGTCGGCGCCAATCGCATCGTTTTCCATATCAACACGCACCACGGCGGTGGTCGGAGTGATGGCCAGCACGTCGAGCCGCGTGGTGATTTCTGGAGCGCCACCGTTCTTCTCGACGAAATCAAACAGGTTGTTGATCGGGCCACCGAGTAGTTCGCCATTCGTGAAACCGTACATCACGGCGTCTTTATGAAATGCTTGGGCAACGCCTTCTGCACTGCCGATCCGCAGACCTTCAACGTACTGATTGGCGGTGGCGATGACAGCGTTGTACTCGGCGGTCGGTACGGCTTTGATGTTCTTGGACATGGTTGTTTCCTCTCGATGATGGCGAGCGACAAGCAGCGCTCTCGGGATAAAGCGATTGATTGGGTGGTAAAGGACGGGCTCGCGGTTGTCACCAATCCTGGCGGGTCGGCGAGATAATCAAGTCGTTGACGGTGACGTTTTCTGGTTGATTGAGCGCGTAGATGACTGCTCGGGCGATATCGTCAGGAGCAATGGCGATACGGTTCAGTGCCTGTGCTGCCTTGCGCCCTTCGGGGTCACTGACTTTGTCCGCCCAGCCTGTGTTGATCACGCCGGGACTGACCGTGTTGACGCGAATACCGTGCTGCACGCCGAGTTCCTTGCGCATCGACTCGGTCATGGCCTGGACGAAGAATTTGGTGGCGCTGTAAACGCCTGCCGCCGGCCCGACCTGGTGACCGGCGACGGAGTCCATGTTGAGGATCTGCCCGGACTTCTGCTCCAGCATCAACGGCAGCACCGCCGCAATGGCGTTGAGATAGCCTTTGATATTGACGTCGATCATCTTTTCCCAATCCTGTACGGCCAGATCGACCCAATTGGAGAAAAGCATCAGCCCGGCGTTGTTCACCAGAATGTCGACGCTGCCGTAGGTATCCCGGGCAAAGTCGGCGAGTGCCTGGGTTTGCTCCGCTTGGGTCACGTCAGTGGTGAACGCGACCACCTCATTGCCCGCTTCCCGCAGTTCAGCAACGAAGGATTCAAGGCCCTTTTGATCCAGTGCGGCGGCCACTACACGTACCCCCTCTGCGGCCAGTGCGCGGGTGGTGGCTGCGCCGATACCGGAGGATGCGCCCGTGACGATGGCGACTTTGTTTTGCAGATAATTCATGTTCAGTGCCTCTGTGCTATGAATACGGTGCGATCCCTGCGCTTTGCTCGGCGCAGGAAGTGGCTGATCAAGCGCTGGCAGTCGGCCAATCGATGTAGCCTTTGGCGCCGCCACCGTAGTAACTCTCTCGTGGCGCGATAGTCAGCTCGATACCGCGACGCAGACGCTCCACGAGGTCAGGGTTGGAAATGAACAGGCGACCAAACGCCACCGCGTCAATCCGGCCCTGCGCCCGACGCTCAAGTGCCATCGCCAGGTCGTAGTTGTTATTGCCGATGAATGCCCCTGTGAACTGCGCACTCAATGCGTCCAGGTCCACACCTTCAGGCACCGTGCGCGACGTGGCTGTGGCGCCTTCGACAAAATGCAGGTAAGCCAGATTGAAACGATTGAGTTGCTGGATCAGATACCCGTAGGTCGCCATGACATTGCGGTCGGGCGGTGTGTTGCCGGCATCCGGTGTCACCGGCGAAAGGCGAATCCCGACCCGCTCGCTGCCCCAGATCGACACCACGGCCTCGGTCACTTCCAGCGTCAGTCGAGCCCGGTTCTCAATGGAACCACCGTATTGGTCAGTGCGCTGATTGGTGGAATCGCGCAGGAACTGATCGAGCAGATAGCTGTTGGCGGAATGCACTTCCACACCATCGAAACCTGCGCGCTTGGCATTCTCAGCGGCCAGTTTGTACTGTTCGATGATGCCGGGAATTTCCGAAGTCTCGAGGGCGCGAGGCATCGATACTTCGACAAAACCTTTTTCGGTGTAAGTGCTGCCTTCAGCCTTGATGGCGGAAGGTGCTACGGGCGCCTCGCCATTGGGCTGTAACTCGACACTGGAAAAACGCCCGACATGCCACAGCTGGTTGACGATTTTGCCGCCGGCCGCATGCACGGCGTCGGTGACTTTTTTCCAGCCAGCAACCTGGTCTTCCGACCAGATCCCTGGCGTCATCGCATAGCCACGCCCTTGCGCAGAGATATTTGTTGCCTCGGCGATGATCAGGCCGGCACTGGCGCGCTGGGCGTAATACGTCGCATGCATTTGATTCGGTACACCGTCCTCGGCCATACGGCTGCGTGTCACCGGCGCCATGACAATTCGGTTAGCCAGTTGCAACGCGCCCATGTGTACAGGCGAAAAGAGGTCGGTATCAAAAGCGTAATCAGTCATAAATCTCCAAACAATTAGACCGGTCGTCTAGTTAATGAGTAAAAAAAAACGCCCCTATGCCAGCAGGCGTGCACTCGTGATCAGTGCTGTTTCAAAAGCAGCGGTCGTGTTGCGGACTTTCACCAACAACGATGCCCCCAGCCACAACTGATAAAGCGACTCAGCCAGTGCTTCGGCATCCTGGGTCGTCGTGATGGAGCCATCGGCCTTGCCTTGCTCAACACACCGCGTGATCCTCTGGATGATCAGCGCAGTGCCCTCCTCCAACACGCTGCGCATGTCTTGCGACAGGTCGCACACTTCGGCGCCGAGCTTCACCACCAGGCATTTCTCCTCGGGATGATCGAAAGCCTGCGTCTTCGCCCAATAACGTAGATAGCCCAGGAGCCGCTCTGCGCCATTGCCTTGCGCTGCCATTACGATGTCTACGCGGCCGATGTACTCCTGAAAATATTCTTCCAGTAGCGCTTGGCCGAATTCCTCTTTGGAGCGGAAGTAGTGATAGAACGACCCTTTTGGAACACCCGCCGTCTTCAGCACTTCGAGAAGACCGACAGCGGTGTAGCCCTTGTGGGTCATCAGTGACTTCGCCACATCGATGATGTGTTGTCGCATGTCTTGATTAGGTTTTTTCATAGTGGGAAAAGCCTAATCAAAACTAGACCGGTCGTCTAGTAACAAATCTCATCATCTGACGAACGACTACGCCCTTGCTCTGGAGTGAGCCTGCGAAGGCTCGAGTTCCACCCGCTCCCATTTGGCGATCACCAGCGGTGCAATCGCGTTGCCCAAGACGTTCAACGTGGTGGTGCCGCTGTCGATAATCCTGAAAATGCCGGCGATCAATGCGACACCCTCTAGTGGTAACCCGGCGGACGCCAATGTGGCCGACAGGATGATGATGGCAAAGCCAGGCACCCCCGCTGCTCCTTTTGAGGTCAATACCATCGTCACCACCAACAAAATCTGCTGAGACAACGACAGGTCGATGCCATAAAGCTGCGCCACAAAAATCGTCGCCACCCCGAGAAAAATCGATGCGCCATCGAGATTGAACGCATACCCCACCGGCACCACGAAACTGACGATCCGACGCGGTACACCGTAGCTCTCAAGTTTGGTCATCAACTGCGGCATGACGGCGGCTGAGGCGGCACTGGAAAATGCCAGAATCAGCTCGTTACGGAAGTAACGGATCAACTTGAAAATGTTCTCGCCAATCAAGTAGCAAATCCCACCGAGTACCACCAAAGCGAAAACAATCAGCGCCAGATACACCACACCAATCAACTTGAGTAACGGCAACAGTGAGGCGAAACCAAACGTCGCCACGGTCGCGCCGATCATGCCAAACACCCCGATTGGCGCGTAAGCCATAACAATCGAGACCACTTTGAACATCGCATCGGAAATGCTCTGCACAACGGCGATGAAAGGTGCGCTTTTCTCCTTGGGTAAAGCGTTCAATGCCAAGCCCAGCAGCACTGCAAAGAACAGCACCGACAGCAACTTCGCCTCCGACATCGCAACGATGACGTTGTCTGGAACGATGTTCTGCAATATCACCAGTGCGCCTTTGGAAGGCTCCAGGGTTATCGCTGCCGAACTATGAGAAGCACCTGAAATATCGGTGCCCGTTCCAGGCTCGAAGAGGTTGGCGAAACACAATCCTATGACAATAGCCAGTGCGGTGATTGCGAAGAAGTAGCCCAGCGACTTGATCCCCATACGACCAAATGACTTGCTGTCTCCCCCGCCTGCGATGCCCAAAATCATGCAGCAGAACACAATCGGCACAACCACCATTTTCATCATCTTGATGAAGATGTCGCCGAGCGGTTTGAGAATCTCCGCACTGACCCATGTTTGATAATGCGGATGGGTATTGAAGTACCAACCGACAAGCACGCCAAGCAACAGCCCGGCAACGATTTGCCACACCAAGGGAATACGTTTCATGTCTAGCCTTCTTGTTGGAATGAAAGGTCTGCGTCTAATCGCAGTTGCTAGAGTCATGAGCTTCCAGCTCACTTGAGATCAAATGGCACAACGTGGTTGTGCCATGCGTGTTCTTATTTCGCGAAGAGCTGGCCCATATCCTTGAAAGCCTTGAACTCAAGGGCATTGCCGCAAGGATCAAACAGGAACATCGTGGCTTGTTCGCCCACCTGACCTTTGAAGCGAATGTACGGCTCTATCACAAACTCAGTACCAAACGACTTCAGACGCTCGGCCAACGCTTCCCACTGCTCCCACTCCAGGATGATGCCGAAGTGCGGAACAGGAACGTCGTGGCCATCGACCGGGTTGCTGTGAACGCTTTCTTGCGAGGCGGTTTTCGGGTGTTCATGAATCACCAGTTGGTGACCGTAAAAGTTGAAGTCGACCCACTGAGTGCTGGAGCGTCCTTCTTCAAGACCAAAGACCTCACCGTAAAAGGTTCGCGCTGAAGCCAGGTCGTAAACAGGGATTGCAAGGTGAAAAGGCGAGAGGCTCATCAGAACTCCAAATATTTGTTGTTGGTTGGCGAACAGTCCCAACGACATTGGCGCTTTGGGTTCAGCCGTTGCCCGGGATGGGAAACATCGTAGGGCGGAATACCTAACAGAAAAATCAATATATATTTCTTAGAAACACAATTAATATTTGTGAATGATCAAAGAACTCAAGACTCTCATCGCTGTGGCGCGCGAAGGCACCTTCGCTGCCGCTGGCAACAAGATCGGCCTCACCCAGGCGGCCGTCAGCGCGCAAATCCAACGCCTGGAGGCTGAGCTCGGTTTCGAAATATTCGACCGAAAAGGACGCTCGGCCCACCTCAACAAAATGGGCCAGCAGATTCTTCTGCAGGCGCAAGAGCTGCTCAGGCTCTACGAAAATCTGGGATCGACGACGGTCGGACAACCGCCAAGCGTACTGGTCAACATTGGCGCGATCGCGTCAGTCCAGCGCTCCTGTTTGCCCGATGCGCTGGCGAAATTTCATCAACAATGCCCGCAGTGCCGCACGCGTGTCATTCCGGGGTTGTCGATGGAATTGGTGAACCTCGTCGATGCCGGCGAGATCGACATGGCCGCCATCATTCGCCCGCCCTTCTCTCTCCAAAGCGATCTGCGCTGGACGACGCTGGCGCTGGAACCCTATCGTCTGATCGTGCCGCGCGACGTGCCGGGAGAAGACTGGTCGGAACTGCTTTGCAGCCAGCCCTTCATTCGCTACGACCGATCATCCTTCGGCGGCAGACAGGTCGACCGCTTTCTGCGACAGCTGCATTTCAACCTGCACGAAGTTTGCGAACTGGATGAGCAGGAGGCGATCATCAAACTTGTGGAGAACGGCGTTGGGGTTGCGCTAGTGCCGCAAACAACACCCGATCCACAATGGCCCGCCGGCGTTCGCGCAATAGACCTCGGCCCACATACTTTCCACCGCGATATCGGGCTGGTACATCGTTCTCGCAGCAGCTTTACCGAGCCGGTGCGGATATTGGCGGAGCTGATCAGTGATCAATTCAAGGGGGGCTAAATGAAGTCTGTCCCCTTACACAATTTCAAAGTGTTCGAGAGCGTTGCTCGGCCAGGCAGTCTGGCAGCGGCAGCGCTTGAGTGGCACGTGACCATCGGCGCGGTGAGCCAGCTTTTGCTGTCGGCGGACGGCAGCGTGATTTCTGCCGTGCCTGTCTCACGGGTTGTCGGTTCGCCTATCAATGGATGATTTCTAAAGCGGGATGGTTTAGATCGGCTAAATCGTGCGGTCGATGGCGTAGAAAAACGGCGTGAGGTGCGTGAGTGTTTAACGTTTTTCGTGTTGTGTTTAAGGACACTTGGCGTTACGCCCGAAAGGCTACAACACCTTGCGCCTTTGCCTACGACTACGCCAGAATCCGCCGGCTTGTGCGCTTGGCGGGCCACCGTTAACTTGATTCGCGTCACTGATTCGCAGTGATCGGGTTTAGTAGCCCGTGGTAAATGAAAGTGCACAAACGTCGTCAGAAAGGTATTCGCGTACCTGCACTTGATGGCGGCTGTGTGTAGGGCGCCTTCGGGCGCGCCGGCTTTCTTCTTTTCCCCGGTCTACTAACCTGCGCACAGCTGCCACCCCCTGTTTAGTAGCTCGGAGTGGCGGCCACACAAATGGAAAATGAAGAACATGTTCAAGATAACGCCGAACCCTCCAGACACTGATCCGACCTCTCCGTACGAATCGCTCGATTCCAGAAAAATGCACGACGCAGCTGAGCGCGCGCTCGATCATTACCTCAACCCGACTGCGGCGATCATGGCTGCGCCGTATCAGGCGAGTACGATGTTTTTGGTGAATCCGGAAACGGACACCGAGTCATTACTGGTTAACGCATCCGAATCACTGGCCTCGGCTTCCATCATGCTGGGCGATGTCGCGGGGTTGGTAGATGGCCCGATTCGCAGGACGTTGTTGGGCATTGCGCAGGTGGTGATGCTTGGAGAATTGGCGGTTAACCGGGCGTTGGACAGGGTTGAAGTTACGGACTGAGTAACCCGTTCAGTGGCGACTTGCCGTCGCCACTTCAAGCCTTTTAAGCCGTGATACCGATCGTCATTTGAGTTCATACAGTCAACCTACACATCCAACGTCTTCGACATGATGATCGTGCGCTCGGACTCGTGAAATGCGTCTCGGATTTTTATAAAGCCAAGCGAAGCATAAAAGCCCTCAGCCGTAATCGAAGAAGGCACACGCAGCAAGTTGCGCCCTTCAGCAATGGCGCTTGATTGAATGCTTTTCATCAGCTGTCTCCCGATGCCCTTCCCTTGATAAGCCGGCTCGACATACACACTTCGAACAACGTCGTGATCAAGACTGGCCGTTGCAACAATACGATTTCCGAGTAGGGCAACGAACACCTGACGCTGCGTCATCAAACAGAGAATCGCTTGTGGAGAAAAGCTTCGCTCCACTTGGTTGATGATTTCGGCTGAATAGTCCTGAGCATTGGACTCGCGAAGGGTGCCAATGATGATCTGGCTGATGACGGCAGCGTCCGCATTCATAGCGATTCGAATCAGGCACTCCATTCAAGCAACTCCTTCCGTGATGTCTTGATACTTGTGAGTATGCTGAATTACTCGCCGCCCTGCCGGTTTGCTTCGATTCAGAGGCTATTCATCAGACCACTTTGTACTTCAACCACAAGTCTTGGCAGGCGTCATATTCAGCTAGTGCTATGCAACTCTGTCATCCGTACTCATTGGCGCCCACATAGACGCAGCCATCCGGCAGGTCGATGCGCAAGGTGCCCTGGCCTTTTTTCTGATCCAGAATGTACTTCTCCGTTTTCTCGCAGGCGTAGTGAAATCCAATAGCCACCGTTTAAGCGGCTCAACGATCGCTATGCTTCCAGTAAGTCAGAATGAAGCTGCGGAAAACGCATTTGCAGCCACTCAATGAAAGCTTGAACCTGGGGGGCCAGATGAGTCCGGCTCGGGTATAGCAACGACACCGGCCGAGGGGCTGGCCGATAGGGCTTTAGAATTTCCACCAAGCTGCGACTGGCCAAATGCTCGGCCACGGTGATCCCGGGCGCCTGGATTATGCCGAAACCCGACACGCCGCACTGAACGTACGCATTCGACTCGGTGACGGTGATGCCGGCATCAGGCACAAAGGATCGATCCTGACCTTTCACCGAAAAATGCCAGGGCAAAGTTCTGTTGCTCTGACCGGACAGGAAGTTGACGCCTCGATGGCTGGCCAGGTCGTCGAGTGTCTTGGGTTCGCCATGCTCGTTCAAATAATCAGGCGCGGCACACGTCACCATCGTCGCCATCGCGATAGGGCGAGCGATCAAGGTTGAATCCGGCAGATCGCCGATACGCAACGCACAGTCGATACCTTCGCCGATCAAGTCGACGGCCCGGTCAGTCACGCCCAGAACCATGTTGATACCTGGGTAGGCGGTGGTGAATTCTTTTAGGCTTTTGATGAATTCCATTTGCGCGAAAGCGGTTGGAATATCGACGCGAAGTCGGCCCGTGAGTGTTGCTCCAGATCGATCGAACATTGAAGTCGCCGCAGAAATATCCGCCAAAATCTCCTGTACCCGCTCATAGAACCTCTCGCCCTCAGCGGTTAGGGCCACCTTTCTCGTGGTGCGCTGGAACAGGCGCACGCCCAATGACGTCTCCAGCTCCTGGATGTACCGAGTCACCTGAGGACGGCCGATGTCCAGCGATTCGGCGGCCTTGGTAAAACTGCCGAGTTCGGCAAGCCTGGCGAAAAGTCGCATCGATTGAAGCAATTCCATGACGCATTCCTATCAAAAACGACTGATTCAAAAAGATTGTTATCCAAGAATAGAACAATCATGTCTTTTTCCACGCATTTATTGCGCACAGTCAAAAGCGAAAAATGCACCCAAGGCAGAACCGACTCTGGTTCGAGGCCATTGGCGTGTATTTGGAGATTGGCAATGAAAGCTTGGTTATTGAAAGATTTCGGACTCGACAACCTGCAATTGGGCGAAGTAGCCACCCCACAACCCAATGCTGGCGAGTTGCTGGTAAAGGTCGGTGCTGTCTCGCTCAACTTTCGCGACAAGGCTATCGTCGACGGCATTTATGAACCGCACATGGTGCCCAAACCGTTGATTCCCGTGAGCGATGCCGCCGGCACGGTGATAGCTATTGGTGAAAACGTCACACGCTTTAAAGTCGGTGATCGGGTCAACTCCCATCTTTACTCACGCTGGCTGGATGGCGAGCCAGGGCCGAACGAACCCGATTACTGCTTCGGTTCGCCGTTGCCCGGCGGTTTGGCCGAATACATGATCATCCATGAAGACAGCGCCGTCGGTGCACCCGACAACATGAGCGACGAAGAGGCGGCAACGCTACCGATTGCTGCGCTGACGGCTTGGTATTCGCTGGTGGATTTTGGACAAATCCAGCCGGGCCAGACCGTATTGGTTCAAGGCACTGGAGGCGTATCGATATTCGCCGTGCAGATCGCCACTGCGCTTGGAGCGAAGGTAATTGCAACATCGAGCAGCGACCAGAACTTGCAAACCGTGAAGGATTTGGGGGCCGTGGCGGGCATCAACTACAGAACGACGCCGAACTGGTCTGAAGAAGTACTGAAACTGACCGACGGCAAGGGTGTGGATCTGCTACTCGATGTGGCCGGTGGCAGCGGCATCAATCAATCGGTCGCGGCGACCAAGGCATCGGGGCGTATTGCGCAGATCGGCTTTCTGACAGGGCAGACAGTGGAGCTCGATCTGATGCCACTTATCTTTCGCCAAACGACCATTCGCGGTATCGCTGTAGCGCCGCGCTCATCGTTCGACCGGATGAATACGTTCCTCAACGAGCACAAAATCCGTCCCGTGATCGACCAGGTTTATCCGTTCGAGAAAGCACGAGAAGCTTACGAGCATCTCGCGAGGGGAGCATTTGGAAAGGTTGTGATCAAGGTTGCTTAACAACGATAATGCGCCAATTTGGCGCCTTTTTTTCTCGCCTGTTGCAGCAGATTCGATACTAGAGTCGGTGCCGCACGAATGGGCAGCCCCTTGCAGACGCCACAATTGGTCGGGGCCGCCGAGCGTCTTAGGCACACCTGCTCAAATGGCTCTGCCAATGGCTTGCTCGTAGTAGGAAAGGAAATGCTGCCACTGCGACTCATCCCAGAAAGAATGCCGTCTGAGTTGAGGAATATCGTGACGCGCGGCGCCCATTGCCGTAACACGACCGCGAGACTTCTCCAGGTCGAGCAACGCCAGTTCGAAGTCGAAGTCTGCGTCGGTAATCGATGCCTTGATAAAGATGTGCTTGGAACGCATGCAACCGTGCTGCCATTTGCCTGAGTGCATCCGCGCCAGCATTTGCGCTAAACGTTCAAAAAGTCGCTGATGCTGCTCTGTCGTCAACATGCTTGCAGCGCCTTGGCTGTACCAGGTATCCAGATCGATGAAGCCGCCGAGGTCTTCGGTCACCAAAACACCTTGCCATGTGCCTTGGACTTTTCTCGCACCGTAAAACACCGGTCTTGGTGCGTTCACGCCCAGTTTCTCGAGCCTGGAAAGGGCAATACCTTCACGCAGTGCGGTGGGCCGGCCAGTGGGGTAACGGAGGCTACGAAACAGGTGGCCGGTCTGACGCTTCACGAAGAACGTCCTGTTCTCGTGAACGATCAGTTGGACGCCACTGGTGCCGCTCCGGCGCACATTCGGTGGTTCGACCCACGATCCGGACGTACCCCACCAAAATTCAAACTCATCGCGTGCCCGGCCCATTGTGTGCTCCATTTATTGTAGGAATATGTTTGCGTGCGACGATTGCATTATGGTCGCAATAGCACCTCAGTCTATTGGAGGGCGTCAATAGTTCCCAGTCAATCGCAGATGTTAGCGACGGCTTGCGACTTGTACGCAACTACGTAACGACAATGGGCGATAAACGGTATCCCTACCCGGCAATTGCTTGACCCAGATTAATGCACGGCCGAATGCGCATTGACCTGACTCGCTCGGGCCAACAGACTTTCCTGCTTATTTGAATAGCGGGAGGTGAGTTCGATGCGCAAATCACTATCGGTTGTTGCATTAAGCCTGTTTGTTTCTCATTACGCCGTCGCCGGTGAAACCACCAACACAGCACTGGGCGGAGGTCTCGGTGGTGCGCTTGGAAGTGTTGTCGGTCAATCGGTCGGGGGAAGCACTGGCGCGTTAATCGGTGCTGGGGTTGGCGGCGCGACCGGGGGTGCAATCAGTGCAAAAAGCGGCAAGAAAACTGAAGCGGCGATTGGCGGCGGTATTGGCGCCGCTGGTGGCCAGGTCGTTGGCGCCAGTCTGGGCGGGTCAACAGGCGGTCTGATCGGCGCGGGATTGGGCGGCGCTGCCGGCGGTGCAGTGGGCAATAACCTGGCTGACGATAACGACCATCACTCCGGTCATGACCACAAGCACAAGAATAAACACGGTCACAAACATTGAAACTGAGAACCTGATCTTCTCCTGCCGGCAGCCTGTCGCGACGCGTCAATAAAATTTGAACCGCTTCAGAACGCACTCGCCTAATGATCAGCTTGTGAGTATTCCCACAGGCAATGTGCCAATACCGGCATGCTCCGAGAGGTGATCAACGTGGCTAAAGACGAGAAGAAAAGCAAAGGTGAAGCTTCCAAGGCCAGCAAGGACTTGAAAGACAAGAAGTCGTCACCGGAAAAGAAATCAGCGGCAGCCTCGGCGCTTTCGAAATCTTCCGATAAGAAAGACAAGAAAAAAGTCGCCGAACCGAAAAAAGCCGATAAGAAGGCCGATAAGAAAGCCACCAAGAAAGCTGATAGCAAGCCTGAAAAGGCCAAGAAATCAGAGAAGGCCGACAAATCGGCGAAGAAGAAAAAGTAACCTCTGCTATCGGCTAGGGCGCTACGCCCTAGCCTCTTCCCTTCTTACAAATCTTTATTGATGTCTGGTGGCAGCGGGCCGAGGAACATTCTCTTCAATCGATCACGACCCAATGCGCGCGTCAGTTCTGAAAAGACGCAATACACGAAGATCAAAGTAATCAGCAGAATCTGCACTGCCCAGAATTGTGGCCAGTTCATCGAAGTCCACAACGTGGCGTTCGCGTCCATGAAGCTGTGTGCCTCTTTCCAGAACTCATACAGCCGCTCCAGATAATGAACGACCAGCGCCACCAGCGCGTACATAAGCGTTTTCCAGGTGACGTTCCAGATCAGCGGCTTTTCCGGAAAGCGATTGATGAACGGCAGCATGTCTGCGACCAGCACGGATTTGCCGAGCACCAGCGACGCGATCAGGATTGACGTGGAGACCGGCAGCGAAACGCCTGTGCCCTTCATCATCAGCGTACGGATGAGGGCGACGATGTGCAGAATGATGAAGAAAAATACGGTCGGCGGAATGGCCTTCATGACTTCATGCTTGATCGTGTGGAGTACGGCTTTCATATCGATCCCCTGAGCGCGTGATCGAACGAGCTTAGTCGAAAGCCCGAGGCTTGACGAAATGGGAGCCCGAACACCATTCGAACAGGGATTGATATCGGGTCACAAAGAATGAGAGTGAGCTATCTTGTCGGCCAGCTGATTCACTCAATAGCCCAGGGAAGTCAATGCTCAGTTCGCTCATATCAAATAGTCAGGTACAAACGCCTGAACAATTAGAACTGACGGTGCCTTGGTGGAGCTTCACCAAAACAGTTTTGGCGGCGACAGCCCTGTCGCTGGTACGAGATGGGCTGACTACGTTAGACGAGCCAGTGACTGATCAGCCTTTCACGCTGCGTCAGCTTCTGCGGCATGAAGCAGGTCTGGCCGATTACGGCGAACTTGCGGAATATCACGCAGCCGTCAGGAATGACGAATCGGCCTGGTCGCCAGATGAAATGATGCAACGGCTTGACGCTGCTCGACTTCGATACAGTCCCGGAACCGGTTGGCGTTATTCAAATGTCGGTTATTTGCTTATCGGCAGGCTAATTGAGCGGCTAACTGATCTGACGCTTGAAGAGGCGGTGCTACAGCGGGCGATTTCACCATTGGGTCTGTCGAATGTTCGCTTCGCTAAAACGCGCGCAGACTTACAAACGACTCACCTTGGAAGCACCTTGAATTACGACCCTGCCTGGGTTTATCACGGTCTGCTGACTGGACCGGTTTCGCAAGCAGCGCTATTTCTGGATCGCCTCCTCAGCACTGACTTGCTCCCCTCGAATTTGCTCCAGGCAATGCAGACTACGCGAACATTGGGCGGCTCAATACCCGGACGCCCATGGATCACTGCGGGCTATGGCTTTGGTGTGATGCAGGGGACGATTGATGGCGGGTATTCCCTCTGCGGGCACACAGGTTGCGGGCCGGGCAGTGTTATCGCTGTCTATCGTGTTCGTGAGGGCGATGCATCAGCGTGTTGCGCTGTTTTTGAGCCGGGTACCAGTGAAGGTGCTGTCGAGGCCAAGGTCGTTGAACAGTTGATGCAAGCGCTGCCGCATGTCTAATTCTTTACGGCATCAACAGCAAGCCGTGGTACATCCTCTCGATCACATCCTGCTCCGAGGCCCACAAGAGTTTTCGATTTCTGTAGCCAGCTTCAATACCCTTTGGCCAGACGCTTTTGCCAATCGCCACCCTGAGCGTTTTCGCACTCCTGCTCAGAATCAAAGCGAACATTGCGATCTGTCAGTTTCAGCTCGATACCCGCTTCATCCAGCGCAATAGCCGTCAGTGCAAAGATCCGTGCTTTTGCGCCAACCTCGGCGAGCTTTCTGTCGGCAAGGGTTTCGAACACCCAAATCACTTTCAGTGTTTCAGCCAGTGCATTCAGGTCAGCCGTGTGGGTGAGCCAGGTGAAGCCTTTGATTTCACTTTTTGCTGTTTCGCACGCTTCGGTCAGCGTGGTGATCAGCCGGCGCTCGATGCGCGCCAGTTCACGTTTTCCTGCGGGCATTGCAAGTTCCTTGGCAGATCATTAAAGGGGCGTAGGCGCACTCTGGCATTTTCGGCTGAACACCGCCATCCAGACCAACCCTGCTAATCTCTCCTCCATGAAAATCGCCATCATTTCCGACACTCACGGCCTCCTGCGCCCCGAAGCGTTAACCGCGATCGAGGGCGTCGAACTGATCCTCCACGGTGGCGACATCGGCAGCGCTGACATCCTCAGCCAACTGGCGCAAATCGCGCCGGTTCACGCCGTGCGCGGCAACAACGACCTGAACCTGCCTTGGGCCACCGACCTCCCCGACCACCTCACCCTCAACCTCAACGGCTGGCCAACTCTGCTCACCCACGACATCGCAGATGTTCCCGCCCTTCTCGATGGCCACACCCGAATCATCATCACCGGCCACTCGCACAAACCCTTGATCGAATGGCGCGGCGATCGGCTGTATTTGAATCCAGGCAGCGCCGGGCGGCGGCGTTTCAAATTACCGGTCACCCTCGCGCTGCTGGAAATAGGGGCTGACGCGCTTGATCCACAACTCCTCCACCTTCTGCCCTGAAGATTTTGTGTTCCGGCGCGTCATCAAAAAAACTCATCGAACATCGCATTGACATATCGATAAATCTCGATATCCTCGGCGCATGGACTTACTCGAAATATTCAAAGCGCTGTCAAACCCTACCCGCCTTCAAATCCTGAAGGGGCTCAAGGATCCCGTGAAGAACTTCCCCGCGCAGGACGAGGGCGACGTTCACACGGTTGGAGTCTGCGTCAGCAGCATTCAAGAAGGCATCGGGCTGTCTCAGTCAACGGTGTCGGGTTATCTGGCGACTCTGCAACGTGTGGGCCTGGTCGAAGTCAGGCGCATCGGTCAGTGGACGTACTACAAACGCAATGAAGCAACCATCAGTGTTCTGGCCGAGATCATAGGAAAAGAGCTGTAGATTTTTTTACCGCAATATATCGAGATATCTCGATATCCCTTTTTGTAGATATGAGGAAACACCATGAAAGCGATGTTGCTAAAAGCCTTCGGAGGCCCTGACGCGTTCGAGCTGCACGACGTGCCCAAACCCTTGCCGCAGGCGGGCCAAGTGCTGGTTCGAGTCCACGCGACTTCCATCAATCCTTTGGATTACCAGATCCGCCGTGGCGATTATCCCGATCTGGTATCGCTGCCGAGCATTACCGGCCACGACGTGTCGGGCGTTGTCGAAGCGGTCGGGCCAGGAGTAACGGCGTTCACTCCAGGGGACGAGGTTTGGTACACCCCGCAGATATTCGACGGTGCGGGCAGCTACGCCGAGTACCACGTCGCCGCCGAAACCATCATCGGCAAGAAACCGCCTTCGTTGAGCCATCTCGAGGCGGCAAGTCTGACGCTGGTGGGCGGGACGGCATGGGAGGCATTGGTCACCCGGGCGGCGTTGCGAGTCGGCGAAAGTATCCTCGTGCACGGCGGCGCTGGCGGCGTCGGGCATGTGGCCATCCAAATGGCAAAAGCGATGGGCGCCAGAGTGTTCACAACCGTGCGTGAAACCAATGTCGAGTTCGCTCTGAGCCTGGGTGCCGACACCGTCATCGACTACGAAAAAGAGGACTACGTTGACGTCATCCTTCGCGAAACGGCTGGCCACGGGGTCGATGTGGTGTTCGACACCATCGGCGGCAACACGCTGTCGCGCAGCCCGGACGCACTCGCGCAACTGGGTCGTATCGTGACGATTGTCGACATCGCCCAACCGCAAAACCTCGTTCAGGCCTGGGGCAAGAACGCCAGTATCCACTTCGTGTTCACCCGCCAGAACCGCGGCAAGCTGGATGAGCTGAGCGCACTGGTCGCGCGCGGACAGCTGCGCCCACACGTTGGCGCGGTCTTTTCACTCGCCGACCTGCCCCTCGCTCACAAATTGCTTGAGACGCCCAACAACGGTGTTCAAGGAAAGATCGTGATCGACGTTACGCCCTCGATCGTCACGCCAGTGTGAACTTCAAATCGTTTCAGTCCTTCCCGAGGAACATCGCATGATTTATGAGATCGCTGTACTTCCCATACACCAACAACACATTGAAAGGTTCAGAACGGCGTTTGCCGAGGTCGCGCCGTTGCTCATGCGTGCCAAGGGCTACAAGGGCCACGTGCTCGCGCAAGGGATCGAAACCGCTGACGTTTTCAATCTGATCGTGAAATGGCAATCACTTGAGGATCACACGCCAGGCTTCGAAGCGAGTGAAGACCATCGGCTGTTCATGCAGGGTCTGGAAGATTACTTTTCCGCAGAACCCACGGTTTACCATCTCGAAGGGCCTGAGATGTCTTAGCAGTCGCTTATCATGCTGACAGTGAGTCGCTGCAGAAGCGGCCACTGTCAGCTCGATTCAGGCCATCACCTGCTGCACCGCAAGGCCTCACACGGCACACCCGTCCTCGTCGGCAAGTGGGCCGCCCTGAAACTTTTTCCCCTCGACCGGCCTGATCACCTAACCTCTTAGACTGTGTGTTCATCGAGAGTCGGTCTGTCCCATGCGCAACACGTTGAAGTCGTTGTTTCTCATCGCATTCATGCTGCTCACCGCCGGCAGTCCATCGCTGTGGGCCGCCGATCTGCCAGCACCTGCCGCGACCGCCGCCGCGCCGCTCCCGGTCATTTCGCAAAGTGACCTGCAAGCCCTGCAACAACGCCTCGATGGCCTGAAACAGCAAATCTCCGCCGCGAACAATTACAACCAGCTCGAAGGCCCACAGGATCGGGTGCAGGCGTTCATTTTGGACGTCGATAAATTGTCGGCGGCGTTGTTACCGCAACAGGCGCAACTGACCGTGCAACTGGGCGTTTTGGGCGCAGCGCCGGACACCGAGATCGCCGCCGAGCAAGCGGATATAGTCGCCCAGCGAGCGACGCTGACGGAGCAAAAAAACAAAGTCGACGGCACACTGAAAAGTCTGGCGGCGCTGAAGCAAAGTGCGGCGGATCTGATCACGCAGATCGCCGGCATCCGCCGCACATTGCTTGAAAGCGAGTTGACGCTCGGCACCCTGAGTGTGTTGAACCCGGACTTCTGGGCACCGCTGGTCAATCCTTCGCGGGATGATCGGCAGCGTTTCAGTTTTTTCGTTGATCAAGTTTCTGACACCTGGGCGACGGTGTGGGCGCCGGGGCGGTATTTTTATACGCTGGTGTTGCTCGCGCTGGCACTAGTGGTGTGGACGTTCGGCCGTCGTCTGGCCGAGCGCGGCTTGACCTGGGTTTGCATCCACCGCATGCCGGAAGGTCGTTTGCGCCGCAGTGCGCTGGCTTTTGCTTCGGCGCTGGCGACGATTGCGACCACCGCCCTCGCCTTGCATGTGCTGTATTACGCGCTCACCCGTCACGCGCCGCTGACGCCGGTGCTGTCGACGTTTTCCGAGGAATTCGAGAAGGCTGTGTACGCCTGCGTACTGATTACCGGGCTGAGCCGTGCGCTGTTGTCGATCGATCATCCATCGTGGCGCTTGCCGGCCATTCATGATCAGGTCGCGCAAGCACTGAAGCGCTTCCCACGCATCCTTTCCGGCACATTGCTGGTGCTGGTGACGCTGGTGCAGGTGTGCAACGCCACCGGCATGAGCAGTCAGATCGTTCTGACCGGGCGCGGCGTGACATCGATTGTGGTCATGGTGATTGTGGTGACACTGCTGCTGCGCGTCGGCAAGGTGCGCAAAGCGTTGGTCGCCGCCAATGACACGCAAGCGAACAGTACGTTCGCCGGGGTGATGTACACCATCGCCAGTATTTCGATGTTCGTCTCGGCGATTGCGCTGCTCACCGGTTACGTATCGCTGGCCCGTTTCATCACCTATGAAGTGGTCTGGGCCTACATTGTGCTGTCGGGTTTTTACTTGCTGATTCAGGTGATCAAGGACGGCTGCGAATACGCGTTCTCGCCCAAGCATGCGAGCGGCAAGGCGCTCAAACAGTTGCTGGGAATAGGCGATCGGCGCCTCGATCAGATCTCCATTCTATTGTCCGGTTTCAGCCGCGCGGCGCTGTTGCTGCTGGCGGTGATCGCGTTGTTTGTCGGTGGCATCGGCACCACGCTCGGGCAGTTGGCGACCAACATCATGGCGATCCTCGGCGGTGCCGGGTTGCGCAAGTTCAACATCGTCCCTTCGCATTTGCTTAACGCGGTACTCGCGCTGTTGATCGGTATCTGGCTGATCCGCGCCCTGAGCCGGTGGCTCGACAATGAATTCCTGCCCAAGACCGACATGGATCCGGGGATGTGCGCGTCACTGAGCACGCTGTTTTCCAACATCGGTTACGCGTTCGTGATTCTGCTGACGCTGTCGTCGTTGGGCGTGCAGTGGACGAACCTGGCGTGGATCGTCAGTGCGTTGTCGGTGGGCATCGGTTTTGGTTTGCAGGAGATCGTGAAGAACTTTGTTTCCGGTCTGATTCTGCTGACCGAGCGGCCGGTGAAGGTGGGCGATTTGATCAGCATCAGCGGCGTCGAGGGTGATATCCGCCGGATCAACGTGCGCGCCACCGAAATTCAGCTCAGCGATCGCTCGATTGTGATCGTGCCGAACTCGCAGTTGATCTCGCAGAATCTGCGCAACGTCACGCTGGGCGGCAGCGCTCAGGGTGTCGCGTCGCTGGAGTTGGTGTTTCCGCTGGATATCGATCCTGAGGCAGTGAAGGATCTGCTGCTGAACACCTACCACGAAAACGAAACCATCCTCGAAAAACCGGCGTCGTTCGTGCGCTTCAGCAAGTTGTCGCCGGACGGGATTACGCTGACGGTGACCGGTTATGTCGGCAGCCCGCGGATTGTCGGGGTGACCAAGAGTGATCTTTTGTTCGAGATTCTCAAACGGCTGGGAGCGGCCGGGATTGCGTTGGCATCGCCCCCACCATGATGCCCCTGTAGGAGCTGCGGAAAGCTGCGATCTTTTGATCTTGTCTTGTAAAAAAAACACGATCAAAAGATCGCAGCCTCGTTTCACTCGACAGCTCCTACAGGCTTTCGGATCGTTCGTTGCGCAGCGACCCAAGGGTTATTCCGGAAGCGCCTAGCAGCCTGCTTTTTAGGTCTTTATTGACGGTGAAACGGCGACCTTATACTCGCCGGGTTCGCTCAATCATCAATAAGGATGTTCCATGCCTCAACGTCTTTTACTGGCGGCACTGCTCGTCGCAGTCGCCGGTTGCGCCAGCCCTCCTCCTGCTTCCGTTCACACCCACGATCCCGCCAGTTCAACCCTGCAAGGCGATGCCTCACGGCCGGCGCAGGCGCAGTGGTTGCGCACTGAGTTGTACTTCTCGGTGGGATCGATCGATCGCAAGGAAGGCGCGGTCAGCCCGGCGCGCTGGCGCGAGTTTCTCGACAAGGAAGTGACGCCGCGGTTTCCCGATGGCTTCACGGTACTTGATGCCTATGGGCAGTGGAGCGATAAAGGCGCGAAGGAGCCGGAGCGTTTGAGCACTAAAGTCATTGTGATTTTGCATGAGAACAGTGCGAAACGTGGCAGCGATATCGAGGCGATTCGGTTGGCGTATAAGCGTATTACCGGGGATTTGTCGGTGCTGCGGTTGTCGCAGCCGGCGGAGGTGTCGTTTTAAGAGCCCCTCACCCTAGCCCTCTCCCTGAGGGAGAGGGAACTGATTGGGGGATATTTGAGAGGTACGCCGACCTGGACTTGCTTTGGCGAATCCAGCATCGACTCGGTTTTTTCAGGTCGATTGAGGCACAGCTTAAAAGCCCCTCACTGTAGAGACCGGTACATCCTTTACAAATTAGACCGGGGACATCGTTTACACCTTTACAGGCTTGAAACGCGTTTGGCGCCCCTTTCAAGCCTGCCTAAACAGTGGCTGCAAAGATACAGTTCCCAAGCATCATCAGCCACCTCCTTCAGCGCGATGTCCTCTCCAATCAGAGCCTCTCCTAGAAAAATCAGCTGTCCTTTCCATTTGATTTCCCCATTTGACCGAACCTTGCGCACTTCAACATCGGAACCATATTCAAGCGCAGGCAAGTAACCCGGATAAGCGCGTATCGACGGGCTATAGACAGATGCCGGTGGTTTCATGCCCAGCGCGGTATGCGGTCGGTGGTGGTTGAAGTCTTGGATGAAATCCTGAAAAG